>JBHJOI010000105.1:0-73881 GCA_050329935.1 Thiotrichales bacterium | reverse complement strand
GCGGAAATCATCCTGCTGTGGCTGGCCATCCTGGCGACCCTGTTGGCCTTTCGGCCCGTGAGCCGCGCCGCCGCCTGGCTGCTCGTGCCGTATCTGGCCTGGGTGAGTTTCGCGGCGGTACTCAACGGCACACTTTGGTACTTGAATCCATGAGCCTGCTACGCGAGCGATCCCAAACGCTATGCGCGGCAGAAGCTCAATGCGGCCTTGATCATCGTTCCGGCCATAGACCTGTCAGGTCTGGTCACGATGCAGTGGTTGGAACAATGACCAAGACCCTCAATGCCTCGCCCGCCGCTACGAGCGCAGGCTCTTGCGGCTTGCGGCGTTGAAGACGTCGCTGCTGCACCAAGCCTTCAACGGTCGTTTATGATCAGGAACACGCGATGAATGAAATCAGCATTTATCAGACCGAAAATGGAACGGTCGAAGTCCGGTTGGGACAAGACACGGTGTGGTTGCGCCAGGAGCAACTGAGTCTGTTGTTCGGGCGCGACCGCTCCGTCATTACCAAGCACCTGCGGAATGTCTTTGCCGAGGGCGAACTGGAAGCGAATGCAGTATGTGCAAAATTTGCACATACTGCCGCTGATGGTAAAACCTACCAGGTCGAGCATTACAACCTCGATGTCATCATTTCGGTCGGTTATCGAGTCAAATCGCAGCAGGGCACCCGTTTTCGCCAATGGGCCACCCGTATTCTTCGTGAACACCTCACCCAGGGCTACACACTCAACCAGCAGCGCTTCGAAGCCAATGCTCGGGAGTTGGAAGCGGCTATGAACATGCTGGCGACACCCCAATGAACGAAGCCGAGACCCGCGCCGAGCACATTGATCCCGCCTTACAAGCGGCGGGTTGGGGTGTGGTCGAAGGCAGCCGCATTCGGCGGGAATACGCCATCGCGCCGGGCCGCATCGAGGGCCACGGCAAACGCGGCACGTCGATCAAGGCGGATTATCTGCTGGAGTATCGCAACACCAAGCTGGCCGTGGTCGAGGCCAAGGCGTGGGATCAGGCCCTGACCGAGGGCGTGGGTCAGGCCAAGGATTACGCGTGCAAGCTGGCGGTGCGCTTCACCTATGCCACCAACGGCCAAGGCATCTACGCCATCGACATGGAAACCGGCGCGGAAGGTGAAATTGCGGCCTATCCATCGCCGGACGAACTCTGGGCCATGACCTTCGCCGAGGCGAATGCGTGGCGCGACCGCTTCGCGGCGGTGCCGTTCGAGGACAAGGGCGGCTCGCATCCGGGGCGCTACTATCAGGACATCGCCGTCGAGCGCGTGATGCAGGCCATCGCGGAGGAGGAGCAGCGCATCCTGCTGACGCTCGCCACCGGCACGGGCAAGACCTTCATCGCCTTTCAGATTGCGTGGAAACTGTTTCATGCGCGGTGGAATCTGGGCCGTGAAGCCACGCGCCGGCCGCGCATCCTGTTCCTCGCCGATCGCAACATCCTGGCGAATCAGGCGTACAACGCCTTCTCCGCCTTCCCGGAAGACGCCTTGGTCCGCATCGCCCCGGATGAGATCCGCAAGAAGGGCAGGGCGCCGAAGAATGGCAGCTTGTTCTTCACCATCTTCCAGACCTTCATGACCTTCGGAACCGATGAGGCCGGTTCGCTCAAACAGGTCAAACCCGCCGCCTCGACGCCGCTGGTCTACCCGCTGGCGGAGGAAGATTTGGCCTCGTTGGCGATGGTGGCGGAAGCGCGCGGGGTGTACGGCGCCTATCCGCCGGATTTTTTTGATTTCATCGTGATCGACGAGTGCCATCGCGGCGGCGCGAACGACGAGAGCAATTGGCGCGATATTCTCGATTATTTCGCGCCGGCGGTGCAGCTCGGCCTCACCGCGACGCCGAAGCGCCGGGACAACGTGGACACCTACGCCTATTTCGGCGAGCCGGTTTATACCTATTCGCTCAAGGACGGTATCAATGACGGCTTCCTCACCCCGTTCCGCGTGAAGCAGATTGCGACGACGATGGACGATTATGTTTTTACCTCCGACGACACCGTGGTCGAAGGTGAGATAGAGGCCGGAAAGCGTTATGAGGAAAAGGACTTCAATCGGCGTATTGAGATCCGCGAACGCGAAAAGAAGCGCGTCGAGATCTTCCTGTCCCAGATCAATCAAAATGAAAAGACTTTGGTGTTTTGCGCCAACCAAGGCCACGCGCTACTGGTACGCGACCTGATCAACCAGCTCAAGACGAACAAAGATCCGAATTATTGCCACCGTGTCACGGCGGACGACGGCGGTATCGGCGAGCAATGGCTGCGCGATTTTCAGGATAATGAAAAGTCCATCCCGACCATTTTGACCACTTCGCAAAAACTCTCCACCGGCGTGGACGCCCGCAACATCCGCAACATCGTGCTGATGCGCCCGATCCATTCGATGATCGAGTTTAAGCAAATCATCGGTCGCGGCACGCGGCTCTTTGACGGCAAGGATTACTTCACGATTTACGACTTCGTGAAGGCACACCTGAATTTCCAGGACCCCGAATGGGATGGCCCGCCGCAAGAGGAAGCGCTGTGTGCCAAGTGCGGTGAGCGGCCTTGCGCCTGCGAGGTGAAGCCGCCCAAACCATGCGAGGTCTGCGGCCAATCGCCCTGCGAGTGCCCGCAAGAGCCGTGCCCGGAGTGCGGGCAGACACGCTGTGTATGCAAAAAGAAGAAAAAGGTGAAGGTGAAACTCGCCGACGGCAAGGAGCGCGCCATCCAGCACATGATGATGACGAGTTTCTGGCATCCCGACGGCACGCCGATGAGCGCGCAACAATTCATGGAACTGCTCTTTGGCAAACTGCCGGATTTCTTCAAGGACGAAGCCGAACTCCGAGCGATCTGGAGCGCGCCCGACACGCGACGAAAACTGTTGCAGGGGTTGGCTGAAAACGGCTTCGGCCATGACCAACTGGCCGAAATGCAGAAGATCATCGACGCCGAAAAGAGCGACCTGTTCGACGTGCTTGCCCACGTGGCCTACGCATTGCCAACGATCACCCGCGAGGTGCGAGCCGCCAATGCAAGGATCTACATTATTTCGGAATTCAACGCGAAGCAGCAGGCATTCCTTGATTTCGTGCTCCAGCACTACGTGAGCGTAGGGGTCGAAGAACTCGACCAGGAAAAGCTCACGCCGCTGCTCTTGCTCAAATACCACAACTCCCTCGCCGATGCCGTCGCCGACCTTGGTGGCCGACCCGAAGAGATCAATAAAGCCTTCGTCGGCTTCCAGCAATACCTCTACCAACAAACGGTCGCGGCATGACGGAGGCGACAGAGTCACGGGCGCTCGAATAGCGTGCGCCCAATCCTCCAGGTGTGCGTGCCCCTGACGGTAGTTCTCAAACTCGAATGGGTTTTACGCGCGTTCTATGGCTTCTCGGCGGCGGATTTCGTCGGGGTCATCAAGCCATTTGCGTCGCGCCAAACGTTTCGGCGTCACACTCGCGGTTGTCGTGCCGGCCTGGTAGCTGGTGCCGCGGGGCGCGAGCGCCGTCATTGGGTGTGGGAATTCCTTTCGGTCGGATACTCGGTCGCTTCGTCGCTTCGCTGCGCGGTAAATTGCGATCCCAATGCGCATGGGGGACGATGGCCACTGCGCGGCGACGGCCGTTCGCAGCGCGGATTGGATCGATTCATTGAGGTTGGTTTTGTTGGGATCAGGCAGTAATCGTCGCGCGTTATTCGCGCCGTGGGTCTTGGTGTTTTGGCTGGTCTGGCCGCTGGTGGCGTTGGCGGAGGCGCCGCCGGTCACGGCAGGGGTCGAGGCGGGTGTGCCCGAGCCTGGGCCGGCGATGGTGCCGGCACAACCGTCGCCGCAGGAGCGCCTCGCGGCGATTCTGGCGTCGATCAAGGTCGCCGAGGCGGAACGCGCCGAGCTCGCGCGGCGGATCAAGTCGGCCGGCGTTGGCGCCGATGTCACCGCGTTGGAAGAGGATCTGCGGCGGGTCGGTCGCCGCGAGAACGATCTCAGGATCGCGTTCGAGGAGTTGGCGACCGGCGGCGTGACCGTCGGGGCGCTGGACGAAGCGGCGCAGGCCAAGCCTTTCGATTGGAAGGCTGAACTCGAGGACGTGGTCCGACCGCTGCTGGAAGAGCTGAAGCGGATGACCGAGCGGCCACGGACGATTGAGCGGTTGCGCAGCGAGCGCGAGTCGCTGTCGGACCGTTCGGAGCGGGCGGACCGGGTGATCGCGCGGATCACGAACGCGATCGAGGCGGCCGAGAAACCCGAGGTCAAGGACGCGTTGAAGGGCGTGTTGAAGAGCTGGCAGAGTCATAGTGCCGATGCGCAAGGTTCGCTGCAGCGGGCGGAGGCGCAGTTGCAGCGCCTGTTGGCGCCGGAGGATGAGGTCGGGGGCGGTTTCGCCGAGGCGCTGCGGGAGTTTTTCGCCGGTCGCGGATTGAACATCGCGCTCGCGCTGACCGCGTTTGCCGCGACGTATCTCGCGTTCGTTGGCATTGCTGCTTTGTACAATCGTTTTCAGAGCCGGCGCGCGGCACCGCATCGCGGACGTTTCGCGCGCGCCGGTTCGATGCTGTTGCGGTTGTTGTCGCTGGTGCTCTCGTTGCTGGCGGCGATGATGGTGCTCTCGATTCGCGGCGATTGGTTGATCCTGGGCTTGCTGATTCTGTTTTTGTTCGGGTTCGTGCTCGCGCTGCGTAATTCGCTGCCACGCTATGTCGAGGAGATGCGGATTCTGCTCAACATGGGGGGCGTGCGCGAGGGGGAGCGCGTGATCTATAACGGCATCCCCTGGCGGATCAAGTCGTTGAACGTGTTTTCGACACTGCACAACCCGCTGCTGCGCGGTGGCACGATCCGGGTGCCGATCAAGGAAATGGCGGCGTTGCAGTCGCGTCAGTTCGTGAAGGAGGAGCCGTGGTTTCCGACCCGCGAGGGCGACTTCGTGATGCTCGACGGCGATGTGTTCGGGCGGGTTCAATTGCAGACGCCGGATATGGTCCAACTCAAGGTTGTGGGTTCGACCAAGACCTGGGCGGTGGCGGATTATCTGGCCCAGAATCCGCGCAATTTGTCGATCGAGGGCTTTGCGGTGCCGATCACGTTCGGGCTCGATTACGGTCTCCAGGCGGACATTCTGACCACCGTTTTAAGCCGATTGCGCGCACACATTGAATCGCGACTTGCCGATCAGGTCTTTCAAGGCGAATTGAAGGAGTTGATCGTGGAGTTCAACGAGGCGGCCAGTTCGTCGCTCAATATCCTCATTATCGGCGTGTTCGACGGCGCGGCGGCCGAACATTACTGGTCGATTCGGCGGTTTCTGCAGCGCTGCGCGGTCGAGGCGAGCAACCTTCACGGCTGGGTCATTCCGTTCAATCAATTGACGGTCCATGTCTCGGGCACGGAAGGCGCGGCGCTGGCATTGCCGTTGGCACAGGCGGGACCCGCGCCGGACGGGGCCTGAACGCACCTGTGCGCGTGCCCGGTCGTGCGGACCCGCTCGCGGTGCCGCGCGTGCTTGGGCTCTGGTATCGTAGTCGCGCCTGACGCGGAAACCGGACCCGAGCCATGCCCCGTTATTTGATCCAGCGCCTGTTGACGACGATCCCGACCTTGCTGGCGATCGTCGCGATTGCGTTCTTTCTGATTCGCCTGGCGCCGGGCGGCCCGTTTGATCGCGAGCGGCCGGTGCCGCCCGAAATCGCGGCGAACCTCGACCGCGCGTTTCACCTCGATGAGCCGTTGCCGATGCAGTTCGCGCGGTATTTGTTCGATCTGCTGCGCGGCGATTTCGGTCCGTCGTTCAAGTATCTCGATCACAGCGTGAGCGACCTGATCTGGAGCGGGTTTCCGGTCTCGCTGCAACTCGGCGCGGCGGCGATGGTGCTGGCGATCGTGGTCGGCGTGGCGCTTGGCGTGACCGCCGGGCTGCGGCGCAATGGCTGGGTTGATCACGTGGTGATGGCGGTCGCGATGACCGGGATCGCGGTGCCCAATTTCGTCGTCGCGCCGGTGCTGAGTCTGGTGTTCGGGGTCTACCTGGCCTGGTTGCCGGTGGCCGGTTGGGGCGACGGAACGCTGCGTTATCGGGTCTTGCCGGTGATCGCGCTGGCGCTGCCGCAGATCGCGTACGTGGCACGCCTGACTCGCGCGAGTCTGATCGAAACGCTCAACGCGCCTTATATCCGCACCGCGCGGGCAAAGGGTTTGCCGACCGAATTGATCGTCCGGCGCCACGCGTCGCGGGCCGCGCTGTTGCCGGTGGTGTCCTATCTGGGACCGGCCATCGCGGCGATCGTCACCGGTTCGGTCGTGGTCGAGCAGATTTTCGGCATTCCGGGCATCGGCCGTTATTTCGTGCAAGGGGCGCTGAATCGTGATTACACGTTGGTGATGGGCGTGGTGGTGTTTTATGGCGTGCTGATCGTGGTGCTGAATCTGCTGGTGGATTTGTTGTACGCGTGGCTTGACCCGAGGGTTCGTCATGCCCGTTGAGGTTGCCGCGGCCGCGATACAACATCCGCGGCTGGGACCCTGGCGGATTGCCTGGGGGCGGTTGCGGCGTCACCGCGCGGCAAGCTGGAGCCTCGTGCTGCTTGCCGTTTTGACGTTCGCGGTGGCGGTGGGTCCGCTGTTGAGTCCGTGGGCGCTGGATGAAATCGATTGGGAACAGATGGCAACCGCGCCGGGCGTGGGCGAGTCGCACTGGTTCGGCACGGATATGATGGGTCGCGATCTGTTCGTGCGAACGCTTGAGGGTGGGCGGATCTCGCTATTGGTGGGCTTGCTCGCGACCGCGGTCAGTCTCGTGATCGGGGTGACTTGGGGGGCGACGGCGGGTTACCTCGGCGGCCGCGCCGACGCGGTGATGATGCGCTTCGTCGACGTGCTGTACGCGCTGCCGTTCATGTTCTTCGTGATCCTGCTGATGGTGTGGTTTGGTCGGAGCCTGTGGTTGATCTTCATCGCGATTGGCGCGGTCGAATGGCTGACAATGGCGCGAATCGTGCGCGGGCAGACGCTTTCGCTGAAGCAGCGTGCGTTCGTCGAGGCGGCGCGGATCGCTGGGGCAGGGCCGTTCGCGATCATCCGTCGCCACATCATCCCGAACACGCTGGGACCGGTGATTGTCTATGCCACGCTGACGGTGCCGCAAGTGATCCTGCTGGAGTCGTTCTTGAGTTTCCTGGGTCTCGGGGTGCAGGAGCCGATGACGAGCTGGGGCGTGCTGATCGCGGAAGGCGCGGAGAATATGGAACTGGCGCCCTGGGCCTTGCTGATTCCCGCCGGATTTCTCGCGGTGACGCTGTTCGCGCTCAATTTTCTCGGCGACGGGCTGCGCGACGCGCTGGATCCGAGAGAGCGCTGATGCGCAGGGTTGCATGGCCATGAACCCGCTCCTGACGATCGCCGACCTGCGCGTGAGCTTCACGACGCCCGAAGGCGTGGTGCCGGCGGTGCGCGGGGTGGATCTGGTCCTGCGGGCGGGCGAAAGCCTCGCGTTGGTCGGCGAATCGGGCGCGGGCAAGAGTCAGATTTTTCAAGCCGCGCTGGGGTTGCTGCCCGCAAATGGGCGGGCGAGCGGCAGCGTGTTTTTCGATGGACAGTCGTTGCTCGACTGCGACACGCGCACGCTGAATCGCCTGCGCGGGGACCGAATCGGGATGATTTTCCAGGACCCGATGAGCGCATTGAATCCCTACCTCAGTATTGGCCGACAACTCACCGAGGTGTTGCAGGTGCATCGCGGCTTGGGCGCGCGCGAGGCCGGACGGCAGGCAACCGCGATGCTCGCGGCGGTGCGGATTCCGGAGCCGGCGCGGCGCCTGCGGCAGTATCCGCATCAGCTTTCGGGGGGCCAGCGTCAGCGCGTGATGATCGCGATGGCGCTGCTGTGCGACCCCGCGCTGCTGATCGCCGACGAGCCGACCACCGCGCTGGATGTCACGGTCCAGGCCGAGATCATGGCCTTGCTGCAACAACTCCGGCGCTCGCGCGGTGCCGCGCTGGTGCTGATCTCGCACGATCTCGGGCTGGTCGCCGGGGTTTGCGAACGCCTGGTGGTGCTGTATGCGGGGCGCGTGGTCGAACAGGGTCCGACCGCCACATTGCTGCGCGCGCCGCATCATCCGTATACGCGGGGGTTGTTGGCGGCGAGTCCGGCGGTCGCGCGGCCAGTCGACGGGCGCTTGCCGAGCATTCCCGGTCAGCCACCGAATGCGGGCGAGTTACCCGCGGGTTGCGCCTTCCGTCCTCGCTGCGCGGTGGCGAGCGCGGTTTGCGCCGAGCGCGATCCGCCCCTCGGCGCGCGGGCGCCGGAACATGCGGTGGCCTGCCATTGGCATCCGCCGGCGTGACAAGCTCAGCGTTGCTCGAGGTGCGCCGGGGATCGGTCGAGTACGCGCTCGAACGGGGCGGCACCCTGCGGGCATTGCGCGAGGTCTCGTTGACGCTCGCGGGTGGCGAGACATTGGGTGTCGTGGGTGAATCAGGCTCGGGCAAGTCGACGCTCGCGCGGGCGATGCTCGGGCTGATTCCGCTCAGTGCGGGCACCCTGCACTGGCAAGGGCAGGATACGCGCGGGTGGCGATCGGCCGAGCGGCTGGCGTTCCGTCGCCAGGTGCAATGTGTGTTTCAGGATCCGCTCGACGCGCTCGATCCGCGACTCACGGTCGGCGCCAGCATCGCGGAACCGCTGCGCCATCTGCGCCCGGATCTCTCGCGGGCCGAGCGCGCGGCGCGGGTCGCGGCGATGCTGGAGCAGGTTGGTCTGGCCGCGGCGCAGGCGACTCGTTACCCGCACGAGTTTTCGGGCGGGCAGTGTCAACGCATTGGCATTGCGCGTGCGCTCGTTTGCGAGCCGCGGTTGGTGATATGCGATGAGCCCGTCAGTGCGCTCGATGTCTCGGTTCAGGCCCAGATCATCAATCTATTGCTCGAACTGCGTGCGCGACACGGCTTGGCGATACTTTTCATCTCGCATGACCTCAACGTCGTGCGCCATTTGTGCCAACGTGTGCTGGTGCTGCATGCGGGCGAAGTGGTCGAAACCGCGCCGGTCGCCCAACTGTTCACGGCGCCGACCCACCCGTATACCCAGCGCCTGCTGGCGTCGATTCCGCGTTTACCGGAGGACGCGGGTACGCCGCGTCACTATTGAACACGGTCCATCGGCTATTCACGGCTACGGGGGCTTAAAGGCATTGCGGTGGACGTGGCGCCGGGCGTACCTTGCCCGTGCCAGAATTCAAAATGAGCGCTTCGAAACCTACCACTCAGCTTGATTGACGCGTCGCGCCGTGAGCGGAACCCTGTGGTACCGCTGGCCGGCCGTGACTTGGGTAGGTCGGGTGACCTGCGGTCGAACCGCGGGCGCCTTCGTTTCGCGGCGCTCAAATAACAATCGCGATCAGGTCCGACCGGTCGCATCAGGAGGAAAAGCGATGATCCTGCCCTATTTCCGGGGTGCCGTTTACGCGTGGCTGTTCATGGGCGGGCTTTGGTTGCTGATGCTCTGAAGGTTGAACGCGAAGCTTGCGGCTTGGGCCGTTGCGTGGATAATCGACCGTCCCGGTCGTCAACCCTACCCCATTCGCGATGAGCATCAAGTCCGATAAGTGGATCCGCCGCATGGCGCTCGAGCACCGCATGATCGAGCCGTTCGAGGCGGGGCAGGTGCGGCAACGCGATGGCGGTGCGATCGTATCCTATGGAACGTCGAGCTACGGCTATGACGTGCGCTGCGCCGATGAATTCAAGATCTTCACCAATATCAACTCGGCGGTCGTGGATCCGAAGAACTTTTCCTCGACCAGTTTCGTGGATTTCAAGGGCGAGGTCTGCATCATTCCGCCCAATTCGTTTGCGTTGGCGCGCACCGTGGAGTTCTTTCGCATTCCGCGCAACGTGTTGACCATTTGCCTTGGTAAATCGACCTACGCGCGCTGCGGCATCATCGTCAACGTGACACCCCTGGAGCCGGAATGGGAAGGCCATGTGACGCTGGAGTTTTCCAATACCACGCCACTGCCGGCCAAGATCTACGCCAACGAAGGCGTGGCGCAGATGTTGTTTCTGGAATCCGACGAGGTTTGCGAAACGTCCTACAAGGATCGCGGCGGCAAGTACATGGGACAGCAGGGCGTCACCTTGCCAAAGGCGTGAACGCCACGGCGCGCCCGATGGCGCCAGCGATGCGCGGGTGGCTTGACGTTAAATGCCCGATGCCCGGGCGCTATTGCCGGCAGGGTAGGCGGGCGCGGTCGTCACACTCCGTGGTGGCGTCCTTGCCATGAAGCTTAGGTCCGGTTCGCGGATGTGGGCGGGGCGTTCATCACGCCTCTCATGGCTGTTGCTGGCGGCATTCTCAGTCTTTGTTTACGCCAATCCGAACGCCGATCTGCCGCCTTTGGTGGATCAGTCCGAGGTGCTCGCGCGCACGGCAAAGCCCGTCGCGAGTTACCGCGTGACGGCGCGATTTCCGCATGACCTCACTGCGTTCACGCAGGGGCTCGTATTGCGCGATGACATACTTTACGAAAGCACGGGCTTGCTCAACGAGTCGCGCGTGACGCGCACGGAACTCGAAAGTGGGCGCTTGCTCAGCCGACATCGGCTCGATGGGCGGGTGTTTGGCGAGGGCATCACCCTGTTTGGGGATTTTGTCTACCAGACCACCTTCACATCGAACCAAGGTTATCTGTATCGGGCCGACGACCTGAAACCACTGCGCACACTCGAGTTTCCGGTGATTGGCTGGGGGCTGACGAACTACGGGGAACAGCTGGTGCTGAGTGACGGCAGCCCGATTCTGCGTTTCCTCGATCGGGAAACGGTCAAGCCGGTGCGCCAACTTGTCGTCACCGACGCGGGGTTGCCGATCGGATCGCTCAATGAACTGGAGTTCGTCGGAGGCGAAATACTCGCGAATATCTGGCGTACCGACCTGATTGCGCGGATCGATCCCATGAATGGCGAAGTGCTCGGCTGGATCGATCTCACCGGACTTAATCCGCTGCCATTGACGGTGCATGACCGTTGTGTCCTGAACGGCGTCGCCTGGCGCGAATCGACACAACGTTTGGTCGTCACCGGAAAGTGTTGGCCCGAGTTGTACGAGATTGAACTCGTATCGCCCGCTGGCGTTCGCGATTGAGTGAGCATCCCGTGGCGCGGGGCAATAGCCCCAACGGCGGCGCGGGATGTTGGTTCGACCGCTGGGGGACGACTACTTTGGTGGCCGAATCCCGACTTGGCGACAGCCGCCATGTCGGGAAGCCCCTTCCAATCGACGCGCCGCCATGAAGATCGCAGTCCTATCCGACGTCCACGGCAATGTCCCCGCGCTCGCGGCGGTGCTTGACGACATTGGTACGTGGCGGCCTGACGCGGTGATCGTCAATGGCGACCTGGTCAGCCGCGGACCCTACAGCCTGCGTTGCCTGCAAATGATTCGACTAGGCTTTCCCGCGGCCTACCTTCTGAGCGGCAATCATGAGACGTTCGTGATCGGTTGCGTCGACGATCCGCCAGACCCGGAATCACCGACCTACGCGCTGAGCACGTTCGCGACCTGGACGGCCAGCCAACTGGGCGATGAGGTCGAAGGTCTGCGCGGTTGGCGGGGCCACCTCGATCTCACGGGTCTCGACGGCGGTGCCTCGGTTCATGTGACGCACGGTTCTCGGCTCGGCAACCGCGACGGCATCAGGCCCGAGACGAGCGACGCCGAGCTGGTCGCGAAACTCGGCGATCCGTGCGATCTGTTTGTTGGATCGCATACGCATCGCCCCCTGCTGCGGCGATTTCAGGGTAACTGGGTGGTTAATACCGGCTCGGTTGGACAGCCCCTCGATGGTGATCCGCGCGCCGCGTATGGTCGTTGCACCTACGCTCGGGGTGAGTGGTCAGCGGAGATCGTCCGGGTCGCGTTTGATCGCGCGCAAGCCAGCCGCGATTTCGTCGAGAGCGGATTTCTTGATGCATGTGGTCCAATCGCGCGGGTGATATTTCGTGAACTGCGGGATGCGAGGATGCATGTGGGGCCAATGATGTGGCGCTATCTGACACCGATCAAGGCCGGGGAGATCAGCGTGGCCGACGCCGTCGAGCGTTACCTGGAGCGCCACGAATAGGCGGTGGAATCGGTAAACGCTTGTGTCAACCGCGCTTATCACCAGAAAACCACCGTTCGGCTTGCTAAACTCTCCGAGAGAGGTTCTGCGTGGGGGGTTATACGCATGAAGTATGTGCAACGATTGATTACCTGCGGAGCGCTGGCTGTGGTATTCGCGGCCAGTCCGGCGCATGCCCAAGCTTGCGCCAACGTTCATCCCGGGCGTGCGGTGGTCGATAGCATCATCAATCTTGATATCGGTCGGGCACAAAGCCTGACTCAAGACTGGGCGGCGCGTGAGCCCGAGCAACCGTTGCTCGATGTGTTTCGTGCCTTGACCGAGATGGCAAAGCCCTACGTGGATGACCGGCTCGATCGCCAGCCATTCTGGGACAAGGCCCTGGCAATATTCGAACGAATTATCGCGCGCCACGAAGGGGGCGATCTGAATAACGCCGACCAGGCATTGGCGCTGGGTCTAGCTCAGGCGTACAAGTCGCTGATTCACGCCGCGCAGTCGCAGTCGATTCGCGCCTATGGCGCCGCGAGCGCGGGTCGTGAGACGCTCGAGTCCTTGATCGCCGCACGGCCCGATCTCGGTGACGCCTATGTCCTCCTCGGCATGTTTGAGGTAGTAGCGGGGTCCGTACCGGAAGACCAGAAACTCGCGCTGAAGCTGGTTAATTTTGCCGGGGATCGGTATCTCGGCGTAAGCTACCTCGAGCGCGCGGTGCAGAATGCCACGGTATTCGCGCCCGAAGCCGCGCGTTTGTTATTGATGGATGCGCAATTGTCGGAAACCGAGATGTGTCGCTACGCCGAGCTGGCCCACCAGATGCGCGATACTTACCGCGGCAATCGTCCGCTTCAGCTGCTGTCGCAAGTGATCGATCTGCAATGCAGTTTGGCCGCGCGGGAGGGGTTACCGGTGGAGGGCGACCTGGGGCTACGACTGGGGTCTGGTTGCGCCGCGTTGGAGGCTGGTCTGACCGCCGGCAACAGCTTGGCGACGCCCGATTATCACCAGTGACGCCCGGGTTTCGTCCCGCGTCATCGGGCAAATTCGTTGATTTAAGTCATGTACGACCCCGACACGCAACGTCTATCTTTGAAACCTGAGTCGTTCACGATTCCCGTAAAATCCAACCAAAGGAAACACTCGATGAAAAAAATCGCTACCGTCATTTCCGTCGCCGCGCTGCTGGCATTCGCTGGTGCCGCAAATGCAAGCGCCGAATTGGCGACCAAGCACAAGTGCAACACCTGCCATACCGCCGACAAGAAAATGGTCGGCCCAAGCTGGAAGGAAATCGCCGCCGCGAACAAGGCTACCGCCGATGCGGAAACCGTGCTCGCGCAAGCGATCAAGAAGGGCGTGAAGGGTAAGTACGGCAAGATCCCGATGCCGCCACAAGCCAACGTGCCCGACGAGGACGCGGCCGCGATCGCCAAGTGGTTGATGTCGCAGTAGGAAACCAAGTTTCCGTGGTTATTTCGAGGCGGGTGACAAACCCGCCTCGATCGTTGTGAAGGCGCGGACTTGCCGCGTAAAGCAGAATTTTCCCCTGCCGGGGTTTCAATCGACCTTTAAGCCTTGAAATGACGCGATGTGCGTGGTCAAGGTGCTGATCCTGGTCTCACTCAGCGCACCCGCGATCTCATACAACAACGCCGACCGCAAACCGACCGGCGTCCTCTTGGCTTTGTACGACTCAAGTTTTGCCTGAATAGCCTCGGCCGTCCTACCGGTCAGCTTCGGAAGTGTCCCGATCCCTGACCTGTCGCGCCGTGGCGGCTGATTAATCAATGCCGCGCCGGCGCCACGAGGGCGGCCGGCGCGGGCGGCGTGAATGCCTACAGTAGCGGAACCAGCAACAGCGCGACGATGTTGATGATCTTGATCAATGGGTTGATCGCGGGGCCGGCGGTGTCCTTGTAGGGGTCGCCCACGGTGTCGCCGGTGACCGCAGCCTTGTGGGCGTCGGAGCCCTTGCCGCCGTGATGGCCGTCCTCGATGTACTTCTTGGCGTTATCCCAGGCGCCGCCGCCGGTCGTCATCGAGATCGCGACGAACAAGCCGGTGACGATGGTGCCGATCAGCAGGCCGCCGAGCGCTTCCTTGCCAAGGAACACGCCGACCAGGATCGGGATCAGCACCGGCAACAGGGACGGTACGATCATCTCGCGGATGGCCGACTTGGTGAGCATGTCGACCGCGCGCGAATAGTCAGGCTTCGCGGTGCGGTCCATGATGCCGGGAATTTCGCGGAACTGGCGTCGCACCTCGTTGACGATGCCACCTGCCGCGCGCCCGACCGCTTCCATCGCCATCGCGCCAAACAGGAATGGAATCATGCCGCCGATGAACAGGCCGATGATGATCATGTGGTTGGACAGCGAGAAGTTCACCGTGCTGTCGAAGTGGTGCGAGTAGTCAGCGAACAGAACCAGCGCCGCTAGTCCGGCCGACCCGATCGCGTAGCCCTTGGTGACGGCCTTGGTGGTGTTGCCGACGGCGTCGAGCGGGTCGGTGATGTTGCGGATTTCCGGAGGCAGGTCAGCCATCTCGGCGATGCCGCCCGCGTTGTCCGTGATCGGGCCATAGGCGTCGAGCGCGACGATCATGCCGGTCATCGACAGCATCGCGGTCGCGGCGACCGCGATGCCGTAGAGCCCGCCCATTTCATACGAGGCCCAGATCGATAGACAGACGGCGAGTACCGGTGCCGCGGTGGACTTCATCGAAATGCCGATGCCGGCGATGATGTTGGTCGCGTGTCCAGTCAGCGAGGCCTCGGCGATATGGCGCACCGGTTTGTACTCGGTTGCCGTGTAGTACTCGGTGATCATGACCATCGCCGCGGTGAGTGCCAGGCCAACCAGCGCCGCGCCGTAGATCGAGAGCCAGGAATAGGTCGTGCCTTCGATCACCACGCTATCGCCAAGCAGCATGCGGGTGATTGGCAGGAACGCAATCGCCGCCAGTCCACCGGAAACGACCACGCCGCGATAAAGCGCGCTCATGATTTTCTTGCCGGGTTGGATCTTGACGAAGAAGGTGGCCGCGATCGACGCAAGGATGGAGGCGCCGCCGAGGACCAGCGGATAGATAACGGCAGTCGAATTGGCGCCGATCATCAGCGCGCCCAGCAGCATCGTGGCGATGATGGTCACCGCATAGGTCTCGAACAGGTCGGCCGCCATGCCGGCGCAGTCGCCCACGTTGTCGCCGACGTTGTCGGCGATGACCGCCGGGTTGCGGGGGTCGTCCTCGGGAATGCCGGCTTCGACTTTGCCGACCAGGTCCGCGCCGACGTCGGCGCCTTTGGTGAAAATTCCACCGCCAAGACGGGCGAAAATCGAGATCAACGAGCCGCCGAATGCAAGGCCAAGCAACGGCTGGATCGGATCCTGTACGCCGAACATCAGCAACAGACTGTAATATAGCGCGACACCAATAAGACCGAGACCCGCCACCAGCATGCCGGTCACCGCGCCGCCGCGAAATGCAACCTGGAATGCCGCGTCCATGCCGTCGTAGGCTGCCTGCGCGGTTCGCACGTTGGAGCGTACCGAGACATACATCCCGACATAACCGGCCAGGGCCGAGAGCGCCGCGCCAACCGCGAAGCCGAAGGCGGTCGCCGGATTCAGGCCGAACAGGATGATCAGGTAGAGCACCGCGCCGACCAGCATGATGGTCGTGTACTGGCGCTTCATGTAGGCGGCCGCGCCCTCCTGGATGGCAAGGCTGATGCTGCGCATCTCGGCGTTGCCTTCCGGCTTGGCGAGTAGCCAGCGAACTGACCAGGCGCCATACGCGATGGCCCCCAATGCGCATAAGAGCGCGAACAGCAAACCTAACGTCATGAAGTGTCTCCGGTTGGTTAAGAGTCGGCAATTCCTACAAAATTGCGGGGGATTTTACGCTTAACGTCGCATTATCCAAACCTGAATCACGTAAATGGCATGATCTGGGTCAAGGCGAGCTTGGAAAACAGGCGCCAAACAGCGATCGTGCCCGCGGCAATAGCCGGAGGAGGCGCAATCACCGCCGCATTCATGGCCGTCGCCGAGGTGCCGGGTCCGCGAGCGTCTACACTTAAGTATCGCGAAAGGCCCCGGTTGGAGGGAGCGGCGCGATCGCGATTGGGCATGCGGCCTACTCACTCTGAAGCGGCGAAGCTTACCGCGAACTCGTTTTCTCAAATTTAACTTTCAGTCACCCACCCATGTCGCGCCTTGTTTCACGTCGGATTCGACTCACGCTGCTGGCGTTGATCCTGTCACTGCCTTACGGACTTGCGCTGGGTTGGATGTGGGTGAGCCAGGAGTCATTTCTATTTTTTCCGACACGGCTGCCACCCGAGCATCGGTTCGATCTCGCGAGCGTGGAGGAGGTGATGCTTCCCGTCGACGGTGCGGTACTCAGCGCGTTGCATTTGCGTAACGATGCGCCGCGCGGCGTGGTGTTCTTTCTCCATGGTAACGCCGGCAGTCTGGATAACTGGTTCACCGGTGTCGATTTTTACCGCGGCCTCGAGTGGGATCTGTTCATGCTCGACTATCGCGGCTACGGCAAGAGCACGGGACGGATCGAAAGCGAGGATCAGTTGCATGCCGATGTGCGCGCCGCGTGGCTGCACCTGGCACCGCAATACCCCAGTGTTCCGATCGTGCTCTACGGGCGCTCGCTCGGCACCGGGCTTGCGACCCGCCTTGCGCGGGAGGTGGAGGCCGAGCTGCTGATGCTGGTCTCGCCCTACACGAGTTTGCGCGAGCTGGCGGGCGAGTATTTTCCGTGGATTCCGACACGACTATTGCGTTATCCGATGCCGACCGAAAACTGGCTTCCGGAGGTACGCATGCCGGTTTTCGTGGTGCATGGTGAGGCGGACGAGATCATTCCGCTGGAGCACGCGGAGCGTCTGGTCGGCCTCCGCCCGGACGCGGAGTTGTTGCGCTTGCCCGGCGTTGGGCATAACGACGTTCATTTGTCGATGACCTATCGCGACGCGTTCGCGGCGCGCCTGAAGGCACTCGGCGCCGCTTGCGAGGCTGGGGATTAGCGCTTCGGCGCGGGCGTCGTCGGCGCAAGGGTTTCCAGCAGGCGTTCGATCCAGCCCACGCGATCGCTCGCCGCCTGGTCATCGAGCATGAACTTGAGCTTTTCCTGCCCCTCGAGTTTGTAGATCCTGGGCGACTTCTGGATCAGGCCGATCAAGCGCGCGACGTCGATCTTGGGCTCGGCATCGAACAATACCCGCCCGGATACGGCACCGACGTCGATCTTGCGAATCCCGAGCGGAGCAGCCTTGAGCTTGAGGTGGGTGACCGTGAACAGGTTTTTCGCGGCGTCTGGAAGTAGGCCAAAGCGGTCGATCAACTCGACTTGCAGCTCGCGCAGTTCACTTTCCGTCTGAGCCGCGGCGATGCGTTTGTACAGGATCAGTCGCGTGTGAACGTCGTTTACATAGTCCTCCGGCAGCAGGGCGGGTACTCCAAGGTCGACTTCGGTGCGCGCGCTTGGCGCGTCGAGCGATTCAGGCAACTGTCCGGATTTCAATGCCTTGACGGCGCGCTGCAATAATTCGTTGTAGAGGTTGAAACCGATTTCCTGAATCTGTCCGCTTTGTTCTTCGCCGAGCAACTCGCCCGCGCCACGGATCTCGAGGTCGTGCGTGGCCAGGGTGAAGCCGACGCCAAGATCCTCCAGGGACTCGATCGCCTCCAGTCGTTTGACCGCGTCGGCGGTCATCGCCTGCCGCTCCGGCACCAGCAGGTAGGCGTAGGCGCGATGGTGCGAGCGGCCAACGCGGCCCCGTAGCTGATGTAGCTGTGACAAGCCAAATTTATCGGCGCGATCGATGATAATCGTGTTGGCCGAGGGGACGTCGATGCCGCTTTCGATGATTGTGGTCGAAACCAGGATGTTGAAGCGCTGGTGATAAAAATCGAGCATCACGTGTTCGAGTTCGGTTTCGCGCATTTGGCCGTGAGCGAAGCGAATATTGGCCTCGGGCACGATCTCGGCCAGTTCGCGCGCGCGCTTCTCGATCGTCTTGACCTCGTTGTGTAGGTAGTACACCTGGCCACCGCGTCGGATCTCGCGCAGACACGCCTCGCTGACCAGGGTCTTGTCCCATTCTGCGACGAAGGTCTTGATCGCGTGGCGTTGTACCGGCGGTGTCGCGATGATCGAGAGGTCGCGCAGGCCCGCCAGCGACATGTTCAGCGTGCGCGGAATGGGTGTCGCGGTGAGGGTGAGCAGGTCGACCTCGGCGCGCAGCGCTTTCAGGCGCTCCTTGTCCCGCACGCCGAAGCGGTGTTCCTCATCGACGATGACGAGCCCAAGATTCTTGAACTTGACGTCGCCCTGGAGCAGGCGATGGGTGCCGATGACGATGTCGACCGTGCCGTGGGCGAGTGCGTCCAGCACCTGCTTCTGTTCCTTCGCGGTGCGAAAACGCGACAACGATTCGATCCGTAGCGGCCAGTCGGCGAAGCGGTCGGCGAAATTCTGGGCGTGTTGCTGTGCGAGCAGGGTGGTGGGCACCAGCACGACGACCTGCCGGCCACCGTTGGCGACCACGAACGCGGCCCGCATCGCGACCTCGGTTTTGCCGAAGCCGACATCGCCGCACACCACGCGGTCGGTGGGGCGGTCGGCGGCGAGGTCGGCAAGCACGGCGTCGATCGTGTTCTGTTGGTCCTCGGTTTCCTCGAACGGGAACGTGGCGGCGAATGCGCGGTACTCCGCGTCCTCGATGACGTAGGCGTGTCCCTTGCGCGCGGCGCGCCGGGCATGGATCTCAAGCAGTTCGGCGGCGACGTCGCGCGCCTTTTGCGCGGCCTTGCGCCGCGCTTTTTGCCATTGATCCGTGCCGAGTCGATGCAACGGCGCGTGTTCGGGATCGGCGCCGGTGTAGCGACTGACGAGGTGCAGCGAAGCGACCGGTACGTAGAGTTTATCGCCGCCCGCGTATTCGATGAGCAGAAACTCGGCCTCGACCCCGCCGACCTCAACCCGCTGCAAGCCAAGATACCGGCCGACGCCGTTGTCCTCATGCACCACCGGCGCGCCGATCGTGAGGTCGGCGAGATTGCGCACGATCGCGTCGGCGTCGCGAGTTGGCCGGCGGCGTCGGCGCTGTTGCGCCGCACGCTCGCCGAACAACTGTCCCTCGGGCACGATGCTGATGCCGTCGGCCGCCAGCGTCACGCCCGTTTCGATCAGCGCCACCGCGATGCCGATCGGCGCGTCGCTCGATAGGAAGCCGTTCCAGTCGGCGATGGGTTTGGGCACGATACCGAATGGCCGCAAGGTGTCGAGCAGATGCTCGCGGCGTCCGGTCGAATCGGCGGTCAACAGCACACGGCCGCGGTGTTCGGCGAGAAAGCCCTGGAAAGCCGCGAGCGGCGCGTCGAGCCGAGGCTTCAGGCTCAGGTCCGGTAGGGCCTGGGTGGCGAAGTTCGCGCCGGCGTGCACGTCGGTCAGTTCGAAACGCTGGACTTGCAGGGTTTGCAAGCCGACCAACCGTTGCTGAAGTTCGTCTGGCGTCAGGTAGATCTCGTGCGGCGCCAGGATCGGGCGAACGATGTCGTGGCGGCGTTGTTCATAGCGCCCCGCGACTTCTTGGTGAAACTGCGCGACCTCGTTGTCGAGCGTGTCGAAGTGACACAACAGGGTGTCCCGCGGCAGGTAGTCGAACAGGGTCGCGGTCTGATCGAAGAACAACGGCAAGTAGTATTCGATGCCGCCAACCGGCGCGGCGTTGGAGACGCTGGCATAGATCTGGCTTTTCTGTGGGTCGCCCTCGAACCGCTCGCGGTAACGACGGCGGAATGCCTTGACGCCCGCCTCGTCGAGCGGAAACTCGTGCGCTGGCAACAGGCTGATCGCGTTGACCTTTTCCCGCGAGGCTTGGGTCTCCGGATCAAAGCCACGGATCGATTCGATTTCGTCGTCGAACAGGTCGATTCGGTACGGTGCCCGGCTTCCCATCGGGTATACGTCCACCAGCGAGCCGCGGTAGGCGACCTCGCCGTGGGTCATCACCTGTTGCACCGTCCGATATCCGGCGGCGCCGAGACGGGCGCGGAAGCGTTCGAGGTCGAGGCGTTCGCCCGGTTCGAGCGCAAAGCTGTGTCCGAGCAGGTAGGACTGAGGCGCGAGCCGCTGCAGCAGTGTGTTGACTGGCAGGATCAGAATGCCGCGTGTCTGCCCCGGCAGGGCGTTGAGGATCTCCAGGCGCTCCGAAATGATGTCCTCGTGCGGCGAGAACAAGTCGTAAGGCAGGGTTTCCCAGTCCGGTAGATGGAAGAGCCGATCCGCCGCCTGGCGCGAAAAAAACCGGATCTCCTGCGCCAATTGCTCGGCGGTGTGGCTGTCGGGGGCGATGATCGTCACAAACCGCTTCGCTGTGCGTGCCAGCTCCGCGAGCGCGAGGGCGAGGCTCGCACCGTATAAACGCCCCCATCGAGGTTGGTCGCGGGCGAGGGTGTCCAGTCGGGTGTTCAGGAGGCCGTGCGGGGCACTATTCATTCTGGGCGATCGTCGGGCTGGCAAAGTAACGAGCGCGCAAGTGTCGCACATGGGCGAAAGTGAGTGAAACGGCACGCTAGCGTGCCAGGGGCGGACGGCGAATGCCGCCACGGCCGGGGTGCGGTGGTCATTTTGCGAGACGGTGATCGAACGAGAGCGAAACGGGTGTGCCGATCTCCAGCCGTGAGCGGTTCGCGTGGCGTGGGTTAAGCAGGTAGTTGGACTCGGTGGGCACGAGCACGCTTGGCACTCCGAGCGCTAGCGACTGACCGGATGCGATCCAGCGGTCTACCAGGTCGCGGGTGGAACGCGGCGCCATCGGCGCCCGCCAATCCGTCGGCAGCGTCGCGGCGTCTAGTCGCATGATGATCGCCTCGGGTATTCGGACCGGAACCACGACAAAGTGGGCGAACAGGATCTCGTCGGATTCGAGGTGAACCAGCAATTCAAGCATCGCGAGCGCTTGCGACTCGGCGGTGTAGACCATCGGGACGCCCCGGCTGTTCCAGCGCCCTGGGTGGAGGCGCGCGCCTTCGCCATCGAACGCCGTTTCGTGATATTTCGATTTAGTGATGCGCCAGGTCGTGATCCAACTCACGCGAAAACGCCGTGTTCCAGCCGGCCGATGAGGTCCTGGACCTCCTGCACGCCGACCCAGGTATCGCATAGCGCGAGTGGCGAGGCGCCCGCGAGGGCCTGCCGTGGCGTTGTGAACCAGTGCGCGGCGCGCGCTTTTTCGCCCTCGAACAACTCGACCGCGCGCTCGAACAACATCGCTACCCGCGACACCCGGTCCGACTCGTCGGCGTGGAGGTAGCCTTCCTTCTTCCGCCGGGCAAGGGTACGCGGATTGAGGTCCGTCGCCGCAGCGAGTTCCTGCGCGGTGATCCCCAACGCGCGGGACAGTTCATCGAACGATTCAATGCGGATGCCCTTGCGGATTTCGTCGATCAAGGCGATGCGCTCGGAGTCGGTCGATCCGAAACGCGCGGTCAACGCGGCGGGTTTGTCTTGCCGCGGCGAGGCAGCGGAATAGGCGGTGACCGGCTCCCGAATGACTAGATCCTGGCTCGGGCGGGTATCGTTCGGTCGTTTGGATTTGACTCGCGCCATCGTGATGTTCTCGCGGGAAAGTGTCATTTGTCTGTTAAGTTAACGCCAAATGACCAATCGTGCAAGGGTGTCCGCCAACCGGGGCGAGGCGATCCGCGACCGAGCGGGTCGGCGAGTCCGTCTGAACCGGGCTTGGTGTAGACTGCGCGTTCGTTCGCTGATGGCCCTGACCGACCCGTGATCACGCTCCGCAATCTCGCCCTGCAACGCGGCACCAAGCCGTTGTTCGAAACTGTCGATCTCACCATACACCCTGGCCAGCGGGTCGGATTGATCGGTGCCAACGGCTCCGGCAAGTCGACGCTGTTTCAGGTCTTGTTGGGATCATTGCACCCCGACCAAGGCGAGGTCGGCCTACCTTCCGCTTGGGTGATCGCGCACGTGGCCCAGGAAACGCCCGCGGTCGAGACGCCTGCGCTGGAATTCGTGATCGACGGCGACCACGAGTTGCGCGAGGTCGAGCGGGCCATGCGCCACGCGGAGGGTGAACAGTTGGCGCATTTGCTGGCGCATTACGACGCGATCGGTGGATACACGGCGCCGGCGCGGGCCGGCAAGCTCCTGCATGGGCTGGGATTTGCCGATGCGCAGTTGCAGCAGCCGGTGCGTTCGTTCTCCGGCGGCTGGCGGGTGCGACTCAATCTGGCGCAGGCGTTGATGTGTCGCTCGGATTTGCTGCTGCTCGACGAACCGACCAACCACCTTGATCTCGAGGCCGTGATCTGGCTAGAGGATTGGTTGCGGGGCTATGCGGGCACCCTGATCCTGATTTCCCATGATCGAGAGTTTCTCGACGCGGTGGTGACGCATGTCGCTCGGATCGAGCACACCAAGATCACTTGCTATCGGGGCAACTACTCCGAGTTCGAGCGGCGACGGGCGGAGCAGCTCGCGCAGCAACAAGCCGCGTTCATGCAACAGCAACGCGAAATCGAGCACTTGCAGCGCTACGTCGATCGCTTTCGGGCGCAAGCGACCAAGGCGCGTCAGGCGCAATCGCGGCTCAAAGCGTTGGAGCGCATGGAGCTCATTAGCGCGGCGCATGTCGATACGCCGTTTCATTTCGAGTTCAAACCGACCCCGCAAGCCGGCAATCCGCTGTTGGAAATCAGTGACGGCGTGGCGGCGTATGGCGGAAAAGCCATTCTTAACAACCTCAAGTTGCAGGTGCGCCCCGGCGAACGCATCGGCCTGATCGGCGCGAACGGCGCCGGCAAATCGACCCTGATCAAACTGCTGGCGGGCGAATTGACGCTCGCGGCCGGGCGACGCATCGAGGGGCGCGGCTTGGCGATCGGCTACTTCGCGCAGCACCAGCTTGAACAGCTTGATCCGACCGCCTCCGCGCTGCTGCACTTGCAGCGGCTCGACGGTAAGTCACCCGAGCAGGCGCTCCGTGATTTTCTGGGCGGGTTTGGTTTTGTCGGCGAGCGCGCGGTGGAACCTGTCGCGCCGTTCTCCGGAGGCGAAAAATCGCGTCTCGCGCTTGCGCTGCTGATCTGGCAGCGACCGAATCTCCTGTTACTCGACGAACCGACCAACCATCTCGACCTTGAAATGCGGCACGCGCTCACGGTGGCGCTACAAAGTTACGAGGGCGCGTTGGTGATCGTGTCGCACGACCGCCATCTACTGCGTACCTGTACCGATGAACTGTTTCTGGTTCAAGGTGGCGCTTGTCAGCTTTATGCGGGCGATCTGGAGGACTACCGCACGCAAGTCGTGCGCCAGGAGCTGGATGAGACCGCCGAGGCCGGCGCCGACAAGTCCGACCGCAAACAACAGCGCCGCGACGCCGCCGCCAGGCGCCAGCAGTTGCAACCGCTGACGCGCAAGCTCAAGACCGTTGAGGCGAACATCGAGCGACTGCAATCGGAACGCCAGCGCATCGAAGCGCAACTTGGCGACCCCGGCGTCTACGAGCCGGCGAATAAAACGGCGTTACAGGATCTGCTCAAACGCCAGGCCGAGATTCGCTCGGTGCAGTCAGCGGCCGAGACTGAGTGGCTCGAACTGAGTGAGGCGATCGAGGCCGCGTCGGAGTGAACATCCGATTGATTGCGGAAATCATATGGTTAATCAATTGGATAAAAACCTCTAAGGCATTCGGTGCGGGAGCGTTGCGGCGCTCGCAACGACCGCCACGCGGTGCGGCCTTTCGTCAAGACCGGGTGACTGGACTCAAGTAAACCGTGACCTCGTGGTCAAAGTTACAAATTGTTTCTTTGCGATAATTTAAGTTAGTTGATTAACTGCATGACATTTATAAGAATATTGATATGATACGCCAATCGGGCGTGGTGCGTTCCGGACGCGGATGCTGCGTGGCACTGGACTGAATGAGCCGCCTAACTTAGTTACCAGATCAATCGAGGAGAAATTGAGTATGAGAACTGGTCAATCAGGACACCCCGTCGTCGCTCGGCGAAGCGCGCTCGCGATCTCGGTCGGTCACGCGCTGGGAACCGTCTCGACCGTGTTAGCGATCAGCATGGTCTCCGGCGCCGCGTTGGCGGAATCAGGGTGTCCGACGGGTTTTGTCCCTAATGGCACCGAAACGTTGGCGAATCCCGCGTTCGCGAACGGCTTTAACGGCTTCACCACCGATCCGGCCATGTTCAAGGCCCCGGTCGGCGACTACCCGACCGACGGTAACGGATCGGTATTCCCGAACACCGGCATCGGTGTGATGACCGGTACCCATAGCGCATTGCCGTTCGTCAGCCAGATCGCGTTTCCGGGCGACCTGACGCCGCCCGGCGGACTGCCCGCGGTACCCGCGACCCCGAACTGGTTGGCCTTCAATGGCAACGATGCGGGCGCGCCGACCATGCTGTGGGAGCAAACGATCAACGGCTTGAAGCCGAATACCGACTATGCCTTTACCGCGTATTTCTCGAACGTACTGGCCCCGGGCTTTCAAGCAGGCGGTTTCGTCGCGCCGCTGGTGGAATTTCAGGTCAACGGCACCCAGTTAGGTAGCGACATTCCGGTGTGTGACTCCGGTAGCGGCCTCAACACCACGACGAATGCGTGCGCCACCGAAGCGACCACGGACGCCTGGCAGCGGCTCGGTATCACCGTCTCCACCGGCGGGGCGACGTCGGCGACCTTGTCGGTGCACGACAAACAAGTGACCAGTAGCTCGGGTAACGATTTCGCGATGAGCCTGATCAGTTTCCAGGAATGCGTGCCGATCGGCACCCCGGATATTGCCGTGTCGCCAGCCAGCGTCGTCTTTCCCGCGTTCACACTGGGCGGAACGAAGACGACGACGAACGTGACTGTCAGCAATGCTGCGACGGGCACCTTGACGATCGGAACGATCCCTGCGCCCACCAATGCCGATTTTACGATCGCGACCGATGGTTGTAGCGAGCGGTCGCTCACGGCCGGGCAGTCCTGCGTGATCGGACTCGATTTTTCGACGGCGACCGCGGGCGCAAAGACCAGCACCCTGGTGATCCCCTCCAATGATCCCGACGAGGCAACCGTCACAGCCAGTTTATCCGGCACGGCATCGGTGGCGCCGGTTGCGACGAATCCGATTCTCTCAGTAGTGCCTGCGACCAGCGTCCTGTTGCCCGAGTACACCCTGGGTGGGGCACCGACGAGTTCGGTGGTCACAGTGAGCAATATCGGTACAGGTGTATTGACGCTGGGCAATGTCGCGGCACCCGCTAACGCGGACTTCACAATCGTCAACGAAAACTGCAGTGGTCAATCTCTGTCGTCGCAGCAATCGTGCACCATCACGCTCAATTTCGCGGCAAACACGGCTGGCAACAAGTTTGGCAGCCTAGTGATTCCAGCCGCTGATCCCGGTGTCGCGCCGGTCACTCTTGCGCTCTCCGGCCGGGCTGCCGAAGCGGCGCCGGGTGAGGTGCTGACCCGCCTCGAGGGTGGGATCGGCGGTGGCGCGGCGGGTCTGCCGCTGTTGCTTGCGATGGGCGGCGCGCTCGCATTCCGGCGTCGGCGCTGGGCGGCACTGACCGGGCTGCTCGGCGTTTCGCTCGGCGCCTCGTTCGGTGCCCAGGCCGCGCCGGGACAGTTCTACATCGGCGGTGGCGTGGGTCAATCGCGCCTGGAACCAGAGGTGGTGAATATCCCGAGCCTGACCGTGGACGACAAGAATGACGTCGGCTACAAGCTGTTTCTCGGCTATGACATCTTGCGCTGGCTGTCGATCGAGGGCTTTGCGTCCAAGCTCGGCGCGGCCGGTTTCTCCAATGGCGGCGAGATCGACTACAACGCCTTTGGTGCTGGCCTGGTCGCTAACTTTCCGAGTAACAGTCCAGGCCTGACGTTTCTTGCCAAACTCGGCCTTGCGGAGATTGACAACAAGGGTCACAACATCACCTTTCGCGAAGTGGAAGGTACGGAGATCTATGGTGGTCTCGGCGCCGAGTACCAGTTTCAGAATGGCTTTTCATTGCGCGGCGAGTACGAATTTTTCGATGAAGACGCGCAGTTGATCTCGATGTCGTTGCTGAAGCGTTTCGGTGGCGCCAAGCCCAAGCCGGTGCCGGTGGCCGCCGTGGTCGCGCCGGTCGTGAAGGCCGAGCCGCCACCGCCGCCGAAACCCAAGCCCGCGCCCGTGGCACCGAAGATGGTCGTGCTGCAAATCGAGTCCATTTTTTTCGATACCGATCGGCATGTGCTCAAGCCCGAGGCGATCGCGCGTCTGAACGAGGTCACGCAACTGATGAATGCCTACCCGGATCTCCGCATGACCCTCGTGGGACACGCTGACGAGCGCGGCAGCGACGACTACAACCTGGGGTTGTCGTTGCGGCGGGCGAAAGAGGCCGCGAAGTACCTCGAACAACAGGGCATCATGAGCAAACGGCTGGCGTACGAGGCTCGCGGCGAGCGCGACCCGCGTGATCCGAGGAGTTTGCCGGAGGCGTGGTCGCAGAACCGCCGCGTCGACTTCTTCCCGGATCCGCGTGAGGTGGTAGAGCGCAAATAGCCGGCCCCGCGGTTTGAATCGACTGGAAAGCGGCAGGATCATTCCTGCCGTTCTTTTCTTGGCGGGCTCACCGAATGAGGTCTTTGAGTTCCCGAGGGACGTTTCCTCGCCTGACAAACTTGGTCAAATCGCCAACGCGCGTAGCGCCTCGGTGGCGACCGTGAGCATGGCGAGGTCGGGTTTGCCGTTGGCCGTCGCGCGGAGTTCAGTGATGATCGCGTGGTAGCGCTCGAAGGGCGCCGCGACGGTTTTGCGCCAGCCGGTGAGTTGAGCGTCGGCATCCAGCGGATCGACGCCGACGGCAATGGGTTGGCGCAGGATCCGCTCCGTGACCAGGCGGCGACTGCGATTGGCATCCTCGCGAAGCGAGGTGCGCACGCCACGTTTCCAGCGGTTGTCGCGTGGTAGCTCGCGCAACCGCTCATTGAGCCAGTTCAAATCGAGGCAGTCGCCCAGGGCGTAGTGAATCAGCGCAACGCGCTCGACGGCGTGGCCATCGTGGCTGGCGACCTCGGTGATATCGAGCGCGGCAATGGCCGCGTCGAGGTTGGCGACCGACCACGCGAGGCGCGCCGGTACGCCCCGATCGATCAGACCTTGTGCCGCGAGTTCGAGTTGTTGGCGACCTTCGCCGCGGATCGCATAGGGCAGGAGGGCGAGCACGTCGGTGACGACTGGTTGAAATCGCGCGACCGTGGCACAAACCGGAAGCGGGCCGGGGTGTTGGCGCAGCAGCCAGCGGGTGGCGCGGTCAAGCAGACGGCGGACCTCGAACAGCATGTCGAGTTGTACGCCGGCATCAAGCGCGAGATCGAGATCGTCGATCGCCTGCCATAATGACTCGGTGCCAAACACCTCACGCGCCGCGAGATAGGCGCGGACGATCTCGGGTACGCTGGATTCAGTTTCGTCCTCCATACGCTGAATGTACGTTCCGCCCATGCGGTTGATCACCTGGTTGCCGAGATGGGTCGCCGTGATTTCCCGTCCCAGCGAGTGGCGCTCAATCGCCGCGTGGAACTTGCGCCGCAGCGGCGCGGGAAAATAGTCGAACAACTCGCGCCGCAGGAAATCGTCGCCCGACAGGTCGGATTCGACCAGGGACTGGTAAGTTCGAATCTTGCTGTAGCCAAGCAGTACGGCGATTTCTGGACGCGTCAGGCCGCGTTTGTCGGCTTCGCGCTGATTGAGTGCGGCGCTGGAGGGCAAGGCCTCGAGCTCGCGGTCGAGGCGACCTTCGCGTTCCAGACGTTCGATCAAGCGCAAATGGTCGTAAAGAAAATAGCTTCCGTGACGCGCGGCGAGACTGATGGCTTGGGTTTGCTGATAGTTGCCGCGCAGCACCAGTCGAGCCACGTCCTCGGTCATTCTTCGCAGCAATTGGTTGCGTTGCTTGAGCGTGAGATCACCGTCGACGACGCATTGATCGAGCAGGATCTTGATATTGACTTCGTGGTCGGAGCAGTCGACGCCCCCAGAGTTGTCGATCGCATCGGTATTGATGTACCCCCCGTTCAGTGCGAATTCAACCCGTGCGCGTTGCGTGAAGCCCAGATTGCCGCCTTCGCCGACGACCTTGCACCGCAGTTCGGACGCATCGATCCGCACCGCGTCGTTGGCGCGATCCCCGACCGCGAGGTGGGTCTCGGAACTTGCCTTCACATAGGTGCCGATACCGCCGTTCCAGAGCAGATCCACCGGTGCGCGCAGCAAGGCGCGAATCAGCTCATTCGGGTTGAGCCGGGCTCGATCGATCCCGAGGGCGGCGCGGGCCGCGTCGCTGAGGGCGATGCTTTTCAACCCACGCGAATAAACGCCCCCACCGGGTGATATGAGCTGGGTGTCGTAGTCCTGCCAGGTCGAGCGCGGCAGCGCGAACAGGCGCTCGCGCTCGCGAAACGCGAGTTCGGGATTTGGGTCGGGATCGATGAAGATGTGCTGGTGGTTGAAGGCCGCGATCAGGCGAATCTGGCGCGATCGCAGCATCCCGTTGCCGAAAACGTCGCCCGACATATCGCCGATGCCGATCACCCGGAAGGGTGTGGTCTGAACGTCCAGCCCCAATTCGGCGAAATGCCGCGATACCGAGACCCAGGCGCCACGCGCGGTGATAGCCATTTTCTTATGGTCGTAGCCAAGCGAGCCACCCGACGCGAAGGCATCCCCGAGCCAGAATCCATACTCCGCGGCGATCTCGTTGGCCAGATCGGAGAAGCTGGCGGTGCCTTTGTCCGCCGCAACGACCAGGTAGGGGTCGTTACCATCGCGGCGCACGACTTCGGGCGGCGGCTCGATCCGGCCGCCAACGCGGTTGTCCGTGAGGTCGAGCAGGCCATGAATGAAGCCGCGATAACAGCGGATGATTTCGCGTTGCACCTCGTCCCGACTCGCGCCGACCGGCAACTGCTTGGCGAAAAATCCGCCCTTCGCGCCGACCGGCACGATCAACGCGTTCTTGATCATCTGCGCCTTCATCAATCCCAGCACCTCGGTGCGGAAGTCCTCGCGCCGATCCGACCATCGCAGGCCGCCGCGTGCGACCAGACCGCCACGGAGGTGGATGGCTTCGAAGTATGGCGCGTAGACGAAGATCTCGTACTTCGGTCGCGGCGGTGGCAGCTCCGGCACTAGGGCCGAATCGAACTTGAGCGCCAGGTGGGCTTTCGCTTGTCCATCGCGGTCGAGTTGATAGTAGTTGGTGCGCAGCGTGGCGAGGGTCGTGTTCAAGAACAGCCGCAGAATGCGGTCTTCATCCAGACTGGTGACCGCATCGATGGCTTTTTCGCAGCGGGCAATGCGTTCCCGCAGCAGATTCGGCTCTTGGGCTTCCCGTGGCGAGTGATGGCCGTGAAACAGCTCCACCAGTTGGCGGGCAATGCGCGGATTGCGGCCCAGGGTCTCTTCCATATACGCCTGGCTGAACGGGGTGCGGGTTTGCAGCAGGTATTTGCAATAGGCGCGCAACAGCGTGACCTCGCGCCAATCGAGTCCGGCGAGCAACACCAGCGCGTTGAATCCGTCGCTCTCCATCTGCCCGGCGCAGACTTGGGCGAATGCTTCTTGAAAGCGTTCCTTGACCTCGGGGATGTCGATATCGACCGCGACCAAGGGCACGAGAACGAAATTGATGATCCAACGCTCGCTGGCGCCGGCGGGTCGAATTTCATAAGGCGTGGCGGCGAGCACCTTGAGCCCCATCCGTTCCAGCATCGGCAACACATCCGATAGCGGTAGCGCACGGTGTTGGCCGTAGAGTTTGAAGCGCAGATCGGTGCTGGTCTCGGGGGGGCGATAGAGATGCATCGCCAGTGGCTTTCCGGCACGAATAGACTCGATGTGCTGTATGTCCACCAACGCGGTGCGGGGCGTGCACTCGTCGCGGTAGCCTAGCGGAAACGCGTCGCCGTAGCGCTCGAACAACGCAAGCCCCTGTGCTTCGCCGAAAACCTCCAGCAGTTCCGCGCGCAATAGGTCCGGCCAGGATTGCATCGCCGCCGTGAGGAGTGCTTCCAGCTCGCGGGTATCGGCGGTGCGGGGCGGGCCGGGTAAGGTCCAGACAATGAAGTGAACCTGCGCGGTCACGCCCTCGGTGAACTGGACGTTGAACTCGGAGCCGGTGCCATCGAACCTTGCGACCAGGATCGATTGCATCCGCTTGCGCAATTGCGTGTCGTAACGGTCGCGCGGCGCGCACACCAGCACGCTGACGAACCGTCCAAAAGGATCCGGACGCGCGTAAACCTTGAGCTTCTGGCGACCTTGATGATTGAGGATGCCGATCGCGGTCTGGTGCAAGGTCGTGACGTCGGCCTGAATCAGCTCATCGCGCGGTAGCGTGTGGAGAATGTGCTCGAGCGCCTTGCTGGCATGGCCGTCGGGGTCGAGCGCCGCGCGCGCGATAATGCTTGCAAGCTTGTGTCGCAACAACGGAATCTGGCTCGGGCGCGCGTCGTAGGCCGCGGAGGTGTAGAGGCCCTGAAACCGCCATTCGCCCACGACCGTGCCCTGCGCATCGAAGCGCTTGACGCCGACATAGTCGAGTTGAACCGGACGATGAACCGTGGACAGGACAGCCGATTTGGTCAACACAAGCGGCTCGTGGCTCAACGCAAGTTCGCGTAGATAGGGTGGAATTCGGAGCACGGATTTGACCGCGCGCAGGCGGTATATGCCGAGCGAGGATCCGGGCGTTTGCTCCAGGTATTCGCCCTGCGCGTCGTGCCGGAGATCGAATGCGCGAAATCCGACATACGTGAAATGGTGGTCGTCGAGCCAACGCAGAAAAGCCAGCGCTTCATCCAGGTCGGCGCCCGGGCACGGCGGGTTCGCGCCGAGCGCGGCGGTTTCAGCGATCACGCCTTGCATCTGCGCGCGCATTGCCGGCCAATCCGCGACGACGGCGCGAACGTCCGTCAGGACCGCCGTGAGTTCTGTGCGCAAGGCCTCGCGTTCCGGCTCGCCCGCGATCGGATCCACCTCGAACCGCATCCACGATTCCTTGAGTTCGGTGCCGTCGGCGGTCCGCTCCGGCGCGTAGCCGCACAACTCGCCCCGCTCATCGCGAAACACCGTGAAGGTCGGGTGCACGAGCAGATGCGTGGTCAATCGACGCTGGGTGAGCACCATGCTCAAGGAGTCCACCAGAAACGGCATGTCGTCGGTGACGACCTCGATCACGGTGTGCGGCGAGCGCCAACCATCGCGATCGAAGACCGGCGTATAGATACGCAGCGTCGCGTCGCCCGGCGCGCGCTGCCGTGCGGTGCGCCAGTGCGACAGCATCGCGCCATAGAGATCCTCGGCGGAGGTCGCCTCGAGGTCGTCCAGCGCGACGCCGGTATAATAGCGTTCGGCAATCCGAATCAGCGGTGACCGCTGTGCCTCGGGTATCCGCGTGCGAATTCTATCCAGCAGGTTTTCGAGAACCGTCAGCCGTTGCTTTTCTTCCACGCCGAGATCCGGAATTCGGAACACCTTCTAAGTCTAGTTGTTGTGGCCAAACTTGTAACAGGTGTTGTCGAGGTCGACGTTTCGTCGCGGTGCCGCCCGGGTTTGACAAGGAATTGTGTCGCACTGCCGAGTCGATGTGCTTGGTGGGGTGCATACTCGAAATTGAAAGTATCGTGTCGCCGTGGTCATGCGAGCGCATGACTCGACGCGGATCAGCGTAAATACGTATCGAACGAGATAGTGGTGAACCGAGGGGGACGGGAACATGCAAGGATTGCTAAAAAATACCACGATCGCGACCCGGGTCGCGTTGGGTACCATTATCGTCTTGTTGCTCGCAATCGCGGTCCTCGCGCCGCTGGTGTTGCATCGCACGGAACAAGTTGTCGCTGCGGCCGAGCAGCGTACATTGAGCGGCTTGTTCAGTAACTTCGAAGCGGCCATCGCAGCTGAGGCGCGCATGGCCGAAAGCATGAGTGCGCTGGTGAGTCAATTGCCCGAGGTCGGTGCCGCCGTGGCCAGCGGCGATCGAGCACGGCTCGCGCAGTGGTTCGACGCGGGGTTCGCGGCGCTGAAGCGTGAGTACGGATTCAGTCAGTTTCAGTTTCACTTGCCGCCGGCCACGTCGTTCTATCGCGTGCACAAGCCGAGTCAATTCGGCGATGACCTTTCCGGATTTCGCGCCACCGTCGTCGAGACCAATCGCACTGGGCGGCCGGTCCGGGGTCTGGAGTCCGGCGTCGCGGGTCTCGGCATTCGTGGCATTTACCCCGTTTCCAACGATGGCGTTCACGTAGGCTCGGTTGAATTCGGATCCGGCATGGGGCAGGCGTTCTTCGAACAGTTCAAGCAGACCTATGGCGTCGACATGAGCTTGCGACTCGTCAATCAGGAATCGTTTGAGACTTTTGCCAGCACGCTGGATCACGCATTGTTGCCCGATACCTTGACGCGTGAGGTATTCGACGGCGCCACGGTGACGCGAGCCGTGTCCTTGCGCGATGCGCCCGGGGTGGTTTATGCGCGGCGCGTGCTCGATTACTCGGGGGCGCCGATCGGGGTGCTTGAGATCGCGATGGACCGCACCGAGAGCCTCTCGATGATTGCCGATACGCGCAATCTGATCATCCTGGTCACGCTGGCGATGTTGCTCGCAGGGACCGGTCTGGCCTGGCTGATCGCGCGCGGTATCGTGACGCCGATCAATGCCTCCGCGACCGCCTTGAAGCAGATCGCGGACGGCGACGGCGATTTGACGCGACGGATCGACGCCAACGGAGCCGACGAGCTTGCGCGGCTCGGACAGGGCGTGAATCGGTTCATGGACCAGATTACGGAGATCGTCCGCAACGTTCGCGCGATCTCGGGCCATGTGGCATCGGCCGCGCGCGAGATCGCCGCGGGTAATGACGATCTTGCGATCCGCAATGAGGAGCAGGCGTCGGCAACCGAGGAGACCGTGGCGACCATCGAACAGATGAGTGGCGCGATGCGCCAGACCGCCGATAACGCCCAGAACGCGAATCAGCTGGTCGGCGGCGCGCGGGAGCAAACGGAAGCGGGTCGACGGATCGCGGCGGATGCGATCGCGGCCATGAGTACACTGGAGACGAGCAGTGACCGTATCGGCGATATCATCGTCATCATCGACGAAATCGCGTTCCAGACCAATCTATTGGCGTTGAACGCGTCGGTGGAAGCCGCCCACGCCGGCGAACACGGGCGCGGTTTCGCCGTGGTGGCCAACGAGGTGCGCGAGCTGGCGGGACGTAGCGCCGAGGCGGCGCGCGAGATCAAGACATTGATTCAGGAGAGCCACGGCCGTGTGCGCGAGAGCGTGACCCGCGTTGAACGATTTGGACAAGTATTGGATGCGGTGTCGGAACAGATCGGTCGGATGAGTGGCGTGGTCGCCGAAATCGCCTCGTCGGCTGCGCAGCAGTCGGGCGGCATCGACGATGTGCGGCGGGCGATTAATCAGATCGAGGCGGCCACCATGCAGAACACGGCACTGGTGGAGCAGATCTCGGCCGCGAGCCACGGCATGGCGGAACAGGCCGCGCGGCTGGATCAGCAGGTTGGGCGATTCCGGCTGGCGGAGGCGGGCGCGGCCCCCGCGGCCTCGGCTGCGTCGAGACCGACCGGCGCCGTAAGCCGAAACGACCGCGAGCATCCATCGCCGCGCATGAAGCGCGCGGCCTGATCCGCGATCGGCTTTGATCCGCGCCAATTCGTCCACGCCGGGACGCGCTAAGTTTTATCCCCGCGCTGCCGGTTCGCAGGACATGCCGCGGAGGCCGACGCAATCCGCCACGCCGTGCACCACCTCGGCAAGGAGCGACGTTCGTGCTCCGCGGCGGCGTTCTCGACTTGTAAGTTAGGTTCAAATCGGTCGCGCCCAGAGGTCATGTTCGTCGCTCGCCACGATCTCGACCTCAAGCCATTCACCTGGCGCGATCCTCGCACCTTCAATGACGACGACGCCGTCGATTTCGGGGGCGTCGGCGCTACTGCGGGCGATGGTGTTGTCGCCCTCGATCTCGTCGGTCAAAACGGTCATCGTCTGGCCGACCTTTTCCATCAGTTTGCCGCGACTGATATCGGCCTGAAGTTCCATGAAGGTTTCCTGCCGATCGAGTTTGATCGCCTCGGGCACCGCGCCTGGTAGCGCGTTGGCGGGCGCGCCGTCGATCGCGGAATAGGTGAAGCAACCGACGCGGTCGAGCTGGGCGGCCTCGATAAATGTCAGAAGTGCTTCGAAATCTTGTTCGGTTTCGCCGGGAAAGCCGACAATGAAGGTGCTGCGGATCGTGATGTCGGGACAGATCTCGCGCCAGCGTTCGAGTCGTTCGAGCACGCGCTCGGCATGGGCGGGCCGCCGCATCGCCTTGAGCACGGCCGGGCTGCCGTGCTGCAGCGGGACATCGAGGTACGGCAGGATCTTGCCCTCGGCCATCAGCGGGATCAGCTCGTCGACGTGCGGATACGGGTAAACGTAATGCAGGCGGACCCAGACCCCGAGCTCACCGAGGGCTTCGGCGAGTTGCTGGCTATGGGTGCGCAGCGGTCGCCCACGCCAGAACCCGGTGCGATATTTCGTATCGATGCCGTAGGCGCTGGTGTCCTGCGAAATGACGAGCAACTCCTTCACGCCCGCGTTGACCAGGTTCTCGGCCTCCTGCAGAACTTCGCCAATCGGACGGCTGACCAGGTCGCCGCGCAACTGGGGAATGATGCAAAAGCTGCAGCGGTGATTGCAGCCTTCCGAGATCTTGAGATAGGCGTAGTGCCGCGGCGTGAGCTTGATGCCTTGTGGCGGCACGAGGTCCAGCAATGGATCATGCGGCGCGGGCAGGTGCTCATGCACCGCCGTCATCACCGCCTCGTAGGCATGGGGGCCGGTCACGGCAAGCACCGCGGGGTGCGCCGCGAGCACCTTGTCGGCCTCGGCGCCAAGACAGCCGGTCACGATCACCCGGCCATTTTCTTCGAGTGCTTCGCCGATCGTTTCCAATGACTCCTGCACCGCGGATTCGATAAACCCGCAAGTGTTGACGACGACCAGATCGGCGCCAGCGTAGTCCGACACCGTGCCGTATCCCTCCGCGCGCAGTTGCGTCAGGATGCGTTCGGAATCGACCAGCGCCTTCGGGCAACCGAGGCTGACGAAACCAATCTTGGGCGTGTGCTTGCTCATCGTTTCACCTGAAAGGGGCCATTGCCGACGTTCGCGCGGAGTATTGCACGGAACGTGGGGTAAGCTGGAATCCCCATCTCGACCGTTCACCTCGCGCGGTTCGCGGCGTGTTCGAGGCGAATCGACTACGCGCGCTTGAGTTGTCCAAAGCGTGCCAACGCCGTTTCGCGACTGGTCTTGAGATCGACGATCGGGCGTGGATACTCGATGCCGAGCCGGACACCCGCGGCGCGAAGCATGGCCGCGTCGGCTTGCCACGGTTTGTGTATGAACGATGCCGGCAGCCGGGCGAGTTCAGGCACCCAGCGGCGCACATAAGCCCCCTCCGGATCAAATTTTTCGCCCTGCAACACGGGATTGAAGATTCGAAAGTACGGCGCCGCGTCCGCGCCGCAACCCGCCGTCCACTGCCACCCGAGGCTGTTGCTGGCGAGATCGGCGTCGACCAGGGTGTCCCAGAACCAGCGCGCGCCGTCGAGCCAGGGCGTGAGCAGGTTCTTGGTCAGCAGGGAGGCGGTGATCATTCTGACGCGATTGTGCATCCAGCCGCTGCTCCAGAGTTCGCGCATGCCGGCATCGACGATCGGTAAACCGGTCAGGCCGCGTTGCCAGGCGCACAGCGCGGCGTCGTCGCGCGACCATTCGAAGCGGTCGAAGCGCTTGTCGAGCGGTGCATCGATGGTGTGTGGATAGTGGAACAACAGGTGATACGCGAACTCGCGCCAGCCGATTTCCGATAGAAACACGCGTGACCCTTCGGCATCGCGCGCGCCACCTTGTTCCAGGGCGTGCGTGACCGCGCGCACGATCTGGCGCGGACCGATTTCGCCGAAGTGCAGGTGTGGTGAGAGGTGCGACGTGCCTGCTTCGCCGGGGACGTTGCGCCGCTCAGAGTAGGTGCTCACAGCGGCGTCGAGGAACTGGGAGAGCCGTGTCTGAGCGCCCGCCTCACCGGGCTGCCAGGCGGCATGAAAGCCCTGATCCCACGGCACGCGCGGCAACAGTCCAAGCGCCGGCAACGGTACCGATGCGAGGTCGACGCGGGCGAGCGCGTGCGGCGCCGGCAATACGGCTTGGTCAATGCCCTCTGTGAGGCAATGCTTCCAGAACGGGGTGAAGACGCGGAATGGTTTGTCGGCCTGGTTGCTGATCGTCCAGGGCTCATGGAGCAAGGTGGCATTGAAGCTCCTCGCTTCGCAGCCGCGTTCCCGCAGGGCGGCCTTGACCTTGCTGTCCCGTGCGATGGCCCAGGGTTCGTACTGGCGGTTCCAGTACACGCCATCGGCGCCACTCTCGTCCAGCAGTGCGCATAAGGTCGGCAGGCTCGCACCGCGGCGCACGATGAGGCGGGCACCGCGCGCCGCGAGCGAATGGTCGAGCGCGGTGAGGCCATGGTGCAGCCACCAGCACGAGGCGCCGCCGGGCGCCCACTCGCCGGCTTCCTCGGGCGCATGGATATAAATCGGTATGACGCGCGAGCCGGTCGCTATCGCGAGCGACAAGGCGGGATTGTCGGCGAGGCGGAGATCCCGTCGAAACCAGACGAGCAGAGTACGCATGTATTTAAGTCGTGGTTAATGGCGGATTAAGTTGCAACTCAGGGCGCGGATAGTGGGCCAACGGCCGTCGGGCCGGTCGCGATTCGCGCGGCATCGAGCGGGTTCAGGGTGTCGCCTGGGTTCGGCGTCATGCGGCGCGCTGTTCTTCGTCACCTTACCCGAGCCGCGATTCTTCGGCGCGAAACCGTGTCGCGAGTGGGGTGCATGGCGCGACGTGTGCCGACTACCCTCCACGTGACATCGCGCTGGCATCGCAATGGCGTGAGAAAGCCAGCGCCGCGTTACTGGGCGTGCGGTCGCGATGCCGCACGAGGCCGAGGTGACGCATTAAATGCAGTGGCACCTTGAGCACGCGTAGTCGTTCATCGACCATCGTGCGCGGCAATACGCTCCAGCCAAGTCCTGTGATCACCATGCTCTTGATGGTTTCGAGATAGTCGGTTTCGAGGCTGATGCGCAGCGTCAATTGGCGTGCGCCCAGCGCAGTTTCGACCAGCGCCCGGGTCGCCGTGTGCGGGTTGGGCATGATCGCGGGAAAGCCGGCCAGTGTTTCCAGCGAGACCGCTTGCCCACGCGCCAGGACGTGGTGCGGATCGCAGACGAATACCAGTGGATCCTGCCACAGCGGCAGGGTGTTCAGTTGCGGCAACGGCCGATGTGGCAGGGTGATCAGTGCCAGGTCGAGTGCGCCCGCATCCACGGCGACCGCTGCGGACTCGGAATCGAGGAAGCGCAGTTCGGGCGTGACCCGCGGATACTCTTGCAGGTAGGCACGCAGGATCGACGGCAGGTAATGCAGGCCAACATGGTGTGATGCGCCTAGGCGCAGGGTACCGCCGACTTCTAACGAAAGCGCGTTTAACAGGCGCTTGCCGTCCTCGATCTCCGCGAGCACGCGGCGGGCGGTGGTCAGCAACACGGTGCCGGCCTCGGTGAGTGCGAGTTCCTTGCCGAGCCGATCGAGCAAACGGACGCCGGTTTCGGTTTCAAGCGCTCCGATGCGCTTGGAAATGGCCGGCTGGGTCAGGTGCAAGCGCTCGGCCGCCCGCGAGAAGGAGCCGGTATCGACGACAGCGACAAACGCTTGCAGCGTTGCGAAATCCATTTATTCCGATTGGTTATGACTCGGATGAGTAGTATGAATTTGAATAATATAAGTGATTTTTGTACGCTCTGTCACAATGACATACGCCGAGAGGTCGATGGACATGGCTGGTAAGACGCTCTACGACAAACTCTGGGACGCCCATGTGGTGCGCGAGGATGCCGATGGCACGGCATTGCTGTACATCGACCGCCATTTGGTACATGAAGTCACCTCGCCGCAAGCCTTCGAAGGACTGCGTCTGGCGGGACGCAAACCGTGGCGTGTTAACTCCGTGCTCGCGGTGGCTGACCACAATGTTCCGACCACGGATCGCTCGCACGGCATTCAGGACCCGATATCACGCTTGCAGGTCGAGACCCTGGACGACAACTGCCGGGATTTCGGCATCACCGAGTTCGCCATGAGCGACCGGCGACAGGGCATCGTGCACGTCATCGGGCCGGAGCAAGGCGCGACGCTGCCTGGCATGACCGTTGTCTGTGGCGATTCCCATACCTCCACCCATGGCGCGTTCGCCGCGCTCGCGCACGGCATCGGTACCTCCGAAGTCGAGCACGTGCTGGCGACACAATGCTTGTTGCAGAAGAAATCAAAGAACCTGCTGGTCAGGGTGGACGGGCATGTCGGCGCTGGCGTGACCGCGAAGGACATCGTGCTCGCGATCATCGGCGAGATCGGCACCGCCGGCGGCACCGGCTACGCGATTGAGTTCGGCGGTGAGGCGATTCGCGATCTGTCGATGGAAGGGCGGATGACGGTCTGCAACATGGCGATCGAGGCGGGTGCGCGTGCCGGGATCGTAGCGGCGGATGACAAGACGATCGAATACGTTCGCGGCCGGCCGTTCGCGCCCAAGGGTGAGCTATTCGAGCAAGCGGTGACCGCCTGGCGTGAATTGGTGTCGGACCCGGATGCGGTATTTGAGCGTGTGGTGCGATTGGACGCCGCGCAAATTCGGCCGCAAGTGACGTGGGGCACGTCGCCGGAGATGGTGGTGCCGGTGGATGGACAGGTGCCGGATCCCGCGGCGGCCGGTGGCGGGGCCAGGCAAGACGGCATGCGGCGCGCGCTGGATTACATGGCGTTGCAGCCCGGCATGCCGATGACCGAAATCGCGTTGGACAAGATCTTTATCGGCTCATGCACCAATTCGCGTATCGAGGACCTGCGAGCGGCGGCGGCGGTGATCAAGGGCCGCCGGGTTGCCGCGACGATCAAGCAGGCCTTGGTCGTGCCCGGGTCCGGTCTGGTCAAACAGCAAGCCGAGGCGGAAGGTCTCGACCGCTTGTTTACGGAGGCGGGATTCGAATGGCGCGAGCCGGGTTGTTCGATGTGTCTGGCAATGAACGCCGATCGATTGGAGCCGGGCGAGCGCTGTGCGAGCACCTCCAACCGCAACTTCGAGGGGCGTCAGGGTCAGGGCGGTCGGACTCACCTCGTGAGCCCGGCGATGGCTGCGGCAGCCGCCATCGCGGGCCGATTTGTCGACGCGCGGACGTTCTGACCAGATTTGTATGGATTGAATTACGGCGTGGTTAGATGCTATGAAGTGTTTGGCGATTTCAATGAAAATGCGATCGCCGTCAACCATGAATATTCAAAAAATCTTGAGGAGTGTCGCTAATGAAAAGCTTTGTGGTTTTGGCCCTGATGGCAGCCTACTTATCGATCATCGCCGGGTGCGGAACGATGGCGGGCGTCGGTCAGGATATTCAGTCGGCTGGTGAGAAAGTTGAAGATGCCGCATCTCGGAAGAAATAAGGGTTCGGTAAAGCCGCGCGTGCGTTCCGCGCGTCGGCATCGCGGCACGGTGGCGGTTGTGCTGTTCGCGTTACTCGTATCGCTCTCGGGCTGCAATACCTATCGCGGCATGGGCCAGGATATCGAACGGCTGGGACAGGGCATGCAGCGCGGCGGAAGTGCGCCGACAGCGGCGACCACGACGCCGGCGCCCATCGAGCCGCCACCGAAACAGGCCGACGACAAGACCTACGTCTATCCGCTCGAAGGCCCCGGGGCGCAACCGTCGCCGGTCGCGCCGCGCAAGGATCCGTAAGCTCACGAGGCACGTTGATGCAGCCGTTTACGCAAATGCATGGACTGGTCGTCCCACTCGACCGGTCCAACGTCGATACCGACGCGATCATCCCAAAGCAATATCTGAAGTCGATACGACGCTCCGGGTTTGGGCCGAATCTATTCGACGATTGGCGTTACCTCGATCCAGGCGAACCCGGCATGGATCACTCGAAGCGCCGACCGAATCCCGATTTCGTGCTGAATCAGGCGCGTTATCAAAGTGCCGAGATTCTGTTGGCGCGGGAAAATTTCGGCTGTGGTTCATCGCGCGAACACGCGGTTTGGGCGCTCGATGGCTATGGAATTCGGGCAGTGATCGCGCCGAGTTTTGCCGATATCTTTTTTAACAACTGTTTCAAGAACGGCGTGCTGCCGATCGTATTGCCGGACACGGTCGTAGATGGTTTGTTTCAAGCGGTAGCGGTCGAGCCGGGTTATCGCCTGGAGATCGATTTAGCAACCCAGACGGTGACGACGCCGGTCGGTGCAGTGCACGGTTTCGAGGTCGATGCCTTCCGCAAACACTGCCTGTTGCATGGTCTCGACGATATTGGACTCACCTTGCAGCAGGCCGACACCATCCGTGCTTATGAGGCGCGGCGCAAGGCGGTCGCGCCTTGGCTGTTTGGCGCGACCTAAAGCCCACGTGTACCCGTCCACCCCCTGATCAAACATTTTCATGACGCACAAGATTCTTAGCCTACCCGGCGACGGTATCGGACCCGAAATCGTTGCGGAAGCGCTCCGGGTACTCGATGTGTTGCGCGGCGATTTCGGTTTCGACTTTGAACTCGAGCACGCCGCGATCGGTGGTGCGGGATATGACGCCAAGGGCCACCCGCTGCCCGACGAAACGCTTGCGTTGGCGCGTGCCGCGGACGCGGTGCTGCTGGGTGCGGTTGGCGGACCGCAATATGAACGTTTGCCACGTGAATTGCGGCCGGAGCGCGGCCTGCTCGGCATTCGGGCGGCGTTGGATCTGTTTGCGAATCTGCGTCCGGCACTGATGTATCCCGAGCTTGTTAACGCCTCGACGCTGCGGGCGGAGGTGGTCGCGGGCCTCGACTTAATGATAGTCCGCGAGCTGACCGGCGGGATTTACTTCGGAAAGCCGCGCGGCATCCAGACCCTCGACGATGGACAGCGCGAAGGTTTCAACACCATGCGCTACAACGAGCGTGAGATCGAGCGTATCGCGCGGGTCGCGTTCGAAGCGGCCATGTTGCGCGACAAGCGGCTCTGCTCGGTGGATAAGGCGAATGTGCTCGAGGTCTCCGAGTTGTGGCGTGAAGTCGTCGAACGGGTCGGGCGTGAATACCCCGAAGTCGCGTTGTCGCATATGTATGTGGACAACGCGGCGATGCAATTGGTGCGGGCACCAAAACAGTTTGACGTGATGGTGACCTCGAATTTGTTCGGCGACATTCTCTCCGACGCGGCCGCGATGCTGACCGGTTCGATCGGCATGCTGCCGTCGGCATCCCTCAACAGCGCGCGGGCGGGGATGTACGAGCCAATTCATGGCTCGGCGCCGGACATCGCCGGACAGGGCAAGGCCAATCCGCTGGCGACAATACTGTCGGTGGCGATGATGCTGCGCTATACCCTGGCGCGAGGCGACCTCGCCGTGCGGGTCGAGACCGCCGTAGGCGCGGTCTTGCGGGATGGTGTGCGAACGGCCGATATCCACTCGCCTGGAACGCGGCTGGTTGGCACCGGCGGCATGGGCGATGAAGTGGTCGCCGCGTTACGCCGGCAAGCAGCGTGACGCGCGGCGACGAACGTGGCTGAACTTGGGATTTCAGAGGCTTCAAAGAGAAATTTATGAGCAAAAAGATTGACGTGGCGGTGGTGGGTGCGACAGGTGCGGTAGGGGAGGCGATGTTGTCCATTCTCGACCAGCGCCGGTTTCCGGTCGGTAAGGTATATGTGCTTGCCAGCAGCCGCTCGGTGGGCAAGCGGTTACCGTTCGGTGACGGCTACGTGGCCGTCGAGGACCTCGAGACGTTCGATTTCTCGAAGGTCAAGATCGGATTGTTTTCGCCCGGCGCTTCGGTATCGGCGGTGTACGCGCCCAAGGCCGCCGCGGCGGGTTGTATTGTGATCGATAACACCTCCCAGTTTCGCTACGACGACGATATTCCGTTGGTGGTGCCCGAGGTGAATCCACACAAGATCGCCGATTACAAGACGCGCGGCATCATCGCGAACCCGAATTGCTCAACCATTCAGATGCTGGTCGCGTTGAAACCGATCTATGACGCCGTGGGCATCGAGCGGATCAATGTCGCGACCTACCAGGCGGTATCAGGCACTGGTAAGGAGGCCATCGAGGAGCTGGCGCGCCAGACGGCGCAGTTGCTGAATGGTCAGCCGATCGAGTCGCAAGTCTATCCCAAGCAGATCGCATTCAACGTGTTGCCGCAGATCGACGTGTTCATGGACAACGGCTACACCAAGGAAGAAATGAAAATGGTGTGGGAGACCCGCAAGATCATGGGCGACGACAGTATCGAGGTGAATCCGACCTGCGTGCGAGTGCCGGTGTTCTACGGCCATTCCGAGGCGGTCCACATCGAGACCCGCGACAAGATCACGGCGGATCAGGCGCGGGACTTGCTGAGTCGGGCGCCAGGCGTCGTGGTGCTGGATGAGCGCAAGGCCGGGGGGTATCCGACTCCGGTCACCGAGGCCGCCGGAACAGATCCGACCTTCGTCGGACGCATCCGCGAGGATATCTCCCACCCCCGTGGTCTCGACTTATGGGTAGTTTCGGATAATGTTCGGAAAGGGGCTGCTTTAAACAGCGTTCAGATCGCAGAAATTTTGCAAAAAGACTATCTATAACCTAAAGTTAGGTAATATACTTAGAGTGAGATCAGCAAACCAGCGCTTTGCTGGCGGTTACGTTAGGGTTTTGGAGGCGAGAACTGCGTGCCGCGAGTTGAGTGTGATGCCAGAACCAATCTTCTGTGAGGACGTGAGATGCGTAGATTGAAATTGGGCTTGACAATATCGGGATTACTCGCGCCGACCTTTAGCTACGCACTGGGTCTGGGAGAAATCACCACGAATTCGACTCTCAACCAGCCGCTCGATGCCGATATCGAACTCGTCTCCGCCGCCCCAGGCGACGTGAACGAAGTCAAGGTCCGGGTCGCGCCGGACGAGGTGTTTCGGCAGGTAGGCATCCAGCGCAGCGCCGTTGTTGATCAGCTTGCGTTCAAACCGACTATCGTCAACGGTGTGCCGGTTATCAAGGTTTCCTCGCGCGGTCCGGTTCAGGAGCCGTTCCTGAATTTCGTCATCGAGGTGGTCTGGTCCAAGGGCAAGCTGCTGCGCGAATATACCGTGTTGTTGGATCCGCCGATGCTGGCGGGATCGGACGCGCCTCCGGCGCCGGCGATCGCCGCCCCGCGCGCCGCCGAGCCCAGTGTCGTAACCGCCGCGCCACCTGCGATCATACCCGAAGCCCCGGTCTACACGCCCGCGCCGATCGCGGCGGCACCCATCGCGGCGGCACCACTCTATGAGCCCGAAGGGCTGCCGCCATTCGTAACCACCGAAGCGGCTCCCATGGCTGCGGCCCCGCGCTTCGAGCCGGCACCTCGCCAAGTCCAGAGTGCGCCGCGCAGTGCTCTGCAGGGACAAGCGGGCATCGTTTCGATGATCGAGACCTATTCGGTCGAGGACCTGGTCGGAAGCACACCGCGCGGAGCGCCGCCGCAGATCGCCACGCGTCCCGTGGAGGAGCTGGTGCGCTCCGAGCCAACGATTGCACAGGCCGACGAGATTCCTTTGACGGAAGTCATGCGCGGCGAGCAGGTCGGCTCGATCGACCCACTGATTGGCACGGACAATATTTTCGTTGCGTCTCCGCAGGCGCCCGCGCAAGCGCCAACACAGTTTGCGTCCGGGACCGACGAAAGCTACACCGTTCGTCGCGGCGACACGCTGCACAGTATCGCAACCGCGAATCGTCCAGCTGGCGTCACGGTTCGGCAGATGATGGTTTCGCTGTACCGGCAAAACCCGCGTGCGTTCGTTGGCAACAACATGAATCGTTTGCGGTCGGGTTATGTCATGAGGATGCCGGATGCGACCCAGGTCGCGCAGATGTCGCCACGTGAGGCGAATCGCCTCGTCAATCGACAGTCCTCCACCTGGAAGGAATACCGTGCCCGCGCGGCGGGCGCCGCGGTGCCGCAAACTCAGGTCGCGACGCGTGCTCCGGCGGGCGTGGGCGGTATCGCCGAGCTGACTGGCCCTGGCCGCGGGGCGGCGGTTGCACCACCGCCTTCGGGCCTTGAGATCATTGTGCCCAGCAAATCTGGCGAGCGCGCGGACGGGAGCCAGCTCGCCGATGCCAAGCCGATTGTCGACGACAAGGCGGTATCGCTGGCCCGGGAGAAGACCGAATCGCTGACGCGTGAAAACGAAGAACTTCGTTCGCGTGTCGCCGAACTCGAGGCCTTGGTGTCAGCCAAGGATCGCCTGATCCAGCTCAAGGATGCTCAACTGACCGGTCTGCAGAAGCAGGTCGATGCCGGTTCGGTCGATGTGACTCGGCCACCACCGGGCGCGGCCCAACCGTCCGAGTCTGTCGCGGTGACTGATCCGGGCAAGGGTCTGCTGCCACGGGTCGAGGAACCGGTCGCGGAAACGCCACCGCCCGTCACGCAAGCACCGGTGGAAACGACTCGCCCAACCCAGGTGGCGCCGGTCAAGCCAGCGGCTCAGGTCGATGGCGAAACCAGTCTGATGGACCGCCTGCGCAACGACCCGAATCTGTTGATGGGCGGCGGACTGGCCGCGCTGTTGTTGCTCGCGCTGGCCTGGCTCGTGTTCCGCCGTAAGGAAGAACCCGAATATGAGTACGGTGACGACCGCGTTCAGACCGTCGTGACCGATCGCGAACCGGCGCGAGGTCCCGTTCCACAGCGTTCCGAGACCATCATTGCCGATTCCGACCTCGACGAGGAGCGTCTCGGTGTGCGCGGCGAGGAAATCGAACCCGAACGTACCATGGAGATCCGCAGCGGCGATCTGACAACCAACCTTGAGGTTGGCGAAGAGTTCGCGGACGAGATCCAGGAAGAGCCGGCGGAGGAGGACGAAGTCATCTCCGAAGCCAATATTTACATGGCGTATGGATTGCACGACCAGGCCCTCGACGTGCTCAAGCCCGCAGCTGCCGCGCACCCCGGCCGTACCGATTACCTGATGAAGCTCGCCGAGGTTCATCATGCCTTGCGTGACAAGGCCGGGTTCGTCGGTGTGGCGGAAAAGCTGCATTCACGGCTGCAAGGCACGGATCCGGACGCTTGGCGCAAGATCGTCGCCTGGGGCAACGAGTTGGATTCGAACAACTCAATGTTCGCCGACTTTGATGGCGCCAGCACCTCGACCTTCGATCAACCCACCAATCTGACGCCCGACTATGAACTGGGTGGGGGGAAGGAGTCATGGGTAGACGAGGACGCGATGCCGGAAGGTGCCAGCACGATCTCGCTGGACGATGTCAATCTGCGTGATGACGACTACGAGGAAGAGAAGGATCCCGCGGGCGAATTCCGCTTGCCGGATCTCGATGAGCTGAGTCGGTCCCTGCAGATCGAACGGTCGGGGTCACTGAGCGATCTGTCGTTGCGTGATGACGACGATATCGTCGACGAATACGTCGATCGCGAGACACGGTCGACCCGGATCGACACTCTGAGCCCGGCTGATCGCCTCAGTCTCGAAGACGTGGAAGACGAGTTCACGGTGCTGACCACCGGCGCGGATGAGATGAACACCAAGCTCGATCTGGCCAAGGCGTACATCGACATGGGTGACGACGAAGGCGCGCGCGAAGCACTTGAGGAAGTGATCAGTCAGGGTACCGGCGACCAGCGCGATGAAGCCGAGAAACTCATGGCGCAGCTGACCTGACCCCGAGACTGTCCCAGTCTCTCGAAGAGCCAGGCCGCGCGCCTGGCTTTTTGTTGGACGAAAACCGTAACAATTCCCGTCGCCAATGCGTTCTTTGCATGCCCGCCATCGTGAGCGCCACGATCCACTCACCTGACTCGTTACGCGGTACAGTCGGCGCGCGCCGGACCCGAAGTCCGGGCGCCACGTTGCCCAGGGTGAGGCGATGACCCGCTTTGCCTGCGGCGTTGAGTACGACGGAAGCGCCTATCGCGGCTGGCAGCGCTTGTCGCATGCGCCAACCGTTCAGGCGGAGGTGGAGCGTGCCCTCGGCCGGGTCGTCGATCACCCGCTCGGCGTGGTTTGCGCTGGCCGGACCGACACCGGCGTCCATGCCACTGGTCAGGTCATTCATTTCGAGACCGAGGCGCCACGCGACGAACGCGCGCTACTGCTTGGGGGCAACTCGAATCTTCCCGAGGACGTCGCGTTTTCTTGGGTCAAGGCAGTGCCGCCGGAGTTTCACGCGCGTTTCTCGGCGCTCGCCCGAAGCTACCGTTACGTGATCGCTAACCGATCGACCCGCAGTGCGTTGCTATCGCGGCGGGTGGCTTGGGTGCGCGCACCCCTGGACGCCGGACGCATGCACGAAGCCGCGCAAGCGTTGCTCGGCGAACATGATTTTTCCAGCTTTCGGGCGGCCGGGTGTCAGGCCAAACACCCGATCCGCGCGCTGACGCGATTGAATGTTTGGCGCAGCGCCGATTTCGTCTATCTCGATGTGGAGGCGAACGCCTTTCTGCATCACATGGTCCGCAATATCGCCGGGGTTCTGATCGAGATTGGGATGGGTGCCAAGCCGGTGAGCTGGACCGGTGAGCTGTTGGCGCTGCGTCAGCGCGAGCTGGCCGCGCCAACGGCGCGCCCACAGGGGCTATATTTGACCGCAGTGCGCTATCCCGAACAGTTCGGTTTACCCTTGACCTCAAGCGTGCTCTGTTACGGTTGACGCTATCCGCGTTTGTGCGCCTCGTCGCATTTGCTAGAATCGAGCGCTTGAATTTGGACAAACACATGCGCATACGCGTCAAAGTCTGCGGAATTACTCGAATCGAGGATGCGCTCGTCGCGGCGGAGGCGGGTGTCGATGCCATCGGGCTGGTGTTCTACCCGAACAGTGCGCGCGCCGTCGAGGCTGAGCAGGCGGCGCACATCGCGCGCGCCTTGCCGCCGCTGGTGACCTGCGTCGGACTGTTCGTAAACGCGACCCCGGAGACGATCGCCGCAGTGCTCGACGTGGTGCCGCTGCAGTTGTTGCAGTTCCACGGTGACGAATGTCCGTCGGACTGTGGGCGTTTTGGACTTCCGTATCTCAAGGCGGTGAGTATGCGGGCGGGGTTGGACCTGGCGCGGTACGCCGATACCTACCCGGACGCGAGCGGGTTTCTGCTCGATAGTCATGGCGGTGGCAAGGCGGGCGGAACCGGCGAGCGTTTCGACTGGGCGTTGACGCCGAGGTCGTTCGCGCGTCCGTGGCTGCTGGCGGGTGGATTGAATGCAGACAACGTGGCCGATGCGATCCAGCGCACCCGGCCGTGGGGAATCGATCTAAGCAGCGGCGTCGAGTCCGCGCCCGGAGTCAAGAGTGCTGAGAAAATCAAGGCGTTAATGAATGAGGTCAGGCGTGTCAACTGTAGCTGAGCAGGTTTCTACCTACGATTGGGACGCGTATCCTGATCGTCGTGGACATTTCGGACCCTATGGCGGGCGATTCGTCGCCGAGACACTGATCGAGCCGCTCGATGCGTTGAGCGCGGCCTACGAACGCTACCGGACCGACGCCGAATTTTTGGCCGAGTTCGACCGCGATCTCGCGAACTATGTCGGCCGTCCAAGTCCGCTCTACCTGGCTGAGCGCTGGAGCCGACAGCTCGGTGGCGCAAGAATCTATCTCAAGCGCGAGGATCTCAATCACACCGGCGCGCACAAGGTCAACAACACGATCGGTCAGGCGCTACTCGCCAAGCGCATGGGCAAGACCCGCATCATCGCCGAGACCGGCGCGGGTCAACACGGCGTCGCGACCGCGACCGTCGCCGCCCGGTTGGGGCTTGAATGCGTGGTTTACATGGGGGCCGAGGACATCCAGCGCCAGGCGCCCAATGTCTATCGGATGAAGCTGCTGGGGGCCGAGGTCGTGCCGGTAACTTCCGGCTCGCGAACCCTGAAGGATGCGCTCAACGAGGCGATGCGCGACTGGGTCACCCATGTCGACGATACGTTCTACATCATCGGTACCGTCGCGGGGCCACACCCGTATCCGATGATGGTCCGGGATTTTCAATCGATCATCGGTCGCGAAGCCCGGCGACAGATCCTCGACGTCGAGGGGCGGTTGCCGGACGCGTTGATTGCCTGCGTCGGCGGTGGCTCCAATGCGATCGGTCTGTTTCATCCGTTTCTCAAGGATGAATCGGTTGCGCTCTACGGCGTCGAGGCCGCTGGCGAGGGCATCGCGACCGGACGCCACGCAGCGCCGCTCAACGCCGGGCGTCCCGGCGTATTGCATGGTAACCGTACCTACTTGATGGAAGACAACGACGGTCAGATCATCGAGACGCATTCGGTATCCGCTGGCCTCGATTATCCGGGCGTGGGCCCCGAACATGCGTGGCTCAAGGATACCCACCGTGCGAACTATGTTGCAGTCACCGACACCGAGGCCTTGCAGGGTTTCCATACACTGACGCGGGTCGAAGGCATCATTCCAGCACTCGAAAGCAGCCACGCGCTGGCTTACGCTGCCAAGCTCGCACCGACCCTGGCGAGTGATCGCGTGCTCATCGTCAATCTGTCCGGTCGCGGTGACAAGGACATCAATACGATAGCGCGCCTCGAGGGTATTCAACTATGAGTAGAATCGCAACCCGATTCGCCGCGCTCCGAGCCGCTGGCCGCAAGGCCTTGATTCCCTATATCACGGCGGGAGATCCTCAGCCCGAGTCGACCGTCGGATTCATGCACGCCCTGGTCGACGCCGGCGCGGACCTGTTGGAGCTCGGAGTTCCGTTTTCCGATCCGATGGCCGACGGGCCGGTAATCCAGGCCGCGTGCGAGCGCGCGTTGAAACACCATGTCAGCCTAAGTGGCGTGCTGGACATGGTGCGGCGATTCCGCGCCGAGAACGACGTCACCCCAGTCATCTTGATGGGGTATCTCAACCCAATCGAGGTTATGGGCTACCGCAGGTTTGCAGAAGGCGCCGCGACCGCTGGCGTCGATGGCGTGCTGATTGTCGACATGCCTCCCGAGGAAGGCGATGCGTTGATTGCCGAACTGACACGTAACGCGCTTGACCCGATCTTTCTCGCGGCCCCGACCACCCAGGTTGAGCGTTTGAGACTCATCGCCGCCGCCGGCAGGGGCTTTGTTTACTATGTGTCGCTGAAGGGTGTGACCGGTGCGGCGACCCTCGATGTCGATGCCGTCGCGGCGAAGCTCGCCGTGATACGCGAGTGGGTCGATCTGCCGCTTGGTGTTGGATTCGGCATCCGCGACGCGGAGACCGCCGCGCGGGTCGCGCAAGTGGCGGACGCCGTCGTCGTCGGTAGCGCGCTGGTCTCGCGTTTTGCCGAGCACGCCGCTGATCCCGATCGCATCCGCCACGAGATTTCCGCTCTGGTTCGGCAGATGCGTGTGGCAATGGACGCGGGCGTCGCCCGCGTCGACTGATTACCGAGGAATAGCAAGCCATGAGCTGGTTCAGCAAACTGATGCCAACCCGCATCCGCACGGATGCCACCGATAAACGTGCCGTTCCAGAGGGGGTCTGGCATAAATGCGACGCGTGCGACGCGGTGCTTTATCGGGTCGAGCTTGAGCGCAATCTCGAGGTCTGTCCGAAATGTGGCCACCACAATCGCATCGGCGCGCGGCGTCGGCTTGATGTGTTTCTCGATGTCGAACCGCGCGAGGAGATCGCGACCGAACTGGAACCGGTTGATGCGCTCAAGTTCAAGGACAGTAAACGCTACCGCGACCGGCTCGCGATGGCGCAGAAGGCGACCGGTGAAAAAGATGCGCTCATCGCGATTCGCGGCCGCATTCACGGCGTGCCGGCGGTTGCGGTGGCGTTTGACTTCGCGTTCATGGGCGGCTCGATGGGGGCGGCCGTCGGCGAAAAATTCGTGCGCGCGGTGAACGCGAGCATCGAACACGGTTGCGGGTTGATCGTATTCACGGCGAGCGGCGGCGCGCGGATGCAGGAGGCACTGTTCTCGCTGATGCAGATGGCCAAGACCAGCGCCGCGTTGACCCGCTTGCAGGGGGCCGGGCTACCGTTTGTTTCAGTGCTGACGGATCCGACCATGGGCGGCGTTTCCGCGAGCTTCGCGATGCTGGGCGATGTGCATATCGCCGAGCCCAAGGCATTGATCGGCTTCGCTGGGCCGAGGGTAATCGAGCAAACGGTCCGCGAAAAACTGCCCGAGGGATTTCAGCGCGCCGAATTCCTACTCGAACACGGCGCCATCGATCGCATCGTCGACCGCCGCAAGTTGCGCGAAGAGCTCGCGGGACTACTCAGCATACTGTTGCAACAACCCGCGCCGCGCCTGGCCTGAACGCGCGTGCGATTCGCCACCTTGCAGGCTTGGCTGGAATGGCAGACCGCGTACCATCCCAAGCCGATCGATCTCGGACTCGATCGTGTGCGGCGCGTGGCCGCGCGGCTCGACCTCCTCGATCCGCGCGCCACTGTGATCACCGTTGGCGGTACCAACGGCAAGGGTTCCTCGGTCGCCATGCTCGAAACCGCGTTACATCTCGCCGGGCACCGGGTCGTTTCGTATAGTTCGCCGCATCTCGATCGCTACAACGAGCGGATCCGTCGGAACGTCGAACCCGCGGATGACTTGTCGATCATGGCGGCATTCGCGGCAATTGACGACGCACGTGGCACAACCAGCCTGAGTTATTTCGAGTTTGGCACCCTAGCGGCGCTGTGGTTGGCACGCGACTACGCGGCGGACGATCTGGTGCTTGAGGTTGGCCTGGGCGGACGACTCGACGCGGTCAACATCATTGATGCCGACGTCGCGTTGGTGACGATGATCGGGCTGGATCACACCGAGTGGCTGGGTCCGGATCTCGATTCAATCGGACGAGAAAAGGCCGGGATCGCGCGCGTGGGCAAGCCGTTGGTCGTGGCGCAGCCCAATGCGCCGGCGGGCCTGCTTGATAGCGCGCGGGCGCAAGGGGCGGTCTTGGTCGAGGCAGGCGTGGACTTCAATTACGAATTGGGCGACGGCGTTTGGCGCTGGCGTCGCGGCGCGTGGGTGCTCGATGCACTGCCGCTGCCGGCGTTGCCGGGTGCGCATCAATTGCAGAACGCGGCCGGGGTGTTGGCGACGCTGTCGTGCTTGCCGGAACGATCGCGTCCAGACCCGGTGTTTTGGCGTCGGGCCGTCGGCGCCGCGCGCGTACCTGGCCGTTTCGAGCGGTTTCGCAACGAGCATTACGAGGCGGTGTTCGATGTCGCCCACAATCCGGATGGCGCGCGTGCATTGGCGATGACGCTACGGGCAAACCCGGTTGAAGGGCGAACCGTGGCGATCATCGGCGTCATGCGTGACAAACAGGTCGAGACCATGCTGGAGGCCTTGGACGCTCAAGTGAGCGAATGGATGCTGGTGCAACCGGAGGTGGATCGGGCCATGGACGTGCGTGAACTCGAGCGCCGAGTGGGTGCCGCGCTGCCCACGGCACATTACACGAGCGCGGATTCGATGGCGCTCGCGATTGATCTGTGTCGTGCGCGCCTCGCGTACAATGATCGCCTGTTGGTGACCGGTTCGTTCTATACCGTAGCCGAAGCACGGCGGATACTCCTATAATCGAACTCAAACTGTGAGTTGATCGACACGATGGATAAGGCATTGAAACAGAAATTGGTGGGCGCCGCGGTCTTGATTGCACTGGCGGTCATTTTTATCCCGATGTTGCTCGATGGCGGTAAAAAGGACGAGCCCACCACGATGCAGATCGAAGTGCCGCAAAAGCCGGTTTACGAGATTCCCAATCGACTGGCGCCGGTGCCGCCCCAGCCTCAGGTGAGCGAGACGCTGCCGCCGCCCGCCGACCCTAGTGGCCCCACAAGTCTCGGAGCGATACCGTCACCGTCGACGCTCGCGACCACGCCACCGACGGCGTCCGTCACTGGCGTACCGGCTACCGGTGCGCCGGCCGTGACCGCGACGACGAAACCGATGCCGTCTTCGCCGCCGCCGGTGGAGACGAAGGCTGACACTTCGAAGCCGACGACAACGGCGACCGCGCCGTCGTCTCCATCCGCCACGCCGGCGCCCGCGGCACCGACGGTGGCGACCGCGCCGAAGACGCCGCCGCGCGCGGAGGTCGCCGGCGCGCCGGGTTCCGGCGCCGGGTTCGTCGTGCAGGTCGGCAGCTTCAGCAAGGCGGACAACGCGGATTCGGTCAAGAGCAAGCTTGCCGCCGCCGGGTTTCCGGCGTTCGTGGAGACCGTTGGCGCGGGTGGCAAGCAAATTTATCGAGTCAAGGTCGGACCGCGCCCAAGTCGCGAGGCAGCGGACGATTTACGCCAAAAGCTCATCGATACGCAAAAAATGGAAGGCATTATCGTCACCCACCCGTGACGCCATCCGTGCCCGTTTCCAGAAACTAGCTTAGAGATACCATGCACTGGGTAGATATCGTTGTATTCGCGATCATCGGCTTGTCGTTGATCATTGGTTTGTTTCGCGGGTTGATCAAGGAAGCCATTTCGCTTGCGACTTGGGTCGCGGCGGTCTGGATCGCGCTAGTGTTCGCCGCGCCCTTCGCCAGTCTGTTGCCGTTTCAGGTCGGTAGTCAGACCGTGCAGAACGCGATCGCATTCTTGCTGGTGTTCATCCTCGTATTGATTGCCGGTGGTATCGTGAACTACCTCGCGGGTCAGTTAGTCGATAAAACCGGCCTGAGCGGTACCGATCGCATGCTTGGACTGGTATTCGGTCTAGCGCGGGGCGGTCTGCTGGTCGCGGTACTGGTGTTACTCGCCAAGATGACCAACATGCCCAGCGAACCCTGGTGGCAAAGTTCGCTGACGCTGCCGTTCTTTACCGAAATCGCGAATTGGCTCAAGGATGTGTTGCCGCCCTCGATGGCGCGGCACTTCGGCTAAACGCGAGCAAGAGAGTCTTTATATGTGCGGCATCGTTGGAATCGTCAGTCGCCAGGGGGCGGTCAATCAGGAACTCTATGATGCTTTGACGGTGTTGCAGCATCGCGGCCAGGACGCCGCTGGTATTGTGACCTGCAAGGAGAATCAGCTCTTCTTGCGCAAGGACAATGGCTTGGTGCGCGACGTGTTCCACACTCGGCACATGACCCGATTGATCGGCAGCATGGGCATCGGTCACGTTCGGTATCCCACCGCGGGCTCGCCGTCGTCGGCCGAGGCACAGCCGATGTATGTCAATTCGCCGTTCGGGATCGCGCTTGGGCATAACGGGAATCTGAACAATACCGACGAGCTCAAACGCGAGCTGTTCCTGCAGGATCGACGTCACATCAATACCACCTCGGATTCCGAGGTGTTGCTTAACGTATTTGCCCAGGAGCTATTGCGTCAGGATAGTCTGGTGCCGCGACCGCAAGACGTCTTCGCGGCGGTCGCCGGGGTTCACCGACGCTGCAAGGGGGCTTATGCGGTGACCGCGTTGATCGCCGGCCACGGTATCGTTGGCTTTCGCGATCCGAACGGGATTCGCCCCATCGTCTACGGACGTCGCGCCGTCGCCGAGGGCTACGATTACATCATCGCGTCCGAGACTGTCGCGCTGGATGCGCTGGGGTTCGAATACATCGACGACCTCGGTCCGGGCGAGGGGATATTCATCACTCAGCAGGGTGAGGTTCACCGGCAACTGTGCGCCGAGGGCGCGGTGCTCAATCCCTGTATTTTCGAGTATGTGTACTTTGCACGGCCTGACTCGATCATCGACGGCATTTCGGTTCACCGCGCGCGGATGCGAATGGGGATTCGGCTCGCGGACCAAATCAAGCGCGACTGGCCCGATCACGATATCGACGTGGTCATCCCGGTACCGGACAGCGGTCGCACCGCCGCCATCGAGCTGGCGTTGCGCCTCGGCGCAAAGTATCGCGAAGGTTTCATCAAGAACCGCTACATCGGGCGTACCTTCATCATGCCCGGCCAGCAGGCACGCAAGAAGTCAGTGCGGCAGAAGCTCAATGCGATCAATCTGGAGTTTCAGGGCCAAAACGTGCTGCTGGTAGATGACTCGATTGTACGTGGCACGACTTCGCGCGAGATCGTGCAGATGGCGCGCGAGGCTGGAGCGCGCAAGGTGTATTTCGCCTCGGCGGCGCCGCCGATCCGCTACCCCAATGTTTACGGCATCGACATGCCAGCCGCCGATGAGTTGATCGCGCACAACCGCACGCACGACGAGGTCTGCGAGGCGATCGCCGCGGATCGCTTGATCTACCAGAGCCTTGAAGACCTGATCGACGCCGTGCAGCGAGATAGTTCCAAGATCCGCGAGTTCGAGTGTTCCGTTTTCACCGGGCATTACATCACCTCGATCACCGACGACTACCTGCAGGAATTGGGGCGGCGTCGCAATGATGCGAGCAAGAACCCGCGCACGCGGCAGACGCCTGGAGTCGATTTGCACAACACGGCATGAGAGCCAATGCGCGGCGTCCTGCTATCCTGGCTGATCGTTAGCGTGCTCATGCCGGCCGTGGCGAGCGCCGATATTCCCAAATCATTGCGGCAAGCGATGGCCGAGTTCGCGACCGCGCCTCAGGATAGAGTCATCGCGGTTGACATTGCCCAGCAGCGTTTGACGCTATATCGTGCAGGCGAGTCGACGCAAACCTGGCCGATTTCGACCGCGACCAAAGGGGTGGGAAATCGAGCCGGGAGCGAGCAAACCCCACTGGGCTGGCATCGGGTGAAATCGCGCTTTGGCGCCGGGGCGGCGCCCGGCACGATTTTCGAGGCGCGCCGCAACACCGGGCGTGTCGCGGAAATCGAACCCAATCCCCGGCGTACCGGGCGCGATCATGTCACTAGCCGAATCCTCTGGTTGCAGGGGCTTGAGCGCGGCCTCAATCTCGGCGGAAACGTCGATTCGCACGCGCGCTACATCTACATTCACGGTACCCATGAAGAGGGCTTGATCGGCCAGCCCGCGTCACACGGTTGCGTCCGTATGCGCAACGCCGACGTGATCGAGCTGTTCGAATGGGCGCCGGAGGGTGTGTTGGTGTTGATCCGCGAGTCAGGCATTTGAACTGCGACGTTCGCGGTGTTTCATTCAAACTAGATCATCCAAAATCATCAAGGAGTTCCAAATGACGACTAAAACTCTCCGCGCCGTGGTTGCGGCGGCGTTGTTCACGGTCGCGGCAACCTCGATTGCGTCCCCGTATCCACCCGTACCGGGTTACGTCATGCCTGAGGGCGCGCCTCACTACTACCGCCCGTCCATGCCCCATGCGATGCCGCAGCCTCAGCAGCCGACGCAGCAAGCGCAACCCAGCCCGCTGGATCTGTTGCGCCAGGGTATAAACGCGACGCTGGAGTTCCTGAACAGCGAGCAGGCGCGCGATCGAGGCGCGATCGAGCGGTTCGTGACACAGACCATGAGCGCGTATTTCGATTTCGACCGCATGTCGCGCCTGGTTGGCGGACCCTACTATCGTGAACTCGACGAGAACCAGCGTGCCGCGTTCCAGGCGCGGTTGCAGGGCATGTTCCTGTCGGCGTTCGTCGGCAACCTCGCGGGTCGCGTCGGACAGGCGCCGCAGGTTGATTTTCTGCCGGTACGCAGGGTCGGCGACGATGAGGTGAACGCCTACGCGCGGGTCCGCTTCGCCGACAACTCAACCAGTCGCTTGGTGTTTCGCTTTGGCAAGAGCGGCGATACCTGGAAGGTTTTTGACGTCGCCGCCGACGGCAGCAGCGCGGTGCTCTACTATCGCACCCATTTTCTCGCGCAGGCGCGCCAACAGGGTCCGCAGGGCCTGATGCGCTGAGCCGTGTTTTTGGCATTAGGAGGCACTTGGTGCGACCAGGTGCCTCGCGCCCTGGCGGGTGTCGATTGCATCGGCGAGTGGTGGCGTTTGGTCTCCGTAGCTCGTCTCGGCTAAGCGTATCGCATCCGCCGCGGCGGCGGCCTCGCCATGAAAGTGGCGTCTGTTGGTAGACACTCTTCAACACGGTCACAACCGGAGGTTGAAGGCATATGAGAATTCCGTTGAACCAGTACCAAAGCTTATACGTCCTACCCGTGCGGGGTAGGACGCTAAGTTAACCGAATAACCGTGTCAGTATCGCGCTTGCGAAGGGTCAATAAACAACCTACGCTGCCGCGCCTGACGTGCAGCTTACGGCTTCTTCGGGGTTACGTATTCTGCGACCTTTTGGAACGGCTCCCAGATGGTTTCGTAGCCGATATAGCCCTTTTCGGTAGGCTGTTTCTGACGGGTTACCAGGAAACGCGACTTGCCTTCGGGAACCTTGGGTCTGGTTTTAGGTTTTTCGCTCATATAATCACCTCTAGTCAGGATTAAAGTTGCACACAATGTGACGTTACTTACATAACCTCGTGGATGCTGGGTCCAGGCTTGACATCGGGACCTGCATCAACCTTGCCGCCTGCCGCGATTTCTTCTTCGGTCGCATCGCGAACAGTGAGTATCTCTAGTCTAAAAATAACCTGCCGGCCACAAAGCGGGTTGTTGCCGTCGATGGTCACAGTCCGGGCGTCCACCCTGGTCACCAGAAAACTCTTGGTTTGACCCTTGTTGTTTTCCATCAGGATGGCCATGCCGACTTCACGATATTCCTTAGGAACGTTCTCGATTCGGTCGGTGATGACTAGCGATTCGTCCCTGGGACCAAAAATGTCGTTACAGTCGATCGGGACTTCGATTGTCTGACCGGCGGATTTGCCTTCCAGTTCGGCGCTGACCTGGGGAGACAAGATTTGAGTAACCCCGTGGACATATCCGAGCGGAAACTCCACCATGGTGAGAACCTGTCCGGACTTCTGATCGATAACCTTGTAGGTCAGCTCAACATACTTGTTGGCTTCGATAATGTCTTTCATAAACCTAATCCGGAAATGTCAGAAAATGGTCGCGGCAAAAATCCGTACTTCGCCGTTTTCGTATCCGAGCACCAGGCGTCCGAGCCATTCGCCTTCCAGCTTGGAGCTCTTCACGCGGTAAAGGACGGTCACGTGTTGGCCGCGACGGATGGTGCCGAGGTAGTCGTATTCCTCGGAGAGGTTGCGCGCCAACTCGCTTTTCGCGAACTGTTTCCCGAGTTCGACTTCGTTCAAACCGAGCAACAGGTCATAGGAGAATTTTCTGATGAATTTTCCGTATTGGCCCTTGTTGGAGTACTTGATCAGGTCCTCCCACATGGGGTGGGCTAGCGCCAGGATCTCTTCATCGGTGTGTTCGATAATGTTCATCTATGCCATTGTCCTGCGTCGCTCCCTCCTATCGTGACCTTCCCCGCTAGGGGGAAGGCACAAGGAGTCTGGTCTGTTAGGCCTTAATCGTCCTTACCGACCAAATGGTAGCACGGAGCCTTTTCCATCGTGTATTCACCCGTCTTCGGGTCACGACGGGAAACGGTCAGTACGTGCCAGTTCTCGTCGTCGAGCTTCATCGCATCACCACGGTAGTAGTAGCCCGGCCAACGGGTTTCCTTGCGGAACAGGGTGTGCTGCATGACCGCCTCGGACGTGAGATGGCGATGCTTAAGTTCCCATGCCCGCAGCAGTTCATGGATGTCCTCTGCGGCGACCTTCTCAAGGTCTTCTTCCATGATCTTGAGCTTTTTCATGCCGATGTTCAGAAGCTTTTCGTTGGTCATGTAACTCACCGTCACACCACCGCAGTACTCGTCCATCAGCTTCTGCAGGCGATCCAGACCCTGGCGCGGGTTGATGTAGTTCGGGTTGACCGAACCGGCAGTGATCTCGTTGCGATAGATCTTGTAGTGCTCCATCGGCTTGTAGATCTCTTCCTTGCGGCGCTGAATCTGCTCGTCGGATACACGGATGCCTTCGGCCTTGCCGTCGTCGATATACTGACACGCAGCCTTCGCGGCCAGACGACCTTCGGTGAACGAACCGGACGAGAATGCGTGAGGTGTGCCACCCACGGCGTCACCGGCACCAAACAGGCCCTCTACCGTGGTCATACGGTTGTAGCCCCAGTAGTACTCAGGCGGGGATAGGTCTTCAGGGCCTGAACACCAGGCGCCGCAACCGGTCGCGTGCGAACCCATGACATACGGCTCGGAAGTCGTCAGTTCTGGGTTTTCGAACTTCGGATTGACGTCGGTCGATGCCCACAATACCGCCTGACCGACGGTCATGCCGAGGAAGTTGTGCCAGCCGATCTCTTCCAGATGCGGATCCTGGAAGGCTTCCATCGTTACCATGTGGATCGGGCCGCGACCCGCATTGACCTCATTGATGAACGCATGGTTACGCAGACAAGTCGGAATTGGCTTGTGCGATAAATGCTGACCTTCGGTATCCAGGTAGGCCTTGCCCACCATTTCGGATAGCGCCGGGAACCACTTGGACTCGTACTCTTCACCGTTACAGTTTTGCGTGTACGTTTTCAGGTGCAGGAAGTACGCGCCCACCGGACCATATCCGTCCTTGAAGCGTGCGAGCACGATACGGTTTTCCATCTGCGTCATTTTGGCGCCCGCCTGGATCAGCAATCCATAGGCTGAGCCCGACGACCACGGCGCGTACCATACGCGGCCCGCACCTTCACCCACCGAACGCGGCTTGAAGATGTTGGATGCGCCACCGGCGCCAACGATGACCGTCTTGGACTTGAAGACGTGGTAGTCACCCGTCCGTACATTGAAGCCAACGGCACCCGCGACGCGGTTTGCTTTGGCATCGTCCATCAACAAGTGGGTGACACAGATACGGTTGAATACCTTGTCCGCCGACTTCTTGGCGGCTTCAGCCACGAGTGGCTTGTAGGATTCACCGTGGATCATGATCTGCCAGCGGCCTTCACGCAGGTAAGAACCCGTCTTGGGGTTGCGCATGATCGGCATGCCCCATTCCTCAAACTGGTGAACCGCTGAGTCGACGTGGCGCGCCATGTCGAACAACAGGTCTTCGCGCACCATCCCCATCAAGTCCATCCGCGCGTAGCGAACGTGATCTTCCGGGTTGTTTTCACCGAAACGGGTGCCCATGTAGCAGTTGATCGCGTACAAACCTTGTGCGACCGCGCCGGAACGGTCGATATTGGCTTTTTCGGCAATGACGATCTTTTTGTTTTGACCCCAATACCGCGCTTCCCAGGCGGCACCGGTACCACCAAGACCCGCACCGACGACCAATACGTCAATGTTGTCTTCAACAACTGTTTTGTATGCCATTAGTAGTACACCCCTGCTTTAAATTTGAGGCCATTGGATTCCAGCGTATGGATACCACCGTCGTCGAGGCGAATGTACTTCGGCTCGTTGAAAAGCAGTTGGCTGGCGCGCATTTCCTTGGAGGGACCGGGGACATCGCGAAGTTGCGGGATGTATTTGCCCCAAGGCTTGGTCGTGATCGGCGCGATCAGATCCATGTCCTTCTCGCCGTTACGGAATTTGATGCGCCAAGCGATGATGCCCTTCTCCTCGTCGCGGTCCACCCGTACCGAGTGTCCCAGCGGGGCGAAGTCCGCGTAACCGCGTACGTCGATCGCGTGGTGCGGGCAGGCCTTCACACAGGAAAAGCACTCCCAGCACATGTTGGGTTCAATGTTGTAGGCGCGACGGGTGACTTTGTCGATGTGCATGATGTCCGAGGGACAAATATCCACGCAATGTCCGCAGCCATCGCAGCGAGTCATGTATACAAAAGTAGGCATGATATTCCTCTTACTTCTATTCGGTTAAGGCTGGCTTAGAAATGGTTCGGCGCTTCGCGCTTGATACCAAGCCCCATGTTGGGTGGGTTCTTGCCCATGTATTCGGGAACATCCGGATACTTTGCATGCACGGCCGGATCGGTCAGGTCATAGATAGCTGGCAGATTTTCTCTTGAACCATCGGCCTTGATCACCCGCTTCTGGTAAGCCGCCGCGGGCTTGAAGAACATGTGCGCGAACTTGGACCAGAACACGGTTCCAAACAACACGGTGGCGGCCAGAATGAAGAAAATAAAGAACAGATCGGCCGCGAACAAAGAGCCAGAAGACTGGAGGAACGACCAGATCAGCGCGAGGGTTGCCGTCGCGAGCAGCGAGACGATGAAGATGTCCGCGCGCACCAGGCGATACCAAGGATTACCTTCGGAGTTGAGGTCGACCCGGATGAAAAACCAGAACCAGTAGCCGCCGATGCACAGCATCAGGGCGCCAAGGTGCCAGAGCAATGGCAGCAGGGCAGGCGTTGCGACGTCCTTGGTCGGGTAGGCAAAGATCATGATCGCCGTGGTCACAACGAAAATCACGAAACCGTACATCGTGAACAGGTGGGAGAGTCGGCGCTTCGGGTTGGCGAATTCCGAGGAGGTCAAGACCTCGTTGGCGACCGTCTTGAGCGCAAGCGAGGCTTTGGTGCCACTGTCCAGCGTGCGAGTTGCTGATTTCTGAGCTCTTTTAGAGTTCTCGAAGAAGTACTGCGCACTTTTCTTGTGCAGCATGTCGAGAATCGTACCGCCCACAACCAGCAGGACCATCAGTACGACGTACCCCTGCATTACCAGGGGGGGTATATAAGCCGAAAGCTCGGCGAAGGGATTGATTGTGATCATGGAGGCTCTTTTCCTCAGAGTGCCGTTAAAACGCAAGCGCGAGTCTCCATCATCTCATGCTGAAACTCTAATCAATGCTATTTTCGTCTCGATAGAATTTCCTTATGGCCATAAGGAAATCCGTACTGTCATAGCGCCAAGTTATGCGAGTAGGGCCGATCGTTCGCGACGCTCGGCGGCTAGTATCGCCGCGAGGATACCTAGCGCGCAGAGTCGTGCCTTAAGCAAGCAAGACGGTCGGCCCGATCTGGGGGGCACGCCGCAAGGTCATTCTGCGCGGCGATGCTTCCCTCGCTAGTTGACAGAGGTAACCTGTTTAAATAAAAATGATTCGCATTAATAAACAAGGAGTGGCTGTTCTTCCATGGCGTACATCAGGATTCGCGATGTGCGTGCGTCAGATGGCGAAGTTGCGTTTCGGAGTATCGATTCGACGTCGAACCTGGAACCCGACGCTCACGTTAACGGGCGCGGCTTACGCATTGCGTGACCCGTCGACGGCGGATGTCCCCCTTGTCGCTGGAGGCGAAGGGTAGGTCGGCTTTCGCGCACTCGTTTTACACTCAATCCTAGAGGTCTGGTATGTACATCGCGATGAATCGATTCAAGGTAATAAAGGAACGTGCCGCCGATTTCGAAGCCATGTGGCGCAATCGCGACAGCTATCTTCACGAAGTCGAGGGGTTCAAATCCTTCCACCTATTGAAAGGCCCGGAGCTCGGCGACCATATCGTGTATTCATCCCACACCATGTGGGAAAGTCTCGCCCACTTCGAGGGTTGGACCAAATCGGACGCTTTTAAAAAGGCGCACGCAGGGGCGGGCAAGACCGCCGATCCCGTGACCATCGGTCCTGCGCGATTTGAAGGCTTCGAAGCGGTGCTTTCTAGCTGAACGTGATAACGGTGAGCGATTTCGCGCGCACCATACCGATACTCGCGTCGCTGGATCTCGCGGAAACCCAGCAGTTCTATACTGGGGCGCTCGGTTTCTTGGTCGTCTGGCATGACGACGACTATCTGATTGTCTGTCGCGATGAGATGGAACTCCATTTCTGGCGGTGTAACGACGCTGCGCTCCCACGGGCTACAGGCTGTTACATTCGCGGCGGACAAGTGCCAGCGCTGTTCGAGGAATATGAGCGGGCATCATTGGGTAGCGGGAGAATCAGCGATTTTGCCGTTCGGCCGTGGAACATGAAAGAGTTCTACATTCATGATCCGCATGGGAACCTTCTGAAATTTGGCTGCGCACCCGAAGAATGCGGGTGAATCCAGCCGCTTCACTCGTGTTAAAACGGCGATAACGCATGGCAACGCGGTAACACCGAGGATCGCGACGCGCGACCGTTGCATCTTCACGCTGCTTGGACTTGAGGGCAGCAGAAGCCGCGAACCGATGCGCCGGAAGCAGGCTCGGTGAGGCTGCTAGCAGAGCGGCGGAAGCCATCCGCGTGCGTTGCGGACTGCGAGCTCGGGCGTGGGCCCAGCCGGGAGAGTCACCCGGGAACTTTGACGCGCGCCGAGGAGATGCCGCGGTTCAGCAGGTAGACCAGCGTGGCGCCGGCCGCGACACCGAGGAGGAGTGCGCGATCAACCGTAGTCTGGGATGGACGGTCCGCTAAGCCCTCGAGCTCCGCCAGGCAGCGACGGAAGGCGGGCAAGTGGGATTCCCGCGAGGCGCGTTGGAGGTGGAAGAAGGTATGTCGCACATCGGCTTGCGCTACTTGGTGCAGCAGGCGGTCATAGAGCTTGATATTGTTGATTTCTCCCGCCACACCAGCGGCGCAGGCCGCGGCCAGGTCGGACGGGTAGGCGACTTGGGCCGGCCAGTGGTCGGGCGGTATCGGGATTCTGTAGCGGTGGAACAGTTCAAGCAATGCCTCGACATGACGTTGCTCGGCGGCGACGATGGCCGTGAAGGGCGGCAGCGGTCCGTAGCGCTCGAGGGTTTTCGTATAGCGGGCACGCGCCCGGTACTCGTCTTGTAATGCCTCGATCAGGGAAGCGCCAAGCGTATCCCAGTTCATTCATGGACCTCGCTCGTAGCCCTGAGCCACGTTTCGGTAATTCGCAAGTGCTTGTTCATTGCCTCGAATCAGTCAGGAAGCACGAACTTGGCTCCGAAATCGGCGGAGTCGACCTTATGCGGCGTTGAGCTCGAGACACTGGCGCGCCGATGGCGCGACCGCGCTAGTTTTTCAACAGCGAGGTGCCGCGTACGAGAACATAACGAGAGCAATCGGCAGCATGAGTTCTGAACGGATCGGACATGGCCTAATTTACCCAATATACCGAAGTGGACTATGCGTACCCAAGCAAATACGCGTGGGTTGCCAACGCTCACTTGGCCTCGATGTTGACCCGCCATGAGAACTGCCGACGCACCGGAGTCGGAATCACCGGCTCCAGCATGGCAAGGGCGAGAGCCAGGTCGTCGACCGGGTAGGTGCGCATTCTGACGAACGTGACCGGTCAATCCGTTAATCGAGAGCGCCATGCAGTTTACGCAGTGTGTGAAAATCGATCACCGAATTTGGTTCCTTTGGCATGCGCTCGACGATCTGAAGCGAAACATTAAGGCTGGTTCGGGTTGGACAACAGTAAGGCGCATCTGGTGTCGAAAAGCTGCTCTAGTTCGAGTAACGCGCCTTCGAATTCCTCATTACTCGTCAACCTCCTTGTGTTCTTGAGAACGTTTGGGCGAATCAACGTATGCTGCTTTTCGAGCACGGGGCCGATCACACCCCAATCCAGCCATTTATCTGCCATTACGTTTACGAGCTCCAGGTATCGAGCGCGGTATTTTGGCACGGCAAGCAACCGGGAAATCAGCGGTTTACCCGGGTCATTAAGCGCCTTCAACGGGCTAAGTTCAACACCTGGGTCGCCGCGACCTCCGCTTATGCCTGCGCTGCTCATCACGGCTTCGTTCACATCATGCGGAATGATCCTACCCATCATCGGCGGACACCCTGTTAAGCATTAAACTGCGAAACAGAGGTGAACGAAGAGCAGGGCGCGCGCATCGGCGATGGTTTGCCCTGAATACTGCACGGCAAGCACGCGCGCGAAGCTCTCTTGCACCAAGTCCGCGGCGGCCTCGCGGTCGTTTGTCCAGCGGGTCAGGAAATTGAACAGCTCGCGATAATGTCGCTCGAGCACGGACTCAACTCGTGTGCGGGTGGGGCGAATCCTTTCACGGATTGGGTCGGCGCTCGGCGACGGCTGATTTTTATTCCCCGGGCCACGTGAATCGAGCGGCCATTGTGTCGAGGCGCGCGGTCCATTGAGGTGACTCCGGTGCGCCTTGCTCGCGGTTGTCGGCGAGGAGCATGACCTCGCGGCCGTGGTGGTCGAAGACGTCCAGCGTGGTGACCCAGCCGTCGGTGGAGGGCTTTCGGATCCACCAGGCCTCCGCGAGCGCGGGTGTCCGCAGATGCAGGTTGAACCCGGGGTCGAGCACGTTGAACCACGGGCCGGTGCGCAGCAGTTGATGCACCGGGCCGGCGTAGCTTTGCACAGCGCCGTCGTTCATCACGAACAACATGAGTTCGAAGGCCTCCGCGCTACCGCGGTCCAGCAATTGCTCGACGATTTCGGGTCGCGTCTTGCGGGCATATTCCGGACCGAGATGGGCATAGATCGCGCGCCGATCGCCGCCGTGGTTCTGGATGAGCGCTTGCGCCTCGTGGACATCCTGTATCGCGCGCCATTGTTCGCGCAGTTGCTGGGTATCGGTCACCGAGGTGGCGGGTTTGGATTCACCGATGGGTCTGCGCAAAACCGATTCGCCCGGGCTTTGGTCCTGGTGGCGATAGCGCTGGACCAGCGCATGCCAGTTGGCCATTTCGGTCGCTTCGGTCGCGTAGACCTTGTGCGCGGCGGTGCCGAAGGCATCAAAAAATTGGAGACTGAAACGGCGATTTTCGTCCACCGCATAGGCATGTCGCCACCGGTGCAGAAAAAGCCGCGCGTCGATGCCCGGCCGAAACAGCAGCGCCAGCGCGCCATCGCCGCGAAGACGGGGATTCTCGTAAATGCCGTGATGTTCCAGCACGACGGTATCATTGCGTGTGATAGCCAGCAGTGACCCGAGCGCCTGCAATTCGGCGAGCAAACTCGCGAATTCCGGTATGAGGCGAATAACGGTCTCGCCGCACCCGGTGGCGACGAGTTCGGCTTCCGATACTTCGAGTTGCGCCGCGGCATCGCGGATCCGCAGTGTTGGATACATTTTTCGCAGGTCTAGCCAACGCTCGTGCAGAGTGGGCATCCGAGGGGTTTCGAGTAGGGACAGGTCATTCATGTGCAAGGATCTCCATGAAGCGATGGCATTTCGGCTTTTGATGACGCCGCGCGGTCGCGGTCGTAAATCAGCGTGAGTTTGGGACGGTGGTAGTGCGCCTCGATGATCTCCAGATTGACGCGACGCATTTCGCATTGAAGTTCGCGCAACGACTCGCGCAGTAGGCCCATTTCCTTGCGTCGAACCGATAACTCAAGCGCGAGCATCGAGCGTTGCGTGAGCAGCATCGCGATGCGCTGTTCCCGGGAGCTGCGACGGGGTTTTCTCATGGTGCGAACGCCGGGCTGGGTGAACGGAATGTGACTGTCGTCGTCTGGGGTACCTCGGGTCGGGTCGCCGGGACCGGTTTCGCCGTCACGACCAGCGGCCGATCGTTGAGCAAGGGGTGATCGAGGACCGCGACTTCGATCCCGAAGGCTTCGCGGATGCGGTGCGGCAGGATCACTTCACGCGGGGTGCCGCGCGCCAGCACGAAACTGTCGGCGAGCATGACGATTTGATCCGCGTAGCAGGCCGCAAGGTTGAGGTCATGCAGGATCGCCAGGACGCCGATGCCTTGCTCCCAAGCGAATCGCTGGGCGACGCCGAGACAGTGGTGTTGGTGGGCGAGGTCGAGCGCCGAGGTGGGTTCATCCAGCAGCAGATAGCGCGGACACGTGCCTGCGGGCTCCCAGATTTGTGCCAGTACACGCGCCAAGTGCACGCGTTGCTGCTCGCCACCGGAAAGTGTCGTGAAATCGCGTTCGGCGAGATGCGCGGCGTCGGCGGCCGCGAGGGCTTCGGTGACAATTGTTCGATCGTGCTGGGCACCGCAACCGAGGGCGGGATCGCGTCCCATGGCAACGACATCGATCGAGCGAAACGGGAAATTCAGGGCCGAGTGTTGCGGCAGCACCGCGCGAACCCGAGCCCGGTCTCGCAGACTGATTTGCGCAAGCGGCTGGCCGTTCATTTCGACGGCGCCTTCGGTCACCGCGATTTCGCCGCTCAGGGCGCGCAGCAGCGTGGATTTGCCGGCACCGTTCGGTCCGACCACGGCGACGAAGTTTCCGGGTTCCACGCTGAGCGTAATGTTCCTGATCAGCCAGCGCGAGCCGATTCGAACCGAAATGCCATTGGCGCGTAACATGGTCATGGTTCCCGTGAGATGTGATGCTTTGGCGTCTGGGTGGCCGCGACTTGCGCGAGTGGCGAGTCCACGCTGACCAGCAGCGGTGCGAGCAGTAGCAGGGCTGACAGCGCTAGTCCGGTCAACACGATGGAGACTGCCAGCCAGGCGAGCGGCGTTTCAGTGGGCGGCCGCGGCGGGGGTGCCGGAGTCGCTGGGCGGTTGCGTTTCATCGCCATCCACTGCCTTGCTGACGCCGTCCGAGCAGCCAAAGGAAGAACGGGCCACCGATTGCGGCGGTTACGATGCCGATAGGGAGCTCCGCCGGTGCGACCGCGGTGCGCGCCAGCAAGTCGGCGAGCAACAACAGGGTGGCGCCCAGCAACGCGGAGGCCGGTATCAGCGCGCGATGATCCGGGCCGATCGCCAGGCGAATGAGATGCGGAACCACCAGGCCGATGAATCCTATGATGCCGGTCATCGAGACCGCGGCGCCGACGCACAGCGCGACCAGCAACACGATCCGACGTTTGAGCCGCTCAAGGTCGTAGCCGAGGTGCATCGCTTCCGATTCTCCCAGCAATAGCGCATTCAAGGCGCGGGCGTGACGCGGAATCAAAATCAGTGGAATCAGCAGGAATGTAAACACGATACCGACCCGTTCCCAGCTGGCGCCGCCCAAGCTACCCAAGGTCCAGAAGGTGAGGGTGCGCAACTGCGCGTCGTCGGCGATGAAGGTCAGTGCACCGGTCAACGCCGCCGCGATGGCGTTGACCGCGATCCCCGCGAGCAGCATCGACGCCACCACGGTCCTGCCGCCCACATTGGCGAAGCGGTAAACCACAAGCGTCGCGAGCACACCTCCGGCGAAGGCGGCGACCGGCAGCGCGTACAAACCCAGCCAACCGGACCAAGCTTTGAATACGGTCGCGCCTAAAACGATCATGCTGACCGCCGCTAACGCCGCGCCGCTCGAAACGCCGACGAGCGCGGGATCGGCAAGCGGATTGCGAAACAGGCCTTGCATCGCCGCGCCGGCGACCCCGAGGCCCGCGCCAACCAGCGCGCCGAGTGCGACCCGCGGCGCGCGAATCGTTTCCAGTACCGTGCGCTCGCTATCGGTATGGCCCCAAGGCAGGGTAATGCCGAGCGGTTCGACGAGAATCGCCGCGACCCCGCCGAGCCCAATGGGGACCGCGCCAATGCCGAGGGCGGCGAGCGCCGTCACGAGCAGCGCCACACCGAGCGCCATCAGCAATACCGCGTCCTTGCGGTGGCCAAACCGATGGGACGGCCGCGCGGGCACGGCATCGCGTGGCTTAGGCGCGGTTGCCGCGGTCGGATAGGTGGCGCCGAGGTTATCCGCCATCGCGTGACTCCGCGGTGACCGGTGCGGCATGCAGCCGACCGGCGAGTTGATTCAGGGTTTCGCCGAGACGCGGGCCAAACCCCAACAAGCGCAAGCCATCCATCGCGACGAAGCGCCGGTTCTCGCCGGCCGGCGTGGCGGCGACTCCGGGAATGGCCAGCAGCTGTCGTTCGAGTTCGGCGGTATTCGATGCAGGTTCAACGGTGAGCAACACGTCGGGGGCGGCTATCGCGATCGCCTCGCCGTTCACGGGTTTGTAGCCTTCGAAATCCTCGAAAACGTTGATGCCGCCGGCAAGCGCGATCATCGCGGAAGCCGCGGTTGCGTTGCCAGCGGCGACCGGCGAACCGCCGCCGACGCCGAGCACGAAAAGCACGCGTGGCTGCCGTCCATCGAGGGCCGCGATTCGCGCGCGTGCAGCGTTGACTTCGGTGACCACCGCGTTCGCGAGCCGTTCGCCTTGTTCCGTCCGGTCGAGCGCCTCGGCGACGGCCCGAATCTTGGTCGCGACCCCGTCGCTGGAGTAGTTGTTGGCGAAGGTTTTCACCTGAACGCCCGCCTGTCGAATTTGTTGCAGGGTTTCCGGTGGACCCGCATCCTCGGACGCGAGGACAAGCGACGGCGCGAGTGACAATGCACCTTCTGCCGAAAGTTGTCTGAAATAGCCGACTTTTGGCAGCGCGGTCGCCGCGGTCGGCCAGGTGCTTGTGCTGTCGACCCCGACCAGTTGCTGCTCGGCGCCAAGTGCGTAAACGATCTCGGTCAATGCGCCGCCTGCGCTGATCACGCGCGGCGTGAACTCGTTTCCGAACGCGAGGGGCGCGGTCGCAAACACGAGGGCCATTGCGAAGCCGCGCGCGAGTCGGACGTTCATTGGCTACCTCCGGGTTTGACTGGCGCTAGGCCAGGAGGATTGCAGAATCAGCATGGTGAGCGCTCGTGGTGCTAGTGGATGCTGCTTGGCGCGGTTACGCGACAGGTTGGTGTCGAAGGTGTTTCGACCTGCCGCGCGACGCGTTGCCATTGCAGTAGCAGCGCATTGCACGTGGAATGCAAGGCACGTGATCGCTGCACCTCGGGATGCGCCTGGAGCAACTCGAAATGCTGCGCGATCGCTTCGGCGAGATCGGCGCAGCGTTCAAGGCTGTATCGACTCAATAGAAAAAAAGTCGACGCGAGCAGTGTTTCACATGCCGTTGTTGGGGTCATGTCGTTCATGTGGCGGTCTCGTTCATTGCTTGTTCGGTTGCCGCGTCCATCGCACGGTGGCCGCGGTCACGCATGTGGGATACTTGCGGTGCGCTCGGATCGGAGATCAGGAAGGCGCGGGCGAAACCTTTCACGAACACGCCCTGGCGCGGCACGATCCGAAATAAATGAAAATCCCTTAGATTGCGCAGTGTCTCGACCAATTTGCCAAAGCGGGCATGAAAGCGATCGAGAATGTCGTTGAACTCGGTGCTATCGCGTTCGACCTCGGCCGCGCCGCAATCAAGCGTCACGCGTTGACGAGCGAACGGATGGCCGGCGTCGCGCTCGTTTTCGATGAAGAGCACGCAGGCCTTGCCGGTCTGTTTTAGGTTCTGGGTATGGCGAGCGAGTTCGCTGACGTAAACGTAGTAGTAGCTGTCATGGTGGATGTAGGCCGCGTAACTGGCATCGGGCAGTCCGTCGGCATCGCAGGTCGCCATCAGCACGGATTCGAAGGCCGTCGGAAAATGTTCGTATTCCGCGCGAACCGAGTCGAGATCAAGCGAATTGTCGTCAGGCATGGTTTACTCCAAACGGATTGTGTTGATTGAATCGATGCGTTTCGCATCCTGTTTTAAAAAGGCCGGCCAATGTCATTGGCCGGCAGTTTCCGTCGCCGGAGAGAACGAGGAGCACGAGAAAACCAAATCGATTCACGGCATTGGCAGGTAGCGTAGGCGGTAATGGCCGCTCGCGCCGGCGTCGTTGTAGTAACTCAGAATCTGCATTTTGTATTTGCCCGTGCCCGTGTCGACGACATAAACGCGGTAGTTGGGCCATAGTTCATTGCGGCCTTGCAGGTTATAGGCATACCAGGAATGGTCCGTGAACACGCCACTCTTGGTGTCGACGAAGAAATTGGGCACGGCGGCGTTACTGGCATAACTTCCGATGCTGGCCGAGTCTATCGGTCCAAAGCTTCCGCCCCGGCTGCCGCTACCTTTCACCCCGCTATTGGTCCACAGATTCCAGCTACGTCCATTCGCCGAGACTTCGAGTTGCAGGTCCCAGGTCGCGGCGGCGACGGTGCAATCGACCTCGGCGCGGGTTTCGAAATCGAAACATTTGGAACCACCGCTGGCGCCGAGGGCCGCGGTCCAAGTGTTGGCTGAATTCGCGAATCCCGTTTCGCCCGGATTTTGGATGAACATTTCCAGCTTGATCGAGCGGTCCGCCTGCTCGATTTCGGTGACGCGAAATCGGGCGTAACTGTCGCCGGCGGCGCCGCGCGCGACGTACCAGTTGCCGGGCCGCGCGCTGACCGTGTGGGTTTGAGGATTGTAGGCCCACCAACCGTTGTCGCCGCCGTTGTTCGGGATGTTCGGTTGGTCGCGGTCGGTTTGGTAGGTTAGTCCCGCATCGGTGGTGATTGCCTCCAGCGCGGCCAGTTCCTGGGCGGCCGTCGCGTTCAGGAAGACTGAGTTATTCGGTGTCTTGCCATCCGCTTCGAAGTAATCGCTTTGTGCGTCGGCGACCGCTGCCTTGACCGTGCCCGGACCGGATACGCCACCGTTGAGCTGGATGTTGGTGCGTTTGAAGGCGATATGCCAGGCGGTTGAGGTGGCGGCCTCCGCGTCGGTGAGGGGCACCAGCTCACCCGTGGTGAAGCTGAAATAGCTAAATTTATTCAGCGGGTTATCCGGCCGAGCGCCAAAGCCGCCGGCGGTGGCGTCGAGCTGAACCGTTTTCGGCTCCACGCGGGTTGGCGCCGGCGCGGGCGTGCTCGCCTGGGGCGCGGGCGCCGGGGTTGTGTTGGCGGCGGCTGGGTCGCCGTTGTTGCCGCTGGATCCGCATCCCGCGAGCGCCAGGCCCAGGGCCGCCAGGGCCAGGTAATGTAGCTGGTGGGGTCTCATGTGTTTTTCTCCTCGTCAGTTTGAGTTGCTTGATTTTTGCTAGTGTTCGAGTCTGAGCCCGGCATAAATGAACCGTCCCTGTTTCGGACGAAAATCAAAGCCCGCGCGCGCGGGGTCGCGGTGCTCGTCATTCAGGTTGTCGATACCCAGATAAAATTTGAGACCGTGGCGGATCGGTTGATTCAACTTGAGATCCACGCGTGTCCAACCGGGGGAAACCAGGGTGTTCTGACCGTCGATGAACTCCTCGGTCTGGTGGGTCGCGCGCAGGCTGACCAGGCTGTCGGTGACCGGCAAGCGCCAATCGAGGGCGGCGGTGATCTGATGTTCCGGGCGCCGCGTGAGCGCGTGCCCGGTGTCGCGATCCAGGGTGTCGAGATAGCTGTAACCCAGGTCCACGGAGAGCGTCCGCGAGAATGCGTGGCCGAAGCTTAATTCGGCTCCGCGCGTGCGGGCGCGAGCGATATTGATGTACTTGAATACTTGCAGGCCGCTGAGGGCGGATGCCGTTTGATCAAGTCCGGTGTCGATCAGATCCTCGATGTCGTTGTGGAACAACGAGAATTCCGCGCGTGACCCGTTGGCGTGGCTGATTTCGAACCCAGCTTGATAACTCATTGATTGTTCAGGGTTCAGGCTGGGATTTCCGAGTACCATGTAGCCGAGCTGGCTGTGATCGAACACGAAGAAGCGCTCCTTGAGATTGGGCGTGCGATAGCCACTGCCGATTCCGGCGCGCACGCGCGTCTCGAAAGGCGCGAAGATCGACGGGCGGTACATCAGGTTCAGCTTGGGTGCCAGGTGGGAACCGAATTCCCGGTCGTCCTGAATCCGGAGGCCGGGCAGCAGTTCCCAATGCTCACCAATAAAGATGTCGTTCTGAGCGAAGAACTCGATGTTTCGCTGCCGGGCGCCCGGGGATATTTCCCTGATTTCTAGTACCCGGCCGCCGTCGCGTCGCACTGCGCTTTGCTCGAGGTCAGAATCGAAAGCGACCAATCCTAGGGTCAGGAGTTGCGATTCGCCCAGGGGCTGGTCCCACTGGATTTCAGCCTTGTCGAATCCGAGTTGGGCATTACGCTCTTGCTCGACCTCGGGCGTCGCGATAACGTCCTGCGCGGTTTGGTTGTCGAACGACTCGTGCATGACGTAGCCGCTGAACTTGCTTCCGAGTTCGGTACGGTGCCGGAATGCCAGGGTTCCGGTCGCGCGTTCCGCGAATTCACGTTTCTCCTTGCGGATCTCGCCGATGCCCGGTGCGGTGTCGGCGAAGCCGTTGACCAGGTCTTCCCGGTAATAGGCGGGCGTGAAGGTGATTTCGTTGTCGGTGCTATAGCGCCAGGCCAACTCGCCATTGAGATTGAACTTGGGGCCTGCGTCACCTTCGTAGCGGAATGTTGATTTATCGAGATCGAATCCATCGGAGTCGCGAAGATCGGCGCTCAAGCGTGCGCCGAGTCGATCGGAGTTCGCGCTGAGGTCGAGTACGGCGTGGCGACTGGAAGGTTTCGTGGCGGCGCCGCGATTCTTATCGCCAAAGCTGCCGACGTCGCCCGCCACGATGTAACTCCAGGGGGCACTCGGGCGGCGGGTGATGATGTTGACGACGCCGCCCATCGCGGAGCTGCCATACAGGGCCGAGACCGCACCCTTGACGATTTCCACGCGATCGATCTCACCCACCGAAAGTTGCGAGAGGTCGACAGTTGAACCGGTGGATGCACTGACCGGCCGTCCATTGACCAACACCAGGACGCGATCCGCGTTCAGGCCCTGCAACCAAACCTCCGTGCCGCTCTTGCCGTGGATTTCCTGTAACAGCAGACCCGGTTGATGGCGCAGCGCGTCCGCGAGATCGCGGGCATGGGTCGTTTCCAGCGCTTCACGCGAAACCACCTCGGTGCGCACCGGGACGTCGAGCAGGGCACGCTCGGTCCGTGTCCCAGTCACGACGACGGTATCCAGCCAACGGTTCGCTTCATCGGCGGCCGCGCTCGAGGCCGCGAACGCGGCGATCAGCGCATAGCGGCGCAGCGGCCTTGACCGGAACACGAGCGGGTGATTCAGGCGCGCGCGATGCCGGCACATGCTTGCAAGTCCGGGGCGTGGCGGTCGGTGGAGCGATTCACGAGCTAACAGCCTCCAAGAAATGAGGGGTTCATTTTTTTGGCTGGCTGCCTTCGCGTTCTGCGTGGGGGGCGAGCTGGGTCGGTAGCACCGACCGAGTCAAAATAATAACGCGAATGATTCGCAGTAGCAACCTAGCAGGGTGCTGGGTACTCGCTTCAGCCGTCGATGTCTGATTGAAACACTCGGAAATCTTGATTTAAGACAAATACGACGCGTTTGCAATTGCAAATGAGACTGTGTATCGTTAATGAAATTCTAGCCAGATGATCCCAGGCACGATGCGTTGCCGTGGGACGTCCAGCAATACAAGAGGAGTTGATGCATTGAACGCGTATCTTCAATCAGTCTTGCGTCGCGGTGGTGTCATCGTCGTGGCGTTGTCACCGTTGGCGCTGGGGGTGGGTTTCGCGGCGGAATCCTCGTTGCAGGATCTGGCCGACCAGCTGAAAGCGCAAAGCGCGACGATCGAGCGCCAGCAGCAACAAATCGACGCGCTACTCGGACAAGCCGAGCACGCCGCGGCTTCGCGCGAGGGGGAGAGCGGCAAGCTGCGTTGGCAGGGTTACGGCGTCATCAATTATCAGCGCTACGATTTCTACGAAAATGCCCAGGACAATTCCGCGCGATCGCGTGCGCGCACCGATCTCGAACGCATTATCCTGGCGCCGGAGTATGACTTCGGTGGCGGCATTTCATTTGTAGCGGAAATTGAGTTCGAGCATGGTGGCACCGGCTCAACCGTCGAGTTTGAGCCCGAGGAGGCTGGTGAATTCGAAGTGGAGATCGAAAAGGGCGGTGAGGTCGTGCTGGAGCAGGCGCATCTGAAAATTGAGCGCAACCCGGCCCTCAACTGGCGCATAGGCGAGATCGTGGTGCCATTCGGCATGGTGAACTCGCATCATGAGCCGTCGCAATATTTCACCCTGGAGCGTTCGCTGTCGGAGACTACGCTGATTCCTTCGACCTGGCA
>JBHJOI010000104.1:0-7057 GCA_050329935.1 Thiotrichales bacterium | reverse complement strand
GCACAAGCTCTTCAATGCGGTGTTGCCGGCGCAATACTTCGCACCGCGCCCCAACATAGGTTTCGAGGATGACTGGCAAGACGAGGACATCGCCGAACTCGCGGCACTGCTTGCACGCCAGCGCGACGAAATCGCGGCGGTGATCATCGAACCCGTCGTGCAGGGCGCGGGCGGCATGTGGTTCTACCATCCGCGCTACCTGGCGCGGCTGCGCGAGCTCTGCGACGAGCATGCCGTGCTGCTGATCGCCGACGAAATCGCCACCGGCTTCGGCCGCACCGGCCGGCTCTTCGCCTGCGAGCACGCGAACGTCGTCCCCGACATCCTGTGTCTCGGCAAGGCCCTGACCGGCGGCTACATGACACTGGCAGCGACGCTCGCCACGCGCGAGGTGGCCAACACCATTTCGCGTGGCGAACCTGGCGTCTTCATGCACGGTCCGACCTTCATGGCGAACGCACTCGCGTGCAACGTCGCGCTCACGAGCATCGATCTGCTGCTGGAACAGAACTGGCAGGTCCGCGTCGCCGTGATCGCGCACGGCCTCGCCCGCGGGCTCGAGCCCTGCCGCGATCTCCCGCAGGTGCGGGACGTCCGGGTGCTCGGCGCGATCGGGGTGGTGGAAATGCGGGCCCCTGTCGACATGCGCGTACTACCGTATCGGTTCGTCGAGCGCGGCGTCTGGGTTCGCCCCTTCGGCCGCCTCATCTATGTGATGCCGCCCTATGTGATGAACGACGAGGATCTCGCGACGCTCACCGCGGCCATCTGTGAGGTCGTGCGCTCGGTGGCGCCGAGCTGAACAGCAAGCAGGGGCGTGAGACACGGGAACGACCTGGATCGCGCCGGCCGTTTTCAACAGCCCCCATTTTTGCACCGCCGAGGTCGGACTTGTTAGACGCGGAGGGCGACGAGGGCAAGGCCTAGAACCGTGGTCAGAATACCCTGCCAGGATGAGAGGTCGAAGAACCGCGTGGGTGTTTCCCGTGTTGTGGAAAGGGGATCGTATCCACGGATCCCCTTCGGGACTCGCCCCCATCCCGGCTTCGCCGTACTTCCCCCGCAAGCGGGGGAGGCGTTGAAACGACCGCCGACGGGAAGAGTGATGCCGCTGAAGAACACCTGATCCCAATGGCCCGACGCGAACGGCCGCTTTGGCGAGTTCGGCGGGCGCTATAAAGTATTAAGAAATATATGAGTTGGGTCGGTATCAGACCTACTCCCACTCGATCGTCGCGGGCGGCTTCCCAGAAATATCATACGTCACACGAGATATTCCCCTTATCTCATTGATAATCCTTCTTGATACGTGATCTAGAAACTCATACGGCAGGTGCGCCCAACGTGCAGTCATAAAGTCGATCGTTTCGACCGCGCGCAGGGCGACCACGTAGTCGTAGCGGCGACCGTCGCCCATGACGCCGACGGACTTGACCGGCAGAAACACCGCGAATGCCTGCGAGACCTTGTCGTAGAGGTCGTGCTGGTAGAGTTCGCTAATGAAAATGTCATCCGCGCGCCGCAGCAGGTCGGCGTACTCCTTCTTGACCTCGCCCAGGATCCGCACGCCCAGGCCGGGACCGGGGAACGGGTGGCGGTAGACCATTTCCGAGGGCAGGCCGAGTTCGACGCCAATCCTGCGGACCTCGTCCTTGAACAGTTCGCGCAGCGGTTCGACCAGCTTCAGGTCCATGTCGGGCGGAAGACCACCCACGTTGTGGTGCGATTTGATGACATGGGCCTTGCCGGTCTTGGAGCCGGCCGACTCGATCACGTCGGGGTAGATCGTGCCTTGCGCGAGCCAGCGGGCGCTGCTGAGTTTGCGAGCCTGCTCCTCGAACACCTTGATGAACTGGTTGCCGATGATCTTGCGCTTTTGCTCCGGATCGGATTCGCCCGCGAGCGCGCCCAGGAAACGCGTCTCGGCGTCCACGCGCAACACCTTGACGCCCATGTGTCTGGCGAAGGTCGCCATCACCTGGTCGCCTTCGTGCAACCGCAGCAGGCCCGTATCGACGAATACGCAGGTCAACTGATCGCCAATCGCCTTGTGTAGCAAGGCCGCGACCACCGACGAGTCGACCCCGCCGGAGAGACCGAGGATTACCTCGTCCGTGCCAACCTGTTCCCGCACCCGCGCGATGCTGTCCTCGATAATGTTGCCCGCGGTCCATAACGACACGCAGCCGCAAATATCGTGCAGGAAACGTCCCAGGATACGGCTACCCTGCTTGGTGTGGGTGACTTCGGGATGAAATTGCAGGCCATAGAAGCCGCGCGCCTCGTCCGCCATTGCCGCGACGGGTGCGCCGTCACTACTGGCCATCACCTTGAATCCGGGTGGCAAGGCGCTGACCCGGTCGCCATGCGACATCCAGACGTCGAGCAGCCCGTAGCCCTCGGCCGAGGTATGGTCTTCGATATCCGTCAACAGCCGCGTGTGACCGCGCGCGCGGACTTGCGCATAACCGAACTCGCGGTGGTCGGCGCTTTCGACCGCGCCGCCGAGTTGCGCCGCCATGGTTTGCATGCCGTAGCAAATCCCGAGCACGGGTGCGCCAACCTCGAACACCGCTTGCGGTGCCCGTGGTGGATCCGCCTCGATGACCGACTCCGGCCCACCCGAGAGAATGATGCCTTTCGGCGCGAAGGCGCGAACGTCGTCATCGCTCATATCCCAGGGATGGATTTCGCAATAGACCCCGCCCTCGCGCACGCGGCGCGCGATGAGCTGGGTATATTGCGAACCGAAATCGACGATCAGGACGCGATCGGCGTGAATATTAGCGTGCATCAAATGGACTCCTGAACGGCGAATAAGGCGCTCGACCGAGCTTTGGGCTGGAACGGCGCGGGCGCTGGTTCCGAACCGACGGGTCCGGAACGCCGGTCGATCGCGCCCGGCGCGTGGGTCTCAATCGATCCGGTAATTGGGCGCTTCCTTGGTGATCGACACGTCGTGCACATGGCTTTCGCGCATGCCCGCGGTCGACACGCGCACGAACTGAGGCTTGTTGCGCATCTCATCGATATTCGTGCAACCGACGTAGCCCATACTCGCGCGCAGTCCGCCCATCATTTGGTGGATGATCGCGGCCATCGGCCCCTTGTAGGGCACCCGACCCTCGATGCCTTCCGGCACCAGTTTTTCGACCCCACGACTCGACTCCTGAAAATAACGGTCGCTGGAACCTTGCGCCATCGCCCCCAGCGAACCCATGCCGCGATAGGACTTGTAGGACCGGCCCTGGTACAACTCGACCTCGCCCGGTGCCTCCTCGGTGCCGGCGAACATGCTGCCGACCATGATCGAATTCGCGCCGGCGGCAATTGCTTTGGCGATATCCCCGGAGTAGCGAATACCGCCATCGGCGATCATCGGTACATCCGTACCCTTCAGCCCCTCTAGTACCGACGTGATCGCGGAGATCTGCGGCACCCCGACTCCGGCCACGATGCGCGTGGTACAAATCGACCCGGGGCCGATGCCGACCTTGACCGCGTCCGCGCCGGCGTCGACCAACGCGCGCGCGGCTTCACCGGTCGCGATATTGCCGCCAATGACCTGCAGGTCGGGATACTGGTTCTTGACCCAGCTCACCCGATCGAGAACCCCCTGGGAGTGACCATGGGCGGTGTCGACCACGATGACGTCGACGCCCGCGTCGACCAACGCCGCGACGCGTTCCTCGGTATCGCCACCGGTGCCCACCGCCGCGCCGACCCGCAGGCGCCCTTGGTCATCCTTGCATGCAAGCGGAAAATCGGAGGATTTCTGGATGTCCTTTACCGTGATCAGTCCTCGCAGCTTGAAGTCATCGTTGACCACCAGCACCTTCTCGATGCGGTGGGTGTGCAATAGGCCCACAACTTCTTCCTTGCTCGCGCCCTCGCGCACCGTGATCAAACGCGACTTCGGGGTCATCACGTTCGCGACCGGCTGGTCGAGCTCGGTCACGAAACGCACATCGCGGCTGGTGACGATGCCGACCAGATTCTCGCCATCGACAACCGGCATGCCGGAGATATTGTAAGCTTTACGAATCTGCAGCACCTCACGGATGCTCTGCCGCGGCGACACGGTCAGCGGCTCCTTGATCACACCGCTTTCGTATTTTTTGGCGATACGCACTTCGGTTGCCTGACGCGCCACCGACAGGTTCTTGTGCACAATGCCGATGCCGCCCTCCTGCGCGATCGCGATCGCCAGCCGCGCCTCGGTCACGGTATCCATCGCCGCCGAAATCATGGGAATATTCAGCGAGATCCCGCGGGTCAGGCGCGTCGTGAGATCGACGTCTTTAGGAAGCACGACTGAATGGGCGGGTACGAGAAGGACGTCGTCAAACGTCAAGGCTTCGTGAAGAATGCGCATGAGTGTGAGGCCGGTAGGGGTCGGGCGCTGATTATAGGGGATTGACCCACAAAGGGTAAACGGCTTCAATCGTGGGGTTGACTCCGTGCCGACCGCATGACGCGCCTTCGATGAACCGCTCGCTCGGCGTGGTCCGACCGATCGACCATCACTGAATCAAGCCCGTTCTGCCCTTTGTTCGTCGAAGTCCGCCGGGAACGAGTTTCCGCCGGTCACCAACGCGCGTAACTCACCGACCACTCGCCATGTCAGACGCCAGCGCCAAGATTTACAGCATCGGGGAATTGAATCTGATCGTACGCGGATTGCTCGAGTCGCGCTTCACCGACATTCGAATCACCGGGGAAGTATCGAACTTCTCCTGTCCCGCGTCCGGGCACCAGTATTTCACGCTCAAGGACGAAAATGGACAAATCCGATGCGCCTTCTTTCGCAACCGAAACGCGCTGGGGCGCTTGCGCGCGGCCAATGGCGACCACGTCGTCGCGCGTGGCAAGGTGAGTCTCTACGAACCGCGAGGTGACTACCAGTTCATCGTCGACGCGTTGACACTGGCCGGAGAGGGCGAGTTGCAGCGCAAGTTCGAAGCGCTTAAACAGCGCCTGTTCGAAGCCGGGCTCTTTGCCCTCGAGCACAAACGACCGTTACCGAGATTTCCCCGGCAGCTCGGCATCATCACCTCACCCACCGGCGCCGCGGTACGCGACGTGTTGCAGGTGTTGAAACGACGGTTTCCGGCGCTGCCGGTGATCATCTACCCCGTACCCGTTCAAGGCGAGCATGCCGCGCGCCAGATTGCCGCCGCGCTGACACTTGCCACCGAACGCGCCGAATGTGATGTGTTGTTGCTGACTCGGGGTGGCGGTTCGCTTGAAGATCTGTGGTCGTTCAACGAGGAAATCGTCGCCCAGGCGATATACGACTGCCCGCTACCGGTGATCTCCGCGGTGGGCCACGAGATCGACTTCACCATTGCCGACTTCGTCGCCGACATACGCGCGCCGACGCCCTCGGCCGCCGCGGAAATCCTGACGCCTGAAGCCGACGCATTGCGGAACCTGCTGGCCGTTGAGCGCAATCGGCTATTCAACGCGTCGGTCAGGCAGATGCGGCAGCTACGGCAACACACCGAAACCTCACGCCGACTGCTACTTGCCCGCCATCCACAGGCGCGCATCGAGACCAGTCGACAACGGGTCGACGAGCTGCTGACGCGGCTTCAGCGTCAGTTCGAACAGCTGCAATCTCAGCGCCGTGCGCGCGTTGCCACGCTCACCTCGGCGTTGCCGGAACGGCGCTTGCGCGACGCCATCGCGCACGACCGGCAACGCATTGCCCAGCTCGAAATACGCCTCTCAATCGCATTACGCGCGGTCCATACGAGTCGTAAACAAACACATGACACCCTGCGTGCGCGCCTGACAGCGTTGGATATCCATACGGTTCTCCAGCGTGGATTCGCGATCGTCCTGGAACCCAATCGCTCCGGCATCATTCGCGATGCCCGCGCCCTCGCGCCGGGCGATCGATTCATTGCCCTGCTCGCCCAGGGCGAGGTGTTAGGCGAAACGGTCGCGACTCAAGCGGGCGAGTAGTACCGCGAACGCATCAGCGGAGTCGGTCGGCGACGCGCCGCAGTTTTTCAAGGGCTTCTTCACCCACGGCGCTTATCCGCGAGTCTTCGGCGAGCCGCAATACTGCGACGGGGTCCATGAAAGCAACGACCACTGACTGATCATCCACCTCGCGGATCACGATATTGCATGGCAACAGCGCGCCGGCATTGGGATCCGCCTCGATCGCGCGCAAGGCGAGCCCCGGTGCGCAGGCCCCCAGGATTCGATAGGGCCGGATCGTTTGTCCAAGCTTGTTCTGAATAATATTCGAAACGGCGATGTCGCTGACCACGCCGAGCTTCTCGGCCTGCAAGGCGTCAATCACCTGCGTGACGGCAACATCAAATGAGGAGTTTAGGGAGATTTCAAAGGTATACATCGTAACGAGTCCTGATTGAGTTCAAGGCGCCAGACTCGCGTTTCTAAAGCAAACCGAATGCCTAAGCAACCACCGCAGTTGGTAATAGGCACGATACGACTGCGGGGAACACCGTCGGCCAACCGAGTCTGAAACGGAAGTGCCAGAGTCCGTTCAATTCACGGACGCCAACAAAAAAAATGCCCGCTCAGAGCTGAGCGGGCGAGTCATACTTGTCGATGGGTCTGGTTTGATAACGTCTTTCGAAACCTCGGTTACGCAACTCGGTCGGGACTCGTGCGAGGCGATAGAGTGATCTATCGCCTCGCACCGACTTGGTCAGGTGCGTATCGAGGCTTCAATCCGCCGGCTTACCAACCCTTGCTGCCCTTGATACCGCCCCAAATTGAGCCGCCTTTGGTGCCGCCCCAGGATGAGCCGCCTTTTGTGCCACCCCAGGTTGTGCCGCCCTTCGGACCCGTGGGTCCAGTATCACCTTTCGGTCCCGTGGCTCCGGTGTGGCCCTTGGGTCCGGTGGCTCCAGTTGCACCCGTTGCGCCAGTGGCTCCCGTGTGGCCCTTGGGTCCGGTGGCTCCGGTTGCACCCGTGGCTCCAGTTGCACCCGTTGCGCCAGTTGCACCCGTTGCGCCAGTGGCTCCCGTGTTCCCCTTGGGTCCGGTGGCTCCGGTTGCACCCGTGGCTCCGGTT
>JBHJOI010000103.1:0-4903 GCA_050329935.1 Thiotrichales bacterium | reverse complement strand
ACAAGTGAATCTGCTGATTGGCATTGACCTGCAACCACGCACCGTCAAAACCGAGATTGGGTCGTTGTTGATCGACCCGCAAACCGAGCACAGCTTCGTAGAACTCAAGTGAACGCGTCACGTCGGTAACCAGCACGCTGGCATGGTGAATGGACAGAACGAGGTCGTCGTCGCTCATGGCTGGGTTCATCCCACTGCGTTGGACAGGCGCGCGAGTTTGTTATACTCGCCGTCCCTGAGTCTACGCCAACCCCTTGCGTCCGGCATGAATCCCGATCTGGAGCGACTGCAACCCTATCCATTCCAGAAGCTGGCGCGGCTGTTCTCCGGCCTGACACCCCCCGCCAACCGCGCGGCGATACGGCTTTCGATTGGCGAACCGCAGGATCCGCCACCCGCGCTGGTCGCCGAGGTGCTGTGCCAACACCTGGATGGCTACGGGCGCTATCCGCTGAGCAAGGGCGAGGCCGATTTGCGTCAAGCCATCGCGGACTGGCTGACGGCGCGTTTCGACCTGCCGGCCGCCGCGCTTGATCCAGAGCGGCATGTGCTGCCGGTGAGCGGTACCCGAGAAGCCTTGTTCGCGTTCGCCCAGGCCGTGGTCGACCGCGATCGCGCCGGGCGCCGGGTGGCGATGCCGAATCCGTTTTACCAAATCTACGAAGGTGCCGCGTTACTCGCGGGTGCCGAACCGCTTTTTCTCGATTGCACGGCGGAAAATGGTTTCGTGCCCGACTTCTCCCGAGTCACGGCGGCCGAATGGGACGCCTGCCAGTTGCTTTATGTCTGTTCGCCCGGCAACCCCACCGGCGCGGTGATCGACGAAGCGACGCTTGGCGCATTGATCGAACTGGCCGAACGGCACGACTTCATCATCGCCTCCGACGAATGCTACTCCGAGATCTATCAGGACGAAGCAGCGCCACCCGCCGGGCTGCTCGGCGCGGCGGCACGGATCGGCAACCTGGATTTTCGGCGCTGCGTGGTATTCCACAGCCTGTCGAAGCGCTCCAACGTGCCCGGTTTGCGCTCCGGCTTCGTCGCCGGTGACGCATCGGTGCTGGAACGATTCCTGCTGTACCGAACCTACCACGGCTGCGCGCTGCCGCCCCCAACCCAGGCCGTAAGCGCGGCGCTATGGCGCGACGAGGATCATGTGCGCGAAAGCCGCGCGCGCTATCGGGCGCGATTCGCCGCCGTCTGCGCCACGCTGACCGATGTATTGCCGGTGCAAATACCACCCGCCGGCTTTTACCTCTGGCCGCGCTTGCCGCTCGATGGCGAGGACTTTGCCCGCCGCCTGTACGCGGAACAGCATGTGGTGGTCCTCCCCGGCGAGTATCTCGCGCGTGCCGCCCATGGCAACAACCCCGGCCGCGACCACGTGCGGATCGCACTGGTGGCGACGCTCGAAGACTGCGTCGAGGCCGCCACCCGCATCCACGAAACCCTTAAGAAACTCCCTCGGACCTAACGGAGCACTCCAGCGATGACCGAACTCAAGAACATAATCGAAGAGGCCTACGAGCGCCGCGCCGAAATCACCCCGCGCAATGTCGAAACGCGTCTGCGCGAGGCCGTGCAGGAAACGCTGGATCAGCTCGACGCTGGCGTGCTGCGCGTGGCGGAAAAAGTCGACGGCGACTGGGTCGTCCACGAGTGGTTGAAAAAGGCCGTGCTGTTGTCGTTCCGGATCCGCGACAACGAGTTCATCAAGGGCGGTTTCACCAACTATTACGACAAGGTTCCGTCCAAGTTTCAGGACAAGAATAGCCGTGAGTTTCGCAATGACGGCGTGCGCATCGTGCCGCCCGCGACCGCGCGGCATGGTGCCTATATCGCGCCGGGCGTGGTGTTGATGCCGTCCTACGTCAATATCGGCGCCTACGTCGATAGCGGCACGATGGTCGACACCTGGGCCACCGTCGGTTCCTGCGCCCAGATCGGTAAAAACGTCCACCTCTCCGGCGGCGTCGGCATTGGCGGCGTGCTCGAACCGCTGCAGGCCGCGCCCACGATCATCGAGGACAACTGCTTCATTGGCGCCCGTTCCGAGGTCGTCGAGGGCGTCATCGTCGAGGAAGGTTCCGTTATTTCCATGGGTGTCTTCATCGGTCAATCGACTCGGATCTACGATCGCGAGCGCGATGAGATCCTCTATGGCCGCGTACCGGCCGGATCGGTCGTCGTCTCCGGCAACCTGCCCTCCAAGGACGGCAAGTACAGCCTGTACTGCGCGGTCATCGTCAAGCGCGTCGATGACAAAACCCGCGGCAAGGTCGGCATCAACGAGCTATTGCGCGATTTGTAGGCCCCGGAGCGCATACGCAGTCGAGCGCGTCACATGTTTTTTCAAACTGACGCCGACACCGCGTCTAAACTCCGTTAACCGCCAACTAACCTGGAAAACACCATGTCCGACACGCTGGAACTGACCCGTCTGCTGATCGAGCGCCCATCCGTCAGCCCCACCGACGGCGGCTGTCAGCAACTCGTAAGCCAACGCCTCGAAGCGCTTGGCTTCCGGGCGGAACGGATGCGTTTTGGCGAGGTCGAGAACGTCTGGTTGCGGCGCGGCGACGACGGCCCGCTGTTCTGCTTCGCCGGACACACGGATGTCGTGCCGTCCGGACCGGAATCACACTGGCGTTCTCCGCCGTTCACCCCGACGATCCGCGACGGCGCGCTCTACGGTCGTGGCGCCGCCGACATGAAGGGCAGCATCGCGGCGATGGTTGTCGCGGTCGAGCGCTTTCTGGCCGCGCACCCCAAACCAATGGGTTCGATCGCATTCCTGCTGACCAGCGACGAGGAAGGCCCCGCGGTCGACGGCACGATCAAGGTCATCGAGGCGTTGAGCGCGCGCGGCGAGAAAATCGACTGGTGCCTGGTCGGCGAACCGACCAGCGAGGCCCGCGTGGGCGACGTGATCAAGAACGGCCGCCGCGGCTCGCTCAGCGCGCGGGTGGTGGTCAAGGGTCAGCAGGGGCATGTCGCCTACCCCGACAAGGCTATCAACCCGATCCATCGCGCCGCGTTCGCGATCGCCGAACTCGCGCACACCACCTGGGATCGCGGCAACGAACACTTTCCACCGACCACGTTCCAGATCTCCAACATCCACGCCGGCACCGGGGTCGGCAACGTCATTCCTGGCGAAATGGAGCTGCTGTTCAACTTTCGCTACGCGACCGCATCGAACGATGTTCAATTGAAAGAGCGCGTTGAGTCGATTCTCAAACGCCACCGCGTTGACTACACGATCGAGTGGACACTCTCCGGCGAACCTTACCTCACCCCGGCGGGTGATCTGGTCGCCGCGGTCACGGCCGCGGTCACGGACGTCACCGGCGAAACGCCGCGCCTGTCAACCTCGGGCGGTACCTCGGACGGGCGTTTCATCGCGCCGACCGGCGCCCAGGTGGTGGAGCTCGGCCCACTCAACGCCAGCATTCACAAGATCGACGAACACGTCGGTATCGACGACCTCGACATACTGACCCGGATTTACGAAGCCACGCTCGCCCGACTGCTGGTTGCCAGCGACTGATCACCGGCAAATCAACCCGCGGGACGCCGTCGCGGGTTCGTTAGGCGGGCTTGACGGCCGCGGGTACGCGGCCATCAAGTGGGCTCAAGGCATCTCGCGCCCACTCAACCCGCGACGACGATCTCCTGCGGAGCGATGTCGCCGATGTCGTCGCCACGCAATTTTTGATAACGATCTCTGGAGCATGAAAGGAATTCTCTCGGGCGCCGCCATTGGTATGTTCATCGACGGGGACCTTGCCATATTTGGTATTGAGGGCGATAGACTGCTCTGGCCCGGGGCGATTATCGGCAGTCTGATCGCGTGGTTGCTATCGCGACAGAGCGATACCGACTTTATCGCTTGACTGCTCACAATCGAGGAACGCCTCGACCGGATCGAGGCCGCATCGCCGTCGGCCGAGGGGCTTCCACGCCTACCACCGCCCCCATGAGACCTCGTCACCCGCGAACGCCGGCGGGGGGCAACGGACGAACGCCCCGAGCAGATTGGCTGCCTCCTCGATGCCCGCGCGATCGTTCGGGATCTCACCATCCTTAGCCTCGATCGGGTGGAGGATCAAACCCCGCACGCAACCTTGAGCGTCGACGCCAGCGACGACCTCCAGGACTGGTGTACGCTGGTTGCCGCGGACGAGATCGTGCGCCTGCGGCACCCCGGTCAATAGCTGGCACCGACCCGGATTGAGTTTCCCCCTTCGGGCTCGGTATCTCCGCATCGGCTGGACGGTATGCGACGCCGAACCGACCGAGCTACGCGCTCGTCTAGTCGAGACGCATGGCGATCGCGCCGAATCGACACGGCAGCGGGCCGAACTCAACTCGACGACCACCGGAGAACCCGGCGAGTACCGTTCTGCCGAAGTCCCACTTGCCCGCGTCGATCAAGTTCAAATTATCGCGCCGCAAACCGAACACGGCGGTGACCACACAATTGTTGGCGGGCGGACCGAACCCCGCACGGCCCGATGGGTTCGACTGGACACCGGTGTTGCGCACGAACGTCTACCGCATGACCCGTGACGGCGCCGAAAGCCAGCTTCCGCCAACGGCGATCAGTCGTGCTAGCGCCCTCGACTGGCGGTTGCGGATCGACACGAAAGGCGGCGGTTTCGGCACAGGAAAACCCCGCCTTCGCGTCGGCTGGCCGGAACGTACGCTAACATTGGCCGCACGCGGGTCGGAGCCCTACGCGCTCGCCGCGCTAAAACCTCATTTTCTTGCGGATAATCAACGACTAATGAACAGACTGACAAAACTGCTCCCGATCGCGCTCCTGACACTGAGCGCGAATACCACATTTGCCGAGCTACCGACCTCGGTTGACGCCGTCGATCCGCGGATCGATCTTCAG
>JBHJOI010000102.1:0-23790 GCA_050329935.1 Thiotrichales bacterium | reverse complement strand
TACTTCGCCGACAGTATCGTGGTGATCGCCGCCGTCAACGTCGTCTTGCCATGGTCTACGTGACCAATCGTACCGACGTTCACGTGCGGCTTCGTGCGCTCGAACTTACCTTTTGCCATTGTTCAACCCCGGTCAAAATGACAGCAACTGGAGCCCATACCCAGATTTGAACTGGGGACCTCGTCCTTACCAAGGACGCGCTCTACCGACTGAGCTATATGGGCAGTCAAAAAAATCTGGAGCGGGTGATGGGAATCGAACCCACACTATCAGCTTGGAAGGCTGAAGTTCTACCATTGAACTACACCCGCCTGAATAGCGGATTTGATCGCTTGATCCGCTCGACAAGCACCTTGGCTTTGCGGGCGCCCATCACAGAACTATGTGGTGGTGGAGGGGGAAGGATTCGAACCTTCGAAGGCAGAGCCAACAGATTTACAGTCTGTCCCCTTTGACCGCTCGGGAACCCCTCCGCAAACCAAGGCCGCACATTCTCTTTAAGATGCATGTGCATGTCAACGATTAAGTTGGCCAGTTTTGCATTCGGACGCCTTTGGCGCCCGCCTGAGCCGCGAGTGAGCGTGTAGGATTCGGGCATCAACGCCGGCGACTACCGCCGAAACCGCGAGTGCCTGGAGGAATGGTGCCGCTTGTCGGATTCGAACTGACGACCTACCGCTTACAAGGCGGTTGCTCTACCAACTGAGCTAAAGCGGCAAAAAGATCTATCTGGGACCCAAGTCTCGGGACTAACCGATGGCGAATCCCAACGCGCGATTCTAGGTCAAGAGAATTCCACGCGACAACCCTTTCATCTAAATTCTTCGACGGCGTTAACGCCGCATCTCGAAAACAACCGCGCACGGGGCGGGCCTCCGCCCCTGCGCGGCGAATGCATCGACGACTCTACTTTTTGAGATCAAACGCGGGCAGCTTCCGCGCTACCGGCATGTTCTTGAGCGTTACATACTTTGGCAACCCGTTCTCGAACGGCGGGTAGTCTTCGCCTTGAATCAACGGATAGAGATACTCGCGGCATTTATCCGTGATGCCATAACCATCCTCGCTGATAAAGTCGCGCGGCATGAACTTCTCGACGTTGGCGACCTCGGACAACGGTGCATGCCCCACCTCCCAAACATAGGGACTGGATGACTTGCGAACTACCGTCGGCATGACGGAGTTGTGCCCGGCCAATGCGAGCTCGACCGCTGCCTGACCCATCGCGTAGGCCTGCTCGACATCCGAGCGTGATGCGATATGCCGCGCGGCGCGTTGCAGATAGTCCGCCACCGCCCAATGAAACTTGTAACCGAGCGCATCCTTGACCATATTAGCGACAACCGGTGCGGCGCCGCCGAGTTGGGCGTGACCAAACGCATCGCGAGTACCCTGCTCGGCCAGGAATTTCCCGTCAGGCCAGTGGCACCCCTCCGACACCACGATCGTGCAATAGTCGTGCTGCTCGACGTTCGCCTTGACTGCCGCTAAAAAGGCTTCCTGATTGAATTCAATTTCAGGAAACAACGTCAAAACCGGAATGCCTTGATCGGCGACCAATGCACCAGCCGCCGCGATCCAACCGGCGTGCCGCCCCATGACCTCGATCACGAAGATCTTGGTCGAGGTCTTCGACATCGAGCGAACGTCGAACGAGGCCTCAAGCGTCGAGGTCGCGATGTATTTGGCAACCGAACCGAATCCAGGGCAGTTGTCGGTGATGGGTAGATCGTTATCCACGGTTTTCGGCACATGGATCGCCTGCACCGGAAATCCCATCGTCTCCGACAGTTGCGAGATTTTGTAACAGGTATCGGCCGAATCTCCGCCGCCGTTATAGAAAAAATAACCAATATCGTGCGCCTTGAAGATCTCGATCAGACGCTCGTACTCGGCCTTGTTCGCCTCCAGACTCTTGAGTTTGTAGCGGCAGGAGCCGAACGCACCGGAGGGCGTGTGGCGCAACGCGGCGATATCCGCATCGCTCTCGGCACTGGTGTCGATCAAGTCCTCGGTCAAGGCACCGATGATGCCGTTGCGCCCGGCATAAACGTTTGCAATCTTGTCCTTGTGCTTGCGCGCGGTTTCGATCACGCCGCAGGCCGAGGCGTTGATTACCGCGGTCACGCCGCCGGATTGGGCGTAAAAGGCGTTTTTAGCCATACAAAGATCCTCCGATCAGTCAGTCATGAGAAAAAGGACACGGGTGCCATCGCACACCGGTAAAGAACCTCTGGATGCGGAGCCCTCGGCGACACTGCTTGCGCCACGATTCCCCGCGAGTCGTTATCTCTGAAACTCGGTCGACAACCGCGAGCGCGATCGCGGGCGAGCCGCGCGCATTCTAGACGATGCCAATAGCCCACACCAGTCAACGAAGCCCACGCCGGCGATTCGTGAGCGCGACGGACTCAAAGCCGCTCTTTCATCTGGTACAGCAGCTCCAGCGCCTGGCGAGGCGTCACGCTATCGGGTTCGATATTACTCAGCAGCCTTAGAACGGGGTGCGGTTGCGGCTCCGGCTCGTATAGCGGCAGGCCCAGCTGTGGTGACGGTCCCGTCCGTGACTTGCTTTCGCCCTCGAGCTGCCGCAGACGCTTTCGCGCAACCTTGATCACACTCTTCGGCACCCCCGCCAGCTGTGCCACTTGTAGACCATAGCTCTGATTGGCCGGACCCTCCTTGACCGCATGCAGAAAAACGATCGCGTCGCCGTGCTCGATCGCGTCGATATGGACGTTTCGAATGGTCGGGTCAGACTCCGGTAGCACGGTGAGTTCAAAGTAGTGCGTTGCAAACAGCGTGAACGCCCGGTTACTGCTGGCGAGGTACTCGGCACAGGCCCAAGCAAGCGATAAACCGTCGAACGTGCTGGTACCGCGCCCAATCTCGTCCATCAGCACCAGGCTGCGCGGCGTTGCGTTGTTTAGAATGTTCGCGGCCTCGGTCATCTCGACCATGAAGGTTGAGCGCCCCGACGCAAGGTCGTCGGATGCCCCGATCCGCGTAAAAATACGGTCGAAATCACCTACCACGGCGCGCCGGGCCGGGACGAACGACCCACAGCGCGCCATCACAACAATTAAAGCCGTTTGTCGCATAAATGTGGATTTTCCACCCATATTGGGCCCCGTGATAATCAACATCCGGGACTCGGCGCTCAGGTCAATATCATTCGGCACAAACGGCTCGTCTAGCACGCGCTCGATCACTGGATGCCGACCCGCCTCGATAAGAAGCTCGGCCCGCGCCGTCAGCAGCGGGCGAACGTAATTCAGCGTCTCTGCCCGTTCCGCGAAACAACACAACACATCGAGTTCCGCGATCGCGTCGGCTGCGGCCTGCAAGGGTCCGAGCCACCCGAGCAGACGCTCAAGCAAGTCGTCATATAGCGCTTTTTCGCGCGCCAACGCCCGCTCACGGGCCGACAACACCTTATCCTCGAAAGCCTTCAGCTCGGGGGTGATATACCGCTCCGCACCCGTCAGGGTCTGACGCCGGATGTAGTCGGCCGGCGCATGGCGCGCCGCTGCCTTGGAAATCTCGATGAAGTAGCCGTGAACCTTGTTGTAGGCCACCTTCAGATTCGCGACACCGGTACGTGCGCGTTCGCGCTGCTCCAGATCAAGCAGAAATTGATCCGCGTTGTCCGCAAGTGCGCGCAGTTCATCCAACTCGCCATCGTAGCCAGACGCGATCATGCCGCCATCCCGGGCCAACACGGGCGGTTGCTCGATCAATGCGCGGCGCAATAACGCCAGTGCGTCAGGATACTCACCGATCGCAGCATGCAGCCGCTGCGCGAGCGTATCGCCGAACGGCGCCAGCAACGAACGTAGTTCAGGTAGCTGCGCCAGTGAGTCACGGAGTCCGGATAGATCACGCGGTCGCGCACTCTTGAGCGCGACCCGCGTCAAAATACGCTCGACGTCGGCGATCCCTGTCAGTGATTCGCGGAGCGGCTCAAACGCCCTGGACTCCCCTAGATTCGCGACCGTATCGTGGCGCGCCCCGACGGCCTCGCCACAGCGCAAGGGTCGCTGCAACCAGCGTCGCAACATCCGCCCGCCCATTGCAGTAACAGTGCTATCGAGCACCGCGCTCAGGGTGTGCTCTCCGCCCCCTGACAGATTCCATTCCAATTCGAGGTTACGCCGACTGACCGCATCGAGGATCAAAACCTCGTCACGACGCTCGACTCGCAGCCCTTGCAGATGCGGCAAGGCACACCGTTGCGTGTCCTGCACGTACTGTAGCAGCACGCCTGCGGCGGCAACCGCCAGCGGCATCTCGTCGCAGCCGAACCCCGCAAGGTCACGCACCGAGAATTGCTGGACCAACAGGCGTCGCGCGGCCTCGGGCTCAAAATGCCAAGGCGGGCGCCGCGTAACGCCGGCGCGTTCCGGACCCGGCAGGCGCGAGCCCTCTTCGATCAAGACCTCCGCGGGTCGTAGCCGTTCGAGCTCCCCGACCAACGCCTCGGCACCGGATAGCTGTTGCACTGTGAATCGCCCACTACTCAGCTCCAGCGCCGCCCACCCGTAATCATCCCGCTGATGAGCGATAGCGACCAGTAGGGTTTCCCGGCGTTCGTCAAGCAAGGCGTCCTCGGTCACCGTACCCGGCGTGACCACCCGGGTGACCTGTCTTTCAACCGGTCCCTTGCTCGTCGCCGGATCTCCGATCTGCTCGCAAATCGCAACCGATTCGCCAGCCCTTACGAGCTTCGCCAAATACTGATCAACCGCGTGATACGGCACACCGGCCATCGGGATGGGTTCACCGGCGGACCGCCCGCGTTGAGTCAAGGTAATATCCAGCAATCGAGCGGCCCGCCGGGCATCGTCGAAGAACAGCTCGTAGAAATCGCCCATGCGATAGAACAGCAGCGTCTGCGGGTGAGCCGCCTTGATGCGCAGATACTGCTGCATCATGGGGGTGTGCAGCGTCGAAGGATCGGATGTCGGAGCGTGAACCATCAGCACAGTTTAGTGCCTAACTGGGCGTGGAAATACCACCGCAAGGTGTTGATCCTGCGTTTTCAATGGCTAAACAACGCTCATCGATCGCTCGTACACTGCGCTTCGCTGGCGTTCTGAGCCTTGCCTTGACAATCCTCTCGCAAGGCTGAAAAAACGTCGCGCGGACTTGACCTTAAGCACCATCGCGATAAACACAGCTCTGGAACATGTCCATCATTTAACGTGAAATACCCGATCCATCGATAGTGCCGTTCCGGTTGAGAAAGCAGGTGCGTCGGCCGCGGGACACGCAGCCTTCGAGCCCCAGGAATGGGTTCACGGCGTCACCTGCCTACCCCCGGCCCGGAGCGGCTTTCATCCTCTGCGGCGGCATCCTCGCCAAGAAATCAGCTCTGGAGCATGCCCATGATTTTCTTGACGTACGTTTGGGTTTCCTTGAAGGGCGGCACCCCTCCGTATTTCTTGACCGCCTGCGGTCCCGCGTTATACGCCGCCAGTGCCAGCTTGATATCCTGTTCGAACGTATCGAGCATCATGCGAAGATAGCGCACCCCGCCATGGATGTTCTCCTGAGGATCGAACGGATCGTTGACCCCCAGATCCTTGGCGGTACCCGGCATCAACTGCATCAATCCCTGCGCACCCACCGGCGAAACCGCCTTCGGATTGAAGCACGATTCGGCTGTGATCACGGCGCGCACAAGGCGCGGCTCGAGTTGGTAATGCGATGCGTACCGCTCGATATGCGCGGCATATTCCTGCTGCCGCTTGCGCAACGCCTCGCGATTCGCTAGACAAACGTTTTCCGGCACCGCGGCCGGGCGTCCGAAATACTTCACACCCACAAGTTCGGCGGTTTCGGTACGCCGATCGGTGAACAAATAGGATCCGTCCTGTTGGCGATACTTGTAAACCTTATACTCGGTGGCATACGCGATGCTCAGGCTGCCGAGCAGCCACGCCAACGCGAATGAGAGCCCCTGCACAACGATCCTTGTATTCATGCGTAGAAAGTGATTATTCCTCTGCATTGAGGCTAACCCGGAAATATTGATGGAAAACAGTATATTGGTCACATTGGCGGACGGAAGCGCCCAACCGCTCGCCGATCTTGCCCGGCGCCACGACGTTTCCGTGACCGAACTCGAGGCAATCATCGAACGCCTACGACACGACGGACTAACGCTCGCCATCGATCAAAGCGCAAGCGTGCGCTGGCTGAATCACGCCACGCCATTGCAGACCACACGAATTTTGCCCGAACTGAACCCCGCCGCGCGTGCCCAACTGGGCCGCCTGGCGATATTCTACAGTCTGGACTCTACAAACCTGTACCTTTCTCGCGCATCCACCCATTTGGGCGATGTCTGCCTAGCGGAAATGCAGACCGCGGGACGCGGGCGACGCGGACGGCGATGGGTGTCGCCCCCATGCGCGAACCTCTACCTCTCGCTGGTTTGGAAGTTCGACACCAACGTATCGCTGGACTGTTTGAGTCTCGGGATCGGCGCCGTCAGCGCCGCCGCGCTGAGTACGCTGACCGGACTCGAAATCGGCCTAAAATGGCCTAACGATCTGTATCTTAACGAGCGTAAGCTAGGCGGCATCTTGATCGACCTCAGCAATCAGGGCAACCAAACGCGCGCAATCATCGGCATCGGGATCAACATCGCAATGCCACCTGAGCAACCCGATATCGACCAGGATTGGACACAACTGGCGCAATTCCTGACCACGTCGCGTTACCAGCGCAATGAATACGTCGCCGAGCTACTGAACCATCTGCTGCCTTGGCTCGCGCTGTTTCCAAGCCTGAATGCCGATTCCGTCCGCACGCTCTGGGCTACCCGAGACATCTGTCGTGGCCGCCCGGTTCGCGTCATCACGGCCGACGGCGAGTATTTCGGCGCCGGTGCGGGGGTCGATGAGTCTTCGCGGTTTCGTTTGCTGACGGGCACTCACTACCGCACTTTTGCCAGCGGCGAGGTCAGCTTGCGACTGGCATGAAAAACCTAGGCTTACTCGATCTCGGCAATAGCCGATACAAGTGGACGACGCTGGCTGCGCTAGAAGCCGATCGATTGGAACCGCAAAAGCGCGCCTACGTCACCGATTCGGCCGCCATGGAACTGGCCGCGAACCTTAGTGCGACCCCAGTCGAGCGCTGGGTCGTTGCCAGCGTCAAAGGCGCGGATTTCGACGCGGCGCTCTCGCGAGCACTCGCCGGCTGTCAGGTCGACTTCGTCCGCATACCGGCCAATCCGCCGTTGCCGCTCGCGTACCACGAACCTCGGCAATTCGGTATCGATCGCTACCTCAACTTGCTCGGCGCGTTACAGCGATACACGCCACCGCTGCTCGTTGTCGACGCCGGCACGGCGGTCACCTTCGACGCCGTGGACACGCAAGGCGCACATCTCGGAGGCTGTATTTTCCCGGGCCGCAATCTGCTCAGCGCGAGCTTGAAAAGCGGCACCCGGTTAGTGCAACCCGACCCCGCTGCCGTGTCGTCGTTGTTTGCGCGCTCCACCGCGGCCGGCGTTAACGGCGGCATCGAGACCGGCTGGTACGAAGCCTGTCACGGTATCGTGCGGCAAATGGCGCGCGAAATCGGCACCCCGACCCAGGTGGTCTGGACCGGCGGCGATGGCTCGCGACTTCATGACGCCAATGACGCTTCTAGCCACATCGATTCCCGTTTACTATTCCGCGGCATCCGCGCCAGCCTAGAGCTTCACGAATCATGAAGATTTTTTTGTTTCTATTGGTTCTTCTCAACGCTGGCTACCTGCTGCTCAGCCTCAAGCAAACGCAGAGCACGCCAATCAGCACCCGCGGCGATCTGAGCGTGCCATTGCTCACGCTGCTGAATGAGCGAAACGCCCCGCCGCTGGCCAATTCTCCCGTCGACCTCACGCTGGATCCGATCCAAATCGAGGCACGGGCCGCTGGGCAGAAAACGACGCAGTTCGAAAGCGCGCCCGAGCCGGTGGTCGGCGACCCACCCAAGTCTGACGCCGACGCCACAAACAAGCCGCCCGCGAAAGAATCCACCGCAACTCCCGTAGCCGCAGGCAAGGCGTGCTTTACGCTCGGTCCATTCCGCGACGCCGGCTCGGTCGACGCCACCGCACGCCAGATCACGGCGGCGGGCGGCACTGTAACCAAGCGCACCGCGAGCGAACGTCGCACCCGAGGTTACTGGGTCTACTTACCGCCGCTGCCGAGTCGGCAACAAGCGCAAGCGGTGGCGGACAAACTTGCCACGGCGGGTTTCAAGGACTATTTCATCGTCAGCGATCCAAAGGCGATCAACGCTATTTCGCTCGGACTCTTTACCGTTAAGAGCGGATCCGAACAGCGCGTCGCCGAACTCGAGGCCATGGGCTTCCGCCCGCGCGTCGAGGTGCGTACGGAAGAGAGCACGGTTTCCTGGTTAGACCTCAGCATCGCGGCGGGTGAAGACTGGCGGCGGCGCCTTAAGCGCGATGCCGCCGACCCGTACGACATCCTCCCGCGCAAATGCCCCTGATACCGGACGGTCGCTGTTGCGAACGCGCCGCGCGGTGGCTACGCTGATGTAGATGAACGACGAACAACTTCTGCGCTACAGCCGGCAGATCATGCTGCCAGAGATCGGTTATGAGGGACAGGCGTGTTTCGCGGAATCGAGGGTATTGATCGTCGGCATGGGCGGGCTCGGATCGCCAGTCGCGCTGTACCTCGCCGCGGCGGGAATCGGTGAGCTAACGATCGTGGATTTCGACCAGGTCGATCTCACAAACCTGCAACGCCAGATCATTCACGGCACGCCCGACATAGGTCGATTGAAGGTCGATTCCGCCGCTGCGGCACTGACCCGCATCAATCCCGAAATTCGCATTAACCGAATCGCTCATCGCCTCGACGAAGTGGAATTGAACCGTTTCGTCACCGACGCGGACGTGGTGATTGATTGCACCGACAACTTTGAGGTCCGTTTCGCGATCAATCGCGCCAGCGTCGCCAATCGCACGCCACTCGTCTCGGGCGCGGTCATCAGAATGGAAGGTCAGATCGGGGTATTCGACCCCCGCCTCGACGATTCGCCATGTTATCAATGCCTCTACAAGCCTGGCGTCACCGAGCAGGAAACCTGTAGCCAAAACGGTGTATTGGCACCGGTCGTCGGCATTATCGGGTCGTTGCAAGCCACCGAGACGTTGAAACTCCTCGCCGGATTGCCAACCCTGACCGGACAGTGGCTGGTCATCGATGCCAAAACGAACGAATGGCGCAAGCTGCGACTACCGAAGGATCCCGCGTGCAAGGTGTGTGCCCACATCGAGTGCGCCTGACTTCAGAACGATTGCCCCAATCTATGGGCGGCGCGCAGCATTGCCTCACGACCTGCGTCCGAGCGACCCGGCACATCCCAAAACAACCTCGCAACGACCTCCTGCACTCCGCAGAATCGCAACGTGCCTTGCGTGATCGGCAACACCAGGTGTTCCTTACGTACACCCATGGCCTCGAACTCGGCTTCAGAACCGCCCGTCGTCACAACAATCAATGCCTTACGCTGCGACAACAAACCGCGACCCAGGCTGCCGTCGTAGGTGAACGCGAATCCGTGCGTGAAGACCCGATCGAACCAACCCTTTAGAATTGCCGGCCGGTCGAACCACCACAGCGGATACACGAAAACGAGCCCCTCGGCCCAGTTGAGCCAATTCTGCTCCAACGCAACATCATCCGCGATCTTGCCCTGGCGAAGATCAGCGAGCTCCTGCGCGCTCAATACCGGATTGAAACCGTCGCGGTAAAGATCACGCACGCGCACCTCGTGACCGGCCTGAATCAACCCGGCAATGACCTTATCGTACAGCGCGTGGCAGAAGCTCCTCGGATTAGGGTGCGCGATGACCGCGAGTATCTTCACGTCTGGACTCAGTGGGTACTTGAATCGGCACTGGAGGCCGGCGTCCTGCTAAAGACGGCCCCCACATCGACTGCGTCAAACAGGTATCCGGCACGACAGAATTCGCAATGCATCTCGACCCGCCCCTGCTCGGCGAGTATCTCTTCGACCTCGGTCTCACCCAAGCCCAGCAGGATCGCGACCGCTCGCTCGCGCGAACAATCGCACTGATAACGCATCGGTTCCGAATCGAACAAGCGGATGTCATCCTCGGCAAATACCCGCCGCAACAAGGTATCGACGTTCCAGCCGAGCAGCTCCTGCCGCGTCAAGGTACCCGCGAGGAGCGACAACCGCTCCCAGTCCTGAGTCTCCGCGTGTTCGCCCGGTATCGCCTGAAGCATCAACCCGACTGCGGCCGATTCGTCACTCGCGAGCCACAGCCGGGTCGCGAGTTGTTCCGAGCGTTCGAAGTAGTGCTCCAACGCGCCGGCGACGTGACCGGAATCGATTTCGACCACACCCTGGTAACGCTCGCGGCCAGTGCCGGGATCCAGGGTAAGCGCGAGTTGGGCATCGTCACCGAACAAACTGCCGCCCGCGTCAAGGAGTTCATCCGATTGCCAACGCGCCATTCCGCGCAACGCGCGCTCGCCGCGTGATTGCACGACCAGCAGCGGGATCAAGCCCGCGCCACTAACCTGCAATGTGAGTGAACCGCGACTCTTGAGCGCCACCGAAAGCATACCCAGCGCCGCAAATGCCTCGCCGAGCGTGTCGCGCACCACAGGGGGGTATTCAACGTGGGCGAGCGCCGCGCGCCAGGTGTGATCAAGTCTTACCCATTCGCCGCGAACTCCGAGACGCTCGAACAGAAAGCGGCGCAGCGAATCACGCTCCATGCTCTTGGTCACCTCCGAGGTTCCGGGTTCCGCGCGCTCAACCCTTGAGCTTGGCCTGCAGCAGATCGTTGACTTGATTCGGATTCGCCTTGCCCTGGGTGGCCTTCATCACCTGACCGACGAAGAAACCGAACAACTTGTCCTTACCGGATCGGAATTGCTCCACCTGCCCCGGATTTGTCGCGATGATCTCGTCTACGATCGACTCGATCGCCGCACTGTCGGTAATCTGACGCAAACCTTTACGTTCGATAATCGCGTCGGCGCTGCCCTCGCCCTGCCACATGGCCTCGAAGACTTCCTTAGCAATCTTGCCCGATATCGTACCGTCGTTGATACGGGTCAGCAGCACGCCCAACGCTGCGGCATCGACCGGCGCGTCGCCGATTTCTCGATTGTCCTTGTTGAGCAGCGCAGAGAAATCACCCATCACCCAGTTGGCGGCCAGTTTCGCCTCGCCATTGCTAGCCCGCACGACCGCTTCATAGTAATCCGCGAGCTCGCGACTCGCGGTTAGCACGCTGGCGTCATAGTCGTTCAGACCATAGTCGACGATGAAGCGGCTTTTTTTCTGGTCCGGTAATTCAGGTAGATTGCGCCGCACGCTTTCGATGAACGCTGCGTCGATCTCCAGCGGCAATAGATCAGGATCTGGAAAATAGCGGTAATCGTTCGCTTCTTCCTTGCTCCGCATCGAGCGGGTTTCACCTTTCTCGGGATCGTACAAGCGCGTCTCCTGCACCACCTGACCACCACTCTCGATCAGGTCGATCTGCCTTTCCACCTCGTAGTTGATCGCGCGTTCAACAAAGCGAAACGAATTCAGATTCTTGATCTCCGCGCGGGTACCGAACTGCTCACGGCCTTTAGGCCGCACCGAAACGTTGGCATCGCAGCGGAACGAACCCTCCTGCATGTTGCCGTCGCAGATCTCCAGATAACGCACGAGTGCATGCAGCTTTTTCATGTAGGCCACAGCCTCTTTGGCCGAGCGTAAATCCGGCTCCGAGACAATCTCAAGCAGGGGCGTACCGGCACGGTTCAAGTCTATGCCCGACTGACCGTGAAAGTCCTCGTGCAACGACTTTCCCGCGTCCTCCTCTAGATGCGCGCGGGTCACGCCGACCGTCTTGGAGGTGCCATCGTCGAGCGTGATCTCGACCCGGCCACTTTGCACCACGGGCAGTTCGTACTGGCTGATCTGGTAGCCTTTCGGTAGATCAGGATAGAAATAGTTCTTTCGCGCAAACACCGAGCGCGGTGCGATCCGCGCGTCGATCGCAAGGCCGAGTCGTACCGCCATCTCCACCGCCCGCGCGTTGAGGACCGGCAACACGCCAGGCATACCGAGGTCGATCAGACAGGCCTGTGTGTTTGGTGCCGCGCCATAGGCCGTCGCAGCACCAGAAAAAATCTTGCTCCGGGTTGCCAGTTGCGCGTGAATCTCAAGGCCGATTACCGTTTCCCATTCCATCATGATTGCCTCGTGTACCCTATTTCAGGAAAACGCAGCCGGAATCGCGCGGTGCCAATCCGTTTCCTGCTGATAGCGATGCGCGATATTGAGTAGCCTCGCCTCGGACCAGTAGTCGCCGATCAGTTGCAGACCAACCGGTAATCCCTCGGCCATTCCGGCCGAAAGCGACATGCCTGGCAGACCTGCCAGATTGACCGCGATGGTATAGATATCGGAGAGATACATGCCCACCGGATCCTCGGACTTCTCACCAATACGGAACGCGGTGGTCGGCGCCGTCGGCCCCATGATCACATCGACCTGCTCGAAGGCCTTGGCGAAATCGTCACTGATCAGGCGACGGATCTGCTGCGCCTTTAGGTAGTACGCATCGTAGTAGCCCGAGGACAGCGCGTAAGTGCCGATCATGATGCGTCGCTTGACTTCGGCCCCGAAACCCTCGCCCCGCGAACGCATGTATAAGTCCTTGAGGTCTTTAGGATTTTCGCAACGGTAGCCATAACGGACACCGTCGAACCGCGCCAGATTGGACGAGCACTCCGCAGGTGCAATGACGTAGTAGGCCGGTACCGCGAGATGTGTGTTAGGCAACGAGATTTCGATCAACCGAGCGCCGAGCGCTTCATACCGAGTGAGCGCCTCGCGTATTACCCGCTCCACGGCGGGATCCAGCCCCGCGGCGAAATACTCCTTCGGCAAACCGATACGAAGCCCCTGTAGCGATTCGTCAAGACCGGCGCTGTAGTTTGGCGTCGGCCGATCGAGACACGTCGAATCGCGCGGATCGAATCCTGCCATTACGCCTAGCAGCAAGGCGCAATCCTCAGCGGTCTGGGCCATTGGCCCACCCTGGTCCAGGCTGGACGCAAATGCGATCATCCCCCAACGCGAGACCCGCCCATAGGTGGGCTTCAAGCCGGTCAATCCGCATAGGGCCGCCGGTTGCCGGATCGACCCTCCGGTGTCGGTGCCGGTGGCGGCCGGCGCGAGTCGTGCCGCGACGGCCGCAGCCGAGCCGCCCGAGGATCCACCCGGCACACATGCCAGGTTCCAGGGATTGCACACCGGGCCGTAGAAACTGGTTTCATTGGACGATCCCATCGCGAATTCGTCCATATTGGTCTTACCCAACATGACCATCCCGACCGCCCTCATCCGCTCGACCACCGCCGCGTCGTACGGCGCGACAAAGCTGTCAAGCATCCGCGAACCGCACGCGGTGCGCACGCCCTGGGTGGTGAAAATATCCTTCTGCGCGATCGGCACACCCGTCAACACGTGCGCTTCGCCGCGCGCGCGGCGCTCATCCGCGGCTTTTGCTTGCGCCAATGCCTGTTCGTCCGTGACGGTCACGAAGCTGTTGAGGTCACGGTCGAGGCGCGCGATTCGGTCTAAAAAATGCCGCGTCAACTCAACGCTCGAGAACTTTCCCTCGGCAAGGCCCCGGGTCATCTCGGCCACAGTCAATCGAAACATGTATCGTCCTTTGCTACGGGTTCTTGATGCAGCCGGGCCGAAATTACTCGATCACTTTCGGAACGAGGTAAAGCCCCGCTTCGGTGCGCGGCGCGATCCGCTGGACCGCATCGCGGATATCCAGTTCGGTAACCGCATCCGCGCGTAAACGTTGGGTAACATCTTGCGGGTGCGCCATGGGGGGAATACCGCCGGTGTCGACCGCACGCATCTGCTCGACAAAATCGAGAATATTCGAAAGATTGCGGGCATACTCAGGAATCGCGGCGTCATCGATTTGCAACCGCGCCAGAAACGCGATCTTCCGAACTTCATCGTTGGATAGGGACATCGTCAGAATCCTGCTCGATCCATAAGGAGCGAAGCAAGATACCACATTCACAACTGAAGTCTAAGCCGGGTAGAATGCGCGACCGGCCAGCCGGGATCGCGCCTAAATCACGTGATTGCCGCGTTTCCGGGGTCGAACACCGCGCCTATAATGGCACGTTCGGCGCTCAACGAGCTCCAACGCTCGCTCAGGAGTTACTTCAGGCAAAAGCAGGATGTCCTAATGTTTAAGGCTTTGATGGGTTTTTTCTCTAACGACCTTGCGATCGATCTGGGCACCGCGAACACGCTGATTTACATGCGTGGCAAAGGCATCGTGCTTAACGAACCGTCGGTGGTATCAATTCGCGTCGACCGCAATACCGGCGGTCCGCAGTCCATCGAAGCCGTTGGCACCGACGCCAAGCGCATGTTGGGGCGGACGCCTGAGAATATCATCGCGATACGTCCCCTTAAGGACGGCGTCATCGCGGACTTCACCACGACCGAGAAAATGCTTCAGCACTTCATTAAAAAGGTGCATCGCAGCAACCTGTTCAAGCCCAGCCCACGGGTCGTGGTATGCGTCCCCTGCGGCGCGACTCAGGTGGAACGACGCGCGATTCGTGAATCCGCCGCCGGCGCGGGTGCTCGCAAGGTATTCTTGATCGAGGAACCGATGGCCGCGGCGATCGGCGCCGGCGTGCCGATCGACGAAGCAATCGGTTCGATGGTGCTTGACATCGGCGGCGGCACCTCGGAGGTGGCCGTCATGTCACTCAACGGCATCGTCTACTCCGACTCGGTGCGCATCGGCGGCGATCGTTTTGACGAGGCCATCATCAACTACGTGCGGCGCAACTACGGCATCCTGATCGGCGAGGCCACCGCCGAGAAGATCAAACACGAAATCGGCAACGCGTACCCCGGCAAGGAACTACGCGAGATCGAAGTTCGCGGCCGGAACCTCTCCGAGGGTGTGCCGCGGACATTCTCGATCAACAGCAACGAGGTGCTGGAGTCACTACAGGAGTCGCTCTACGGTATCGTCAGCGCGGTCAAAAGCGCGCTTGAACGGACGCCACCTGAGCTCGCGTCTGACGTCGCTGATCGTGGTATCGTGCTCACGGGTGGCGGCGCCTTGCTCCGCGACATCGATAAACTCATTTCCGAGGAAACCGGCATTCCGGTGATCGTCGCCGATGACCCCTTGACCTGCGTCGCACGCGGGGGCGGCCGCGTACTGGAGATGCTCGACGGGCCTAGCGCTGATCTACTCGCCGTGGAATAAGCGCAACGCCGCCAACGAGAAAAGCCCGTTGGACGAACTGGCCGTGAACACGGGCCTCATGATACCGCGGATGTCCCAGAGCCAGCTTCGATCGGGAGCCTGAGTGAAACAAGCACTGTTTCTACGTGGGCCGAGCCCATTCCTACGATTGATCGTGCTCGTCGCGCTGTCGATCACGCTCATTTTTTACGACCAGCGCAGCCAGCACAGCGACACACTACGTGCCGCCCTCAACAACCTACTTTATCCGCTAAAGCAAATCATCAATTTGCCGGTGCGGGCAGGCCAATGGAGCAGCGAAACCCTCGGCGAGCGCAAATATCTTATTGAGCACAACCGCCACCTAGCGGAAGAAAATCGCGCTTTGCTCGCGCGCCTGCAACAACTCGACGCGCTCAAAATCGAAAACGCGCGACTGCGCGAGTTGCTCAACGCGGCGCACCGCACCGGAGACACCTTCACCTCAGCAAGGCTGCTTGCGGTGAGCATGAACCCCTCGCGCCAGAAAGTGATCGTCGACCGCGGATCGCGCCATGGCATGCTGGTCGGCACGCCCTTGATCGACGAATTTGGGCTGATGGGCCAAATTACACGCGTATTCGCGTTCCACTCCGAAGCCATGCTGATTTCGGACCCCGAACACGCCACGCCGGTGCAAGTTCTGCGCAACGGAGTGCGAAGTATCGCGATGGGTGTTGGTCGTCTTGACGCCCTCAGTCTGCTGTATGTCCCGATCAATGCCGACATCGTGGTCGGCGATACACTGGTGACATCCGGATTGGGCGGACGGTTTCCCGCCGACTATCCGGTCGCGGAGGTGACCTACGTCGATCGCTCCGATAGCTCGTCGTTCGCAACCGTGACCGCGGCGCCTCGCGCGCATCTCGATCGCAGCCGCGAGGTGCTATTGCTCAATGCGAGGCTCGAGCCGACTGAATCCGGCGAAACCGTGCAAACCGATGTAGCGCCGTCCGCGGCGCCGGCATCCGAGCCTTGAGAGCAGGGGCGATGCCACAGGCAGTCGCATTACGTTTACTAATCTACGGATCACTGGTCGTGGCGCTCGCCTTGGCCGTTGCGCCGTTACCGGATTGGGCCCTTTCCTATCGGCCACTGTGGATTCCACTGACCGTGTTGTATTGGCTGGTGACCAGCCCACAGAAATGTAATCTGGGAACGGCGTGGGTCGCGGGTTTGCTGTTCGACGCGTTGCGTGGTGGAATTCTCGGACAGCACGCGCTCGCCATCGTGATTGTTGGTTATGTAACACTCAAGTTGCATAGGCAGTTCCCGCTGTTTTCCGTGGTTCAACAAACGGTTCTCATCAGCTTGGGGCTGGCGCTCTACCTCGGGCTCGCGATGTGGATCGAAAGTATCGGCGGCAACACGCCGGATCTGGCGCTTTACTGGCGTCCGCTACTCACCAGCGTGTTGCTTTGGCCTTGGTTGAGTGCGGTACTGAGCGCCTTGCAACGACGGTTCGGACACACCTGACCCGGCGATTTCCGCGATCGGCAGATAATTTCGATGGTGTCCTTGGGTCGCGCAATCGCTGCGCGACCCAAGTATCGGAGGAGAATCAGGGCGCCAGAATCCCGGCTTGGAGGCATCCCGTGCCGTCTCTGTCGTAGTGCTGATTCAAGAGCGGGTCGCGTCGCCGTTTCCGACCGAACCCGAAGGGTTAGTGAAACGATCATTGAGCGATTGAACAAACTGGTCCGCCATTTCACGGATAGACGCGATGCGTTTACGACTGCCTCGTCCCCACCCCATCGGCTTCGCACGAAGCCAGTTCCGCCACCAGCGCGTATTCTGCAGAAACGCCCGCGACACCCCACGAAAGCTCTCGGTCTGCAACAGATTCGCCGCAATACGCTTGGCGATCCGAGCCCGGACCAAGAAATGGACTACGAGCGCGATGACGACGACGCCCAGCGTCGCGCCGAGCAGTAGGGTCGGATCTTGCATCAAGCCAATGACTTGCGGCAGCAATCCGCCCGCGATAATCCCAATTAACGCGAGTATCGCCAACGTCCCAAGCACTATACCGTCCACTACCAAAACCCGCTTACGCCACTCCCGAAGCGCCTTGCTGATACGCGGAATCCATTGTTGCTCAATTGAATTAGCGGTGTGCTCCAAGCCACCAATCAACCGATACGCGCGCTCAACGCTTACTTTTTCGATGCGCGAGGTCAAGGCGCCCAAATCTCTATCGCGCCGTCTGAGATAGCGCTCACGGACTGCATCCTGCTCGATGGGTACGGCGACCCGATCGCTGAATAGGCAGTAGAAAGTCCCGGCCGTCATGCCCGTCTGCGCGATCGCCTTTTGCCATGCAGCGACGACGTCTTCGAGATTATCGTCCCGTGCCGTGGTATCGATCTGGTTCAGAATGAAAATGAATTTGTTCGCATCGTTGCGCCGTAGCGTGCCCTTGACCAGATGCTCCAAGGTATCGTGCATCGCGCCGGGCTCAGGATGTCGAGCATCGAAGAACACCAGTACCAGGTCGGACAAGCCGATGATGTGGTCGGTGATTCGCAAAATCGTATTGCGCTGGGCGTCCGCGTCGAATCCGGGGGAATCGATCAAAATCTTGCCGCGCAAGCGTTCCGAGTGACAAGTCTTGAGCTGAAGATAGCTGTCGATCTTCGCGCCTTCGCCAACCGATACCTTCTCGATTTCCTCACTGATCTGGTAAAAGGGAAACCTCGGATCGGCATCCAGCGCAAGACCCGGTAACACTCTGACCTCGTCGTCGCCGGAAAACGTCAATACGGTGAACTTGTCATCCACCGCCTGATTGCCCGTCGCTTGCAGGCTCTGCGAGAGGTAGGTATTGATGAACGTGGATTTGCCTGCGGAAAACGTGCCCAACACCGAAATCAGCGGCCACCACGAGACGTGATTTGCGAACGACTCGTCGGTTCCCAGCAACCCAGTTCGATAGGCGATTCGATCAACCAGTTCGAAGTTATCCACCACGGATACGAGCAAGGGATTCTCACGCTCGAGGTGGGTTTTCAACTTGGTCAACCGCTGTTGCAGAAGCCGGTCGGGTTTCGACATCGCTCTGTTCTCCTGTTGCGCTAAGCGCGATTAATGCGCGTCGTTGGTACTGGCAACGGCTACGTCGGGACTGCCGGACGGCGCCGAGGTGGAGTGCTCCCGCGTATCGGTCGAGATGACGGCGACGGATGTCGGTGCGGCCACCCGAACCGCACCTGCGTAGGGGTAGTGATATCCAACCACCTGACCATAAGGATAAGCGGGTGGGTGTTGAAACATCACTGGAGTCGGAGGTGGATTGCTCGCTTGAGCAAAGGGCATGAACGTGGAAACCATCTCCATCGGCCCCGACACGCTGTTGTTAATGCGGCGCAGGTCGTAGCGCATGTTATCCGTACTCACCGCCATGCTTTGCGCCGCGTTCGCCACGTTGGACATTTTATCGGACATCGCCTGGGTCGTGTTTGACATGCGCTCGGTCGCGACATTGATCGCGATCATTTCATTAGCGATCGTATCCATGGTCTGCGCGATACGATTCATCGTGTGATCCATCGTTCGCGTCATGCTCGTCACATTCTGCGACAGCCGGTTGACATCCAGGGTAAGGCTGTAAATCAAATAGAACCCATATCCCGCGAGAATAAAGAACGGCACCAGCGCCGCGTAAACTACGATTTGCAGTTTATTGATGCCCGCGGGTGAGGAGTCTTCCTCGCCCGCGGGCTCGTGCGAACGCTCGACGCCCGAGGGGTCCACTAGAACTCTCCGTTGGCCGCCCGGTTCATGATATCGAGCATCGTGTCCTTGACCTGAATGGCCTCGGCTTTGAGCTCAGGCGGGAGTTCCTTTCCGCCATGAATCATAAGATCCATGTTCAGGGTATAAAGCCAGAGCCTGCCGGACTTATCCTCAACCAAGCTGATACGGCACGGTAGGTAAGCCGAGTAGGCGTCGCTGTGGTCAACCATCGTCGCGGCCGTCATCGGATTGCAATACATGTACATCTTGAGAAAGCGGTACTCCTTGCCGGAGATTGCTTCGACCTCCTTGTAGAGTGGCAACTCGCCCACGTTCTTGATGTTGTGCTCGTTGGCCACGAAGGACATGACCTCCTCGACATTCTCGGCGGTAAGACCTTCCTTGACCGGCACTTTCCACACCGTCGCCTCGGCGGCATTGCCCGTTGCGATGATCGCCTTGGTCATCTCCCAATAGGTGACGCCGGCCTTGGCATCGAATGAAGGAATCCCGCCGGCCAAAACCAGCAGGTAGATAATGCCGGCGACGACCGCAAGGCCAATCAACGCAAGCAGATTTCGGATAAGACCCATCTAACGCTCCTCTCTCGTTTGGCGTGTTGTGCAGATTACTGGCGAGGTAACGTGCGAATTTTTTCGATGATCGCCGTGGCCCGTTCACGGTCGAGATGGCCGATAAAGCCAACCAGCGGATGCACGTCGCGTAAACGGTTCTGCTCGATCAGCAAGTTCGCTGCCTTCTCGTAGTAATCGAGTGCCTCCGGCGCCTTGCCCGCCTGCACGAGCATATTACCGAACTCGCCGAGCACGTCCGCGTTATTCGGCTCCGCCGCGACTAAATTGCGATAAATCGTTTCCGCCGTTGCAAAATCTCGTTTCCAATAGGACTGTCGAGCTTCAAGCAAGGTCTGAACGAGCTGCGTCCGACGCTCAGGCGCTGCTTGCTCTGTCGCTTCGGACGTTGCGACAGCCTCCGTTGACGGTTGACCGACCGCTGCTGCGGACACGGGTGCCTTGTCCGAAGCCGCGGCCGCGGGCGCCGCAGGCAAAGCCGCACCCGGTGCGTAGCGATCCAACGCGGAGGAAACACCGAGTCGGGCGTCTGCGCCGGGCGCGACGGTATCGACGGCACCAGATGGAGCCTCTACGGCTGGCGCGGCCGCCGTTACTGGCGCCGCAGTCGCGGCTTCGCCTTCCGCCTTCGCAGACACGTCAACCTTCGCGTCTTTCGCGGCGGGAGCGACCTCGGCTTTATCGCGCTTCAGGAAATCGAGCCACGATTTCGAACGCGACTCGTCGCCACCAGCGATCGCAGCGGCAGGCTCAGGCTGTGCTGCCGCGACAGCCGCCTCGGCCGATGCAGGCGAAGCAGGAGCGACCGGCGCGGTTGGTGCCGCTTCAGCCGATGGCGTAGGCTCCGCGGCAGTCTCGACGACGGCGGTTGTAGCCGGAGCTGCATCGGCGGACGCTGTTGGCGTCGAGTTGGCAGCCGGTTCGGCAGTGGCGCTGGCTGCAACCGGAGGCTGGTCGCCGGGCACCTGAACCGCGGTGGACGTGACGGTCGACGCGGTCCCATCCGGCGTCGCAGATTGTGCTGTCGCTTGCGTCGATCCGCCGTCTTCGGCCGTGCCACCTTCTTGGCTCTTGCGGAAAAAGTCGAACAACGACTTCGGTTGCTTTTCCGCGCTTTCGGTCGCTGCGACCTGAGCTGCCGCGTCGCCGCCCGACTGAGTTGTCGCCTCCGTTGCGGGTTGGGCCGGTTCCGTGGCGGTCGCGGACTCGACGACCGTCGCTTTCGCGCTTTCGGCAACCGCTACCGCCGCAGGCTGGGCTGTGTCGGTGACGGTCGCGGACTTGACTGGAGCTTTTGCGCTATCGGCCGCTTCAGCAGTCGTAGCGGATGCCGCATCAGCGCTCGATTTTTGGTCGGAAGTGCGGCCACCCCGCAACAAATCGAACAATCGCGTCTGCGCCTCGGCAGTGACCGCAGCTTCGCTCGGTGCCGTTGCCGCTACCGTCGCTCCATCGGAGGATTTCGCCGCGACCGCACCTTCGCTGGAAGTTGGCGTAGCCGTCGCGGTATCGGCAGCGAGCGACGGGGTGCTGCCTTCCGCGGCCACGACCGTTTTGCTCGCATCAACGCCGGCATGGGTGTCGCCGGATTGCGCTACTTGAGTGGATTTGGGTTCACCACCAAACCAATGGCCGAGATTCTGGATGTTGAACAATGCATACAGCAGTGTAACCAGCAGAATCGACAGGATCGGATGACTCGTGATCCAACGTAGGAAATACATGGCGCCTCCTCGGTACTTCGAATGAAAAATTTTCAACCTTCGATAAACAACGACGAAAACAGCACCATGGCCAAAGCGTTGAGCTCGGCCGATGCTTTTCCGCTCGGTTCCAGTTCAAAAACGGCCAACCCTTCGCTGAAGGATCGACGAAATGTAGTGCGTTGTCCCAGGCGCGCGACTACCCGCCTGAGGCCTGGCAAACGACTCAGCGCCTCAAGCGTTTCAGCGGTTTCGCGCACAGCGGGGTTTGTGTCGGCACGATTGATGAAAGCGAGCAACTCGGGCTTTTTCTCGCGTCTTGCACAGGCATCCTTGACAATCTTGATGAATCGCTGAGTCGACCAAACATCCGCTTGACTGGGCGGTACCGGAATGATGATCCGATCGGCCAAATATATCGCTTGCTCCATGCCCGCCATATTGGCGGTACCAACATCGATCAGCGTTTGTATGCCCTTTTCGTTACGAATATTGTCAACATTTGTGTCGACCGACAGGGGCGGCTGATACCCCTCCTCCGTGCGTATCGTAACTACGTCCACCAAAGTCGCCTGCGGATCCAGATCGAAAATCTTGACCGTAAATCCCTGTGTCGCAAGCCACACGGACATATTGAATGTCAACGTGCTTTTGCCTGTTCCACCCTTCAGTGAGCCGATGAGAGTAATCATAATTGCAGTCTATTCTACCCGGAATTGTGCTCTCAAGTCGTCCCTGAAACAAAAATCCCGGCCCGTCGTAGGACGGGCCGGGTATCTCGCGCCGTACCGCGGATGTCAGGTAGGCGAGGCCCACCGACAGTCCTAATTATTTCGCGGCGGGTGCTTGCGCGGGTGCCTGAGGAGCGGCCGCGGGAGCGGCCGGCGCGGCACCATATGGCGCGACCGGTGCGTAAGGATAGCCGTAACCACCGTACGGATAGTAGCCGCCATACGGATAGTAACCGCCGTAGTAAGACGGGTGACCGTAGCCGTAGCCCGAACCATAACCCGACCCCCGTCCGCGACCGCTGCCGCTCATGTTGAAGCCGAAATCGGCATCACCAAACATATCGCCGAGCATATCACCCATGCCCCAGCCATCGCCCCAACCGCGGCCATAGCCAGGACCGCCCCAACCCGGACCGTACCAGGCACTGGCGTTACCCAGTGGCAGCATGATTCCACCGGCCATTGCAGCAACCATAACGAGCTTTTTCAGTTTCATAGCTCACTCTCCTAATGCTCATTGTCTCCCTGATAATTTCAGTGCGTGTCCGGGAGACTTGAAGACACGACCTGATTACGATAACCCGCGTACTGACAAGACTCAGCGTATCGACGGCATCAAACTCGGCGTCAGAAACGGACCAAATGGGTTGTACAAGCCTCCGTAAGGCGAAATGCCACCGTACCCCGGATACAATTGCGGGACTGAAAATCCACCTTGCCCAGGCGTCACTGCGGGATAGGCGCCACCCCAACCATAGGCGTCGACCGGCGCGGGAGACATGTACGGCATGCCAAGAGGAGTCGAGGGCACGGGCGCTACTGGCAATACCGACTGGACGCCTGAGTGGGGGGCCCACAAGGACTCGACACCACCGCGACTCGCACCACCCGCATACGGCTGATAGGGCGAATAATCTTCCGGCACAAAAACACCTTGAAACGCCTTCTCTTCACCACCTCTGACTCGACCTTGGGACAACGCGTCGTTTGTTACCGTCGCAAAAACGACGCCGTAGATAATCCACGCCCAGTGATGCCGAATGCCACGAGGTACCGCCCAAAGGACTTTACAGGCCGCCATCGGTCGGTCCCCTGAGTCGTTGTGGTCCGGTCAAAACCCAGCACATCGTCCACTCGCGATTGACCAAGGACGCGGCGTCCTTAGATCGCTGGCGCATGAACGCCGCGTCGTAGCGACACCACATCGGCAATGAATACCTTCCGACAGACCGGGCATATAAGCTCTGCCACGATCTCGAATACTCTAATATATTAGAATATTCTAATTTCATAAATAATCTCATCTCGCCGAGCAATTCGACTTGATCAATGTCAATTTTTCTCGGGATGATTGTCCGCCCCCTTGAGACGTATGCCGCGCCGACCCTTAGGCTTCACCGGCTTGACCGGTAACGTACCCGGTGCGCCAGATGGCCCGTCGTCTTCCGAATCATCCTCTTCCGGGTTGGTCAACAAATAGTCCAGCTTACGCTCGCGATCCTGCGCCGCACTCGGACGGGCCACGCTCTTTTTTCCATTCTTCGAGCCAGCATGCGGCTCAAGTTCGGCCAGCGGCTTCGCAGTGGCTCTTTGCGCCGGCGCCTGCTCTGCGGCTGCCTTTTCAGCTGCTGCCTTTTCAGCTGCTGCCTTTTCAGCTGCTGCCTTTTCAGCTG
>JBHJOI010000101.1:0-79216 GCA_050329935.1 Thiotrichales bacterium | reverse complement strand
TTTCAATGCCACGGCGCGCGAGCCCGCAACGCGGTGCTTGCGCTTCAATCGATGAGCGGCGTTGATTTGGTCAGACTCAATCCGCGCGCCGGTAGTCTGACCGTTCATTACGATCCGTCGCGGCATTCGCATGACGACCTTTTACAGTTGCTGGCGGCTTCGGGTTGTCTCGAATCCTCGGCACTTCGGCTCGAGCCCACCATCGGCAAACCGGCCGGCGGCAGTGAAGGCGTCGTCGGCGTATTCGGCAAAGCGGTGCTCGGCGTGCTTGCACAACGCACGGCCACCCGTCTCGTCACCGCGCTGCTCTAAACTATCGTGAGCGCCGCGGCAGGTAACCTCATCCTCGTCGGGCAGCCCAACGTCGGCAAATCGGCGTTGTTCCACCGCCTGACGGGTCATTACGTCATGGTGTCCAACTACCCTGGCACCACGGTCGAGATTTCCCGCGCGAGCGCGCGGCCATCGATTGGCGGTTGGGTGATCGATACCCCCGGGGTGGTGACGCTGCCGCCCTATTCCGACGAAGAGCGCGTCACCGCGCGCCTGTTGCTGCGTGAGTCGATCGAGGCGCTGGTACAGGTTGGCGATGCGAAGAACCTGCGCCGCACGTTACAGCTATCGGTCCAGCTCGCCGAGATTGGGTTGCCGATGGTGTTGGCGTTGAACATGATGGACGAGGCGCGTTCGCTGGGGCTCGACGTCGACGCCGCGGCCTTGTCGAGCCGGTTGGGATTGCCCGTGGTGAAGACCGTGGCGACCGCCGGCGAGGGCATCGAGCAGCTCATCGAGACGCTCGCCAACGCCCAGCCGACGCGCTTGCAGCTGAACTATCCGGTTGCGGTCGAAGAGGCCGTGCGCCAACTCGCACCCCTTCTGCCGCATTCGAATCGTGCGCCACGAGCCCTCGCGTTGGCGTTTCTCAGTCAGGACGGCGAAACTGAACACTGGCTCGCCGAAACGCTCGAGGCCGAGACTTACGAAAGACTCGTGCGCGAACGCGCCGCGCTCGCGGCGACACAGGAATCCTCCCATGCCGATCTGATTCACGCGACCCGCGCTTCGTTCGTCGCGGAGTTGCTCGAAGCGGCGCTGTTGATTTCGGATGCATCCGGCAATCGGCTTGGCGCACGACTGGGCCGCTTCGCGGCGCACCCGCTGTGGGGCTGGCCGATATTGCTCGGGGTCTTGTACCTGATGTACCTGTTTGTCGGCATCTTCGGCGCCGGCACGCTGGTGGGGCTACTCGAGGAGGGCTTGTTCGGCGAAGTCATCAATCCTTGGGTCGCCAACGCGGCCGAACGCTGGCTGCCACCCTTCCTGGCTGACTTCATCGCCGGCGAGTACGGCCTCTGGACGATGGGTGCGACCTACGCGATCGCGCTGATTCTGCCGATCGTCACCACGTTCTTCCTGGCATTCGGACTGCTGGAGGATTCGGGTTATTTCTCGCGGCTGGTGGCACTATCGAATCGCGTGTTCGAACGCCTGGGATTGAACGGCAAGGCGGTTCTGCCAATGGTACTCGGCCTGGGCTGCGTGACGATGGCGACGCTGACCACTCGCATTCTCGAATCGCGTCGCGACCGGCTCATCCTTACGTTCCTGCTCGCGCTGGCCGTGCCTTGCTCGGCACAGTTGGGGGTGGTGATGGGACTGCTTGCCGGGATGTCGTTCACGGCGACCCTGATCTGGGCCATGACCGTCGTCGGCATACTCGGCGTCGTTGGTTGGATCGCCGGACGTTTCGTGCCCGGCGAAGCGACGCCGCTGATGGTCGAACTCGCGCCGATGCGGGTTCCGCAAGTCACCAACGTCATCGCGAAAACCCTGGCTCGGCTCGAGTGGTACCTGAAGGAAGTCATCCCGCTGTTCCTGCTCGGCACCGCCCTGATGTTCGCGCTCGATAAACTCGGGGTGCTACCATGGCTGATCGAGGCCGCCAAACCGCTCGTGACCGGCTGGCTCGGCTTGCCACAGGAAGCCGCATCGGCGTTCCTCATGGGGTTTTTGCGTCGCGACTTTGGCGCCACTGGCCTGTTTGTCCTCAGTTCCGAGGACTTGCTGACGGCGCGCCAGATGGTCGTCGGCATGGTCACCATCACGCTGTTCGTGCCCTGCATCGCCAGCATGTTCATGATCGTCAAGGAGTACGGCCTACGAATCGCCGCGCTGATGATCCTGCTGATCATGCCACTCGCGTTCCTCATTGGTGGCGCCTTGAACCAATTGCTCACCCTGATGGGATGGGGCTAGAAATGATCAAACCACTTACCTGCCCAATGTGCGGACACGTTCAGTCGGCAACGCCGCGGGACTCTGGCTGCAACACCAAAGGTGATACCTGCGGCGGCTGCGGTGCCGGTTGCGGCCAACTGCGCTGCGCGCGCTGTGGTCATGCGTTGGTCGACCCCACACAGTCGGTACTCGCGCGTGGCTGGATGAAGCTTGTCGAACATTTTGCTGGAGCCAAATTATGACCCTGAAAGAAACGATTCCCGGTCAACAGGTCACGGTTTGGGGATTTTCCGATACCTTGTCGAAACGTCACCAGCAGCACCTGCGCGCCTACGGCCTGGAGGCGGGCGGCAAGGTCAATGTCCTGCAGCAACGCCCCGTGACGATCATTCGTATCGACCACACCGAGCTGGCGCTGGATCATCGAATCGCCGCGCAAGTGCTGGTCGATAAAGGTGCCTGATTGCTACGGCGTCGCGTGAACCTCAATCGCCGACGCGAACCGTCGCGTCGGCTCCGACTGCTTGTACGCTAACGCGATTGAATGAATCGAACGGCACGATCGATGCGCCGCAGTGTCGCATCCTTGCCGATCAGACCGAGCGTGACGCCGATATCGGGGGTGTCGCCCGCGCCGGATAACGCGACCCGCAACGGCATTCCGACCTGCCCCATTTTGAGTCCTTGCGCCTGCGCGAATTCGGCGATCAGGTGATGCAGCGTCACGGCGGTCCAGTCGTCGCATGCCTCCAGCGCGGTTCGTAGTCGTTCGAACATCGCCGCGGTCGCCGGGATGAATTGCTTGGCCGCCGCGGTCGCGTCGTAGCGCTCCGGATCGGCGTAAAAATAATGTGCGCTCTCAGCCATCGCCAGCAGTGTCTTGGCGCGCTCCTTGAGCGCTGTGTAGACCGCGACGGGATCCGGTCCTTGCGCGGTATCGATCCCCTGTGTCGACAGACGCTCCGCGAGCAGCGCCCCACCGCTGACCGGGTCATGCGCCTTGAGATACTGTTCGTTGATCCACAGCAGCTTTTTCGGATTGAACATCGAGGCCGCCTTGTTCACGCCGTCGAGGTCGAACAACTGAATCATCTCCTCGCGGGTAAACAATTCCTGGTCCCCATGCGACCACCCGAGACGGACCAGGTAGTTCAGCAACGCTTCGGGCAGATAGCCGTCCTCGGCGTATTGCATCACGCTGACGGCCCCGTGCCGTTTTGACAGGCGCGCGCCATCCTCGCCGAGAATCATCGGCACGTGCGCATAGCGCGGTAGCGTCGCGCCGAGGGCATTCAGGATGTTGATCTGGCGCGGGGTGTTGTTGAGGTGATCGTCGCCGCGAATCACATGGGTGATACCCATGTCGAAGTCGTCGACGACGACCGTGAAGTTGTAGGTCGGCGTACCGTCGCCACGGGCAATGATCAAGTCATCGAGTTCGTCGTTGCGGATGACCACCCGGCCCTTGACCATATCGTCGATCACGACCTCCCCGTCCAACGGGTTGCGAAACCGGATCACCGGCGCGACGCCCTCAGGCGGCGGCGCGGTGCGGTGCCGGCAACGTCCGTCGTAACGTGGCTTTTCCTTGCGCTCGACCTGGTCGGCGCGCATGTGCTCGAGTGCCTCTTTTGAGCAATAGCAGTGATAGGCATCGCCCTGCTCGAGCAAGCGTTGCAGGATCTCGGTGTAACGGTCCATGCGCCGGGTTTGAAAAAACGGCCCCTCGTCGTGGTCGAGCCCGAGCCAACGCATGCCATCGAAAATCGCCTGGACGGATGCTTCGGTGGAACGCTCGCGATCGGTGTCCTCGATCCGCAAGATAAATGTGCCCCCGTGCCTGCGCGCGTAGAGCCAGGAGAACAACGCGGTCCGCGCGCCGCCAATGTGGAGGTATCCGGTCGGACTCGGAGCAAAGCGGGTGCGGACGGTCATGCGGACACTCGTCTCAAGCAAGGGTAAGGGGCGACGATACTAACAAAACGGACCCGGTGTCAGAAGTGCGCGACGGCGGCGCTAGTCCGGTTCGCGCGCCCGCCGCGCGGCGACGTCGCGCGCCTTGAGCTCGGCGAGCTTGTCGCGAATCCGCGTTTCCAGACCGCGACCGACCGGGTGGTAGAAAACGACATCGCCGAATGCGTCGGGCAGATACCGTTCGCCGGCGGCATACGCGTCGGGTTCGTCGTGAGCATAGCGATAGGCCTTGCCGTACCCGAGTTCGCGCATCAACCGCGTGGGCGCGTTGCGCAGGTGCACCGGCACTTCGAGACTACCACTGTGCGCGACCCGCTCGCGAGCGGCGTTGTAAGCCGTGTAGACCGCGTTGCTCTTGGCGGCACAGGCCAGATAGATCACCGCCTGCGCGAGGGCCAGCTCGCCTTCCGGGCTGCCCAGGCGCTCATACACTTCGGCCGCATCCAACGCGAGGCGTAACGCGCGCGGATCGGCATTGCCGATATCCTCGCACGCCATGCGTATGACGCGCCGTGCCAGGTAACGCGGATCGGCGCCGCCGTCCAGCATCCGGCACAGCCAATACAACGCGCCATCAGGACTGCTGCCGCGCACCGATTTGTGCATCGCGGAGATCTGATCGTAAAAAGCCTCGCCGCCATTGTCGAACCGACGCATCCGTTCGCCCGCGAGACTCGCGACGGTAGCCAGCGTCACCTCTACCGCGTCGGCCCCGGCTTCACCGAGGTCGACCGCCAACTCGAGCAAATTGAGTGCTCGCCGCGCATCGCCATCGGCGAACTCGACCAAGGCGTCGAGTGCGTCCTCACCCAGGCGCACTGATTGAGTAAACCCCGCGCGCGGATCGCTCAACGCACTCAGGACGAGCTGCTTCAACGCCTCGCGCGACAACGGTTTGAGGACATAGGTTCGAACGCGCGACAGGAGCGCGTTATTCAGCTCGAACGACGGGTTTTCGGTCGTCGCGCCGACGAACACGATCGAACCGTCCTCGATGTGTGGCAGAAACGCGTCCTGTTGCGCCTTGTTGAAACGATGAACCTCGTCGACGAAGAGCAGCGTCGGTGCCCCGCTGTCCCGCAAGCGCTGCCGCGCGGCCTCGACGACGGCGCGAATCTCCTTGACCCCCGCCAGCACCGCGGAAAGTTGCTCGAAATGCGCATGGCCGAGATCCGCCAGCAATTGCGCGAGGGTTGTCTTGCCGCATCCCGGCGGCCCCCAGAACACCATCGAATGCAGATGCCCCTGCTTCAGCGCCTCATGCAGTGGCCGGCCCGGCGCCAGTAGATGCCCCTGTCCGGAGATATCCTCGATTTTCTGCGGACGCACCCGATCCGCCAGTGGCCGGACCGGATTGACCGTGGCGGGTGAGTCAGAACGGTGAGCCAACGACATCGACGCCGGGCGGCGGCGTGAAGTTGAAGTTCGAGTTCGGCAGCTCGGGGTTATTGACCGTATCCATGAACCGGATCACCGTGATCTGACCGAACTGATCATAGAGATCCATGCCTTGCACGTTCTCGTCATCGAGGCCGATCAGTACCCGCCGAAAATCGGTATCGCTCTTCTTCGGCAGTAGCTCGACCCATTTGAGGCCTTCACGCTCGGGGCGCTCGTGCACTTCGAAGTGGGCGCCGATTTGTTGTCCCTGGGTGAGGATCGCCGCTGGCGTATTGCCGATCGCGTCGTCGAGCTTCTTGACCGTGACTTGGCTCAGCTGGGTATCGTAGAACCACACGGTCTTGCCGTCGGAGATGATCTGTTGCGGGGCTGGCAGCACGTATTCCCAGTGAAACTTTCCGGGTTGTGCCAATTGCAGGCGTCCGGTCGCGGTTTGCAGGATCTCGCCTTTTTCGGAGATGACTTCCTGCGTGAACAGCGCTTCCAGGCTCTTTATTTCGGAAAGATATCTGTTCAAACGCTCAACACCGGAATCATCCTGGGCGTGGACCGCGAACGCGAGCGACATCGCCACGCACGCGGCACCCAAAAATTTCGAAAATCGCACGATCGCCTCCTGGGGCTGGGGTACTATTTGGAGCATTATAATCAGCGCTCGGGCGGCGGCGGCGCCAACACCTCGCGAATACCGTTTGATTGCACCGCGCTGACCACGCCGGAGGCCTCCATCTGCTCGATCATCCGCGCGGCCCGGTTATAGCCAACCTTGAGCCGGCGCTGAACGTACGAAATCGAAGCCTTGCCGGATTCGGTTACAATCGCAACGGCTTGATCATACAATGGGTCGGATTCGATATCGCTACCGCCACCCGCGCCGTTGCCATCGTTTTCAATTTCCTCGCTGTCGGCGATGACCTCGAGCAGATAGTTGGGTTCGCCCTGCTCGCGCAAGAATGCCACCACCTGATGGACTTCGTGATCGCCGACGAACGCACCGTGAATCCGCGTCGGTACGGTCGTGCCGACCGGCATGAACAACATGTCACCGTGACCGAGCAGTTGCTCGGCGCCGGACTGATCCAGAATCGTGCGCGAGTCGATTTTCGACGACACCTGAAACGCAACCCGGGACGGCACGTTGGCCTTGATCAGTCCGGTAATGACATCGACCGACGGCCGCTGCGTCGCCAGCACCAGATGCAGTCCGGCCGCGCGCGCCTTTTGCGCGAGCCGCACGATCAGTTCCTCGACCTTCTTGCCGACCATCATGATCATGTCGGCGAATTCGTCGACGATGATCACGATCTGCGGGAGCTCCTCCAGTGCCGGCGCGAGCTCGTCCTCGACCAGCCCCGTTGGCCGCCACAGCGGATCGTTGACCGCCTCGCCGCGTTCCTTCGCGTCGGTGATCTTGCGATTGAAGCCGGCCAGATTACGCACGCCGAGCGCGGACATCAGCTTGTAGCGCCGCTCCATCTCCGCAACCGCCCACCTGAGCGCGTTGGCGGCGTCCTTCATGTCGGTAACCACCGGCGTCAACAGATGCGGGATGCCCTCGTAGACATTCAACTCCAGCATCTTCGGGTCGATCAGAATCAACCGCACCTCGTTCGGTGTCGCCTTGAACAACACGCTGAGCAGCATCGCGTTGACCGCGACCGATTTGCCCGACCCGGTCGTGCCGGCAACCAGCAAATGCGGCATCCGTGCCAGATCGGCGATCATTGGCTCGCCGCCGACGTTCTTGCCCAGCGCCAGCGTCAACGCCGAATGCGATGAATCGTAGACCTTGGACGCGACGATCTCGCTCAAGGTCACCACTTCACGCTGTTCGTTCGGAATCTCCAATCCGATCGTCGGCCGCCCCGGAATGACCTCGACCACCCGCACGCTCACGACCGACAATGCCCGCGCCAGATCCTTCGCCAGCCCGGAAATCTTGCTGACCTTGACCCCCGGAGCAAGCATCAGTTCGAAACGCGTGACCACCGGACCCGGGTGCACCGATTCGACTTCGGCTTCGACGCCGAAGTCGCGCAGCTTGAGCTCCACCTGACGCGAAATCGCCTCCAGCGCCGCAGCGGAATAGCCGCCGCTGCGCGGACGCGGTGCATCGAGCAGATCGATCGTCGGCAGCGGCCCCTCGGCCGGGGCCTTGAATAGCGGCATTTGCTTTTCGCGGTCCGGTCGTGCACTCGGCTCGACCTTTTTCGGCGGTGGCTCGATCCGGGGTCGCTTGCGTTCCTTGTTACGTTTGAGTTCGGGTTCCAGCGCCGCGAGGCGCTGTTCCCGCACCTCCTCGACCGCCTGGCGTTGGCGCATTTGCACGAACCAGGTCCACGCCTTGGAGGTAATATCGAGGGTAATCGCACCGGTCTTGTCGACCACCGCGATCCAGGACAGGCCCGTGAATACGGTCACGCCACTGAAAAACGCCGCGAGCAGCAGCAATGTCGCGCCAACCAGGTTGAACGAGTTCGCGAGGCCGCCCCCCACCATCTCGCCAAACAGCCCGCCTGCGCTCTGCGGCAACGCCGCACCACTGAAGTGCAGGTACGCAAGGCCACACCCGGAAAACAGCGTGATCAAGAAACCCAGCGCACGCCAGCCGAGCACGTTGAGGTCGAGTTGGCGGGTATCGCGATCGCCGCGGTACAGCAACCAACCACTGTGGATCACGAATACCGGTGCAAGAAACGCCAGGTAACCGAACAGGTAAAACAGAATATCGCCGAACCACGCGCCAGCCACGCCACCGAGATTCTGGACGTGCTTTTCAAAGCCGGTCGAGAACCAGCCGGGATCATTGATCGAGTAGGTACCCAGCGCCAGCATCATGAACACGCCGATCGCGACCAACACGATCAGCAATGCCTCGCGCGCACCGCGCCCCAGGTGGACACTCAATGGCGTGGGTGCTTCGGATTTCTTGACCGCTTGTTTCAAGGCTTAACGTAAATATCCAAGTTGCAATTGCAATTCATTGATTAGCATAACCTATACCGTCGACTAACACGAACCTACCGAACCGCGTCCACGTGTTCGAAGGCGCCGAATTCCTCGATCAGTGCCGGATGTCGGTACTCGCCCGCCGCGACATTGAGCGCGCTGAGCAACGCTTTGTCCGCCTGCCAGCGCCCGTGCAGGAACCGTTTCAAATGCGGCATGATCGCTGCGGACAACGCCTGCGAGGCCGTGCGCGGCACGGCGCCAGGCATGTTGGTGACGCAGAAGTGGACCACGCCTTCCTCGACATAGGTCGGCGCATCGTAACTGGTCGCATGCGCGGTCGCGATACAGCCGCCCTGGTCGATCGCGATGTCGACGATCGCGCCGCCGGCTTGCATCGCCGCGACATCGGCGCGCGACACCAGGTGCGGCGCGGTGTGTCCAGCCCGCATCACCGCCCCGATCAGCAAATCGGCGGTCTTGACTTCGACCGCGATGCGCTCCGGAGTTGACGCCAACGCGTCGATGCCGGAAACGGACTTCGCCAGCGCCTTGAGCCGTTTCGGGTCGATGTCCAACGCGGTGACGCGCGCGCCGAGCGCTGCCGCGGTCTGGCACGCCATCGCCCCAGCCGAACCGGCGCCAAGCACGACCACCTTGCCCCGCTCCAGGTTATCGATCCCACCGAGCAACAGACCTTTACCGCCGTGCGGCTGATGCAGCAACGTCGCCCCGATCTGCACCGCGAGCTTGCCAGCGATCAGACTCATCGGCGCCAGCACCGGCGTGCGGCCTTTCACTTCCAGGGTTTCGTATGCAAACGCGGTCAGGCCGATCCGACACAGGCGTTCGCCTAGCGCGCGGTTTGGCGCCAAATGCAGAAAGCTGAACAGCAAATGCCGCGGCTCCAGATAGGCGAGATCGCCCTCGATGGGCTCCTTGACCTTGACGATCACGTCGCTGGTGGCATACAGCGCGGCTGCATCCGGCGCGATTTCCAGGCCGTACAAGCGGTAGTCGGCATCCGCATAGCCGCTGCCGGCGCCCGCGCCTGCCTCGATCCAGACTTGATGCCCGAGCGCCGCCAATTCGGCGCAGGCCAGCGGCGTGAGGGCGACGCGATGTTCGTGTGGCTTGATTTCGCGGGGAAGGCCGATGCGCATGAGCTTGGGTATCCAGTGTTCTTGAGCGGTGTATGGGCTTTGCTTAGTATTGCGCGAGGTTCAAAATGGCGGGCTGGTTCCCGCGACAAACAGGAGTGGATTATACATGAGCGATTCCAAACACTGCCGGCTTCTGATTCTCGGTTCAGGGCCGGCGGGCTACACCGCGGCGGTGTATGCCGCCCGCGCCAACCTCAGCCCGGTGCTGATCACTGGACTGGAGCAAGGCGGCCAGCTCATGACCACCACGGATGTCGACAACTGGCCTGGCGACAACGCCGGGGTACAAGGACCCGACCTGATGGAGCGGATGCGTCTGCACGCCGAACGCTTCGCGACCGAGATCGTCTTCGACCACATTAATCGGGTGGAACTCCGCGAACGCCCGTTTAAACTGACCGGTGACGCGGGCGTTTACACCTGTGACGCGCTGATCATTGCCACCGGCGCTTCCGCGATGTACCTCGGGATCGAATCCGAGGAGAAATTTCGCGGTCGTGGCGTTTCCGCCTGCGCGACCTGCGATGGATTCTTCTACCGCGGGCAAAAGGTCGCGGTGATTGGCGGCGGCAACACCGCCATCGAGGAAGCGCTCTACCTCTCGAACATCGCCGCCGAGGTCCATCTGGTGCATCGCCGCGACAGCCTGCGCGGCGAGAAAATCCTGCAAGACCATCTGTTCGAGCGCGCCCGCGACGGCAACGTCACGATTCACTGGAATCACGTGCTCGACGAAGTCCTTGGCGACAAAAGCGGTGTCACCGGCATGCGCGTCAAGCAGGTTCAGAGCGGTGAGACCCGCGATATCGACCTGAGCGGGGTATTCATCGCGATCGGTCATCGTCCCAATACCGACCTGTTCCTCGAACAGCTCACCATGGAAAAGGGCTATATCGTCGTCAAGGGCGGCGCCAACGGCGATGCGACCGCGACCAGTGTCCCGGGCGTGTTCGCCGCCGGCGATGTCATGGACCACATCTACCGCCAGGCAATCACTTCCGCCGGCACCGGATGCATGGCCGCGCTCGATGCCGAGCGCTACCTCGACGCACTCGGCGGAGCGCAATAAGGCGGTGCGGATCGGCGCGGTCTCGCGCGCTTGAAGGTCGGCTACCACACCGCGTTCAGCGACTTCTCGCCCGCCGCGTGGAATGCGCTCGCGGGCAGCGACAACCCGTTTCTGCGTCACGGCGTGTTGCTTGCGTTCGAAGCGCACGGTTGCGTCGGACCGCGCCTCGGTTGGGAACCGCTGCACGTTGGCGCCTACAATGACGCCGGCGATCTGCTCGGCGCGATGCCGATGTACGTCAAGTACAACTACTACGGCGAGTTCGTGTTCGACTGGGCTTGGGACGAGGCCTACCAACGCGCGGGTTTGAACTACTACCCCAAGCTGGTCGTCGCGGTGCCCTATACCCCCGCGACCGGCGCCCGGCTGCTGTGCCGACCCGATGCCGATCGCCCAACCGTGGAACGCGCGCTGATAGCGGCGGCGATGAGGCTCACGGAAAACGGGCAACATAGCGGCGTTCACTGGTTGTTTCCCAACGACGGCGACCTGGAAACACTGCGCGACGCCGGTCTGATCGCTCGCATGGGCGTCAATTTTCACTGGCACAACCAGGACTACGCCGATTTCGACGCCTTTCTCGCGAGCTTCTCCGCCGACAAGCGCAAAAAAGTCAAACGCGAGCGACGCCGGGTGGGGGAACAGGGTATCCAGATGCGGCGCGCCGCCGGCGCGGCGATCAGCGATGCCGACTTGGCCACGTTTCACCGCTTCTACGTCGACACCTTCGACAAACACCATGGATTGGCGACCCTGACCCTCGACTTTTTCAGCGCGGCGCGCGATGAACTCGGCGACCACATGATTCTGGTCAGCGCCTGGCACGCCGGACACATGGTTGCCGGCGCCTTGTTCTTCAGAGACCACGCCACGCTGTTCGGGCGCTATTGGGGATGCGAGCGCGAATTTCACAGCCTGCACTTCGAGACCTGCTACTACCAGGGCCACGAGATCGCGATCGAGCACGGACTCACGCGTTTCGAGCCCGGCGTTCAGGGCGAGCACAAGGTGCCGCGTGGTTTTTTGCCGACCCGCACGTGGTCGGCCCACTGGATCGCCGATCCGCGCTTCCGCCCCGCACTCGCCGACTATTGCCGACGCGAGCAACTGGTAATGGAGGATTATTTGCGCTCGGTCTATGCTCACTCACCCTATCGACACGACAGCACGCCCCCGTCGCAGCGCATTGACATCGTATGACCGCACTCGCCTGGTTGGACCCGTACGATCCGAACGACCAGTTTCCGCCGGTCGAAAAGGCCTTGAAGGATCCCGATGGACTGCTCGCGGTGGGTGGCGATCTGCAACCCCAACGCCTGTTGAACGCCTATCGCCGCGGCATCTTTCCGTGGTTCGAGGAAGGTCAACCCATCCTGTGGTGGTCGCCCGACCCGCGCGCCGTGATTCACTGCGATCAACTGCGCATCTCGCGCAGCTTGCGCAAATCGATCAAGCGCGGCAGTTATCAGGTCACGCTCGATACCGCGTTCGAACGCGTCATGCGCGGCTGCGCCTCACCGCGCAAGGGTTCGCGTGGCACCTGGATCAGCCCGCAGATGGTCAGCGCCTACGCGGCGCTGCACCGGTTGGGTCACGCGCATTCGATCGAGGTTTGGAACGCCGCGGGCGAACTCGTAGGCGGTCTCTATGGCGTACTACTACCCAAGGTGTTTTCCGGCGAATCAATGTTCAGTATCGAGCCTGATACCTCGAAAATCGCCCTGGTCCACCTCTCGGAGTGGCTGCTCCAGCGCGAAATCACCCTGATCGACTGCCAGTTGCCAAACCCGCATCTCACTTCGATGGGTGCGACGACACTGCCGCGCGCCGAGTTCGTCTACAACTACCTGGAGACTTGACACGCATGTCCTTGCCGACAGCTCATTGGGGCACAACGCGCGCCGGGGCCGCGCCTGATCGTCACGGCGGACACCGGCCGTCCGTGACGGCAACGCTGATCTAATACCATGCAGGCACCGCCCGACCACGAACTCGCCGCCCGCTTGAATGCCTTGCGCGGACAGCGGTTACGAGTCGAACAGAGCTGGGTGATCGTAGTGGAGGTTCTCGTCAACGACGCCTTGGTCGTATTGCAGGAAATCGGTGGCCACCACACGGTGCAGGTCGATCAATTCGGTCTCGCCAAGCGCCGTGCGCCGCGGTTCTGGACCGTGCCATTCCGTAGCGAGGTCGACCACGACGCGCTACATCCAACGCTGGAAGCGTGTCTGGCGGCGGGGCTCACCCCCGGTAACTAGCCGCTTGGGCGAGGGTGGGTTGATCGCCGCACCCTATCGCGGCGCGTACCACGTTCGTCAGCAAGTCTGCCGCCCCGCCATTCGGACCGCATCCAACGCGCTATTTGCGGTACTGATCGACCTCGTCGGCAGTCATCTTGCGTGCCTCGTCCTCCAGCATGACCGGCACGCCATCGCGGATCGGATAAGCCAACCGAGCGCTGCGAGAAATGAGTTCCTGACGGTCGGCGTCATAGACCAATGGGCCTTTGGTGACCGGGCAAACCAAGATATCGAGCAGTTTTTTGTCCACGTTCCACATCCTTCAGCGTCTTGAGTAACAGTGGCGCGAAACGCGGGTCCGGCCGTGCCGTGACGGGCAGGTACCAATAGCGCGGGTTCGCGAACACGGTGCATTTTACCGCATCCTTTTCGGTCATTATGACCGACAGATTGTCCTTGAAATCAAGATCTTCACGCCGATACTGGTGGTGGTCCGGGAACGCGTGACGCGTCGGATGCAAACCGGCGTCCTCCAGTCGACGAAAAAAACGTGCGGGATTCCCCAGCCCGGCGACGGCGTGAACCACACTGCCCTTCAGATCATCGAGCCGCAGACGACGCAAAGGGTTTTGCAGATTCACGAGCTCGTCACCGGCGTATTCGACCGCGAATTCGCCCTCGTCGGCGAGTGCGCCGCTCACCAGGCGGAAATCGACCTCCTCCAATCGCGACGGTCGCTCGCGTAGCGGTCCGGCGGGTAGACAGAGTCCATTGCCGAATCGCCGCGCACCGTCGATCATCGCGATCTCGATATCACGGTGCATCCGGTAGTGCTGTAACCCGTCATCGCTGATCACGACGCTGATGCGTTCGTCGCGCAACAACGCGTCCATCGCGCTGGCCCGATCGGCGCATACCCAGGTCGGGCAACCGGTTCGCCTGGCGATCAACAGCGCTTCGTCGCCGACCTCGCGCACGTCGCTGTTGCTGGTGACCTGCCGCGGGGTTTCGATCCTGCGTCCGCCATAACCGCGGCTAACGATGCCGGGGCGGTATCCATGAACCCTGAGGTATTCGGCGAGCCAGATGACCACCGGCGTCTTGCCGGTACCGCCCACACTGATATTGCCAACGACGATCACGGGTACCGCCCGGGCGGGTCGTTTGACCTGACGCGTCAACCGTTCGCGCCGCCAACGCGACAACCCACAGTAAAGGAGAGACAGTGGCCAAAGACCAAACGCGACGGGACCATTGTGGTACCAATGGCGCTCAATCCACGCCATGCGCGTGCCGTTGTTCGAACTCGAGCGCTGCGGACGGCATATCGGTGGACTCCGCTTCGGCGGGTTCCGTCGACGTCGGGTCATTGTCGCGGAACTGCATGCGGTAGAGCCGCGCGTAAGCGCCAGATTGTTCGAGCAGGGTCTGATGAGTGCCCGATTCAACGATATCGCCGTTCTGCACCACCACGATCCGGTCGGCACGTTCGATGGTCGAAAGACGATGCGCGATCACCAGCGTCGTCCGGCCTTGCGACAATCGATGCAATGCATCCTGAATCAGACGCTCGGATTCGGTGTCGAGCGACGCGGTGGCCTCGTCGAGGATCAGGATCGGCGCGTCTTTCAGTAATGCCCGCGCGATTGCAAGACGTTGCCTTTGACCGCCGGAGAGCAATAATCCACGCTCGCCAACGGGCGTGTCGAGCCCCAGCGGCAGCGCCTCGATGAACTCCCACGCATTCGCGGCACGCGCGGCTTCGATTATCGTTGCCTCGCTGGCTTCGTTCAGGCGACCGTAGGCAATATTGTTGCGGATGGTATCGTTGAACAATGTGACGTGCTGTCCCACATAGGCAATCTGGTCGCGCAGATCCTGTAGGCCGAGTTCGTGTACCGGGATATCGTCGATCCGCACCTGACCCGCGGTGACATCATAGAGCCGAGGCACGAGATTGACCAACGTCGTCTTGCCGCCGCCGGAACGCCCAACCAGTGCGACGGTCTCGCCGGGTTCGACCACCAGCGAGAGATCATCGATCACATAGGGCTTATTGATCGCGTAGCGGAAATATACGTGTCGGAACTCGATGCGGCCGCGCGCCCGTCCCAGGCGGCGCGTGCCTTCATCAATCTCGACCGGCTCGTCGATGATCTGAAAGACACTGGCACCCGCGGCCAGCCCGCGCTGGATCGTGGCGTTGACGTCGGTCAAGCGCTTGATTGGCGTGAGCAGCATCATCATCGCGGTCATGAACGACATGAACGCGCCGACCGTGATGACATCCTGCAACGATTCCTGTGTCGCGTAAAAAATCATGCCCGCGAGCGCCACTGCGACCAATAGTTGCACGATGGGTGTGCTGGCCGAGCGCAGCATGGCCATTTTAAGATGCAGCTTGCTGTTGCGCGCATTCACCACTTCGAACTGGGCACGCTCGTAGCTTTGACCACCAAACACCTTGACGACCCGGTGCCCTTCGATCACCTCCTGGGTCAGGTGCGTGACCTCCCCCATCGAGCGCTGGATGCTGGAACTGTAGCGCCGGTAGCCACGGGTGACGACCCGCACGATCGCTGCGATAAATGGCGCGACGATCAGCAGTCCTAGCGTCATCTGCCAGTTGAGATAGAACATCCAACTCAACAATCCGATCACGGTAAGCGTGTCGCGAATCAGGACCGTTACACTGCTGGTCGCGGCTTCCGCGACCTGCTCCACGTCGTAGGAAATCTTTGAAATCAATCCGCCACTGTTGGCGTTGTCGAAAAATGTTGCCGGCATCGCCAGAAACTGACCAAACATCCGCGCCCGCAATGTCTGGATCACGGAACGACCCACGCGGGTCATCGCATACCCCGTGATGAATGAAGCGATGCCGGCGACCGTGAAGATAATTACAAGCCAGATCGGCAACCAGCGAATGGCTTGCGGATCGCGCGCGACGAAACTGCCATCCAGCAGCGGCTTCATGAGCGCGGCAAAGCCGGTTTCCGCCGCCGCCGTAACGATCATGCTACCGATCGCGAGCGCCATGAGCGGCCATTGCTTGACGCTGTAGCCCAGCAAGCGCCGATAGATGCCTGGAGCGGTCACGGTCATGCCGGTGCGACGCACTCCCCGCGGCACGTACGACTGTAATCCTGTGTACTTAAAACCATGGCGTTCGGTAACAACTGTTGGTGTGCCGCGCCGTCTTGAGGCCCGGCCCCACGCGGTCGCGCGGCGATGCGAAAGTGACGCTTACTTGCCTGGCTCTTTCGCGATATTGGTGGCGATGGATATACGCGACAATCCGAGCTTGCCCGACACGTCCATGGCGGTGATCACCGACTGGTGCGGCGCCTTGCCGTCGGCCTTGATCACAACCAGGGGCGCGGTACGCTCGCCCCGCGCGTGTTGCACCGACATCATCAACGCGCGCGGCTGAATACTGGCGACCTCGACTCCGTTCACGTAGTACTTGCCGGTGGCGTCGATTGCGATCTCGAGTGTTTCATCGTCCTGGGGCTTGGCGCCCGTGGTGGCCTCGGGCAGGTCGATCTTGAGCTGCGCGGCGGGCTTGAACGTGGTCGTGACCATGAAAAAAATCAACAACATGAATACGACGTCGATCAAAGGCGCCAGGTCGATTCCGACCTCCTCGCTTCTGCGGGTGCGAAAATTCACCTCGATAACCCTCTATACCCGCTCAACGACCGCCGTGAAACGCATCGACGAGCTTCAGCGACTCTTTTTCCATCTCGACGATCAACTCATCGACCTTGCCACGGAAGTATCGATAGAAGAACAAACTCGGAATCGCGACGATCAGGCCGGCCGCGGTGGTAACCAGCGCGGTCGCGATGCCGCCGGCCAACTGCGTGGCGTCACCGACGCCGACGCTGGTGATCACGCTGAAGATCTGAATCATGCCCTGTACCGTGCCCAGCAAACCCAGCAGCGGCGATATCGAGGCAATGGTCCCCAGCGTGTTGAGGAAGCGTTCGAGTTGCAACGTCACATGGCGCCCGGTGTCTTCGATCGCCTCTTTCATGAGGTCGCGTGATTGATTCGCGTTGATCAACCCGGAGGCCAGGATTTGCCCCAACGGCGAACCGGCGCGCAGCTCGTGCAGCCGCTCGGAGGTAAGTTGCTGCTGCTGTACCCAGTGCCAGACCTTCGACACCAATTGATCCGGAATGATCTTCTTGCGTTGCAGGGTCCAGAAACGCTCGAGAATGATCGCGAGCGCGACCACCGAGCAGATGATGATCGGCAGCATTAGCACGCCGCCGGCTTTTACCAATTCAAACACGTGTCTCCGACCATGCAAATCCTTTACGAGGGCGCAAATGATAGCGGAATTAAACATCTGGCGAAACGCGAACCGTGTCGAGTGGGTCACTCTGCGGTTGTTGCCAGTAGCGCCGGCGCGTATCGCGGTAGCGCTCCACCGCGACAACGCCCGGTTCAGACGCGAAGTTCAAGGTCAGCGCGCCATCCAAATCCGTACGCAGTGCCTGCACGCCCGCGGCGCGGTAACGCTCGACGACTTCCGCACTTGGGAACCGAAAATGGTTGCGGTATCCAGCGCTGTAGACGACATAGCGCGGTTGAACCGCCGCGATCAGTTCAGCGCTGCTAGAGCTGCGACTACCGTGATGTGGGGCGACGATCACCGTGCTCGCGAGATTCGCTTCGTGCCGTCGTACCAGTTCCGCTTCGACGCCACGTTCTATATCGCCGGTCAATAGAACACTACCGCTCGCGCCGCGAATCCGCAGCACGCAGCTCATATCGTTATCGGATCGATCCAGACCCGGCGACGGGTGGACAAAGTCGAACTCGACGCCGTCCCAGCGCCAGGTTTCACCGTCGAGACAAGGCAGCGCGCCCGGCGCCACCGACGGCTTGGAGTGATAAAGCGCCTGAACCGGAAGTTCCGCCATGAGCGCCCGATAGTCGCCGGAGTGGTCTCGATCGTCGTGACTGATCACGAGACGCTCGATACGTCCAACACCGACATGTCGCAGGTAGGGCAGCACTGCGGTCCGGACCGCGGTGAAGCTTGGGCTGAACGCGGGGCCGGTGTCATAAACCAGCGTGTGGTGTCGCGTCCGCACGACCACCGAAAGGCCCTGGCCGACATCAAGCACCGTCAAGCGGAACTCGCCCTCGCGCGGCCCGGTCGGCCTGAATCCCGCCAGCGGTACGAGCAGCGCAAGACCGAGCACGCGCACCGGAATTCCACGTGGGGCAAACACGATCAGCAAACCCACGAACGCACCCGCTGTCAGCCACCACGGCGCCGCGGGTAGCCGCACGAATGCATAGGGCAATGCGGAAAGCTGTTGTAGTCCAAGCAGCAGCCACTCAAGTAAAACACCCGCGAGTTCCAGCAACACCCGCGCGGCGGAATCGGAGATGCCGATCGCGACCACCCCGAGCAACACCAGCGGCACCACCAGGAAGCTCACCCAGGGCACCGCCAACAGATTCGCCAGCGGCGAGATCAGCGCGCCCTGGCCGAACATCCAGATGGTGAGCGGTAGCAATCCTAGTGAGATGCCGAGTTGCATGCCGATCCAGGCACCCGGACCGCGCATGCCGTGATGCATTCGCGCCAGCCACAACAGCCATGCCACCGCGCCGAAGCTGAGCCAGAAGCTCACCGAGAGCACTGAGAGACTGTCATATAACAGCACCGCCAATAGCGCGGTGGCGAGGGTCGAGGTCGCGCTCAGGCGCCAACCGAACCACACTGCCAATACGATCACGGCCTGCATGATCAGCGCGCGTTGGGTCGGAACGGACAGGCCGGCGAGCGCCGCGTAAACGCCCGCGAACAGCAGCGAGGCCAGCGCCGCCGCGCGTTGCGCCGGGACCCACAACATCAACCGCGGCACCCAACGCCACACCGCCTTGAAACTCACGAATCCGAGCAACGCAACCAAGCCGATATGAAGCCCAGAGATCGCCATCAGGTGGTTGGTGCCGGTCTGGATAAATACCTCCCAGGTCGCTTGCGACATCTCCTGCCGCATACCGAGCGCCAATGCCTTGATCACACCGACTTGCGGATGCTCGCCGACCAACGCCGAAATGCGCTGTGAAATCGCCGCGCGGGTGGCATCGACACTCCAGCCCGCCTCTGCCAGACGCTGATTCGCGGTGTCAACACGAACGCTACCCACCGCGCGAACGCCCTGCTCGAACAACCAGCGCTCGTAGTCAAATCCGCCCGGATTCGAGAACCCGCGCGGTTCACGCAGTCGCACCCGTAAACGCCAGACCTCGCCGGTCGCCACGGTCTGTCGATCGCGATACCAAGTAAGCAGGATCCGATCGGGTAAAGGCGGTGCCCGATCCACCGCCGAGGCAGCCGGCGTCACCGTGAACCTAATGCGATCGGGCTGGACCTCGGGCACGCCGACCACTCGCGCTTCAATCGTGAGATCCTTGCCGATCAACGACTCATCGAGGCTCGGATACAGTTGGAGATGCCCTTGTAGCAAGGCCCAGCAGAACCCAACGACGGCCGCCGCCGGCCAACGCCAGCGCGGATGCAGAAACAGCACAGCGAGCGCCGGTACCGCGGCCGACACCCAACCTAGACCCGGAAGAATCGCGAACGACTGCAAGTACAGCACGCCCGTCAGAAAGCCAAAAGTGAGAACCAGCATGATGAAAATACTGTGGTACTTCGGCTAAGCTAGCGCCGCACTCGGTCCGCTTCCAACCACGCCTGTACCTCGTGACTGCCTAAACGTATGCCGAAACGGTATTTTCGCCGGATTCTTCCGCAACCTCACGCGGTACGGGCGCATCCGAATCTGAAATCCCTTTCGCGCTGGTTGCACGACCCGAATCTTTGGCATCTCAATCGACATTCCGTTTCGATGGCGTTTGCGGTTGGGCTGTTTTGGGCCTTCATCCCGGTGCCCCCGGTGCCCGGGCAAATGTTCTTCTCGGCCCTGACCGCAATCTGGTTGCGAGTCAACCTTCCAATTTCGGTCGCGTTGGTGTGGCTGACCAATCCAATCACGATGCCGCCGGTGTTCTATGGGGCATATAAACTCGGCGAATGGTTACTTGATCTGCCGCCGGCTCATGTCGACTTTGAACTGACCAGCGAATGGTTTTCCACCGTGTTGTTCACAATCTGGAAGCCGTTCCTGCTTGGCTGTGTCGTCATCGCGATCACGGCGTCCTTGCTCGGCTATTGGGTTGTTCAATTACTCTGGCGCTTGCTGGTACTGCGTGACTACCGCGCCCGGCAACGCCTGCGCGTGTTGCGCCGCGGTTCCAGAACGGTAATGGCGGGAGATGGCGCCAAGTTCGACCCCACCGCGACAACGTCAGCGGTCACGGTCGCTGAAGCAAGCCATCCTCGAGGTGATAGATCCGATCGAGCCGCCGCGCCAAAACCGGATCATGCGTGACGATCACAAAAGCGGTTCGCATTTCAATGTTAATCTCCAACATCGTCTCGTAGATCCCCGCCGACGTGCGTTGATCCAGGTTGCCGGTCGGTTCATCGGCCATGACGATCTTGGGCGAGTTCGATAGCGCGCGCGCGATCGCGGTGCGTTGACGTTCGCCACCCGACAGCTCGCCGGGTTTATGCTCCAGGCGCTCACCCAGGCCTACCCGCCGCAGCAACTCGGCGGCACGCTCGCTCGCCTCGTCGACGCTCTTGCCCGCAAGCAACAACGGCAACGCGACATTCTCGAGACTCGTGAACTCGGGCAGCAAATGGTGAAACTGGTAGACAAAACCCAGGCAGCGATTACGTAGCCGGCCACGCGCGGTATCGGAGAGCTGCGAGATCCGTTGCCCGCAGACCGTGACCTCGCCCTCGCTGGGTAGATCAAGGCCGCCGAGCAGGTGCAACAAGGTGCTCTTGCCGCTGCCGGAAGCGCCGACCACGGCAACTTTCTCGCCCGCGCGCACGGTCATGTCCACACCATGCAGCACCGGCACGCGCAGGCGGTCCTCGTGATAGATCTTCCGCAGCCCGACCGCTTCGAGCACGACCTCCGCTTCAGGTTCATTCATAGCGCAAGGCCTCGGCCGGCTGGGTTCGTGCCGCCTGCCACGCGGGATAGAGCGTCATTACGATGGAAGCAATGAAGGATACCGTGCCGACCAGCAAGACATCGCTCCACTTGAGGTCCGACGGCAGTTCACTGATGTAGTAGATGTCGGGCGACAGGAACTTGGTCTGGAACATCGATTCGATCGCCGGCACGATGGTTTCGATGTTAAGCGCGAGCAACACGCCGCAGAGGACTCCAAGCAGCGTACCGACGGCGCCGATCAAGGTGCCCTGGACAACGAACACCCCCATGACACCTGACGGACTCATGCCGAGCGTGCGCATGATCGCAATGTCGGCGCGCTTGTCGTTGACCAGCATGACCAGCGTTGAAACAATGTTGAACGCGGCGACGACCACGATCAGCAGCAGGATGATGAACATGACACGCTTCTCCATCTGAATCGCCTTGAAGAAATTGGCGTGTTGCCGCGTCCAGTCGCTGATCCAGAAATTGGGACCCAGCCGCTCAGTCAGGAGGGGAACCATGGCGCGAGCCCGAAACATGTCGTCGAGCTTGACCCTTAGCGCCTGCACCTTGTCTTCAAGGTTCATCAAGCGTGCCGCGTCCTCGAGCTGCAGGAACGCGGAACCACGGTCGTATTCATACATGCCAACCGCGAATACGCCAACCACGGTGAAACGGCGCATGCGCGGCACGATCCCGGCCGGGGTCACGACGGATTGCGGCGTGATGACGGTCACCTTGTCACCCATGTCGACACCGAGCGACAACGCCAACTCCTTGCCGAGCACGATGCCGTATTCGCCGGACCGCAATGCGTCCATCGACCCGCCCACCATTTTCTCGTGCACCTCGGAAACCGCCGCCTCCTCCGCCGGATCGATACCGCGCAGAATCGCGCCGCTCACCCGTCCGTCCTTGTGCAGCATGGCTTCGAACTCGATTAACGGCGCACTCCCGAGCACATGCGGCTGGTCATTGAGTTCCGCTTGCAGGGCACGCCAGTTGGTCAGCGAGGAATCAAGCTCGGAGACCTTCATGTGCGAGGCCATCCCCAGAATGCGCTCGCGCAATTCGTTCTGGAACCCATTCATGACCGAGAGCACAGTAATCAACGCGGTCACGCCGAGCGCGATGCCTGCGATCGATATCAGGGAGATGAACGAAATGAAGTGGGTACGCCGCTTCGCCCTTGAATAACGCAGTCCGATGAAGAGCGGAAGTGGCTTGAACATGGCCGCGGATTAAACCACATTGCCCGCTCAAACAAAACTTTAGGGTTGCAGTCCGGCCCGCGCGCATTAACATTCCCGCCGACGGAATCTGCAACTTGAATCGATGTCCAAGGTCGGAAGCCCAAATATGCGTAACTCCCCATCTCTGATTGCGTTAGCGTTGAGTCTGGCCGTACTGCCGGTGGCTGCGATCGGCGACATCGTCGTCATCGATGGCCAGCCGGCAGTCGTTCAACATCGTGACCTGCCATCCCGCGGCATGCGTCAGCAGGAAGTCGCGGCCCGCTTTGGCACCCCGCTGCGACAGCGGGCAGCAGTCGGAAATCCCCCGATTTCGAGCTGGGACTACGACCGATTCGTCGTGTACTTCGAATATGATAGGGTCGTGCACGCCGTGGTACGGCGTCGGTAATCGCAACTCACTGATATCACATGACCAACAGTTTAAGGCTGCCCGGCGAATGGGAACCGCAAGACGCAATCCTGATGGCCTGGCCGCGCGTCTCGTCCGGCTGGGCCGAGGTCTATCCACGCGCCGTCGAGGCCTACGCCGCGTTGGTGCGCACCGTATTGCGGCATGAACGCGCATGGCTGCTGGTGCCGGAGGACGAACTGGATACGCACGCGGTGCGTGAGACACTGCGGCTCGATTCCGTGCACGCGGCACGACTTACCGTGATACCGCTACCGTATAACGACAGTTGGGCGCGCGATTTCGGCCCGATTACCTTGACCGGGGCCGACGGACCGCTGGCGCTCGATTTCAGGTTCAACGGTTGGGGCGACAAGTTCGTGGCCGAACTCGACGATGCAGTCACGTCTCGGCTTGCCACGCTCGGGTATCTCGCGTCGGCCGCGACCCGCGAGATTCCCAGGGTGCTTGAGGGCGGCAGCATCGAGAGCGATGGCGCCGGGACCCTCATGACCACCCGCGAATGCCTGTCGCACCCCGGACGCAACCCCGATCTCGATCCGCGCGGCATCGAACGATGGCTGCGCGAAACGCTCGCGCTCGAACAAGTCCTCTGGATTGAACACGCCTGGCTGGACGGCGACGACACCGATGGTCATATCGACATGCTGGCGCGGTTCTGCGATCCGCATACCATCGCCTACCTGCGCTGCGAGGACGCGCGCGACGCGCATTTCGAATCGCTCCGCTCGATGGAGGGCGAGTTGCGAGGTTTTCGCAATGCGCTCGGCGAGCGGTACGAACTGGTGCCGTTGCCGTTTCCGTCACCTTGCCATAATGCTGCCGGGGAGCGACTGCCGGCGAGCTACGCCAACTTTCTCATTCTGAATGGCGCGGTGATCGTTCCGACCTACCAGGTGCCCGAGGACGAATCGGCACTACGGATCATCGAATCGCTGTTTCCCGGCCGTACCGTGGAGCCGGTGCCCGCGTTGCCGTTCATCCATCAATCCGGTAGCGTGCATTGCCTGACTATGCAGCTACCCACGGGAGTCGTTCAACGTGTCTAAACTCTCGGTTGCCGTCGTTCAACAAGCCTGCGTCATCGATCCCGATCACAATCGCCGACAGAGCGCCGAGTTGGTTCGTGGCGCCGCGCGCCGGGGCGCACGGCTGGTCTTGTTGCAGGAATTGCATACGACGCCCTATTTCTGCCAGCACGAGGACCCTGCCGTCTTCGATCTCGCGGAGCCCATCCCGGGACCGAGTACCGCGTTTTTCTCGGCGCTAGCGCAGGAGCTCGATATCGTACTCGTCACGTCCCTGTTCGAGCGCCGACTGGAAGGGCTGTTCCACAATACCGCCGTGGTGTTCGAGCGTGACGGTCGAATCGCCGGTCGCTATCGCAAGATGCATATTCCGGACGATCCGGGGTTCTATGAGAAATTTTACTTCACACCCGGTGACCTGGGATTCGAGCCGATCACGACCTCGCTGGGCCGGCTCGGCGTGCTGGTGTGCTGGGATCAGTGGTTTCCCGAAGCGGCGCGTTTGATGGCGCTCGCTGGCGCGGACCTGCTGCTTTATCCGACCGCGATCGGCTGGGATCCGCGGGATGGCGAGGCGGAACGCGCCCGCCAACGCGAGGCATGGGTAACCATTCAACGCGCGCACGCGATCGCGAACCACCTACCGGTATTGGTCGCAAATCGCACCGGACACGAAGCTGATCCGACCGCGGCAACCGCGGGTATCCAGTTCTGGGGCCATAGCTTCATCGCCGGACAGCAAGGTGAGTTACTCGCGGTGGCGGATGCAGATGCGGAAGGTCCGCTGATCGCTGAGCTGGAGTTGAATCGCACCGCGCGCCAGCGGCGGGTCTGGCCGTTTCTGCGCGACCGACGAACCGATGCCTACGGTGATCTGACCCGACTTGCGCGCGACTGAACGGATGTACGCCAACTGCGATACCGTTGACGCACATCCGCGAACAGTCAATTCATCTCACGATTTCTTGGTCACGAGGGCCTTGACTTCTTCCAGGCTCTCGCGAAAACGCTTGTCCATCGCTTGCATGGCATCTTCCTGCGCCTTGCGCACCACCTCGGCGATTTCCTGCATGTTCGAGCTCGCCCGCTCATAGGCCTGAGTGAACAGTTCGGCCTGTTTGGTCGCGAGCTCCTCCGGTTTGACATCCACCAGACCTTTGAAGGTCTCCATCGCCTCCTTGGAAGCTTGCTCCATCAGCTCGGACTGGCGCTTGAGCAGCGCCTCGGTGCCGGCCCACAGATTACGGTTGGCCTCGGACATCGCCTCGACGTTCTTGCGCTGCGCATCCAGCATCGCGGAGAAGTCGACCTCTGTGCCGCCGAACTGGTTCATGGCCTGCTTGAATTGATCGAACATTTTTTGTGGATCGAACATGTCCATCAGCGATGACGTTTCCGTCTCGGCTTTTTTACTCATGACGCTTGGCTCCAGAAATTAAACGGGGTGATGCCAATCCTCGAATTGGCATCCCGACTATAGACCAAAATTGGCCACGCGGCGGACTCCGCTCGCGCGCGGCCCCGACTTCGGCAGCTAATCAGTGGTGTTTTTGCTTGGGTGGCGCATTTTGCGGGTCGGGCTCCTCGATCAGCAGTCCGCGCCGCACGCGCCGGCCGAACAACACGCAGGCCTTCTCGAACGCTTGCTCGGCCTCGCGCGAGCACCAGTCCCACTCCATCGGCGAGGTACTCGCGGGGATCTGCCAGTGCCCGGTAATCAACATTTCACCGACCCGGATCTCGACACCCCAATCGTGCCAGACCGTGTCCTCACCCTCGCCTTCCGAGAACTCCTGTTCGACCAGTCGACAATAGTTTCCGTTACGATCGTCGGCGGCGATGGTATCCGATACGATCAAGGCGCTGTCGACACAGCTGCTCCACCCGGTATGGACCGAACTCGCGGAGCTGAAAAGCGCGTGAATCAACCAGCCAGGCGTGACGGTGATACTGAGCGGGGTGTCCCAATCGGGTTCGTTGTTGCTGTCTGTCTCTTCCACGTGGTGCCCTCTGGTTCTTGTCACTGCCCCGGCTCCGGTCGCTCCGCGCCCGGATTCGTTACGCGCCATCGGCGGCGAACTGGTCTATCTTCTTCAGGAGTCTATCTAAAAATCGCGGCTATGTTAGGGAGAGTGGTCGGAAATGAAAAGGGTAGCGGTCATTGCGGTCCATGGGGTCGCCGATCAGGCACCGTTCGCGTCGGCGCGCGCGATCACGGATCTGTTGATCGGCCCCGATACCGCGCACGATTATTTTGGGTTCCAGGAGGAAAGCATCCGCCTCGGGCTGCGGCGAGTCGAAGTTGCCAGGCGGGTGGATACCGAGGGCGCCGACCGCGGCGTGCTCAACCAAGGCTCGGCGACCTTTGCGTATCTCAAGCGCGGCGAAACGGTCGCGCTGGAAGATGGCACCACCGAACCCGAAGGCCGGAATCGCCCCCGCGCGTCGGTCCGACCCAATAGCGACTGCGACGACATCGAACATGATGCGATGCGCGAACAACTGCAGAACTTCGCGGAGCCCGCGACCGAGCCCGCGCTCGAAACTGTCGTCGCGCGCGGCTTTCGCCGGCCAGGTCCCGGAGAACCCGCTGACGCCGGCGTCGACGTGTTCGAGATGTACTGGGCCGATCTCTCCCGGCTCAAGTCTAGCCTGTTCTCGGTCCTGTTCGAGTTCTACTTATTGCTGTTCTTTTTATCCCGTCTCGGCGGCATCGCCATCGACCGCGCCCAGGTCTATTTCAAACCCCAGCGCACCGGTTGGCGCTGGCTATCACGGTTGCATGAAGTCGCGGACGTCATGCTGACGCTGGTTGTGCCTATTCTATTGCTGTGTCTGTTGAGTCTTGGCGTGGTCGGGGCCTTGTATTTCATCCCGTCGGGCGTGAACCTGGAACTGCTGTTCGCGCTGGTGCCCGGCGCGGTGGTCGCTGGGATCGGCGGAATCATGCTGTATCGCCACCGATTGTATGTCGCGGGGCGCCATTGGCCATGGCTGTTTCCGGTGATCCTCGCGGCGACGCTGGCGGCGATACTGCTCACGCTTGGCGTCGGCATCGGTTACCGCGGCTTCGTTTTCTGGCTGTGGCTGATCGCCGCCGGGCTGGTGTTGCGTTTGTGCCGCGTCTACGAAACACGCCGTGCCGGGGCATGGTTGCTGGGGCGCCTCTTGGTGCTGGTCACGGCCTTGGTGTTCGCGTTGACGCTCTGGACGCGCGCAGCGTCGAGCACGCAAGCCGAGGTCTACGCCGCGACGCTCGCCAGCGCGCATTGGTTGGCCAATCTAAACACCTTGGTATGGGCCGTCATCATCACCGCCACGGTACTGGTTTCGATCGCCGGCGCATGGTTGTCGCGCGCGACGCCGCTGGCAGGGCGGCCACTCGCGCGCCAGACTGTCTGGACCGTGAATCTGAGTCTGATCCTGCCGAGTGCGTTGGTGTTGATTCTCAATACCGGACTGTGGCAAGCGTTGGCGTTTTTTGCGGCACGCGCCAAGCAGTTCAATCAGGACGAAGTCGCCAGTTTGCAAGGCTTGATTGATCAAAGCATCCTGCCTGGGTTGTCCGTGAGTATTGGTCTAATCGTGCTGGCGCTATTGCTGGCGGTCTGGTCGATCTCGCCCGCGGCGCTGGGTGAACTGTTCGAGGGTCGAGGTAATCCGCGCGCCAGTCGCTGGCTCGGGGATTCGCTCAGCGCGGGATTTCGCTGGATGCGTCTGAGCGGCGAAGCGTTTCGCGTCGTGGTGATCGTGTTGGTGCCATTGGGTTACCTGATATCGATCGGGTTCGAGTGGCCGTGGCAGGCGCTCGACCGCTTCGCGGTGCTCGCGACCGGGTTGCTGATACTGATCGCGGTCACTGGCTCGCATGGACCGTTTCGCTTTCTGGCGCTCGGGTTTCGCGGCGGACTCGACATCGCGCTCGATGTCGCGAATTGGTTGCGCAACACGCCGACCACGGCGACGCCGCGTGCGGCGATCTGTCGGCGCTATGCCTCGTTGCTGCGCCACATCGCGGCTTGGCGCGATCCGCGCGACAATCACGGCTACAGTGGCGTGGTGATCGTGGCGCACAGTCAGGGTACCGTCATCACCGCCGACCTGCTTCGATTCCTGACCCGCGAGTACGGCAATCCAAGCGATACCAACGACCCCTCGTTACACCGACTGTTCGATATCGGTCACACGGAGCACCTGCCGGTGTACTTGTTCACGATGGGTTCGCCGCTGCGCCAGCTCTATAACCTGAGGTTTCCATTGCAGTATGGCTGGAGCGGTGTCGACGGGACGTTGGGGGGACTTCCCGGCCCGGACCCCTCGCGGCTCACGCTGATCCAGTGGTCAAATGCGTATCGCAGCGGTGACTATGTCGGCCGTTATCTATGGCGGCGCGACGATGATCCCGCGCTCTGGTCGTCGGATTGGAAGATCTTCGATTCGGTTCGACGCGAGTGTTGCATCGGCCCCGGCGCGCATACGCGCTACTGGGACGGCACCGCACCGGAAGTCGCGCACGAACTCGACCGCTTGATTGGCGAAGCGACGCGGCTTGGCCGCTAGGAGCCATCAATCTATCGTGTACTGCATTCGGGTCACGACGCGTACCCGCTTGGTCACCGAGGCCGCATCGTCGTAATCGTCGATGGGCGACAAGATGCTGAATAGCCCCTGCGTCGCGCTACGCAGCTTGACGATACGCGCCCCGGAATCGCTGGCGAAGCTCTCGGCCGCGGCCCGCGCGTTACGGGTCGCCTCGGTCAACATCGCCGGTTTGACGTCGTTGAGCGCCGTGTAGCGATACTGAATGCTCGGATAGTCGAGCAACACGTCGGCTTTTAGTAGTTCGTCGAGCGCCTGCGCGGCCGTTTGCACGGCGGCGACGTCGTAGGTTGCCAACGTAACCGCGGCGCGCCCGGTGTACCGTTCACTGGCGTTGGTGTTGCCGACGCTCCAGTTATCCTGCACCGCGACCGCTTGCTGGCCGATTTCAGTGGGCTTGAATCCGCGCTCGACCAGAAACGCCTTCACGATCTCCTGCTGCCGCGCGACCTGGTGCATGATCTCCCGCACATCACGACCGGCGACCGAGAATGGCAAGGTCCACGCGGCATGGTCCGCCTGGACCAGCCTTTCGGCAACGCCACGTACCTCTATAAATCGCTGGTTGTGCACGTTGTCATGTACGGCGTTGCCGACGTGAAAGCCCGCGTAGGCGATCGCTACCGCGATCGCGAGGCCCGCGATCACGCCACGCATGGACGAAACTTCCCGGTTGATAGATTTGATCGGTACACCGCGCGCCTTGCCCCCATCAGATACCCTTGAACGCGCGATTATACTCAGCCGCCTGCGCTTGATCACCGGCCAGTATGCCTAGCGTCAGCGCGTGAACGCGTCGCAGCAGCGCGATGATCGAATCCTCGGCGAATTGAATCTGCGCCGGCGCAAGCCAACGCTCAGCGCCGTAGCGGGCCACGATCGCGCGCAGTGCCTGCCGATCTTCCGTGACGATCTGCTCGTGCGAGGTGGTGACGAAAAAATCGGTCTGATTGCGGGTGCGACGTGGATCAGCCAGCAGCCCGTCGACCCAACGTTGATAGCCATTCAACAAGTTCGGCGCATTTCTGATGAACATCGCGTTGTTGGAATCCATCAGATAGCTGCGCAGGTCCGCGTTGGCCGAACCGACCAGCAGATCGTCACCGAGAATTGCCACCTTTGAATGTAGCGACTCGGTCGCCTGCCCGGCCGTCGCGCCGACTGGCGGTACGTATTCGTAATACTCGAAGCGCGCGCCGCGCGCCGGATCGTGCCGTTGCGCCGAAAACTCGGCGAACGCCTTCAGGATGTGCCGAGCCACCAGATTCACGGGTACCAGATCCGTCGTTTGTTCGGAGTTCGTCAACACCGTGACCGTGACCCCGGCGCAAGGGATTTCGCCCGAAACCATTTCGCCGAAACGCTCGATGAGATTTGCCGGCGGTGCGAAATAAGCATTGTGCAGCACGATTCGACGCGGCGATTGCGGGCTTGCTTGTCGGCAGACGTGCTCCAGCGCGGCCAACCACAGCCCGTGGATGCGTTTGCCCGAACGCGCCTCGGCGCCATCGCGCGCACCGTAGCTCCGGCTTGCCTCGAGCGCGGTGGGCCCGCCCGCCAGCGGCAGATTTTCGACATAGGCAAGCAAGGCGGTGGCATCGACCCCGATCGACGGCGCCGAGTCGCTGTCGCCGGCTGGACGATAGCTCGACCAATATTGATCCGCGTGACGCCGCATGCTCTCGAGCGCGGCGTCCTCGCGTGCACGTAGATCGTCGCCGCGTCGCGCGAACTCGCCCGCCACGCATTGCTCACGCGCGGGGGCTCCGGCCACGTTGGCACAGTACTGCGCCGCACCCTCGAACGCCGCGATATTCACGGCAAGCTCGTTGGGCGCGTGTTGGCGAACCTCATCCAGACTCGCGACCATCGCGCGGAAATCCCAGAGCCGGTCAAAGGTGCCGCGCAGGTCGAGGCCGCTGCCATGCAGATCGAGTTGCAGGTCGGTGTCCATGAAGATGTACTTCTTCACCAGCGGATTCGGCCGCATGTGGTAGGAATCCTCGATATTACGACCGCCGATCTGCATCCGCGCGTTGTCCGCCAGCAGCAACTTGTGATGGAGGAAATCCGTCAGGTACTCCCAATCGCGGACGGCGCTCGCGTCATCGAGCCGCGCGACCGGTAGAAAATCGCGGATCGCCTCACGAATTGGGTTGATCGTCTCGCCATGCAACTGGGTCGCGAGCGCCAGCTTGAACTGGGCTTCCAGCCGCTCCAACGGGTCACCCGTGCGACGTTGCCATTCTAGCTGCGCCAATTCAAGCAGGCCTTTGCGCGTCTCCGGTGTCATTCGGAGGCTGCCCCGAGAGACCTCGGAGACGTCGATCGGCTGTCCACTGAGCACCGCTTGCGCCATCAATTTGGGATTCTTCGAGTACAACCCGGAGAGGAACAATCCAGAGTTCGCGACGCTCAGATTCGAGATGTTGAGCTCGGCAGCAGGTTGGCTCTCGATGACTTCGTCGGCGAACGCCGCGGCGATCGTTCGTTGTTTTTCAACGCTGCACGCGACGGTCGACACCGCCGGGTCGGAACGATCGCAACCCAAGGTCAGATAGGCGGCATCCATCACAATTTCACGCGTCGGGCGGTTATAGAACCTGACTTCGAGACTGTCGGGTCCGGCCCCGCCCTCGCGCTGCATCAGTGAAAACAGGTCGAGGCGCGCGTAGTTGGTGTGGTAGTCGACCAGCAGGCGAACCTTGACCCCGCGCCGCGCCGCCGCGATCAACGCTTCGCTGAGCACCGACGAACTGTGGTCATCGGCATAAATGAAATACATCAGATCGAGCGTCGCCCGCGCATTCTTCACCAACTCCAGTTTGGACAGGAAGGCCCGGTCATTACCCGTGATCAACAATCCTCGCGATGCCTCCAGCTTCGCGGAATCCGCGTGCCGCAACATCGTGTCATCCGACAAAATCCCACTGCCGGAACTGTGCTCGCTGAGGTAGGGATTGACCGCGCAACCGGCCAATAACACGCACAAGGACCACACGACGTGCCGATAGACTCGAACAAGCATGAACAACATCCTTTACCAGAGTGTGGAAGCAAGGAACCGGGGTTGCCTTTGAATAAGCTTAGCACCGCGCGTTAAAAATTCCGTCACATTTGAACGCGGCCACGATAACCACTGTCACCGGACAGCAAAGTGTCAACGCGAAGGCGGTCGTGAATTCGATCCCCGAGTCAACCGATCCCGGCCTTGTTGCGCCAAAAACGTGCGGTAGTGGATGCCGGTTCCCCGCGCGAGCGTCTAGACTCGCACGCTCAGGCACACAGCAGGCTTTGGGGACCGTACCCACCGATGACGAATATCGACGAAACGATCCGCTACCACTTGCGGGAACTTGAGATCGCGCTCGACGCGCGTGAGGAACACCACATCATGCCCCCGATCACCGAAACGGATCGGGCGATTCTCGATATCGGCTGCGGAATCGGGCAAACGCTGGTCGCGGCGGATTTGCCCAGCGACGCCGTGCTGGTCGGTCTCGACCTGGACCATCACTGCCTCGCTTACGGTCGCAACCAGTTTGACCGGATCGCGTTCGTCAACGGCGTCGCCGAGGGGTTACCGTTCCGGGAAGGGGTGTTTGATCTTGTGGTGTCGCGCGTAAGCGTGCCGTATACCGAAATTCAGCGCACCTTGAATGAAGTCAAACGAGTGCTCAAGCCGCATGGCCGACTCTGGTTCACACTTCATCCGTACACCACCACGCGCAACGAGTTCTTGAACTCGTTGCGGCACCTCAGGTTTGGCGCTGCCTTACGCCGAGCCCATGTCTTGCTGAATGGCGCGTTGTTTCATCTGACTGGGCGCCAGATCGCACTGGTTAAGCGCTGGGGACACGAATCATTTCAAACCCGCGCCGGAATGAAGCGAGCTTTGCATGCCAGCGGATTTACCGATATCCAGATCGAGTTTGAAGGTAAGCACTTCGTCTGCGTCGCACGCCGCTTGCCTTAGGCTAGCCGTCTCGCCCGTGGCTCAGGGGGTCGATGCGTTCGCCGCGAGCCGAAGTCGGGGCACGGCCCGCATCAGCTCCCGCGTGTAATCCTCGCGCGGGTTTTGCGATACCTGGTCACTGTCGCCCGCCTCCACGACCTGCCCCTGCCGCATCACCAGTATTCGGTCGCTCAAGTACTCGACCACGCTGATATTGTGGGTGATGAACAACATCGCCAGGTTGCGCTCGGCGCGCAGTGTTAACAACAGCTGCAGGATCTCCGCTTGCACCGAGACATCGAGCGCACTGGTAATCTCGTCACAGACGATGAAACGAGGATTGAGCGCGAGCGCTCGGGCGATTCCGATGCGTTGACGTTGACCACCCGAGAACTCGTGGGGGTACCGCCATAGATGGTCTCGTTCGAGCTGCACCCGCTCCAGCACTCGCGCGGCGAGTTCGAGGCGCTCGTCGTCATCCGCGCCAATGCCATGCACCTGCATCGGTTCGGTGAGGATCGTAGAGACCGTTAGACGTGGATTGAGTGATGAAGCCGGATCCTGAAACACGACCTGCATCTCACGTCGAAACGCCCGCATCTCGCGCCGTGGCAACGCCGTGATTTCGCGGCCGTCGAACACGATCCGACCTGCGGTCGGTTCGGTTAGACGCAATATCGCGCGACCTAGGGTGGTTTTGCCGCAGCCTGATTCACCGACCAGCGCCACGATCTCACCCGCGCGAATCGCGACCGAAACCTCGTCGACCGCGCGCACATGGTCGACCACCCGACGAAACACGCCCTTTCGAACCGGAAAATAGACCTTGAGGTGCTCGACCTGGACCAACGGTTGCTCGTCACCCGCCTGGGGCTGGCGCTCGGCAAGGCGGGGCAGATTCTCGGGCAGCGCGGCCAATAGGCTCTTGGTGTACTCATGACGCGGCGCATTGATCACCGAGCCCAAGGGTTGATCTTCGACAATCAATCCATGACGCATGACGGCGACGCGATCCGCCATTTCGGAAACGACCCCAAAATCGTGGGTGATGAACAGGATACTCATGCCGCGCTCGTCCTGGAGCTTGCGCATGAGTTTCAAAATCTCGGCCTGCACGGTGACATCGAGCGCGGTCGTCGGCTCATCGGCGATCAACAGCTCGGGTTCGCAGGCCATCGCCATCGCGATCATCACGCGTTGGCGCTGACCGCCGGAGAGTCGATGCGGATACTCGCCCATGCGCGCGGCGGCGTCGCGAATCTGCACTTGTTCCAGCGCGAGCCGGGCGCGCGCCCTGGCTTCAGTCACGGTCATGCCGGGGTTGTGTAGCCGCAACGCCTCGATGATCTGTTCGCCGACGGTGAACACCGGATTCAGCGAGGTCATCGGCTCCTGAAAGATCATCGCGATATTGGCGCCGCGAATCTCACGCACCCGCGCTTCGGGCAGATCGAGCATATTCACACGCTGAGGCGTGCCCGACGGTGCCGTGTAGTTGAACCAAATCTCGCCGCTCGGGTGGTGTGCGATGCGCGGCAACAGCCGGATCACCGACAACGCGCTGATCGACTTGCCGCTACCGGACTCGCCCACGAGACAAAATGTCTCGCCCTGATTGATCGCGAAGCTGACGCCCTCGACGGCCTTGACCTCGCGCTTGCCTGCGCGCAGATAGGTCCGCAGATCGCGCACTTCGAGCAACGGCAGATCACTCATGATTCGGCAGCGCTCAAATGGGGATCAATGGCATCGCGTAGCGCATCGCCCATCAGATTGTAGGCAAATACGGTGAGAAAGATTGCGCCGCCGGGGAACACCGCCATCCACCAGTTAAACGCCGACGAACGCACCGCTTGATTCAACATCTGGCCCCAGGACGGTGCGTCGACCAAGCCCAGGCCAAGGAAACTCAAGGTTGCCTCGGCGAGAATCGCGGACGCGACACCGAAACTCGCCGCCACCAGGATCGGAGCGACGCCGTTCGGTAACATGTGTCGGAACAGAATCGACGGCAACGGCAGACCCGCCGCGATCGCCGCCTGAACATAATCCTGCTCGCGAAGTTTCAGAAACTCAGCGCGTACATAACGCGCGTACCCGGGCCACGAGGTCAAACCGATGATCACCATCATGATGTAGAGATCGCGCCCGAAAAACGCGACGAAGGCGAGCAACAGAAACAACGTCGGGATGGCCTCGAAGATCTCGACCAGACGCATGCCGATGATGTCGGCGATGCCCGAGAAATAGCCCATCAACCCGCCCACGATGACGCCCAGCACCAGTGCGATTCCGGTCGCGACGAAGCCGATCCCAAGCGCGATACGCGAGGCGTGAATCATGCGCGACAGCACATCGGCCCCGTTCTCCTCGGTTCCGAACCAGTGGACCGCGCTGGGCGCATGGAGTGCGACGTTGCCGCGGTCGCGCTGATAATCCTGCGGCGAGAACGGAATCGGTGCCGACACCACGGCCTCGAAACGACCGGCCTCGATCTGCTCGCGGTACTGCTCATGGATCACGACCTGGGGCGGACTGAGCCACAGCGCGCCCGCCAACCACGCCACACCGGTCGCCACGACGATGAGCGTAAACTTGCGGACACTACTGATCGGCCACCACACAACCAAGACCAGCGTGATGAAGGCGACGGCCCAGGCGAGGTCGTTGGCGCCGAAATCGCGCCATACCGGGCTCCACCAAACACCGTTCTCCCTTACCGCCAGCGGTCGGCTGCTGGCAAGCAATGGCGCGAACGCGGCGGCAAACGCGAGCAGCAACACCCAGGCCAGACCGAGACGCGCGGTCCAGCGTCGAAACGTCTGACGCACCATCCGCGCCGCGTAGCTTTGATGACGGTTACGCGGCGAAATCGCGCCGGCACGCGCAGCGGCCGCGTCAGTCATAACTCACCCGTGGGTCAGCGATTGCATAAGCAATATCGGCGAGCAGATAACCCACCAGTGTCAACAGACCACTTATCAACGTGATTGACAGCACCACCTCGCGATCGCGCCCCTTGACTGCCTCGACCGCGAGTTTGCCCATGCCATCGATACTGAAGATGCTCTCGACGATCACCGAGCCCGCGAGCAGGCTCGGCAACAAGCTCGCCGAAACCGTGATCAACGGCAGCAAGCTGTTGCGAAATACGTGCCGCCACAATACTTGTGACTCCGGCAAACCCTTGGCGCGTGCGGTGCGCGCGTAATCCGCGAGCAAATTTTCCAGTACCGCCGAGCGCGTCAATCGGGCCAGAAACGCGAATCCTCCGTAGGAAAGGCAAATCACCGGCAACGCCAGATGCCAGGCGCGGTCGAACAAGAATCCCCTGACGTACTCACCGGTAACGAACTGCGCGCCAAGCGCGATGCCCATCATGCCCCCCGTCAGTGCGAGGAGTGATAACCGTAACGCCAGATAGTCGCTGCGCCCCAGCGCGAAAAACATCGGCACGAACAACGCTGCGATCACAATCAGGGTCAACGGTGTCGAGCCGCCCGGCAGACTTACCGCCATCCACCACGCCAGCACCAACCCGAGCAAACCGGTCATCGCGCCGCGAACCGCGCCCTGCCGCGAACGCGCCAGCGCGATTCCAGCGGCCGTTCCCAACAACATGCCGCCAAACACCTTGAGTACATCAAGTACATTCGACCAATGCGGCAGGAACGGCATGTCGAGCGCGGCGCGGTCGTTCAGGCCACTGGCCGGAAACCAGTGCCAATACTGGTCGCTGGCGAAGAATCCGATCAATAGCACGCCCGTCAACATGGTGGGCACGGACCACAGCGCCAGCATCACCATGCTCGAACTGACATCGAAGCGGCCGCCGCGATCCGTCGCCGCCCGCACGCCGACCAGGATCGCGATGTAGTAGATCAGGGGTATCGTCAACAGGTTCAGCAGCAAGGTGATCGGTACCCGTTCGAGAATAAGATCACTGACCGGTCGGCCGTAACGAATGCTCTCACCGAGGTCGACGCCCTTGTTCCAGGAAAACTCGGTGTAGCGCCCTTCCGCGTCCTGCTTCATCCCAACCGGCGAGACATTGTTGAGCCAGCGCAGATACTGCACTGGCGCCGGCTGATCGAGCCCGTAACGACGGTTGTAATAATCCTCCAGCGCTTTTTTCTCCTGCGGGTTCATGCCGAAGCCATCCACCAACGACTGCGCGCTGATCCCGCCCGGCGACCACGCCATCACGAAGAACACGACCAAGGTGATCCCGAGCAGGGTCGGAATCATCAATAGTAAACGGCGGAGGATGTAGCTCAGCATGACACCGCACTCACCGATGGTCGCGAATCATTCACGGCGGCAATTCGTGGATTTTAGTACTTCTGCAACTCGGCCGGCACGTACCAGCTCACCGGTTTGTCGCCTAAGTTGAGTCCGAGCCGCGTGATCTCGACATTTTTCATTCTAGTATCGACGAAGATCAGCGACTTGCGGCGCATGAGCCAGGTGTAGGGCTGATCGTCGTACAGGATACGCTCGGCGGCGTGCCACAGCGGCATGCGCTTGGCTTCGTCCACCGTACCGCGGGCTTGCTCGATGAACTTGTCCAGCTCCGGATTGATGTAGTTGATGAAGTTATCGCCGTTGGTCTTGGTTTGGCTTGAGTGAAATATCTGATACAGATCGCTTTCGACGCCACCGGTCCAGCCGAGCGTGATCGCGTCGAAGTCCTTCTTCTTCAACAGATCGAGCATGACCGACCATTCCGCCGGCTTTGGCACCAACTCAACGCCAGCGCGGGCATAAAGATCCTTGAGGAACAGCACGATGCGTTTGGTGTCCTCATTGTCCTGAAAGTACACCAGTTCGAAGCGGAAGGGTTGGCCATCGGCGTCCTCAAGCAGGCCATCGTTGTTGCGATCCTCGAAGCCGACTTCACGCAACAGTGCCTTGGCGGCCTCGACATCAAACGGCTCGACCTCGAGATCGGGCGCGCGCTGCTTGCTCAGCGGGCTGAACGGACCCACCGCCGGTTCGCCGTATCCGAGCATGATCTCTTCGACGATGCGGCGCTTGTCGGTGAGGTAGGTCATCGCTCTGCGCACGCGCTTGTCCGCGAAACGTGTCGCCTGACCGTTACGTTCCTGGTTCCAGCCGATGTAGCTATAGCCGGCGGTCGGTGAGGCGTATTCCAGGGCTTGGCTGCGGCTCATCAACGCCTCGTCCTTGCGCAGATCCTGATATTCCAAAGGCTTGGCGCTGTAGACGTCGATGTCGCGGTTGCGGTAGGTGGTGAGGCGCGCGGTCTCGTTTTCGATGATCTTCCACAATACGCGCTCGAAATTCGGTTGCACGGGCGCCCAATAACGCTGGTTGCGCTCCAGTTCGACGATACCCTGATCAGGCGTCCAGGTGCGCGGGTCGGCGAGACGGTAAGGGCCGGAGCCAAACAACAAGCCCTTGGATTGGTTGAATTTTTGCGGCTCCTTGAGGTAGGGCTCATAGAAATGTCGCGCGAGGATGTCCATGCCCCCGGCGAGCGACAGACTGTCGTAATAGGGTTCCTTGAAGACGAATTCGACGGTGGACGCGTCGACGGCCGTCACCGATTCAATCTTTTCAAAGTAGGCGCGCTGCCGCGGTGCCTCGATGCGCTCGTCCATGATGAATCCGAACGTGAACGCGACATCGTCGGCGGTGAGTGGAGCGCCATCTGAAAAAGACACGCCGTTACGCAACTTGAACGTGAAACGCAGGCCGTCGTCGCTCACACGCCAACTTTCGGCGATGAAGCCTTGCCACTCGAGCGTTTCTGGATCGCGCGTCAGCAACGATTCCAACACATAGTTCTGCACATCACTCGCGTAGGCATCGCTCGACACCAGTGGCGTGATGGTCTTCAGCGATGTGCCGAATGGCTGCACCAGCCAGTCGCCCTCGGCGTAATCCGCCCGCTCGGTGATGCCGTGCGCGCGGCGAAATGCCTCGGGAACGGCGCCAGCCTGCCGGCTCGCCGGAGCAGACGTCGCGCTGGCGAATCCGCCGCTGTCGAGACGCAGTCGCAATCGACGCACATCATCGGCCTGCTCCCGAATCACCTGCGCCATCTGATCGAGCTTGCGCCACTGGCGATCGATCATGTACATGGTCAGCAGCAGGGCCGCGATCAGCCCAAACAACACCAGGACGAGAAAAAAATCCTTGGCGGTAAAACGATTTTCCATGGTCTTGGTGGTCTTCCGGGTCGCAACGTTCGAAACGCTGCCTAGGTTACCAGCCTTTGCGACCGGTAAGAACACGCCCTTCGACCGCAACCGAAATCAGCTGTCATGATTCCGCGATCCGCGGTTCGAGTCGCGCAGTGATTGGCGGATGGCCGCAACCTGAATATCATGGGCGGTCTGTCGGTACCGCGAACAAGCAACCTGAAGGAGATGTCATGGGATTCCTCGCTGGAAAACGCGCCCTTATCGTCGGCGTGGCAAGCAACCGCTCCATCGCCTACGGCATCGCGCAGGCGATGCGACGCGAAGGCGCCGAACTCGCCTTCACTTACCAGAACGAGCGCCTGCAAGAGCGCGTCGAAAAGATCGCGGGCGAGCTCAACTCGGATATCACAGTGCCCTGCAACGTAGAGAGCGACGCCGAGATCGAAGCCGTGTTCGATCACCTCGACGACTTCTGGGATCACGTCGACATTCTGGTGCACTCCGTTGCGTTCGCGCCCAAGGAGTTGCTCGAAGGTGATTTTTTGGACAACGTGACCCGCGAGGGATTTCGTATCGCCCACGATATCAGCTCCTACAGTCTGACCGCGCTGGCCAAAGCCGGGCGCCAGATGATGCAAGGGCGCAATGGCGCGATTCTATCGCTGTCCTACCTAGGCGCGGTACGCGCGATGCCGAGCTACAATGTCATGGGCCTGGCCAAGGCGAGCCTCGAGGCCAACATTCGCTACCTCGCCTACACCCTGGGGCCGGAGGGCACGCGCGTCAATGGCATTTCGGCCGGCCCGATCCGCACACTCGCGGCGTCCGGTATTGGCAATTTCCGTAAGCTGCAGGACGAGGTCGCCAAAGTCGCTCCTCTTCGTCGCAATGTCACGATCGAGGAAGTTGGCAACGCCGGCGCATTTCTGTGCTCCGACCTTGCGAGCGGTATCACGGGCGAGATCACCTATGTCGACGGCGGCTTCAGTATCGTGGCGGCGTCCGGCTAAGCGGTCCGCCGAACCGCAATCTTCGGCGAGCATATCGCGGACCAGTTTCCCTCAACCCGATCCGGATCGGTGCTTGTTGCAAGGAACGGGGTCGCGCCGCGCGGTTCCGGAGCCTGTGACGCCCCGCCTCTCGCATCTCGTAGCCGAGACTTCTGAGTCCTTGTGGCGACGCTTTGACCGAGCGCTCGTTTCGGGTGGCCGATGCTAGGCAGCACTCAAATACCGACAGCCACGCAACAAGTCATAGTTCATTTGACCTATGTCAAGTCAAGATTATCGAGGATCGCATAGCCTAGTTTCACTGTTACTGTCGGTTTGGTTGCGGCAAATTTACGAACCACACCTCAGCCTCCGCAGTATTTGATCTTTGCCATGTCACCAAATTCGGTTACCGCCTTAGCGGTGGTAACCGGTTTTTTCGTCGTCATAAATCCACATTATCCGGTGCACCACGCTTCAGGGACGTTTTTTTTACAACTGTAGAGCGACTCGCAAAAACCATCGCCGGCGCGGGGCTCAACCGATAATATTTGACCTGTTCGTCACTCTCATGTCGGCTCCGGCGTTGAGGTCCTCGCGTTGGAAACCGATAATCCGTTCGGCACTCACCAGAATAATCGTCCAGGGAGTTGGATCAAGAATGTTTGTTATTATTGGATTGGTGGTCGGGCTAGGGTCGGTTTTTGGCGGGTACGTACTGGCGGGCGGATATCTGTCCGCACTGTGGCAACCACTCGAGGTGTTGATGATTCTTGGCGGCGGTATCGGCGCATTCATCATGGGAAACACCTTGAAGGTGATGAAGGCGACCGGCAAGACCTTCCCCTCGGTCTTCGGGGGCTCGAAGTTTACCAAGGCGCTATACATGGAGTTGTTCGCGCTGCTCTACGAGATTCTGACTAAAATCCGCAAGGACGGATTGATGTCGATCGAAGGCGACATCGACGCACCGAAGGAAAGCGCCTTATTTCAGAAGTATCCAAAGGTCATGAAGGATCACCATGTGATGGACTTCGTCACCGATTACTTGCGCCTGATGGTTGGCGGCAACATGAACGCACTCGAGATCGAAGCGCTCATGGACCAAGAACTCGAAACCCACCATCATGAAGGTGAAATTCCCGTTCACGCGGTTGCGAAACTCGCCGATGCGTTGCCGGCTTTCGGAATTATCGCGGCCGTCATGGGGGTCGTGAAAACCATGGGATCGCTCCACTTGCCACCTGGCGAACTCGGAATTCTGATCGCCCATGCGCTGGTCGGAACATTTCTCGGCATTCTTTTCGCTTACGGCGTGTTTGGACCGATCGCGACGGTGATCGAGCAAAAGCACCATGAAAGCTCGAAAATGTTGCAATGCATTAAGGTCACCCTGCTTGCAAGCATGAACGGCTACGCACCGCAAGTTGCCGTCGAGTTTGGTCGCAAGGTCGTGTTTTCAACGGAACGCCCAGGCTTCAGCGAACTGGAGGAACACGTTAAGCAGAGCAAGAACGCCGGCTAACACGGACTCGCCAACGAAAGGAATCACGCCATGAGCGATCGCCCCATCATCATTAAGCGCGTCAAAAAGGTTGCCGGTGGTCATCACGGTGGCGCCTGGAAAATCGCCTATGCCGACTTCGTGACCGCGATGATGGCGTTCTTTCTGTTGATGTGGTTGCTGAGCTCCGTCAACAAGGCCAAGCTCGAGGGCATTTCCGAGTACTTCAAGACGCCGCTGGAAGTCGCGTTGCAAGGCGGCAAGGAAGGCCGCGCCCAGGAAATCGACCGCGTCTACGAGCTCAAGCAGCTCAGTGGCGCATCCGAGGAAAAGCCGCCCGAGGACATCACCAAGGAGGAAATTGCGTATCTCGACGCCCTTCGAAAAAAACTCGAGGAGCTCATCGAAACCAACGAACTGCTGCGTCAATTCAAGGATCAGTTGATACTCGATCTAACTCGCGACGGTTTACGCATTCAGATCGTGGACGAGAAAAATCGCGCCATGTTTGATCTCGGAAGCGCGGCCTTGAAATCCTACACGGTCACGATATTGCAGGAAATCGGCAAGGTATTGAACGAAGTGCCCAATCGGATCAGTCTTGCCGGCCACACCGATAGCAAACCCTACCCCGGACGCGAGCGCGGATACAGCAACTGGGAACTTTCTAGCGACCGCGCCAACGCCTCGCGGCGCGAGATGATCAACGGCGGGCTCGGTGAAAACAAGGTGGTTCGCGTGGTGGGTCTCTCGGATGCCGTGTTGTTCGACAAGAGCGATCCGCTGAATTCAATCAATAGGAGGATGAGCATACTGGTGATGACCAAAGCCGCTGAGCAAAAAATCTACGAAGACGGCGGGATCCTCAACATCAACACGATTGATAACTTCAAGGACATGTTCCAACCACCCGCCGAGGAAGCGAATCTCGACACAGGATCCACCACCTCAGACGTCGATCCAAATGCGGCGCCCGCCACCCCGCCAACGAATACGGACACAACCGTCACAACGGACGCGAAATAGCCTTGGTAACACCGCCGCCCGCTCGTCGAGCCACCATTGGCGACGACCTGATCGAAGAGCAGACCCCGATAAACGGTGCGTATTGGAAATGCGGGTCATTGCCACCCGTCGCGCGCGCGTTGATCGCGCAGGCTCTTGCGGTGTTCATGGCGCTCGCGACCACCGCGGCCGCCGAACATTGGACCGATCTGGCGTGGTCACCGTGGGTCACGCTCGCGCTTCAAGGAGGGCTTGCCGCATCGTTCGGCCGCCAATTCGGACTTCAGTGGTGGTGGCTTCCGATCAACGCCATCCTGCCCGGGGCGTTGATCGCCGCACAACGGCTATCACTAGCGCCCGAATGGTATCTGCTCGCGTTCGCCACGCTGGTCATCGTCTACTGGACCACCTTCAAGACCCAAGTTCCCTTGTTCCTGAGCAACCGTACCGCGGTCAGGGCCGTTGCTGCGTGCTTGCCGCCCGCACCTTTTCGCGTTCTGGATCTCGGCTCGGGCATTGGTTCGCTGGTATGCCAACTCTCACATCATGCCCCAGGTGGTCGATACCACGGCATCGAGAACGCGCCACTACCGTACTTGATCAGCAAACTGAGATCGCTGCGAAGTCGCGGCGCGATCAGGATCACTTGGGGCAACTTCTGGAACTACACACTCGAACCCTACGATTGCGTCTACGCGTTTCTGTCGCCGGTGCCCATGGCGGACCTCTGGCGCAAGGTTCAACGCGAAATGCGCCCGGGGACCCTTCTGATCAGTAACACGTTCGCCATACCGGGCGTCGATCCCCGCAATGTCGTCGAAGTCGACGACCAAAGGGGAACTCGCCTGTTCGTTTACGAAATTGGGCAGAGTGTCTCAGGTTCGTAAATATTCTTCGCTGCCTCGAAAATCTATGGCTTATCGATCAACCGGGCTTGACTTGTATCAATATTGACTTATTTTCCGCAGAGTAATGTCAGCGTCAGTAATCATCCAACATGAGGATTCCCCCCTTGGAAGATCTTGTCAGCGACAACGTGGTCGACCAGTTGCATCCACAGGCCGAGATCGAGGAGCGCATCGAAGCGCCCATAGAAACTAATCGGACCGCCATTTTCAAAGGGGGTGCATATCCCTATCCAACTAAAATGGGGCGCAACGAATACGAGGCGCGGAAGGCAGAGCTTCAGATTGAACTATTGAAGATGCAGAACTGGGTCAAGGAATCCGGAGAGCGCATTGTTCTGCTGTTCGAAGGTCGAGATGCCGCGGGCAAGGGCGGCACGATCAAGCGTTTCATGGAACACCTGAACCCCCGCGGCGCTCGCATTGTCGCACTCGAGAAGCCAACCGAGCAGGAGCGAGGGCAATGGTACTTTCAACGCTACATTCAACATCTGCCTACCGCGGGTGAGATCGTGATGTTTGATCGCTCGTGGTACAACCGTGCGGGCGTCGAGAAAGTCATGGGTTTTTGCACCGCGCCCGAGTATCTCGAGTTCATGCGCCAAGCGCCAGACTTGGAGCGCATGTTGGTGCGCAGCGGTATCCGGTTCTTTAAATTGTGGTTTTCGGTCAGCCGAACGGAACAGTTCCGGCGCTTCCAGCAGCGCAAGAAGGATCCGCTCAAGCAATGGAAGCTGAGTCCGATCGATATGGCCTCTCTCGATAAATGGGACGCCTACACGGAAGCCAAGGAAGCGATGTTTTTCTACACCGATACCGCCGATGCGCCCTGGGCGGTCGTCAAATCGGACTGTAAGAAGCGTGCCCGCATCAACGCGATGCGACATGTGCTCTCGCTGTTGCCTTACCCGAACAAGAACGTGTCGATCGCGGTGCCTCCTGATCCACTGATCGTCGGACCCGCGTCGATGATTTACGAAGAAGGCGAACTTATTCTGGCGAATCCAACCGAAGGTTTGAAAGGCGGAAACAAATGACCAAACAACAGTCGCACCACGCCGAAAAGGTCGTTACGCGATTTAGGGAACTGATCGGCACTGACCTAGATAACACAGTTGGGAACGCTCATTTCAGCGAACTTGAGTTACTGATCGAAGCGGCCATCGATGCTGCCGTTTTCGACGCCGAAGAGCGCATTATCGGACTGTTGAGCGATTTACAGCAACGTATTCGCAAGGACGCGGAGTTCTTCGACACTCGCTAACCACAAGCCGAAGGGCTCCATTCACGCCACGCCCCGGCCGCGAAGGCCGGGGCAAGTCTCTTCATAATCCGCAAGGATTCGACGAAAGTACTCAGACGTTGTCACACGAGAGCGCTCGATTTTGAACGAGTCCAAATCTACTCTTTAAGGTGCTCGTCAAAAACTTCGATCTTCGCTCGCGCTTGGAGCGTACTTAGTAACGCATCAATCTGTCTTTGTGCGTAGGCCGCGGCGGCGGACTCAACTGCATCCGATAGCGACGCCGAAGCATCACCGTTCCCGGCTTCGACGGAGACGAGTTCAAGCACAACGTAGTCTCCGTCATCTAACTGCAAGCCCGAATACACCGGCTTCCCATCACTCGGTCTGTCCATCCTGAATGCCGCGTCCAGTATCTGCCGGGGAATGTCTGTGGTTTGTCGGCTGATTGCTCCCGGACTAGAGATCGCCGCATTCAGCTCGCCCGCGAGAGTTTCCAGCGCCTGACCTTCTCGAGCGGACTCAAGCGCTCGCTCACCCGCCGCAACTGCCGCCGCGCGCAATTGTTGCTTTTCAAGAATATTCCGTATCGAATCCTTGACATCCTCTATCGGACGCGACCGCGAGGGTTCATGCTCCGCTATTCGAATCACGACCTCTCGACCCGATCCCAGATCAATTACCTCGCTATTCCGATTTTGCGCAAGAATCTCATTGGAGAACGCAACGGCACGCACCTTGGGATCCACCGCGATACCCGAACCTTGAGCGGCGGTAATCCAGTCGGATGTCTGAATGTCGAGATCTAGCGCCGCAGCCGCTGGTTCCAGCGAAGTAGGATTCTCGTAGGCCAGCGTCACAAGGCGGTCACTCTGCTCAATCCACATGCGCTCAACCTGTCGCTGTCGATACTCCCGCTCCACGTCAGAGCGCACTTCGTCGAATGGCCTCGGCGTCGACAGCCGAATTTCATTCACTTTGAACATGCGAAACGCGCCATCGATCAACACTGGCCGCGTGACCGTACCAACTTCAGCGGCGAACGCGATCGTTTCGATATCGCTTGAGAACTCGCCTCGACCAACCCAGCCTAGATCACCGCCCTGACTCGCTGAAAGCGAATCCTGCGACGCCTCGCCGGCCAACGTATCAAATGACTCACCCGCCTGAAGGCGTTGAAAAAGTTCATCGGCCTTGATACGAACGGCATCTTCGGCGGCTAGGTCGGCCTCGGGCACCTTTAAAAGGATCATACTGAGACGGCGCGCTTCAGGTTCACTGTATCGCTCGCGATATTCTTCATAGAACGATTTCAAGGCATCGTCGTCGACGGGAACTCGTTCCGCCAACTGGCGTTCGTCTAGCGCTATGAAATGCAATTTGACTCGATCGGGCGTTACGAAAGCAGCTTCATTGCGACTGTAATAATCCCTGATCTGCTGATCATCGACCCGCACCGACTCGGAAAAGCCTGAGTGATCGATATCAAAATAACGCACAACGCGTCGTTGTTCCTTAAACGCGCGCAATTCTGATAAATCAACCGGCGTCAAAAAACTCGAGCTTTCGATCGCTAGCTCAAGTTGCGAGTTAAGTAAATCCTGGCGCAGCTGTTGTTCGAATCCCGCCTTGCTGCGGAATTGCTGCGTGACGACCTGCTCGTATTTCGATGGGCTAAAACGGCCGCCGTCCTGGAACATTGGTATCACTCTGATCTCCTCGACAAGCTGTTCGTCGCTAGTGCGCATACCGTGCCCCAGCGCGTACTCGTGCTTCAGGTAATCGCGAATCATCCCGTTCAGAACACTGTCACGGACCACAGCCGGATTGCTAAGCTCCGCTGGCAGTTGTGCACCAAATAGTTCACGCAAACGCTGGGTATACTGCTGTACCGAGCGTTGATACTCTACAACAGAGATTTCCGTATCGTTGATCGTCGCCGCGACTCGCTTATCACCGCCTCCGAGATATTCCTGAATGCCCCAGAACATAAACGGAATGCTGATAAACGCGATTACGACGTAGGCAAACCAGCCCCGCGACTTATCCCGGATGGACTGCAGCATGGTTTAGGCCTCTATACGTTGAATGAAATTGTTCGATCGCCCATGAGACACAAATAAAGAAGGGGCATATGAAACGCCCCATTCCTATTTAAAGTTGGCGGAGTGGACGGGACTCGAACCCGCGACCCCCGGCGTGACAGGCCGGTATTCTAACCAACTGAACTACCACTCCGAAACAGAAAACTGGTGGGTGCTGAGAGATTCGAACTCCCGACCCCCTCCTTGTAAGGGAGATGCTCTACCAGCTGAGCTAAGCACCCAATTTATTAAGCCGGTTATTCTACAGCGTCCTTGAGCGCTTTACCAGCCTTGAACGTAGGTAATTTAGCCGACTTGATCTCAATGGTTTCACCGGTGCGCGGATTACGACCACTGCGCGCGGCGCGTTCTTTAACCTGGAACGATCCAAATCCTACCAAGTTGACCTGACCACCCGCCTTCAACTCCTTTGAAACCGCGTCAACAAAGGCATCAAGCGCTTTCGCCGCTTTGGCTTTAGTTAGACCCGCATCCTGCGCGATGGCGTCGATTAGTTCAGACTTATTCATTGTTCACCCATGTGATTTTAAAGTAGGTACTCACTCCCAAGCTCCGTGCTGTAAACAATGACAATCCCTGTCCGAACTTGTTATAGCTGCCCGAGGTATCGGCAATCAGCGGAAGCTCGGGCTTTTCATCATGCGGCTTTATAACAACGCTTTTAAACAGTGTCAACGTGGCGACGCGTAGCATTTGCAACACTGTTGCGCAAACACACCACCTGACGTTGCACGGATTATCCTCGTTAACCTGCCACGAAACAAGGGCCTTGGAGGAAAGGCCCTTGCTCGCGGTTTCGGCCACAATCGAGCCGTCGGAGACTAACAACGCGCCGCGGGCGATTGAATCGGGGGATACCCGAGTTAACGGGCCGCCGAACACTGCGGGGGCGTGCTTAGTGAGCCACCAACCCGCTACGCGGCTTCTTTCGCGACTGAGATTTTCGCGGTTTGATCGTCACCGTCGCGCCCGCCTCCGGCGTATCGTTCGGCAGCGGCTGGGGCGGTCTGACGAGTGCCAACTCGAGCACCTGATCAATCCAGCGAACAGCGACGATTTTTAGCTTGGATTTGATGTTCTTGGGCATCTCGACCAAGTCCTTTTCATTTTCCTCCGGAATAATCACCGTGCCGATTCCCCCGCGGTGAGCCGCCAGCAGCTTTTCTTTGAGACCACCGATCGGTAGGACTTCCCCTCTCAAAGTGATCTCCCCCGTCATTGCCACATCCGCGCGCACCGCAATACCAGTGATCGCCGATACAAGCGCCACGCACATGCCTATTCCGGCACTGGGACCATCCTTGGGCGTCGCGCCTTCTGGAACGTGGATGTGCAGGTCGTGCTTTTCAAAAAAGTCGGGGGGTACGCCGAGCCGATCGGCTCGCGTCCGCACCACCGTCCTGGCCGCTTCAATGGACTCCTTCATGACGTCGCCCAATTGTCCGGTTCGAGTGATCACGCCCTTTCCCGGCATGGTCGTCGCCTCGATCGTGAGTAGCTCACCGCCAACCTCAGTCCACGCAAGCCCTGTAACCTGACCAACTTGATCCTTCTCTTCCGCCTTGCCATACCGGAAACGTCGAACACCTAGGTATTTGTCGAGATTTCGACTCGTAACGACCGTTTTCTTGGTCTCGCCTTCCAACACATGTTCCTTGACGACCTTGCGACAGACCTTGGAAATTTCACGCTCCAGGCTTCGGACTCCAGATTCGCGCGTGTAGTAACGGATGATGTCCTTCGTCGCCGAATCCTGAATGGCGACCTCGTCATCACCTAGACCGTTGTTTGTCAATTGCTTTGGAATCAAATAATTATGCGCGATATTCGTTTTCTCATCCTCGGTATACCCCGGCAGCCGGATGACTTCCATGCGATCAAGCAGCGGCCCCGGGATATTCAAGCTATTGGAGGTTGCGATGAACATGACGTCGGACAGGTCGAAGTCAACCTCGAGATAATGGTCGCCGAACGTGTGATTTTGCTCGGGGTCAAGTACCTCCAACAGCGCCGATGCCGGATCTCCACGAAAATCCATGGCCATCTTATCGATCTCGTCGAGGAGGAACAGCGGGTTGCGGACGCCAACCTTGGACAGATTCTGCACGATCTTGCCGGGTAGCGAGCCGATGTAGGTCCGGCGATGACCGCGGATCTCCGCCTCGTCGCGAACCCCGCCCAGCGACATCCGCGTGAACTTGCGATTAGTTGCGCGCGCGATCGACTGACCCAACGAGGTCTTGCCGACGCCGGGGGGACCAACGAGACAGAGTATCGGCCCTTTAAGCTTCTTAGCGCGCTGCTGGACGGCAAGATACTCTAAGATGCGCTCTTTGACCTTCTCCAGGCCGTAGTGATCCTGGTCCAGGACTTCTTGAGCCTTCGCGAGGTCAGTCCGCGCTTTCGTGCGCTTCTTCCAGGGTACATTCACCAGCCAATCGAGGTAATTCCTGACCACGGTAGCCTCAGCGGACATCGGTGACATCATCTTGAGCTTGTGAAGCTCGTTGTCGGCTTTCTTGCGCGCCTCCTTGGTCATACCGGATTGCTCGATCTTTTTCGCGAGCTCCTCAACCTCGTTCGGAACATCCTCAAGGTCACCAAGCTCCTTTTGAATGGCCTTCATTTGCTCATTCAGATAGTACTCGCGTTGGCTTTTTTCCATTTGCTGCTTGACGCGGCCGCGGATGCGCTTCTCCACCTGAAGAATGTCAATCTCACCCTCGATCAGCCCCATCATGTGCTCGAGACGCTTGTGTACGTCCTCAACTTCCAGAACGCGCTGCTTTTCCTCTAGTTTCAGAGACATGTGGGCGGCAACGGTATCCGCCAGACGTGACGGGTCATCGATTCCGGCAAGCGACGTCAATATCTCCGGAGGCACCTTTTTATTGAGTTTGACGTACTGATCAAAGAGATTGACCACACTACGCATCATCACCTCAAGTTCGCGATCGGCCTTGAGTTGCGGCACATCGATCGGCACGATCTGGGCAAAGAAATGCTCCTCGCTCTCGCTCAGCGAAACAATCCTCGCGCGGCTCGCGCCCTCGACCAGAACCTTAATCGTGCCATCCGGCAACTTGAGAAGCTGCAGAATGCTGGACAGGGTACCGACGCGATGAATTTCGTCCTGGCTCGGCTCGTCTTGTTCGGCATTTTTCTGCGCGACTAGCAGGATCTGTTTATCCTGCGCCATCGCCGTCTCCAGCGCGCGCACCGATTTGTCGCGCCCGACAAACAGCGGAATCACCATGTGTGGGTAAACCACGACGTCGCGCAGCGGTAGGACCGGCACGACCATGAGGGAGGGGTGGGCGTCTGAATGTTCGGACATAATCGCTCGCCTTGAATCCTGTTATGAGTTGAGAGACGGCGAAAGCACCGTCCATTGGTGCAGAATAAGGCCTGCTAGCCCGATTTCAAGAAGCCCCGGGCGCCAAGGCGGATTAACCCGCCTGTTGCGTCCGCTATTTCCGGTCCGAAGCGGCTCGTGGAAGTTCCGCGTTGCCTTCGTAGATCATATAGGGCTGCGCATCGCCACCGATCACCGCCTCGTCCACGACGACTTTAGCGACGTCAGTCATCGAAGGCAGGTCGTACATCGTATCGAGCAATACCTGCTCAAGTATCGTGCGCAAACCACGTGCACCGGTCTTCCGTTCCATCGACTTCCGCGCGACCGCCCGCAACGCATCCTCGCGAAACTCCAGGTCAACCCCCTCCATCTCGAAAAGCTTGCTGTACTGCTTCGTGATCGCGTTCTTAGGCTCAGTCAGTATTTGGATCAAGGCTTCCTCATCCAGTTCGTGCAAGGTCGCGACTACCGGGAGACGCCCGACGAACTCGGGAATGAGCCCAAAACGGATAAGGTCCTCGGGCTCGACCTCATTCAGAAGCGTGCCAACGCTCTTCTCGTCGCGTTTGCCCTTGACTTCCGCTGAAAAGCCAATACCACTCTTCTCGGTACGCGATTGAATGACCTTTTCCAATCCCGCGAACGCTCCGCCGCATACGAATAATATGTTTCGAGTGTCGACCTGGAGGAACTCCTGTTGCGGATGCTTGCGGCCGCCCTGTGGCGGCACGGAAGCGATGGTACCTTCGATCAGTTTCAACAAGGCCTGCTGGACGCCCTCGCCGGAAACGTCGCGAGTAATCGAGGGGTTGTCGGACTTGCGGGATATCTTGTCGATTTCGTCGATATAGACGATGCCGGTCTGCGCCTTCTCGACGTCGTAGTCACACTTCTGCAACAGCTTCTGGATGATGTTTTCGACGTCCTCACCGACATAGCCCGCTTCAGTCAACGTCGTGGCATCGGCGATCGTGAACGGTACGTTGAGTAACCGTGCCAGCGTCTCGGCCAACAAGGTCTTGCCCGAGCCCGTGGGTCCGATCAGTAGGATATTGCTCTTTGACAGCTCGACATCATTGTTCGACTTGCCGCGCGATTCCAGCCGCTTGTAATGGTTGTAGACTGCAACCGACAGAACCCTTTTCGCACGCTCCTGGCCGATCACGTACTCGTCGAGTATGCTCTTGATTTCATGCGGTGTAGGCAGTCGCGAGTCGTCGCTGACGGCGTGATCCTGCATTTCCTCGCGGATGATGTCGTTGCAGAGTTCCACGCATTCATCGCAGATGAACACCGATGGGCCGGCAATGAGTTTGCGCACCTCATGCTGGCTTTTGCCGCAGAACGAGCAATACAGTAGTTTGCCGCCCTCGTGCTCTCGAATCTTGTCACTCATTTTGACGCCCTGCCGTTGTATCGACTCAAAACCTTGCCCGGTTTCCGAAAAAGAATCAAGCCGGGCATTTGCAAGGATAAACGCCAGTTACAGCGATTTCGCTCAAAACACGATTAGCCGCCCGTTTTCTTGGCGACTTCGCGCTGATCGAGCACCTTGTCGATCAGACCGTATTCGACCGCTTCATCGCCACTTAGGAAGCGATCGCGATCGGTATCACCCTCGACCTTCTCGATGGTCTGACCCGAGTGCTTCGCCAGCACCGCATTGAGCTGACGTCGGATCTTGAGGATCTCGTTGGCGTGAATCTGGATGTCGGAAGCCTGCCCCTGAAATCCACCCAAGGGCTGGTGAATCATTACCCGAGAGTGGGGTAGACAATAGCGCTTTCCGTGCGCGCCGCCCGCCAGCAAGATCGCGCCCATGCTTGCGGCTTGACCAATACAAAGCGTGCTTACGTCGGGCTTGATGAACTGCATCGTATCGTAGATGGCCATGCCTGCCGTCACCACGCCGCCGGGCGAGTTAATGTAAAGGCTGATGTCCTTGTCCGGATTCTCGGATTCCAGAAACAGCAGTTGCGCCACGATCACGTTGGCCATGTAGTCCTCGACCGGACCAACCGCGAATACGACCCGCTCCTTCAGCAAGCGCGAGTAGATGTCGTACGCGCGTTCGCCACGCGAGGTTTGCTCGACCACCATCGGGACCAAATTCAGCCCGCGAGTGGGCTGCGCACTACTCCCTGCGATCGATTGATTGATAGTCATGCACTCGCCTCCTGCTGTTTACCGCGCTTTGTCATCTCGTCGAAGCCCAGGGTTTCAACCGCGACCTGGGCGCGCTCGCGCACCCAATCGACCACTTGATCCTCGAGGACCATCGCCTCTAGCGCCGCCATCTGATCACGATTTTTGCGATAGTATTCGATGACTTCCTGAGGCGTTTCGTAAGTTGAAGCGATCTCGTCCAGCGTGCGGGATACCCGCTCGCGATCGAGAGAGATGCCACTCTGCTTGATGATTTCACCGATGATCAGGCCAAGCGCGACACGCTTGCGAGCCTGATCGGCAAATATGCTATCGGGTAATTCGGGACCGCCGCCGCGCTGCATCGATGCGCGTGCTTGCTCGCGCAAACGCTTGATCTCCTCCTGCAGCAAGGCGCCCGGCACCTCAACCGGATGCCCTGCCGCGAGCGCGTCCATCACCTGCGTCTTGACGCGACCACGGATCGTTTGATTCAACTCGCGCTGCATATTGGACCGCACCTCGGCGCGAAACGCGTCTATGGAACCGTCCTCGATTCCAAACAAACGGACAAACTCAGCGTCGATCTCGGGCAATTTGGGCGCCTTGACCGACTTGACCTGTATCTTGAACTCCGCTGCTTTGCCGGCCAGTGCCGGCGCAGGATAATCGTCAGGAAAATTGACCCGCAAGGACTTCTCGTCACCGGCCTTCAACCCCTGCAACTGCTGCTCGAAGCCGGCGATCATTCGCCCTTGCCCGATCGTCACCGGATAGTCAGTGGCTTTGCCGTTTTCGAACGGTGCACCATCGACGAAGCCTTCGAAGTCAATCGTAATCTGGTCTCCGTCGACCGACTCGCGTTCGACCGCCTCCCAGCCTTGATTCTGCGCGCGCAGTGTCTCGACCATCGCGTCGACGTCGGTCTCGGTGATTTCCACCTCGGGCACCGTCAACGTGATCTGCGTCAAGTCCGCCACCGCCACCTCGGGGTAGACCTCGAAAATGGCGCTGTATTCCAATTCCTGGCCTGGCCTTGCGGTCACCGTATCGAACCGAGGGTTGCCAGCCGGGCGTAGATTCTCTTGGGTGACCGCCTCAACGAACGTTCGTTGCAGCACCTCGCCCACGACTTCATTGAACACGCCCTTGCCGAAACGTTGACGAATAACAGTCATCGGCACCTTGCCGGGCCGAAATCCATCAATTTTTACCCGGCCCACCATTGACTTGAGACGCTGATTCACCTCGACGTCGATACGATCGGCAGGTACGTTGACCTTGATCTTACGCTCCAGGTTGCTAACGGATTCGACCGATACTTGCATGCGTTGAGAACCTCGAATACAGGGATAATCTTTGATTTAACAGGAAGTTGGATGCTGAGTTCACATGGGTGGTGCGAAAGGAGAGACTCGAACTCTCACGGGTTACCCCACTGGAACCTAAATCCAGCGCGTCTACCAGTTCCGCCACTCTCGCTTCAAAACAGCGTAACGATTAATTATAGGGGAAACAGCAGGAGGGATAAATGGGGTGGGTGATGGGACTCGAACCCACGACAACAGGAATCACAATCCTGGACTCTACCAACTGAGCTACACCCACCATCAATCCAATTGGCCGGACCTTTCCGACCGCAGTATTTGTCCAAACTGGCGCGCCCGGCAGGACTCGAACCTGCGACCCTCGGCTTAGAAGGCCGATGCTCTATCCAGCTGAGCTACGGACGCGTAAATCGCCGCCGACCCGCCGCTACCGGACCTTGGACACCTGCCTTTCGCCGCGACCACCTCACGCGAGGCAAACGGGCGAATGTCAGACGTTGGTCGGGGTGGAGGGATTTGAACCCCCGACCACCTGTACCCAAAACAGGTGCGCTACCAGGCTGCGCTACACCCCGCGTTCGGCCCAAGGACAAGGGCGTGAATAATACGCAGCACGGACGCGGTCGTCAACGCGATGATTCGACGACGTTGTCGCGACTTCGGTCGCATGCGAACATTCGCCGATTCAGAATGCAGAGTCCCCTCCATGCCCGCCGAATTGATCGATGGCAAAGCTATTTCCGCAACCGTTAGACGCGATATCCACAGCGAGGTCGAATCGCTCGTTGCCGCGGGGCAGCGACCGCCCGGTCTTGCAGTGATCCTGGTTGGTGAAAATCCCGCCTCGCTCATATATGTAGGACACAAGCGCAAGGCGTGCGCCGAAGTCGGGTTCCATTCCGAGGCACATCATCTATCGCCCGATGTCCCCGAAGCCGATCTCATCGACTTGATCGACCATCTCAACGCGGCACCGCAGATCGACGGGATTCTGGTGCAACTTCCGTTGCCGGGTCATATCGACACCGAGACTGTGATTGAGCGCATCGACCCGGCAAAAGACGTCGACGGTTTTCATCCGTACAACATCGGCCGCCTTGCGGTTCGTCTACCGACACTGCGCCCCTGCACGCCGTTCGGGGTGATCCACCTGCTGCGCGAGATCGGCGAGACGTTTTACGGCAGGCACGCAGTCGTGGTCGGCGCATCGAACATCGTCGGGCGCCCCATGGCGCTGGAACTACTTCTGGCTGGGTCGACCGTAACGGTGTGCCATCGCTTTACGCAGGATCTGGCGAGCCACGTCCACCAGGCCGATATCGTGGTCGCCGCTGCGGGCAAACCGGGGCTGGTCAAAGGCGAATGGATCAAATCCGGCGCCAGCGTGATCGATGTAGGCATGAACCGCCTCGACGATGGCCGTCTGGTGGGCGATGTCGAGTTTGAGTTCGCCGCGCAACGGGCACGCTGGATCACTCCGGTACCCGGCGGCGTGGGGCCGATGACCGTCGCGATGCTGCTGCGGAACACGCTACGTTCGGCGACCGCTCGAACACACTCGACCGCATAAACGCCCTATCCATGGCAATCTCAATGCACTCCCGACGTGGCTGCCCCACAATTTCTGATTGCAAGTCAACGGGCACCTGTTCGCGCGCAGCTATACAATCACCTGCCATTTGGCACGAGAGACCAAACCATGCAATTTTCGTCCAGCTTGAGCGCCATAGTTCCAGGTCGAGCATGACGAAGCCGTCGTCTCGCGTCACGCTTCCCGCGCGCGCCTGATTCCGCTGCCACCCAAACGAGACCTCAACTACCGGCGTATGCTGAAAACGTTACGTGATCGTCTGTCTTGGCCGTGGCGGCGCCAACGAGCAAACTCAGTTGTCGAGCAGCCTTCCGTCAGTGGCCGCCTGTCGCAGGGCGGACTGCTGCTGTTTGCATTTACCGCAAGCCCCTACCCGGATCTCGCGGGCGTCGGCCTGTTCTTGATCTTGATAGGATTCGTACTTAGCAAGGATAAGCAGATATTGCGACGTGACCCGATCGTTTGGACGCTTGCGGCACTGACCCTCTACTTGCTGATAACAATCGTCATCGGTTGGCATTTGTTCCCTAACCGCCTACAAGACCACCTAACGGGCGCCCTTTATCTGATCCTGTTTCCGGTCATGATTTTACTCGTGGCATGGTCGTTGAAGGCCGATCGACAGCGCGTGAAGACCCTGTTGGCCGCCGCCCTTGCAGGACTGATTCTGGCTATCGCCCTACCTGTTGCAGCCGGACAGGTGAGTTGGTTGGAACTTTGGGGCGGCGAGCGTCACGGACTCATGTTTAGCAATCCAATTCGGCTGGGCTTGTACTCCTCCGTTGCGTTATTGGGATTGTTGGTATGGCGCTCCGCCTGGATTGGCCGCGATACATGGAGCGTAATAAAGGTGCTGGCTTACTTGCTCATGATGGCGGTGCTAATCCAGGCACTGGTCGTCTCGCAGGCGCGGGCCGCATGGGTCGCGACACTCATTGTAGTTCCCGTCAGCTTGGCGGCGCTTTGGTTCACTCGCCACCACGGGCACAAAGTGACCCGATCGGAGTGGACCGCGCTCGCATTGATCATGATCGTACTCACCGTCTCAATCGTCAGCTACCAAGACGTTATCGTCAAACGCTCGTTCTCCGAGTTGCCCACCATCAAGGCGGCCATCGAAGGAAACTCCGTGGAATTCGACAACTTTGGCAAGCGCTACCACATGTGGAAACTCGGGGTCGAGAAAGCATTGGAGCGCCCGTGGCTCGGACACGGCCCCGGCAGCGTGCCCGAATACCTGGCTAACCAACGCCTAGAGATCAACCATTTCACTCACCTTCACAACATGTATCTCGACCTGCTTGTACGGGTCGGGATCGTTGGGTTCATTCTAGTAATGGCGATATTCGGGCTGCTATTACACGCAGTCATCTCGGAATGGCGCGCGGGACGACTGGAGGCAAAAATGGCGATCTTCGTGCTCGGCGCACTCGCCTTGTTCATGATTGATAACCTGAGCGGATACACGCTATCGCGTGCCCAAGGGCGGTTCTACCTTGCCCTCGTCGGAGGCGCGGGCTATACCTGGTTCCTATGGCGACAGCGCTTACATCACCAATCGCCCACGAGAATACGCCCCGCGCCGCCTGACAGTTGAGCCCGGACGCTATCGGAATACTATGTGCTTTCAACTATCCTAGTTCCCCATCCCACTCACGCCATGCAGGATCCCAACATGCATCAAGATGTCATGTATTCGGCAAGGGTCGGCATGCTCGATTTTACAACGACTGGTCAGATGATAACGAACATTCGCGCAGGCGCCACGGGCGTAGGCGAGCGTCACAGACCTTCGCAACAACAGAGTTCCCCGAGAATTATTACGACACGCGCGCATTGCCGTATACGAACGACCCGGCATTCGCATCAAGCTAGCGCATTGGTGCCGAACCATCCATGAGTAAACATGATTTAGCGACCAGCGCCTGGTATGACCCAATCATCGGGTTCGGTTTACGGCTCGCCGCGGGCGGACTGATACCTGCGCGCTGGTTTCAATCTTGCTTGCCCAAACGTGACCAACGCGCCGCTAAACATGGCCAGCTGCAATTGGAGCTCGTTAGTCACTGCTGGAACTACGCACACTTACTGGTCTACCAACTTAGCTCACTCGTTAAGTTCCCCCCACGCAAAACTTCGGTTACGATGACGGTCTATTACTGCGACGAAGATACCGGTACTGTCGCCTTACTTAATTATTTTAGCCAACTATCGGTTCCAAATGTCAAATGGAATTGGCGCAATATCCCCCGCACATCATTATTTCGACGAGCTATCGGCCGCAACCATGCGGCTCTTGGCACATCGGCGGATTGGATTTGGTTCACCGATTGCGATCTTATGTTCCGTGACGCCTGCATCGACTCGTTAGCCGAGCGACTCCAGGGGAGTCAACACGCACTTCATTACCCAAAACATGAGCGTACGACCTCGCTACTTTCAGATGCCGACCCATTGCTTCTATTCAATTCTGACGATATCAAAATCGTGGATATCGACGATAGTCGCTTTATTGAACACCTGCGAACTCGCGCCACGGGACCGCTTCAGATTACACATGGCGACGTAGCGCGAGCGTGCGGCTACTGCAACGCACTGACCTACTATCAGAAGCCATCCGAAACGTGGTGCAAGGCGCGGGAGGATCGGGCATTCCGCTGGCTACTTGGCACCCAAGGCATTCCCCTGAGCGTACCCGGCGTTTATCGCATTCGTCATGCGTCTAAAGGCCGCTACACCGGAAACCGCCTGTCGAACGCGCTCCGCAGTCATCTTAGGCACACGACCGCCAAATTTAAAGAGCCTGCCAAATGATGCTGCATTTCTGGGTCTTCTCGTACAACCGAGGTCGATTCCTACGGAATTGCGTTTCTTCTATCCATTACTGCGCACCGCATTCGAGAATATCGATATTCGATGACAATAGCGACGACCCTGAAACATTGGAGGTGCTCGCTCAACTCTCGCAACTTTGCGATATTGCCTACCCGCCGGTTTCCTCTAGCGCTGCAAGACACAAGCACGGTCGCTTATATGTCAACATGCAGTCGGCTTACGAGTTAATGAGCAGCGAAGAGACTTACTGCTTCCTTCAAGACGATATGCAGCTGGTTCGCCCGATCGATAAACGAGAACTAGAAGATATTGTAGGTCACTACGCCAAAAACGCGAATGCAGGCTTCATTCATCCCGCATTTTTGAAACGTGCGGGCCGCAAACTTGATACGCATGGCGTACGCTTCAATCCGGATTTGGGCGGATATACTAGCGACAACACCAGCCGTAGCGTCGGCGTATACTACGCCGACGTGCACATCGCCAATGTCCATCGATTGCGCGAAGCATCTTGGCAGTTTCTTAATCACGAACATTCAAATGAAGCTGCCGCGCGAAAAATCTTCTCTCGCATGCTTTACCTAAAAAATCCCTTTTGCGCCTGGTTACCGAATGTACCCGCCTATCGAGGAAAGAGACAAACGTATGCCTTGCGGTTCGCCATGCGACAATCAAGGGTGGGCTTTTTTCCAATACGCTTTTTAAACCATGCCGAGAACCTATCCTTTACGAACCGAAACGCAAGCGATCTGCCGCAGGCCGAACGCTATTTGTCATTGTCCGACACGGGGATCGAAATTGCCTGGACATATCACCCGCTACAAGGAAAACGCCTTTTAAAGTGGGCTCATGGCGCGGAATTGCACGTTAGGCGACTCATATCCGGCCTATCCAATAGAGCCAACAAATAACTAAACGATTTCATTACAGTGAACTCATCTCGAATACTCTATTTCATATCTTATTTCGCGGCTACATTCATAATTGCAATGATAAGCGCTTTTTCCGAGTTCCGGGTCGAGTTCATTGCGCTCGCTACCGGGTTAGGACTATCGCTTATAGTCATGACCCACTTGATCTTAAAAGCGATTCGCATTGTCAGTCGACAGCAAGACAATATATTTCAACAGCACGAATGCCTTAACCAACTAAACGTCCGCCTAGCGCCGAAAGTGCCGCTTCCTCATACTCGGCGTTACCGTGGATCCCCGGATTTTCTGCTAGAACTTCATCATCTCATCAAGCAGCATAAACCTGAGTTCATAGTCGAGGCTTCGTCAGGCGTTTCCACACTCGTTGCCGCCTATACACTTCAACAATTGGGACACGGAAGGATCGTGTCGCTTGAGAATGACGCCCGTTACGCACGCGCATCCAGAGCGTTACTCGAGGAGCATGGACTATTGCCCTATGCGTCCGTTATTCACGCCCCGTTAACATCCTTTGAGATCGAAGGTCAAAAATGGCTTTGGTACGAGATATCCAAGGCATCGCTTCCTGAGCAGATTGACATGGTCATTATCGACGGTCCACCGGACAGAGTGCAGCGGAACGCTCGCTACCCAGCGTTGCCGTTACTTATAAAGCGACTTTCGAGTCGCGGTCTACTCATTCTCGACGACGCCAGTCGACCGACCGAATCACGTATTATCAGAATGTGGCAGAAGCGGTATAAGGACTTGAAGGTAACCTCAGTCTCCACAGAAAAAGGCATGGCGATAATTTCAAGAGGCGAATCACAGTGAATCGCATTAGTGCGCGATTGAGCAGACTAATATACTCGCCACTCCAAGTAACCGGAGACCCCTCATCCGCCTAGCGATGAATTGCCGGATGCTGCGGACTATTTACAACCGACGACATATCCCGAACCCTAAAGACCGACCGCATCATGTTGTAAAATGCCGCTTTAGACTCTCCCCAGACAGACACCGTCTTCACCAAATGAGCTTGGCTTAGAAAATCAATAAAACGATACTTCGTGGCGATGTCGGCATTAATTCTGCCGAATACGCTTATACCATCAAGCATCGAAACGTCCTGATCGAGGCCGTAGTAATGAACACCCTCATCCATAGGTTCGCCTAATGGCTCTGATAGTAGCGGCTTTCCCGATTTGTACGCCATCAGAATTCGCGGCCATTCCGCATAAACCCCCTCCTGGTAATGAACATTCAGTAACCCAATGCATTTCTCGATTGTCGACCTGGATTGATCGAAATATTGGTCTGAAATGACCTTAATATTCCAGTCAGTCTGCAATTTCATCGCGGCGATTATGCTCGTACGCCTATACTTGTTCGTCCCGATAAACACGATCTCGTCAGATTCAGGGCCCTTAAATTGGCGCTCGGATTGCGGAAAAATATAGGGACCAAAAAGAACTTTATCTATTCCTTTAACGCGCTCATAAGCCTTCGCGTTAAACCGCGACAGATCCAAAACAACATCAAACTTCGCGACGTAAATATGCGGATCAAAATCCGAGCGCAAGCCCCACAGACGCTTACCATTCTGGTCGAAATACTGCTCCGTTTGGACTCCGATATTGACACGACTCCTCGGTAGCTTGTCGTGGCGCCACTGATGTATACCGACGTAGACGTTTAACGCTGTAGCATTCTTGCAATTCAGATCCTCCGATATCATCTTTGCAAGATCAATCAACGGCGGGGATTTAGCAAAAAAGCCAATATTCCCAGAATTCGCAACTTGGTGTTTTATCATGTTGATCACTCGGGTGCCGCTTGAATTTCTTGTGGTTTCCCCGACCCTGTCACGGTGATTCCACTGTGAACTCGGTATGGGACGAACATGTCAATACCTAACTCGCTCAATTTGGCGCTACGGGGATTCAACGCTTGACATAACCCGCGCGCGCAATCGACTCGATCGCTTTGAAGCAATCGTGAGATCAATCAAATTGACCAGAACGCCCTTCAGTATCGAGAGCACGTCGTCATCGTCCAATCATGCTGAATGGCTCTGGACTCGAGATTGTAGCGTCCCTACAGAGCTCACGCCAATCCATGCATGACGCCCACCATGCAAGCACCTGTTCGCGCTAGATCGCTTCGAACTTCATAAGTTACTCTATGAATCCACGCCACTCTAGCGCCTCATGCGCTTAGCTCGTTTGCGCGCCCGTAGCGTACCTCAAGTCCCTTACCGCTCGACAGCTTTTAAGTAGTACGCTAACCTACCTCGAAGTCTGTTGAACCGTTCTCGCGCCTAGCCAACGCCTTTCTAAATCAATGACGCTACGGATACCTCCCGATCATTTGACAATCGGCAACCTATTTCATGCACTCACCCAGCCCCACGCGACACCTGGATCTCGGTTGCGGTCGACGACCCCGCAATCCCTACCGTCGCGATGAGGTCTATGGTGTCGATTTACGGAATGACCTTGAAGTGCCCGGCGTATCGAGGATCGCGGCCGCCAACCTGAGCCTGGAGCCGATTCCTTTCGACGACAACCTTTTTGATTCAGTCTCCGCTTACGATTTTTTCGAGCACGTCCCGCGTGTAAGCCTCGACCATGGCAGCGGTTCGAATTTTTTTCCATTCATCCTGCTGATGAATGAGATTTGGCGTGTCCTAAAGCCTGGCGGCCTACTTTACGCTGTCACGCCAGCGTATCCCCATGAAAAGGCATTCCGCGATCCGACCCACGTCAATATCCTATCCAAGAAATCCCATCGCTATTTTACGACTCCGCGTCTGGAAGCGAGGATGTACGGATTCATTGGCGAGTTCGAGCTCGTTCGACAAACGCGCGTGTATGTCCGAGGGGACTACGAACCGAATCCGCCAAGCGTCGGACGCTGGATGCTTCGACTGGTCGATACTATTGCAGGCAAGCGATCGCACCTGGTTTGGGAGATGCGAGTACGTAAGCCAGACCTATAGCGTTGCTAAAATAGTGCGGATCATCACCCGCGCACAGCCTCGCAATGCGAGATCACCCTTTAATCACTCAAGAGTGGTCCTCTGTGCGTCAAAATAAGCCAGTCCCGGGCGCCGCTAGGCTATGCCTTCGACCGCGACCGGCATTTCCATCTGACCGACGTCATACCCTCCATCCAACAATTGGGTGATCCCGTGCTCGGTGCGGATCAACTTTTCCCGAGCAACCGTCTTCCGTAGTGACCGATTAGCCTCGACGATCGCGGGATTCTTGTATCCACGGGCATGGTCGAGATGAATGCACACTGCGGTGTACCACACGCGCCGCGGTCGTATGCCATTGTTGACTAACCTCACACCGAACTCGCGGTCCAGGCCGCCCCATTCCATTCGCTCATCGAAGCCGTTTATCGCAAGAGCGTCGTTGCGCCAAAGGGACGCGTTCGAACCCTTGAAGTTACAACGCGTCGTGGTCAATCGATGCAGAATTCGCGCTTGCGTATCGGTAGCGGTCAATCGCAGATTACGATAAGGCTTCCGCGGTAACCCATGCGCCAACAACCAGTTCAGATCAAAGCACTGCCCGCTCAGGATATCGACCTTGTCGATCAACTCACTGGTACTCATCGGTAACTTGTAATAAGTGCCCGATAAGAAGTATCCCGGTGCGGCATTGCGCACATGCACCTCGACAAAATCGCGCCTCGGAATGCAATCGCCGTCGCTGATCAACAGGTAGTCCGCGGTCGCTTGGAGGATCGCTTTGTTCAGGATTCGACATTTGCGAAACCCCGCGTCTTTCTGCCACACATGCGTGATATCGAGATGAGTCTCACCGCGCATGCGATCGATCAGATCTTTGGTATCCGGCTTCGAACCATCATCCGCGATCACGACCTCGAATTCGCGGTGCGTTTGTTGGGCATACCCCCACAAGACCTTCTCGAGCCATTTGGGCGAGTTGTAAGTTGAAAGGATTACCGATACCTTCACTGGAGACTCCATGATTTGCCGCTGCTTTCCGGACTGGACAGCCCGCGACCAAGTTCTTGATTACGTTTGGAGATGTTACCGCGAGCAAGCGTCGCGAACCATATCCTGGACAGCCAACACGCTTAAACCTCAGAATCTGAACCCGATGAACACGCTCATTCGACCTGCCTTTCCGTGCCAATCGGTCCCGTCCGAGCGCGTCCCGACATCGCCTCTCCCACTACCGCCGGCGCCGACCAACTGTTGTCGCGCAGACATACAGGGCGAGAAGCCCGCCATCGCGCTATCCCGTGCTCGCGGGCTTCTTCCCCAGCAACTTTAACCGGGACTGCGGCCAGTAGAGTTACTAGCATGACCGCCAGTTATTTTCGCGCAGGGAATCAGCACGTGCTGTTCGACAGCGAACTACTCGACACGAACGCCTTCGAGTTGTTCAGCGCGGCGTCGGTAAATTCGCGAATCGCTCCGGATCGCCCCGCGGGCGGCCGCGGCGGTGCGCATTTCATTAGCGTTGGAGATCGCAAGGCGGTTCTGCGTCACTACATTCGCGGCGGCATGATCGGTCGACTCGTGCGCGACGAGTACATCTGGCTCGGTATGGAGCGATCGCGCCCGTGGCGTGAGTGGAACTTACTTGCGACACTATACGAGCTTGGCCTTCCCGTTCCGCGACCCATGGCCGCGAATGTCTCACGCCACGGCTGCTATTATCGAGGTGATCTCTTGACCCTAGCCCTGCCGGACACACAGTCAATCGCGGAGCGCGCACGGCGGACCGAACTATCGGAAGCGTTATGGCATCGCACCGGATCCGTCATACGCGCCTTTCACGACTTCGGTGTCTGTCATCCAGACCTCAACGCACATAACATCCTGGTCGATAACGCTGGCGCGATTTTTCTGATCGATTTCGACAAAGGTGATGCCCGCAACGGCGCAGTCTCCTTACGAGCGGCCAATGAGAACCTCGCCCGTCTGCGCCGCTCGCTGGATAAGCTCGCGCGAAATGAATTGATACGGCCCGTCAGTGCAGAATCCTGGAGCGCCCTACTCGAGGGATACCAAACTCGCGCGACGGGGGAGTCTAACCGAAACGCCCGAGCCGACGTCTAGGCTGGTGCGACTGGATCCGCCCCGTCCCCGCATCGAGCGGGCGCCACACACAATGTACGCGAGCGCCAAGCGAGAGGTCGGCCGATGAACACCACACGGTGGGCCGCGATTGTGTGGCGTGGAATCTACACCGCGCTGCTGTATCTGATCTCACCAATCGCATTTTTTCTGTTCGCGCGCCCGACCTTGGGATCACCTGCCGAGTTTCGGCGCCTCAGAGAGCGGTTAGGTTTCGTACCCAAGATAGCCGAGGGAAAGACGATCTGGATCCATGCGGTTTCGGTAGGTGAAGTGCAGGCCGCTGCACCCTTGATTCGGCGCTTGTCGCACGCGTGGCCGGACTATCGACTCTGGGTCACGACAAGCACGATCACGGGTTCGATGCACTTGCGTCGATCATTCCCACGCGTGCGCTCGCATAGCTACCTGCCCTATGACCTCCCGGGCGCTGTCTCGCGCTTTCTCCACCGGTCGAAGCCGACGCTCGCCATCATGATGGAAACCGAGCTATGGCCGAATCTGTTGCGTGCTTGCGCCGATCGCGGCTTGCCGCTGGTGATCGTCAACGGACGCATTACAGAACGTTCCTATAATCGCTACCGACGCGCACTGCCGCTGATTCAGTCGGCATTCGCGGGCGTGTCAGTCGTCCTGGCCCAGAGCGCATCCGACGCGCAGCGATTTCGTGCCTTGAGCGCCCGCACGGTCATTCTCGCGGGCAACCTGAAGTTCGACCTACAGTTTCCCGACGGACTCAAAGCGAAAGGAAGACGTCTGCGTGCACAACTTGGCACTGATCGCCCGATCTGGATCGCCGCCAGCACCCACCCTGGCGAAGAAACCCTGATTCTGCAGGCCTGTCGGCGCGTGATCGCCGAACTGCCACGCGCGTTAATGATACTCGTGCCGCGCCACCCCGACCGGTTCGAACCCGTCGCGGCACTATGCGCGCGCCACGGGCTAACGACCGTAAGACGCAGCGAGCAGCGTTCGTGCACGCCCGAAACCCATGTTTTTCTGGGCGACAGCATGGGCGAGTTGATGCAGTTCTACGCAGCCGCCGATGTCGCCTTTGTCGGCGGCAGTCTCGTGCCGATCGGCGGCCATAACATCCTCGAACCCGCGGCACTGGGTCTACCGGTACTGACCGGACCGCACACGCAGAATTTGAAAGAAATCATTGCGTTGTTCGAACGTGAACACGCCATTCGAGTGGTCACAGACGACCTCACGCTCGGTAACGCGGTGGTGGAATTGTTGGCCAACCGAGGCGCCGCGACCGAGCAAGGCGCACGGGGACAACACCTGATCCGGGAAAATGCCGGCGTACTGAACACTACGATCGAGGTACTGGAGCAATACCTCAGAGCCGATGCATCCAATCGATCGACTTGATCACCCGCCGAGATCTAATGGCTGGGCCAACACCTCGGAGGATGAATGCCGCCGCGGGTTGGGAAGCCGGGAGCATCGGCCGCGGGGATGCGGCCGTCGAACCCGCAGGGATGGGTTCACAGCTACCCGACCTGCAGCGGCGCACTATTCTTGAAACCCAATAGCTGGCGATCCGGACTACTTCAACGACTTCAGTCCCATTTCGATTCGCATACCCTTTTCGTCATGGACCGCATGGACGAGCTTGTTGCCCAGGCTCGGCGATAAACAGAAACTGGTCGACCGCTTCGCGGACTCACGAACGGTCGAATAGCGTTCGCAAGCAAACTCGCCGGCCGGCACTTTCACCGTTTCGCTACCCTCATGGCGAAACTGGATGTCCGTTAGTCGACCGCGCTCCACGACCGAATAGGTCAACGCCTTGTTCTGCTCCGGGCGGGCGTCGCGCAACAGCAACAGCTCGACGGTGGCACGGTCTATGGTGCCATCCGGCACGCTGAGTTCGTAGGGCTTTCCTTTGTAGTTTCCGCGCACCAACCCATCGCCGATGAACTCCATGTCGTCCTTGCGGTTCTCATCACCGCGCTTTTGCGTGTAGTTGTAAGATTGCATGCGCACGCGATTTCCGGATGTCGTGCCCCGACTCACCTCCGAAACACTCTCGTTTCGAAACAGCGACACAAGACCGCGACTCGATGTGTTTTTCGAATAAACAAACGTGTCCCCGTCGACACGCAATTGAATATGCGCGTCCCCGACCTGCATGCCCGCGGCGCGCACCTCGTAAGCCGCGTCGAAATCAGCGAACGGTGCGGCAATCGCGCTAGGCGCGAAAACTGACACCAGCAACCACGGGAGCTTGCGATATAACTTCTTCATCGAACCTCATCCATCCAGATCAATAAGTGCTGTTCTGCAACTGTAGCATGGTCATTTTTGCATCACAAAATATATCGATCGCCGCTAATCGATCGGATATCCGCGTTTTTTGGCCGCGCTCGGGGATGCGCTGGCAATTCCGCCCAACACGCCCAACCAAGCGCGGCATCGAATGCTAGATTGCTAATCATTAATCGCGACTGAATAGCGATTCGCGCAGCCCACCTCGCAAGATGCCACGAGACGCCATCGAACTACGGACGCCAAGGTTCGTACCGTTCGCGTTCGCGCCAGATCCCCGCGTTCTTCAACGACCAAGACCGGTCGGGCGATCACCGCGACAATATGCCGCACCCCTCGAACGTTCACGCTTGCGTCAGATCAATGCAGACTCACGCTCGCGCACGAGACCATGCCGCGAAACACTCTAGGTCCGCTGATGAAACACATGATTCCGCGACGTCGATCAACCCATGCGCTGCTGGCCCTCGCGCTGGCGATCCTGTTGATCGGCGCGACTTGGGTCGACGCCGCGCTGCGGCTCGCGGCGGCGGACGCGCGCCTGAACCTGTCCTCGAACCTGGTCGCGACGCTGGGGCTAACCGACCTCGCGCTGTTCACCGAGGCCCGCTACACCCGCCACTATAGCCAGGCGGATCTTCACAGCGCATTTCAAGAACACCCCGTCGCGCTCGATCATTTTCCAAGCGGTTCGTTCTTACCGCCGCCACGTCGCGAGCGCATGCAATGAGCGGCTATTGGCGCAAGCAGGCGTACCTGGTCGATTACACCCTCGCGGCACTGAGGCGGCGGCCCGGAAAAAATCTATCATTGCTGTTGGTCTACTCGGCGATCGTTTTCCTGCTGGCATCGGTTCTGCTGTACGCACACGCGTTGCGTCACGAAGCGTCATTGCTGCTGGCGGAGTCGCCGCAACTCATCCTGCAACGGCTGGTGGCGGGCCGGCACGACCTCGTTCCGCGCGAGTACCTTGACCGAATCGGCGAGATTCGCGGTGTGGCTTCACGTCGTGGCCGAGTCTGGGGTTACTTCTACGACCCGGCGGTACGCGCCAATTACACACTAATGGCGAGCGATGACCCGACGCTCGCGAGCGGCGACATGCTGATCGGCGCGGCACTCGCCCGCACCCGCGGCCTCGCCGTGGGCGACTATCTGACGTTGCGCGATAGCCAGGGCGCCCCGTTTGCGTGGCGCGTGCGCGGGGTACTCGATCCGGCATCGGGTCTGGTCAGCGCTGACTTGATGCTGGTGCGCGAGACGGATTGGCGACGATTTTTCGGTGTCGCGCCGGGCCTTTACACCGACCTCGTGCTCGAGGTGCGCAATCCTGCCGAAGTTCGCAAGGTCGCGGAGAAACTCACGCTGCTGTTGCCCGACACGCGCCCGATCCTGCGCGACGAGATCCTGCGCACCTATGACGCGATTCTCGGCTGGCGCCAGGGCGTGGTGTTCGTGCTACTGCTCGGCAGCGTGCTCGCGTTCGTCATCTTCGCCTGGGACAAGGCATCCGGACTCAGCGCCGAGGAACGCCGCGAGATCGGCATTCTCAAGGCGATCGGCTGGGAAACCGGCGATGTGATTCAAATGAAATTCTGGGAAGGCGCACTGATTTCGCTCGCGGCCTTCGTGCTCGGTTACCTCGCGGCCTACGCCCATGTGTTCTTCACCGGCGCGGTGCTGTTCGAACCCGTATTAAAGGGCTGGGCCGTGCTGTATCCCGACTACCGTCCATTGCCGTTCGTGGACGGATTGCAACTCGCGACGTTGTTCGCGTTCACAGTGTTTCCCTACACGGTCGCGACCATCGTGCCCATCTGGCGGGCGGCGATCACCGATCCCGACGCGGTCATGCGATGAGCGTGACACCATGATCGAACTCAGCGCGGTCAACAAGATCTTCAGCCAGGGGCGTCCGAACGAATTTCACGCGATTCGTGACGTTTCGCTGCGGCTCGGCGACGAGCGCGTGGTCGTGCTCAAGGGTCCGAGCGGCTCGGGCAAGACCACCTTGCTGTCGTTGATCGGTTGTCTCACGCGGCCCACGTCCGGCCGCGTCACGCTCGACGGCCAAATGCTGTCCGGGTTGCCCGAACGATTCATGACCGAGGTTCGACGTCGTACGTTCGGTTTCGTCTTTCAGCGCTTCAACCTGATTCGCGGTCTGAGCGTGCTGGAGAACGTCATGCTGCCGGCCTACCCCCTCGGTGGCGATCACCGCGCCGTGATCGCCGCCGCGCACGATTTGCTGGTGCGTTTCCACCTTGGCCCCAAGGCCAATGAGCGGATCGATTGGCTCTCGGGCGGCGAGGCACAACGCGTCGCCATCTGTCGCGCGCTGATCAATGACCCGCGCGTATTGATCGCGGACGAACCGACCGCGAATCTCGATTCGCAGCTAGCCGAGGCGTTCATGACCCACATCTCGGAGCTTGCGGATAACGGCCGAACCGTGCTGCTGAGCAGCCACGATCCAATGGTGTTCGGCGCGCCGCTGGTGGACCGGGTGGTCGAGATGCACGACGGCCGTGTGGTCGATCCGGGTCGATATTCATGATCGCGCCCGCAGTGTTGGCCCTGACCGTCGTGTCACTCACAGTCGCGGCACTGATGCTGCTGGCGAGCGGCTTCGCCGTGACGATCCTGCGCCATTGGGACATTACGAGCGGCAGTGAACGCCAATTGCGGCTCGAACGGCTGACCTATTTGATCGCGACCCTGGTGACCGGTGCGTTTGTCGCCGAGATCGTCGCATTGCTGTTGTTCGTCTACACCGCCGAATCGATGTCGTCGCAATTCGTCGGCGCGATGTGCGCGACGGGCGTGTTGAACGTGAACGCCTGGGGTTGGCCAACGCTGTGGCTCAAGATCACGGTGGCGCTCGCCGGATTCGCGTGGCTTGCGTTGAACGCACTTGATCAACGCGCGCCGGATTATCCCTTGGTGCGAACGAAATACATATTGCTGCTCGCGATCACCCCGCTGGTGCTCGCCAACGCGGGCGCGCAAACGCTGTTCTTCGCCGGATTGAATCCCGACGTGATCACCTCCTGCTGCGGTGCATTGTTCACGCCCGAAGGCGCCGGCGTCGCGGGTGAGGTCGCGGCGCTGAGTCCGCGGCATACGGCATTGGCCTTGTACCTCAGCGGCGGCGCGTTGCTGGCCGGCGGGCTCTGGACACTGGCGCGAAGCCGTCCGGCCTGGTTGTTCCCGTTGCTTGGACTCGCGGCGGGCTTGGTCGCGCTGGCGGCGATCGTCACTTTCATCGCGCCGTACGTTTACGAGCACCCGGAACATCGTTGCCCGTTTTGCATCCTGAAACAGGGGCACGACCACGCGGGTTATCTGCTATACCTGCCGCTGTTCGGCGGCACCGCGCTCGCCCTTGCGAGCGGCGTCACCCTACCCTGGCGGCGCGTGCCAAGTCTCGCGTCGCTGGCGCATCGTCGCGCGCGATACTATGTCATCGGGTCATTGGCTGCCTTCGCGCTGTTTTATGGTCTCGCCGCGCTGATGGTCACGCGGTCCAGGCTGACAATGGACGGAGTCTGGTGGTGAGCGCCGGGCGAATCGAGCTTGACCGTGGCGGGGCCAGTTCGAGCATCGCGCGTTCGACGGGGCGCCGCCATTGCCCGTTCACGCGACAATTAATCGAGGCTATCGAATGATCAAATGCCGCGACTTCGCGTCGTTCCCGCTACTCATATTACTCATGCTGGCCGCCTCAGGGTGCTCGGATCCGCCCCCAGCATTGGTGCCTGGATCATCGGTGCCGGGATTCGCGCTCGCCGATTTGTCCGGGGGCACGGTCAAGATGCCGGAGGATCTCGCCGGCAAAGTGGTCGCGGTCCGGTTTTGGGCCGATTGGTGCCCATTCTGCAAAAGCGAGATGCAAGCACTGGAACCGGTCTACCAACGTTTGCAAGACGAGGGGCTCGCCTTGCTCGCGATCAATGTACGTCAGGAACCCGCCACCGCGAAGGCGTTCGTCGACAAGCTGGGCATCAGCTATCCCACGCTGCTCGACCGCGACGGCGCGGTGGCCCGCGAGTACCACGTGATCGGCTTGCCAACGACCTTCATCGTCGATCGCGAGGGCCGCTTGGTCGGCCGGATCATCGGCGAGTCAACGCCCGAGGTGTTCGAAAACGCAGTGCGCGAACGGCTATGAATCCGGAACTCGGGTTCGCGCTCGCATTTGTCACCGGACTGGGCGGGGCACTTCATTGCCTCGGCATGTGCGGCGGAATCGCGGCCGGAAACGGCGTCTACAACGGCGTGGGGCCGCGTCTATCGTCGCCACTCGTCTACCATCTCGCTCGCGTCGCGGGTTACGTGGCGATCGGCGCTGCCGGCGCCGCACTGGGTCGCGTGCTGGTGCAAAGCGGCTGGTTCGGCAAGGGTCAGGGTGTGTTGATGATGATCGCCGGCCTCGTAGTGATCGCGATTGCGCTGCGTCATCTAACCGGGCACGTCCATCGCGCCCAGCGGGCCGCGATGCTCGAGTCGCGTCCAGAACCCGTGCAGTTCCATCCGCGCGTGCCGCGCGTGCCGCGCCAGAGCGCAACGATCGCGGCGATCGGCGGCTTATTGAATGGATTTATCCCATGCGGTCTGGTGTTTTCCGTCGCGCTGCCCGCAGCCGCGACCGGCGATCCGATGCGCGGCGGCTTGCTGATGGCGAGCTTCGGTCTTGGAACGCTGCCGACGATGTTCGTCGTGAGTCTCGCCGCTGGGGTACTCGGCGAACGATTCAACCAAGGCCTTGTACGCGGCATCATTGGTGTCGCGATCCTCGCGCTCGGGCTATGGACGCTGTATCAGGGCTGGGTGTTCTTCGACATCATGCGCGGCCTTGCGAATTAACGCGTCATGCGAAACGTCGACGCGTCTCACCGTTCTAGGTTCCAAGTGCCGCGGATTGTCGACCACGTATACCCACGACGACGCGCTAAAGCGCGAATCGATGAATCCACGACGCGGTGTCAGGCACCTATCCCGCGACAATTTGTCACGGCGCCAGTCCGTACGCCGCGCGCTAACGTATAGGCAAATCAAAGCACATTTTCCCGGGTGACATGACAGGCGTGATTTCAAACCAACCGGAGAACATACCATGAACATTCGCAGTATTAGCCGTCGAACCGTGCTTCGCATGCTCGCCACCGGCGGCACGCTGGGAGCCTTGACCTGGCGCCCGGTCAACGCGGAATCACCCACCGCCGCACGCTGCGATACCGATGGCACGCCGCTGCAATTCGTGCCCAAGGTCGCCCCCGATGCGGATCCATTGAACGGCGAACTCGATAAGTACCCAAAGTGCCCCTACTGCGGAATGGATCGCAAGCAATGGCACCACAGCCGCCACCTCGTGGTCTATGAAGACAATCTAGTCGACGGCACCTGCTCGTTGCATTGCCTGGCGCTGAGTCTCGCGTTGAATATCGATCGCGGGCCAAAGACGATATTCGCCGCCGATTTTGGTGCGTCCGACCAACTCAGGCCGCTGATCGAGGTGGAAACCGCACGTTACCTGATTGGCTCGAAGCTCAAGGGCACGATGACGGCGGTGAGTAAAATGGCCTTTTCGAGCGAGGCCGCCGCGGCCAAGGCTCAGGCGGAGCACGGCGGCGAGATCGGCGATTTCGACAAGGCGCTGCGCGCCGCTTATTCCAGTCTCGCGGACGACACGTTGCGTATTCGAAAAATGCGCGCTGAACGCCGCGCCAGGATGAAACAGCCTTCGTGATGCCAGGCAACTCCTTGGACCGATGCCGCACCGCGGGGAATAATAGCCGCGGCGCGACCCGTGCGCGCCTACAGCCCACTCAGGAACGCACCCTGCCAGCCGAGTGCCTCTCGCGCCGCCAATTCCTGCTGAGTCTCGCGGCGCTACCGCTGGCCATCCCGGCGGCCGAGCTCGCGGCCGCCCCGCTCGATCTGCCGAATCCCGGCGCGAAAGACACCTGCCCGGTTTGCGGCATGTTCGTCGCCAAATACCCGCACTGGATCGCGACCGTGCGTTACCGCGACGGCCATGCGCACCATTTTGACGGCGCCAAGGATCTATTCAAATACCTGCACGACCTGGCCCGCTGGGCACCCGGCCAACGCCACGAGGATATCGAGGCCATCGGTGTGACCGAGTATTACGGATTGCAACGTATCGCCGCGAAGGACGCTTGGTACGTCATCGGCTCGGACGTACTGGGTCCGATGGGGCACGAACTGGTCCCACTCGCGACGGCGGCCGACGCCGAGGAATTCCAGAAAGATCACCAGGGTCGGCGAATTCTGCGCTTCGACGCGGTGACGCCGGCTCTGGTGCAAGCACTCGACGAGGGACGTTTCGACGTCGAATGAGTGTTGTTGGCCCGCTCGCCGATCGGCATCGGACGAACGCGGTCGACGGTGGGTCCGGCGAATGGCGCCACGCCGTAACGCGTGGTCACGCACCGCGTCCCTTCAAGGTATGAAAGTGAAACGGGGCGAGTATCCAACCCGACGCTGTTTCGAGCAGGACCCGTGCCTCCCAATCCATGCGTTGACGCACGCAAACCGGCAGCGTGGCGCTACCGCGAAATGCGCCGTCGTCTTGCGCGACCAGGCGGGCATGGTTGTAGCCCATATTCATGTCGACGCCGACAAAGTCCACCTCCACGGCCGTCACGAGTGCGTCCGAGACGACAACCGTCAGCGCGAGCGGCTCCAGCAATGGAATCGAGCGCGGCCCAATATTGAAACTGACCTTGCCGCCGTCCGGCAACGCCAGCTCGCAGGCCGCCTGCCGCAGGTCGCAAGCGGCATCGGGTTGCAGGGTCAACGCGATTTCGGGTTCCAGCGTACCCCGGGCGAGGTATCCCACCACCGCGAGCGCACCCAACGCGGCGAGCACGAGCGCCGGAATCAGATAGCGCAACACCCGTTGACTGGCATGCGAAGACGGGGGCTGTGATTGGTCGATTTCATTCATAGGGTTACACAAAGCTAGCGCATCAGCGGTGCGGGATCTCGCAGCACCCACTCAGGCGCCGAGAATGGTATCAGGCGCTCGACAAAATCGAGCACACTCAATGCGGGCGTGCCGCGAAAAAAGCGCGCGAAAGGACGATCCATCCACAGCCGATCGGCATAAATCTGAAACGTATGCGCGCGATCGCCGAATCCGTCGCCATCGCGATCGAACCCGGAATAGGTGTCCCAATAGTTGCCGCGCCAGTCGTTGGCGCGCGCGCTCGACGGCGCGCTCACCAGCACATCCAACATATTGTGTTCGAAGCGATTACCTTGAATGACATGACCACCCTTCTCGCCATAGAAATAACACGCGACGTCATTGTAAGCGAGCCGGTTGCGCCTGAGGGTGAGAACATTCTCCGGATTCACGGGCGCGTTCGCAGTCAGTGCGTAGACACAATGCAGCACCTCGTTGTCCTCGATCAAGACACCGGAACTATCCTTGACCGTCAACGCCGCGCCGGCGCGTTCGCGTAGATGCTGGATGCGGTTGCCGCGTATCGTGACATCGTTCGAGTACAGGGTGGCGATACCGGAGTGACTGTGACTGACGCGATTACCGCGTACCTCGCTCAGCGGCGAGAACATCAATTGCAAGGCGATTCGACTATCGGCAACGACGTTGTCCACGATCGCGTTCGCGTTGGAATTCGCCAGCACCAAATCCCGCACCCGCGTGAGCGTGTTGCCCTCGATCCGATTTTCGTGGCTGTACCAAAGGCGGATCCCGTCGCCACGCAATGTGACCTCGCCCGCGTGCGATTGGATCCGATTGCCGCGTATGAGATTTCGGTCGGCTTGTTGCAGATGGATACCGAACAATACGTCCTCGATCGTATTGTCCTCGATGCGGCAGCCATCGCCCTGCACCCATATCCCCGCGTCGACCTGATCGTGCGACGATCCCGATCCGATCAAACGCATCCCGCGCACCGTTACGCCATCGGCCTCGATCGTCAACACCGTGCCGCTACCCTCGCCATCGAGCGTAACCGCCGCGCCGCCGTCGAGCGTCATCGGTTTGCGAATCACGACGGGCCCGCCATAGTTGCCCGGCGGCGGACGCAACACGCCATGTTCGGGCGTCAACTCGACGAATAGCTGAAGCGGTGCCAGGGCATGCGCCCAACCCGACGCAAGTAATCCCAGCACAGCCCAGCCCCGGCAGAAGCGTAGCGGATGCGTCCGCTTCATCGACTTGCGCTCAGGGCAAATCGCCGCGACGGAACACCCAGTACCCCAGCGCCGCGCACAAGGTGCCAATCAGCGCCGGATAAAACAATGCCCAGGCAATGTAGCCCGACTCGCCAAAATTATCGAGGATGAGGTAAGCCGAGGGACCCAACAGCACGAGCTGTGGATCAAACAACAACATCGACGCGGTGCGAAACACCTGCAGTGGATTCGCGAGCGCCAGCGCGATCACGGCTTCAGCGGACAGGCCCCCGCGCACCAGCAGTCCAAGTAGTACTAAATCCATGAACAGTAACAACACCAGCCAGACAATGAACGCGGCGCTTTGCGCGACATCCGAGGATCGCGCCATGGTGGAAATCAGCATGCCGATGCCCAGGAAACACCACGCCAGCGACAGCAGGAAGCCGGTATAAAATATCACCTGCGTCCACGGCACTGATGCACCGCGCGCGACACCCCAGAGGATGCCGAGCAGCATCGCTAACATCACCGGTACGAATACAACCGTGAAGCGACCCAGCAACTTGCCCCAGTACCACGCGCCGAGACCAACCGGCAGCGCGAGTAGATACTCGAAAACCCCGGCCTCACGATCACCAGCGACCGAACGCACCGTCGTAATGAGGACGAACAACGGAAGAATCGCCATCGTGATTTGCAGGTAGATCACCAGCAACCGCGATAAACCGGTAAATCCCATCACGCGCGATTCCGACAGTCCGGACACGAACAACGCGACGATCAGCCCACCAAACACCAGCGCGTAAAGCAGGAACCAGCGTGCGCGGACAGACTCGGCGATATCGGCACGAACATTCAGCAAGAGTTGCGACATGGGCATTACTCCGAAGACGTTACACCGGACGGCGGTCCGGTATCGATGCTGTGAAAGTGCGCCTCGACCTCACGAATCCGCAAGCGTGCCGCGTCGAAATCCAGTGCGCCGGCGACATAATCGGATTGCGCACCGAGTCCATAGTCCATCGGGGTGCGTCGACCCTCGATGAACCATGCGCTGCGCGCGTCGAGCCATTTTCCCGTCTGGTAATCGGTCACCCAGATTTCGGTGCGCGGATCATCAACCCAGGATTGATCCTCCAGCCACAACGTGGCGCAACCGATATCGTCGAACTTGTAGAGCCGGGTCTTCTGCCCGGCGGGACCACCGCGGACTTGCGCCGCGTAATGCCGGTCGCTGACCGCCATCACGCAACGCTCGCAAACCTCGCGATCCCAACGTATCGCGCCCGGTCCGCTATCCGGCTCGGACGAGCACCCTGCCAACAAGACCAATGCCCAAAGCACGAACCCGCGCCTACACCGACCGCTAGGATTGCGCATACACCGGCTCCACATTCGACGCACAGGCGTTCATTGCGTTCGGATCGTCATCAAGCGCGATCCCTTTCAGAAGGCCCGCGTAACGCGAGAGCATGCCGAGAAAGCGCAGACGATCAGGGCCCGCCACCACGCCCGACCAGAGCCGCCCTTCGCCGAGATCGCTCAGACCCCAATCGCGCGCGGTTTCGGCGAAGGCCGCGTGCGCGCGCGTCAACCGGATGGTGCAGAGCAGCATGCTACCAATGGAGATTTGATCGGCCACGTGGTCGTCCAGCACGATCTGACCCTGATCGAGCTCCACTACCCGATTCACCAACGCGGCGACCTCGTCGAGGCGATGACTAGAGATCAGCATCGCGGAGCGATCCTGGCGTTCCGCGAGCAAGGCAAAAAATGCGTGGCGCGCGACGGGATCCAGGTTCGCTGCGGGCTCGTCAAGCACCAGGAGCGCGCAGGGACGACCCAGCGCAATGCTGATCAGAAGTTTCTGCTTCTGCCCGCCAGACAGCTTGAAAAATGCCTGGCGCCAAACCGAACGTGCGTCCAGTCCCAGCGTTTGCGCGATCTCCACCATGCGCGCGGGATCGCTGCCGCATAGACTCGCGGCATAATTCACCAATTGCCCCACCGGCATTCGCAACGGCGGCGGCAGTTGCGGCACGAAGCCGATTCGCCCCAGGACCTCGGTGCGCTGCGTGCGTGGATCGAGGCCACCGATGCTCACCGCGCCCTCGCAGCGATACTCCCCCAGCAAACAACGAATCAAGGTCGTCTTGCCGGCGCCATTCGATCCGACCAGCGCGATACGATCGCCAGCCGCCGCCTCGAGGCTCACCTCGCGTAGAACCGCGTTGCGGCGAAAATACTTGGATACGCGCTCAAGGCGGATCATGTGACTTCTCCGTTGGATTTCGGCGCCGATCCGAGCAAGCGGCTCAGGCCCTTGAATTCGAATTTCAACGACCCGGTTGGACAGGCGTCGATACACATTCCGCAGCGCGTGCAGTCCGCCCCGAGCGCCATCTCGACGTCGCGGGACCGTCCCTTGACCGTCACGCTTAGAACGTGCGGTACCAGGCAGACCTTGCGACACTCGCCTTCATGGTGGCAATCAACCGCGTTATAGGTCACTCGCAACGGCGAGAACGCACCCACCAGACCGTAGGTGACGCCAATCGGACAAACGTAACGGCACCACGCGCGCCGCGATACGAATATCTCGAACAGCAGCAACAACCCCACCCAAACCAGCGCGACACCTGGACCATAAATCAACGCCCGACTGAGGATCCCGGTGGGCGAGATCGTCTCGAACACGGTATAGCCGGTGATGATCGCGAGCAACGCGAACACGACGTAAAGCACGGTGCGCGTGCCCCGATGAAAGCCGACATCGCGTACCCATTTACGTGCCGCCAACCACAGGTGTAGCTTTTCGGCCCATTCCGAGAGCAGGTGATAGGGACAGACCCACGAGCAAAACGTTCGGCCACCCAACAACAACCACATGATCAATACCGTGGTCGTGCCAATGATCAAGTTCAGCACGACGTGCTTGAATGCCAACATCACCTGTAACGCGGCATTCAGATCGGCCATGTGGAACCCGATGAAACGCGAGGCAGTCAAGGCGCCTTCGAGCAACTGAATATCAAAGTAATACGATACGACAAACAGCAAATTGATCGCCAACAGCGTCAACCAGCGTCGGTTACGCCACGTCTGTCGCGTGTGCGCGTGGGACGCCTTGATCGCGAGGAATTCCGCCTTGGTCATACGTTTGAGACGCTTTTCCGCGTACAGCGCGCGGACCGCGGGGGTCAACTCGTTCACCGATGGCCGCGACGGCTCACGCCCGAACAATTGCGCCAGCGATTCGCTCAATCGGGTCATGCCGCACCTCGCACCGAATCAGCGCTCTGGTCGATGTCGATCACGATTGCCGCCGGCTCGGCCGGGCAAATCATTTCGCAGACGCCACAGCCAACGCAGCCGTCGTGGACGACGGGTTGCATACGCTCGACGCCATCGGCGCCAGTAACGCGCTCTAGCCCGATCGCGTGGCGCGGAGGACATTGATTAGGATCGCCGGAGGGTGGCTTTCCATCGGCGCACTGAGCCAGGCGTATTTCGATCGGGCACTGCCGCACGCACAGATCGCAGACATCGACGTCATAAACGTGCCCCGCGACAGGTAGCGGTCGCCACCGATCGATCTCGTCATACCGCAACCGCCCGAGATAATCCTTGCCGCGCGCGAGTCCTTGAAATCCACGCCCCTGCCACGCCAGACACGCCTCAGGCCGCGCCAGACGCGCATAGCCCATCCGCGTCTCGGCCGGATAATTGATCGCATGTGTCAGCGCGCCGGTCGGACAGGCCAACACGCATTGCAAGCCGTCGCATGAGAAATCGCAGGCTTGATCCCGCGCCTCGATATAGGGTGTGCCCACACCGAATCCGTCGAGCAGATCCGCCAACTTGATCGCCTCGACCGGGCAGACCTGCACACACTGCCCGCACTTGATGCAGGACGCGAGAAACTCACGTTCATCCAGCAGATCCTTGAGCGCACCCGGTGGACGTAGTCGTGCGCTACCACCGGATACAACTGGCGCGAAACCCGCTACCGCTGCCGCGACCACGCCGACCACGAGAACGCCACTCCGCAGGAACGCACGGCGTGCCTGTTGTTGCCGCCGCGAGGGCGGCGCGCTGGGTTCGGTGGTATCGCTCATGGTTGCCCCTCAACGAGCATGCGCGGCGAGTCGTCGCTCACCAACAACAACGGCTTGCTGAAGGGGGCCAGTCGCTCAAGGAAATCAAATGTCTCCAGCACCGGCGAGCCCTTGAAGAATTGGGCGTATGGCTTGTCGTTCCAGATGCGGTCGGAGTACGCGTACAGCCGGTAGGGCGTATCGCCGATACCGTCTCGATCCTGATCGAAACCCTGGTAGTCGCTCCAGAAATTGTCGCGCCATTGATTGCGATTGGCGGTGCCACCGCCGCCGACCACGACCTGGGTCAGGTTATCGACAAAGCGATTGCGTTCGAAGAGATTGTCTTTCCAGTCGTTCAGAAAACGCGCCCCGATGCCGTTGTACGCAATCAGGTTGTCGCGAAACCGGTTGGTCGTATCGGGCTGATACGGCGAAACGTCGATATACAGTCCACTGGCGCAATACAAAATCGAGTTGTTTTCGATCACGAGATCGGAGGTTTCCTTGAACCCGATGCCGACCCCGGTCGGACCAGTGGCGTGCGCGATGCGGTTATTACGCAGCACCACGCCATCGCTGTACATGACGAAGATACCCACGGTGTTGCGGATAAACCGATTGTCTTCAACCAGGTTGTAGCGCGAATACATGAAATGCAGCGAATAGCGGCTGTCGGAGCCGCTGTTGCCCTTGATGGTATTGTCCGCCGAATACCAAACCACGATGTCGCGGGAGTCCTTGACCTCGTTATCGATGATTTTATTGTTGAAGCTGTACCAAAGGCGAATGGCGTCACCACGCTGACCCAGCTCGAACGGCTTCGAGCGGATCCGGTTGCGGCGCACAATATTGTTTTCGGATTGCTGAAGGTCAATACCAAACAGGCAATCCTCAATCACGTTATCGCGAATGACATTGAAGTTGCCGCGCACCTGAAACCCGGCGTCGATATCGTTGTGCGATTCACCCGATCCGATGACGCGCAGGCCTTTCAGCGTCGCATCGAAGGGTGACCGTAAACGACTTGAACAGCGCGGCGGAATTCCCGCGCTTCACGGTACTCAGAGATTCACCACGCGCGTTCGCGTTGCCCGGCCCCCTATACGACGCACGTCGGCAGC
>JBHJOI010000100.1:0-36002 GCA_050329935.1 Thiotrichales bacterium | reverse complement strand
ATCGGCTATAACCAGTCACCGGACGTGCCATTCGATCGCTCGATCAATCCCTACCGCGGCTGCGAACACGGCTGTTGCTACTGCTTCGCGCGACCGAGCCACGCCTATCTCGATCTCTCGCCCGGGCTCGACTTCGAGACGCGACTGTTCTACAAGCCCGACGCGCCCGCGCAACTGCGGCAAGAGCTCGCGCGGCCGCACTACCGTTGCGCACCGATCGCGCTGGGCGTGAATACCGATGCCTATCAGCCCGTCGAGCGGAAAACCGGACTGACCCGGCAACTGCTCGAGGTGCTCCTGGCCTGTCGTCATCCGGTCAGTCTGATCACCAAATCAGCGTTGATCGAACGTGACCTGGACCTGCTGGTCGCGCTGGCGCGAGTGCAACTGGTGCAGGTCCAGATCAGCATCACCACCCTCGATCATGAACTCGCCCGGCGTCTGGAGCCGCGTGCGACCGCGCCGACACGGCGTCTCGGCATCGTGCGCGCGCTAAGCGAGGCGGGCATCCCGGTCGGGGTGCTGGTCGCTCCGGTCATCCCGTTTCTCAACGACGCGGAGCTTGAACGCATCCTCGAACAGGCGCGGGAGGCCGGCGCGATCGACGCTGGCTACGTTTTGATTCGATTGCCTCGGGAAGTCGCGGATCTGTTCACCGAATGGCTACACAACCACTATCCGCTCCAGGCCGAGCGGGTGCTGGCGCGAATACGCGACGCGCATGGCGGGCTGGATTACAACCCCGAGTTCGGCGCCCGCATGCGCGGTCGCGGGATCTATGCCGAGCTGATCGCGGCCCGCTTTCGCAAGGCGCGGCAAGGCCTCGGATTTCCGGGACATACGCCGCTCGATTGCACGCGGTTCACGCCCCCCGCGCGGGACTCGGCCCAACTGTCGTTGTTCTAGCCCACGTCCGCCAACGGAGACGTCACGCCCCGAGCGCCGGACAGCAACTCAGGCGTCCAAATTTCAGTCAGTCAGCCCGGTGCATATAAACGTTGCGGCGGCGTATCGATTTGGATTGGCTATGCAATGCTTGCCGTCGAGTGTCGTCGGGGGTAGGTTGCGCGTCGTTTTCATTCAATATGGGTTGCCATTTCACGATGTCACGATTCAAAAATCTGCAACTGGCCGCGCTGGTGTTCGCGGTTTCGATAACCACGCTTGGTTGTGCGCCCGCGCGCGATGAATTCACCCTGGATGCGCCGGATGCGTTGGCCGCGGCGCAATCGGGCGCTTTGACGCTGATCGATATCCGGCGCCCGGAAGAGTGGCGTCAGACTGGCGTCGCGACCGGCGCGTTGCGCGTCAACATGCTTCATCCGCGCGGCCCGCAAGGTTTCGTCGCCGAGGTGCTGGCGCGGGTCGACGGTAACAAGGACGCGCCAATCGGGCTGATCTGCCGCACCGGCAATCGCACCAGCCAGATCCAGAAGCTGCTGCGGCAACAGGGCTTCACTCAGGTGTTCAACATCGGCGAGGGGATGGCCGGAAGTCGCTTCGGGCCGGGTTGGTTGGCCCGCGGATTGCCGACCGAGCCCTGTCGCGCTTGTTGAGCGATCTCGATCCGTGCGCTCGGCCATTGGCTTGCTTGAGCCACGGAGGGTGCTCGCGCGACACATCGCCGCCGCGGGCTGGGGCGCCAGGTGCGAATGTCCCTCGCTTGGTCATTCGACACCCTGTTAAAGTGCACGATTCGATTGACCGAGGGAGCCCACCTATGAAAGCCGTTCTGATGACCGATGTTGGCGGACCGGAAGTCCTGCAACCCGACACGATCGCCGCGCCCGAGATCGAGTCGCCGACGGCGATCAAGGTGCGGCTGGCAGGCGCGGGAGTCAATCCGGTCGACACCAAGTTGCGCGGACGCGGCCTGTTCTACACTTATCCGTTACCCGTGGTGCTCGGTTGTGATGGGGCGGGCGAGGTGATCGAAATCGGCGCCGAGGTCACGCGGTTCAAGCCCGGCGATTCGATCTGGTTCTGTCACGGCGGTCTGGGCGCGGAGCAGGGCAACTATGCTGAGTTCAATGTGCTGGACGCGCGCTGGGCGGCACCACGGCCAAGCTCGATCGACGCCGTGACTGCCGCCGGGGGGCCACTGGTGTTGATCACGGCCTGGAACGCGTTGTTCGACAAGGGCGGATTGCAACCGGGTCAAAGTGTGTTGATTCATGCCGGTGCCGGTGGGGTCGGTCACGTCGCGATCCAACTGGCGAAAAACGCGGGGGCGCGGGTCTGCACCACGGTCGGGAGTCTCGAAAAGGAGGCGTTCGTGCGCGCCTTGGGCGCCGACCATGTGGTCCACTATCCGCGCGAGGACGTTGCGCAGGCGGTACTCGATTGGACCAATGGCGATGGCGTTGACCTGGCGCTGGACACCGTCGGCCCAGAGGCCTTTCGCCAGAGCATTCCAGCGGTGCGACACTTCGGACGTTTGATTACTTTGCTCGACCCTGGGTTGAACGTGGACTGGAAAGAGGCGCGAATCCGTAATCTGATGATTGGCTTCGAGCTGATGTTGACGCCGATGCTGCGCAAGCTTGATCGCGCGCGGGCGCGTCACGTCGAGATCCTCGAGTCCTGCGCGCAATTGATCGACGCTGGCAAGCTACGGATCGAGGTTTCGCATCGACTGCCGCTCGCGGCCGCCAGCGAAGCACATCGTCACATCGAGACCGGGCGAACGACGGGAAAACTGGTACTCGAGATCGCGGGAGCCTGATGAGCAGAGACGTCGCCGGGCGCGGAGCAGGGGGCTCGATGGAACGCGCCCAGCCGATTGCTGGGCGCGTGTTCGGGTTCAGCTCTTATGATTTTAATTATTATTAAAACAGTTGGTTAGAATATTTCCTTCAGAAATAGCTGCATTTGCGCCCAAGAGCGCTTGTCAGCGGATTCATCGTATGCCAATGCGTCCATACCCAGTTTATCGGCGCCAGGGTTGGTGAAGCCGTGCTTCGCGCCGCCATAGCTGACAAATTGCCAATCGGCGCCGGCCTGGTCGAGCGCAGTCTGGAATTGTTGCACCCGCTCCGGCGGAACCATCGCGTCCGCGGCACCGTGAGCGATGAATATCCGCGACCGGATGTTCTTACCCTGTTCCTCGCTCGGTGGCGGCAACGAGCCATGGAAACTCGCGACGCCTTTGAGGTCAGCGCCGGCATAGACCATCTGCATCACGGTTGATCCACCAAAGCAGTAGCCGATCGCAGCGGTTTTGGCGGGGTCCACGAGTGGATTTTTCTTCAGTTGCTCCAGACCACTCATCGCGCGCGCTTGCCACTCGGCCTGATTCGCGGTGATCTGCTGCATCCACCCTTTGGCTTCGGCGGCATGCTCGGTGGCCTTGCCTGTGCCATACATGTCGGCCGCGAACGCGACATAACCCAACTCAGCGAGCATTTCAGCGCGTTTGCGCACGTAGTCGTTCAGCCCCCACCACTCGTGCACGACCATGATGCCCGGGCGTGCGCCTTGTTGAGCATCGTCGTAATAGAGGTATCCGGTCAGCTGAGTGTCGCCGTGTCGGTACTCGATCTTCTCGCTCTTGACCGCGGCGACGGCTTGAGTCGAGATGAATACGCCGGCCAGCAGCGCCGCGCCTAGCAAGTTTCTTAGCATGCCTGGTTCTCCGTTGGGTTTGAGAGCTAAAAGTTTAGCATCGCTGTGGCGCACGGTACGCGAGTCCCTATAATGGGCGGCGGTTCGCTGCGGAAAAGCCGGTTTTAATGAGTCTGCGCAATGCACGTCATCCCCGAGGGTTATATGTCCTGTTCTTCACAGAGATGTGGGAACGTTTCAGCTATTACGGGATGCGGGCGTTGCTGGTTTTGTATCTCGTCAACGGCATGGAGGTGCCGCGCGAGAGCGCGCTGAGCGTATACGCGGCGTATACCGCGCTCGTTTATCTGACGCCGATTCTCGGCGGCTATTTCGCGGATCGCTGGCTGGGCCAACGCGTCGCCGTGGTGATCGGGGGCATCGTCATGGCGTTGGGGCACTTCGCGATGGCGTTCGACGGTCTGCTGTATTACGGACTTGGCCTGGTCGTGACCGGCAATGGATTCTTCAAACCCAATGTTTCGACGATGGTCGGCCGACTCTACGAGCAGGACGACCCGAGGCGTGATGGCGGATTCACGATCTTCTACATGGGGATCAATCTAGGCGCGTTTCTCGCTCCACTGGTCTGTGGCACCTTAGGCGAGAAGCTTGGCTGGCATTACGGCTTCGCCGCGGCCGGTGTTGGCATGCTCATCGGACTCGCCGTGTTTCTGCGCGGACAGCGTGTGCTCGGTCTCGTTGAAAACGGGCGCAAGGGCGCCGGTTTGAACCGTGCCGAATGGTTGGTGATCGCCGCGGTTAGCGTGCTCTCGGTGCTGGTCGTAAGTTTTTTCGTGCATACCGGGCCGATGATCGCGGACGGCTGGCGCACGCTGAGCGATCCGATGCGTGCAGCGTTGATCATCGGAGTGCTCGGCTTGATCCTGCTGCCGGGAAAGCTGCGTAAAAGCGAATCGCGCACGCCGCTAAGCTGGGATGATTACAAGCGCATCCTGGCGATTTTCGTGCTGGGCGTCTTCGTCGTCTTTTTCTGGATGGGATTCGAGCAGGCTGGCGGCACCATGAACCTGTTCGCCGACCAACGGACGGATCGCGAGATTCTCGGCTGGATGATGCCGGCGTCCTATTTTCAGTCGCTAAACCCCCTGATGATCCTGCTGCTCGCGCCGATCTTCTCGATTGTGTTTGTCTGGATGGATCGGACCCGGATGGGACTTTCGGCGCCGGTAAAAATGGCGATGGGTATGATCATTCTCGGGCTTGGATTCGTTGTGCTCGCGATCGCGGATGAGCGCGCCGCGCAATTGGGGCAAGTGAGCCCGCTCTGGTTGGTCGCGGTCTACCTGTTGCACACGGTCGGGGAGCTATTCCTGTCGCCGATCGGGTTGTCGATGGTCAGCCGGCTCGCGCCGGTGCAACTCGCGTCGTTATTGATGGGGGTCTGGTTTACCGCGGTGGCGATCGCTAATTATCTGGCTGGCACGCTGGAGCGGCTGCTGGACGGGAGCGGGGTGTCGCTGTACTGGTTCCTGGTCACGAGCTCGATTGGCGCGGGGTTGGTACTACTGCTGCTGACACCTTTGCTGAAGTACCTGATGGGGAACCGGGCATAAGATTGGGGCAAGAGATGCCCGGTTTTTTCGTACCTGCTCTGGTCTGGGGATCCGCCCAGACCCTTGGTCGCATGCCATCCCAGTTATAATATAATTAATATTATCAGTAACATATACCCATATTAGTAAAAATAGTAACCCGTTTCATTAGTAATCTTGAATTTGTCACGAACGAACGTTTGAACTACGCTCGTCCGTATGCTCAAAGATACCAAAACTCACATTATGGATGTCGCCGAGGCCTTGTTCGCGAAGCAGGGTTTCAAGGCGTGCTCGCTCCGAACCATCACCCAGGAAGCCGGCGTCAATCTGGCCGCGGTGAACTACCACTTCGGCTCGAAGGAGCGGCTGCTGGAGGCGATTTACGCACGGCGAATCAATCCAATGAACGCTGAACGCTTGCAGCGTCTGCATCAGTTGCGCGCTGATCATGGCGAGGCCAGCATTCCGATCACGGCATTGGCGCGGGCGTTCGTCGAGCCCGCGTTGCGCTTGAGCCGCGAGGCGAAACAGCAACAATTCATACGCTTGTTGGGGCGCTGTTACCTGGAACCGTCGCTCGGCGTGCAGCGGAATATTCGCGCGCTGTTCGACGAGGTGGTCAATAACTTCAAGGACGCGTTTGCGGCCAGCCTGCCCGAGCTTTCGCGCGAGGAGCTGTATTGGCGGCTGCACTTCATGGTGGGTGTGCTTGCCTATTGCATGGCGGGGACCGACATGATGCGGGTGATCGCGTCGAGTCATCTCAGCGACGGTCACGACACTGAGACCCTGATCGACCGTCTGGTCGGGTTCATCTGCCACGGTTTGAGCGGGGAAATCAACGCCGTGCACGCCGGCGCGGCCCGCAGGGAGGAGGGGTACACCGACGCCAGTGTTCACGAGACCAGCCCGCGACGACTGAACAGTTAACCGATATCAGGAGAACCGTCATGGCCCTTTGGATCGGATTGTTGCTAGCGATCGCGGCGGTACTGATTGGAATCGCGCGAACTTCCTGGCGCGCTCGGACGTGGTTACTCATATTGGGTCTGGCACTGATCGGCGGTACGTCGATCGGCGCGCTGAGTGGCGCGGGTGTGCTGATCGGCGGCGCGATGCTTGCGGGCGTGGCCGCGTTCGTGCTGCTCGAGCCCGTTCGCCAGCGCGGATTAAGCCAGCCGGTGTTGGCGTGGGTGAAACGTAACCTGCCTCCGTTATCCGAGACCGAACGTACCGCGATCGAGGCCGGCACGGTGGGCTGGGATGCCGAGTTGTTCCGCGGACAACCTGACTTCGAGCAACTGCTCGCGCTGCCGCGACCACGTTTGTCGACCGAGGAACGCGCGTTTCTCGATGGCCCGGTCGAGGAACTATGTAGGCGGATCGACGACTGGCACATCACGCACGAGCTGAACCGCGTGCCGGACGAACTCTGGACGTTCATCAAGCGCGAGGGGTTTCTCGGCATGATCATTCCGAAGGCGCATGGCGGCCTCGGCTTCTCGGCATTGGGCCATTCCCAGGTGGTGATGAAGCTCGCGAGTCGCAGCGTCAGCGTCGCCGTCAGCGTGATGGTGCCCAATTCGCTCGGACCCGCGGAACTGCTGCTGCGTTACGGCACGCCCGCGCAGCAAAACTTCTATTTGCCGCGGCTGGCGCGTGGCGAGGAGATTCCCTGCTTCGCGCTGACCGGACCCGAGGCGGGTTCCGATGCCAGCTCCATTCCGGATTTCGGCATCATTTGCCGCGGGATGCACGAGGGTAGGGAAGTGCTAGGTCTGCGCGTGACTTGGGAAAAGCGCTACATCACGCTGGGTCCGATCGCGACCCTGCTCGGCTTGGCATTCCGCGCCCACGACCCGGAGCATCTGTTGGGCGACCGCGAGGACCTCGGCATCACCTGCGCGCTGATTCCGACCAGCACCCCTGGGGTCGAAATCGGCGAACGCCATTACCCGCTCAACGCCGCATTCATGAACGGCCCGAACCGCGGCCGCGACGTGTTCATCCCGCTCGAGTGGGTCATCGGTGGTGAGGCCGGCATCGGCGACGGTTGGCGAATGTTGATGGAATCACTCGCGGCCGGGCGTGGCATCTCACTGCCCGCGTTGAGCGTGGCGGGGGGCAAACACGCCTGTCGCAGCACCGGCGCGTACGCCCGGGTGCGCAAACAGTTTCGGCTACCGATCGGCAAGTTCGAGGGCGTCGAGGAGGTGCTGGCGCGTATCGGTGGACTGACCTACATGATGGACGCGGCGCGCACGTTGACCACGACCGCACTCGATCGCGGCGAGCAACCGTCGGTGGTCTCCGCGATCCTGAAGTATCAATCGACCGAAATGATGCGGCAGGTGATCAACGACGCGATGGATATCCATGGGGGTCGCGGCATCAGCATGGGACCCCGCAACTACTTGGCAAGCACCTATCAATCGCTGCCGATCAGCATAACGGTCGAAGGCGCGAATATCCTCGCGCGCAGCATGATCATCTTCGGCCAAGGCGCGATGCGTTGTCATCCGTACCTGATTCGGGAAATCGAGGCGGCCCATGACCCGGATGCGGTACGCGCGCTCGACGCGTTCGACGCGGCGCTGAGCGGACATATTGGCTACACGCTGCGCAATGCCGTCCGCGCGTTCGTGTACGGTTTGTCTGGTGGCCGGCTCGCACCGGCGCCGGCCGCGGTGCCGCACGCGCGCGAATACCGGCAGCTCGCGCGTTACTCCAGCGCATTCGCACTGACTGCGGACGCGGCGCTGGCAATATTGGGCGGCAACCTGAAACGGCGCGAAAAGATCTCCGGGCGCTTCGCCGACGCACTTGGCTTTCTTTACCTCGGCTCTGCGGTGCTGAAACGCTTTGAGGACCAAGGTCGCCAGCCGGCCGATCGTGCCCTGGTGGAGTGGACGTCGCGGTACTGCTGCTACCGGATCCAGGAGGCACTCGACGGCGTCATACGGCACATGCCGCTGGCGCCGGTACGCTGGCTGCTGCGTGGTCTGGTATTTCCGCTCGGGTGCTGGCAACGTCTGCCCCATGATGGTTTGGGGCATCAGATCGCAACACTGTTGATGCAACCCGGCGAAAACCGCGATCGGCTGTTCGATGGAATCTTTCATACCGATGATCCGAACGACATCACGGGTCGGCTCGAGGCCGCGCTGGCCGCGACGATCGCGGCGGAACCGATCGAACGACGGCTGTCCGAACACGGCAATCCGCCGCCGCGGCTGGGCGCGACGCGCGAACAATGGTTGGCTGACCTGCGGTTGGACGGTGTCATTTCCGAAGCCGAGGCAGCCGTCTTGAGTGCCGCCCATCGCGCGGTCGCGGACGCGATCCGAGTCGATGCATTTCCGCGAGCACTCGGCAACGCCAACTCGAAGGAGGTAAACTCTCATGAACTCGCCGCTTGATCTTAAGGCCACGTGGCTCAAGGCGCCCTCCGACTCAGCGAAACCGATGAAGTCCTCGGCTTTGGTAAAGAAAAGTTATCTCGATCAACCTGGGTTGGACTATATACCGGCCGAGCGCATGCAAACGCTCCCCGAACTGTTTCGGGCGCGAGTCGAGCGTTCGCCCGACAAAATTGCCTACCGCCAGTTCGACCGACCCAATAACCAGTGGCGGAGTTATTCGTGGCGCGAGATCAGCATTCAAGTCCAGCATTGGCGCGAACGCCTCGCCAGCGAGGGTTTGCAACCGGGCGATCGCGTCGCCATCCGTCATACCAATGGCATCAATTGGGTGATTTTCGATCAAGCGGCGCTCTCGCTGGGCTTGGTCACGGTCCCGCTATACGTCGACGATCGCCCGGACAACGTCGCCTATGTTATCGAGGACTCGGGTTCACGACTGGTGTTCCTCGAAACCGCGGAACAATGGAATAGTCAACTCGCTGGAGTCGAGCCACCCCGCGCACCCATTCGTATCATCGTCGAACGTGACGATGACCCCGGTTCACGGCTTGATCGCGGCGACCCTCGGGTCACGACGCTCGCGGAATGGCTCTCGAGTCCATCGACCGGTCGCGAATTGCCGGTTCAAGGTAGCGCCGAGGATTTGGCGTCGATCGTGTATACCTCCGGGACCACCGGACGGCCCAAAGGCGTCATGCTCACCCACGCGAATATCGTGTCGAATGTGCGGGGCGGCTTGAACAGCGTCGGCTTGTACGACACGGACTCATTGCTGTCGTTCCTGCCCATGTCGCACACGCTGGAACGAACAGCGGGTTACTACATGCCGATCATGGCGGGCACGGAGGTGGTGTTCGCGCGATCCGTCGCGGAGTTGGCGGAAGACTTGGTCGAGCATAAGCCGACCGTGTTGATTTCCGTACCTCGGATCTATGAGCGGGTCTACCTCAAATTGCAGACGAAACTGCAGGTCGGCAGCCCCATCAAACGCAAACTGTTCAATCTGGCGGTGGAAACGGGATGGCTGCGTTTCCGGCACGAACAGGGTCTGAGCGCGTGGTCGCCGCGACTGTTGCTTTGGCCCGTGCTCGATCGGCTGGTGGCCAGCAAGGTGCGCGAACGTCTGGGCGGGCGCTTGCGCTTTGCCGTCAGTGGCGGGGCGCCTTTATCCGCGGCGATATCTCGGGTGTTCATCTCGCTGGGTATCAAGATCCTGCAGGGCTATGGCCTCACCGAAAGCAGCCCGGTGATCGCCGTCAATACCCTCGAGTGCAACCGCCCGGATAGTGTTGGCCTACCGCTGGACGGCGTTGAAGTGCGCATTATCGAGAACCAGGAGCTCGTTGCGCGTGGTCCCAACCTCATGCGCGGATACTGGAACAATGAGGCCGCAACCCTGGCGACGATCGACAGCGACGGTTGGTTGCACACCGGCGACCAGGCACGTATCGATGAGCAAGGTTTCATCTACATCACGGGACGCCTCAAGGAAATCATCGTGCTCGCCAATGGCGAAAAGGTCTCGCCCGCCGATCTCGAAGCGGCGATTGTCGAAGATACCTTATTTGACCAGGTGCTAATTATCGGCGAGCAGAAGCCGTTTTTGTCGGCGCTCGTCGTGGTCAATGAAGAGCAAGCCGCGTCCATTCCGGAACTTGCACGGTCATTGGCTCAGCCACAAGCCGAGGCCTACGTATTAAATCGTATTGCCGAACGCCTCAAAGGGTTTCCGGGTTATGCCAGAATCATCAAAGCCACGCTACTGTCCGAGCCGTGGACGGTATTCAACGGACTGGCGACACCGACCATGAAGCTTAAGCGCGCGACGATTTTTCAACGCTATGAACGCGAGATTACGCAGATGTACCAGGGGCACTAGCAAGTCGTGTCGAAATGATCACCGATAAATTTGGTATTTTTAGTCGCACCGACTAAAAAGCCGAACTTTGCGGATTGCTTTCCGGATACTTGATCGAGTAACCGCAGGTTGCTCGATAATATGAATGTGTCTTAAATGCCCGCAACTCCATCATATTCAAAGACTTTGTTGACATTTCCGTAACAATCCGAGTAGAGTCTTAGAATGATCAGACCGGTTGACGTGAGCAGTTCTCCAAACGACACAGGGATATTCCATCTGGAATATTGATGTCACTCTCTGAAAATGGAACGTTTCTACTGAGATTCACGTGCTCCCGCCCGACGGGAAACGTTTCGTAGGGCAAAGTACCGCGAATTTTTCGGTCACCAGATCCGATCGCCGAGTATCTGCTGTGTTTAAGCGGATCTCTGTCCGCGTTCAAATTTGAATAAATAAATTAATCGTTTCGCTTCGAGGAATCTAAAATGTATCCATACAGAACGCCCATTGAGAATCAGTACCCCGACAGTGGCCAGAGCCAACGTGGTTCAGGCTCGCAAAAGTATCTGCGTGCCAATCATCAAAACAAAAGCCGCGATTTCGCATCGGTTTATTATGCTTACGGTAAAAGCGCGGCCGTTGAGTTCGCGTGTGACGAAACCAAGAAACAGCGTATCAACACCATCACCCTCCATGCGGCCAGCGCGCGCCAGGACGAACCGCACGGATACGACTGGAACAACAAGACGACGATCCAACTACCGCGCAATGAGTTACTGTCGATGGCCGCCGTGATGCTCGGGTTGCTGCCGAAATCCGAATTCAAGCATCACAGCGCCTACGGTTCGAAGAGCTATTCCCTTGAGCATCAGCGCGAAAAGATCTTTGTGATGGTCGCCGAAAAGGGTAAACCGATTCGAGCCGTGGCACTGTCACCCGAAGACACGTTTCAGGTCATCAGTCTGGTTTTCCGCCAGATCAAGGCGAATGCGCAGTGGTTATCGGTCATCGAGATCATGCAACTGATTGAATTGACCGTCGTCAAGATGAAACTGGCGCGCATGGGAGAAGACGGCGAGATCCGGAGCAGCGCTCATACCCACGACGATGACGACGAGTACTACGACGATGACGAGATCAACGAACAGGAAGAGAACTACAACGTCATCGATCCGAATGCCGCGAAGGAAGCCAGCATCGTCGACGACGATGAAGACGAAGTCGGCGATGGCGATGCGCTGAATACGCGCTGAGCGGTCCGCGAGTATCAGGGCCGGATCTGAACGGATTCGGCCCTGATACTCGATGATGGAATTCAAGCCGATCGACGTTGGATGGGGTCCATACGCTATTTTACATAATATAAATTATACGCATGTATCGACGAGTGCACTCAACCAGTCCGATGTAACTCATCTATCAAATCAGACAGTTGCTGGAAGATCCCTTCATGCTCGGACGCCTCGCCGCCGGGATCGCGTTCGAGTTGAGCTCTGATCGCGGCGTCCAATCGCTTGGCAAGATCACCGATACGCTCGAAGCCGTAGGCACCGGCGGATCCGCCCAAACGATGCACGGTCAACGCGAGCGTTTGCCAATCCGATACCCGATCGGGCTGTCGACGCAGCGTGTTGTGTAGCGCCTCAAGTGTCGTCGCTTTCTCGCGTAAGGATTCGGCATACCGCACAAGTAGCGCCTGAGTCGCCGCGCTTGCAAAATCGTTGTTCATGGTAATAGATTCAATCGCGCCCGACCGGTCCAAGCGCCGCATTGAGCGCCTCGATAAACCGGCCCTTATTCACGGGCTTGTTGATAATCAGCGTACAACCACTGGCTATCGCGCGATCACGAAGCTCGTCGCTGACATCGGAAGTCAGCATCAGAACCGGCAGTTCTAGTCGTTCTGCCCGTATTCGCCGCGCGACCTCAAGCCCGCTGAGATCACCTATGAGGTGGCGATCCACGACCACCAAGTCCGGTTCAACCCTATGATATTGCGCCATTATTTGATCAAGATCGGTAGGCGTGAGTGATATCGGGTCGTAGCTGGTGCCCAACAGGTAGAACTCCAGTAATCGCTGTATATCCTCATCGTCATCGATCAGAAGCACACGACAACGCTCCGCCCCATCGCCGTTAGGTTCCAACGCCTCGAATCGAGACGATTGAACCGCGGCGCGATCAAGTTCAGGCACCTCGACGAAGCGGCATGGAACTGACAATACGACTGTCGTGCCCCAAGACTCGACACTCGCGATGCGCAATTCCCCACCCAGTTCGCGTGCGATTTCATTGACCACACTGAGGCCTATGCCAACGCCCAACACGTCTGTCGCGTTTCGCGCGCGAAAAAATGGTTGCAAGACCGACTCGAGTTCGTCGCGCGGAATACCCGAGCCAGTATCTTCGATCGTGATGATCAAAGCGTCATCCACACGCCGGGCCTCGAGCGACACAAATCCGCTCGCGGTGAATTTGACGGCGTTACCAACCAGATTGAGCAACGCTTGTTTCAGGCGCGTCCGATCCACCATCGGCCTGGCACTGTCGCACGCGTTGAGGTAGATATTCAGGCCAATCTTTTTTGCGTTTGCTTCTTGCGCGAACAGATCCATGATTTCACGCAATAGCTCGCCGATATCCAGCGGGCTTGAAACGTGGCGACTGGAATCCTGGTCCGGTTCGGATTCGAGTAAGCGATCGAGCAATTCGAGCAGGTATCTGGAGTTACTGTTAATTATCCGCAGTTGCGGATCGATTCCCGCCGAGAGCGGCACGGTCTCCAGTAACCAATCGCAGTAGCCCGAGATATTGAACAGTGGGTTTCTAATTTCATGCGCCAGTCTGGCCACTTGATGCCGGTGCGATCGAGATTCGACGCAACGCTGCATCTCGCTGGCGATCAGGCTATCGTTCAAGCGCTGTTGCAACGGTTGCTGTCGGCTCCAGGCATGCGAAACATCCACCAGCAACACGTCGCAGCCGTCCTCGCGCGGGAAAACATGTACGTCGGCCGGCACGCCGGTACCAAGCGCGATCATCTCCAGCGATTTCCGCTGGCGGATATCGAGACCGAGCAACACGGGTAACACGTCCTCCGCCAAACGGGGTTCGTCAATCGGAAGGACGACACCAAAGTGTTCCAGATCGCCCTGGTAGCGCACCAGTATCTGGTTCGCGCTAAAGGCAAGCACCGCGGTAGGGGCACTGGCGGCCTGGAGTAACATCAGCGCGGTCGGCATTTCGCTGTTCATTTTCATGCAACGGCACGCGCGAGCTGGATAAATGCTTGCTCGACGCCCTGCCCGTTCAACGCACTGACTTCGTGCCAGACTTGCCCGGCCGCGCGCGCGGCCGCGAGATCCGCGGCAACGACATCGCGTTGCGCGACCAGATCAACCTTGTTGACCAGCCCGATGAAAGGCGTCGCCCCAAGTATCTGGCGACATTGCTCGACCAGTTCCAGCGCGGTCGCGAACGTGCGCCAACGCGTCGAATCGCATACCAGCAACAGCCCGCTAGCGCCTTCCAAATAGCGTTTGGACGCCGTATCGAACTGGTTGGTGCCGGCAATATCCCAGATCACGAGCTTCACGCGGCGCGACTCCAGTTCGACAGCCTTGGTGTCGATCGTGACGCCTAGGGTCGTGATATAGCGCTCGTCAAACGCGTTTACGACAAATCGGCGCGCGAGGCTGGATTTGCCCACGCCGAAATCGCCCACGAGACAGAGCTTGCGCCTAGTTTCCATCGCTGACTGGTGTTAAATCCGGACTCGGCAGGTAACTGATCAGCCGAATCCGATCGCGCGACACGCGATGGGCGGCCGCTAGTCGATCGAACAGCACGGGATCGGGCGCGTGAAGCAGGCGCAGCGTCCACTGGTCATCCTTACGGCTATGGTCGATCACGCCCCAGCGGGTTTCCTCCTTGATCGCGTCGACCAGATTCTGAATGCGTCGCTGTTCGACATGGTGGGTGACCCACAGCGCGGAAAGGTAAAGCGCCGCGACCAGCGCGATGATTGCCAGGGCCGGGATCGTCTTGCGCCGTTGCCGCCGCGCCCGCGACGGCTTGATCTGCTCGGTGAGCGTCTGCTCCAGGAATTCACCCAGAATCGGGCCGCGTTCGGGATCCTCGCTGAGCGTGCGCAATGAACCGAGTTGATGTATCTCGTCCAGGATCGCCCGTTCGCGTTCGCGGAAACCGCCGGTCGGCGCGCCGTGGACGAGCAGTGCCAAGGATGCCCTTGACCCGTGTAGCAGGTAGATCGAGCGCGAGCCGAACGCGAGTTTCTCAAGCTCTTCGGCACCGGTTCGGCTGAACGAGTCCGCGAAAAAGTGCTGAATGGCGGTCAGCATGCTCGCGATCGCGTCCTCGTCGAGTTTCGATACGCCCTTGCGCGCCTTATGCTCCAGCAACAAGCCGGATTGCCGTTCAATCAGAAACGCCTCTTCGACCCAGTATTCAAACGTATTGCGGAGCACGAACTCGCGATACGGCATGCCTGCGGAGTACGCCTGCCAGCGCCACTTGAGTGCGTTGATCGATAGCGAGTGGTCGATCACCATGTCGATCTTTTCGAGCAACTCGGAGATCATTTCCTGCACCGATCTGCGTATCGCCGGCAGAATGATCGGAAACAGCAAATCGACCAACGATTGGGGATTTTGCTTGATGGCGCGTCGCAACGCGGACTCGATCGGTATCCGTAAGGCGTCGGAAAGTCGAGGGCTTTGTTGCTGCGCCGCCTGCAACGCGTCCGGCAATGACTCGGTAAGTTCCCGTTGCCTTAGATCTTTGTCGTTGATCCGACGCAGAATGGTTTGAATGGCATCACGCTCATTACTCAGAAGTATTGAGCGTAGTTTCGCGAGTTCCTCATCCATGGCTAGCACGGAACATGATTAGCGCGCTCGACCGATGCGGTTACCCTGGCTGACGGTGTACCGCTTCTCCGAGATCAATCCGGCGGGTATGTTCACCAGTCTTGTCGGCATGGGATCGAGCGTCAGTCGCCCTTGCCCGTGATATTGCCGGCCAGCGAGGCGAGCACACCGGCGAACTGCGAGCGACTTAACTTGTTCGCGTTCAACTCATCCATTGACTGCGTGACATGGCTCGATAGCGTCGCGATCTCGCCCTTCAGCTCGACCGCTAGCTGGTGCGTCCGTTGCTCAATTTCCGACTTCAGCGCTTGTCCGGAATCGGTCGTCGCCGTATGCAGTTGCCGTAGTGACGCATCCAGTTCGGTCCATGCCCGATCGGCGTCGGTCTTGACCGCGGCCACCCGGTTCGACTGTTCGATTTTCTGTTGTTCAAGGGTGTTCTCGATCGACTTGACCGCCTGCTCCAGCGCGCGAGCCACATCGCTGAGCTGTTGCTGCAAACGCGATTCGAGATCGTCGATCCGGGTCGACAATCGGGTTTCGAGATGATAGATGCGCTGTTGCCATTCACGTGCCTGGGTGCCGAACAGTATCTCGCGCACCTGCTCCAACTCCGATCCACCGGATGACGCCATTTCGGAATCCGATAGTCTTTCCGCGCTTGCGCTCATGACATCAGATGGCACGCGTGTTGGGCATAGCCAGGATTAGTAGCGTTCCAGTCGATAGCCATGTTGATAGATCGATTTCAATACCCAACCATTTTCGGGGCCCAGTATGAGCTTCTTGCGGATTCGGCTCATATGGGTATCGACGGTGCGCGTGTTCAGTTCGCCGTTCTTCCCCCAAACGCTTTCGAGAATATGTTTGCGCGAGAGGATGCGGCCCTCGTTATTGAACATGAACACCGCAAGCTCGTATTCCTTTTGCGTCAGGTCGACAAATTGATCAGCAAATTCGATGCGCTGCGTCGTGCGGTCGATGCTGTAGGGCGCGTACTCAAGGCGGTTCTCCATGGTCTGGTAAGCCACGCGCCGAAACATGGCGTTGATGCGGGCCTCGAGTTCCCTTAGACCGATCGGTTTGACAAGGTATTCGTCCGCACCGCCATCGAGTGCCTTGACGATCTCCTCCTCGTTGCCAATCACGGTGACGAAGATGATCGGAATCGCCTGGTCATAATTGCGTCGGATCCAGCTCATCACCTCCATTCCGTCCATGTCCGGCAGAATGCGGTCGATCATCAACAAGTCGAAGCTGTCGCTACGCAACTTGCGGATCAACTCCATGCCTGCCTTGAATTTGACGCAGTGATGCCCTGCGGCTTCGAGCCATGCGTTGATCAGTTCCGCTTGATCGGGATCATCCTCCAGGAGCGCTATGCGTAGCTTTTGCATTTGTTTTAATAAAGTTTCCGTCTAACGGGCCTTGCACCGGGTTGAAAACGACAAGGCTTTGAATAACAACAAAAGTATAAACTAGATCGCGCAGCTGCAACAAACCTTCGCTCAACGACAAGTATGGTCGATGGCACGACGCGCGACTGCCAACCTATTTCCTCCGGCGTAATAACGTAGGGCGGCATGAAATACGCGACATTGCCCAGGGGGCGCAGTATAGCACCTTGATCAAGTGCTGACCGATACAGCTGAAGCCCGCGTCGTTCGCGCCAGGCGTACGGGTTGTTCGAGGCCTTGTCCCGCACCCGTTCGATTGCCGCGATCATGTCGGTTTGACGCATATCGCCGAAATGCGGGTGTTCAGGTAACCCATCGAGCGCCTCAGACATTCGCGCCGCCAGTGCTCGATTGTTATTAAGAGTGTCGTACTGACCAAAGAGTTCCAGCGTCGCCAGCGCCGCCGCGCAAGCCAGCGGGTTACCGGTGACTGACCGCGTCGAGGTAACGCTTGCCGTCGTAATCCTCGAGCCAGACGCCCTGCCCGCGCCGGATCGGAATCGGCGGAAATTATTCATGATCCTTCATCTGCGTACAGGGGTGCCACAGCACACTCAGATCGCGTTGCGCCAGTTCGGCATTCGTCGGCATCGTTGGTTGGGACATGTGGGCCGTCTTGGAATGGCATCGCGAGCGCATTCGCGGCCGCGTGCGCGTATCCTATCAACCATGCCGACCGCAGACGAATTCGACCTCGCGCCCGACCTGATTCACCTCAATCACGCCGGCGTCTCGCCGTGGCCACGACGCGTGTTGAAGGCCATTGAGGCGTTCGCGCTCGAAAACGCGCGGTTCAGCTCACTTGAATACGCGGGTTGGCTGGCGGCGGAACAAGGGTTGCGCGAGCGCCTCGCGAGGCTCATCAACGCGGATTCGAGCGACACCATCGCATTGCTCAAGAACACCTCCGAGGCGCTCTCCGTGGTTGCCTTCGGCCTGCCGTGGCACGACGGCGACTCGGTCGTGGGCATCGCGCAAGAGTTTCCCTCGAACCGCCTGGTATGGGCCGCGCTCGAACCCCGCCACGGGGTGCAATTTCGCGCGGTCGATATCGCCGGACGAGCCGACCCTGAGGCAGCGCTATTCGAGGCGGTGGACCGTTCAACGCGCCTGATCGCGGTCAGCGCGGTTCAATACGCCACCGGATTGCGGATGGACCTCGCGCGGATTGGCGAGTTTTGCCGGCGCCGAGGGATTCTGTTCTGCGTCGATGCGATTCAGCATCTCGGCGCGCTGCCTTTCGATGTCAATACGATTCACGCCGACTTCGTCGCCGCCGACGGGCACAAATGGATGCTCGCACCGGAGGGTGTCGCGCTGCTGTACTGCCGCGAATCACAACTCGAACGTCTGACGCTCAATCAGTTCGGCTGGCACATGCAACGGCGCGCCGGCGATTTCGACGCGGAGCTCAACCCGCCTGCCGCGACCGCACGGCGCTTCGAGGCTGGCAGCCCAAACAACCTCGGCATACGCGCTTTATCCGCGAGTCTCGACCTACTGCTCGAGGTTGGCATCGATCGCGTCGCCGCGGCGATCGCCGACCGCATCGATCAGATCGTGCACGAGGTCGATTCGCGCGGTTGGCAGCTGGTGACGCCTACCGCGCGCACTCGGCGCGCCGGCATCGCGACCTTCCGCATCGATGGCGTCGATCACCCCGCCTTGTTCCAGAAACTTGTAAAAAATCGGGTGCTTTGCGCGCAACGTGCTGGCGGCATTCGGTTTTCACCGCATTTTTATACGCCGGAAGAAGCCGTCGGCCACGCGTTTTCACGGCTCGATGGGCTTCTCGAATAGTTGCTAAATCTGATAGTTAAAAGGGTATTTAGACCCCCTCTCAGGCCCCTTGAGCTATATATTCATACAATTGTTTGAATACTTTTCTAGGGAGGCCGCACATGGTGTCGAACACCTGGAACGCCTTCGGAACGTGGTTCGCCAGTTGGATGAATGAGGAATTGGATCCACCGCCCGACTATCCGGTGGACATCGAACGGATCAAGCGTGACCTGCGACCGGGGGACGTGATTCTCGTCGAGGGTAGGAGCCGCATCAGCCGTCTCGTCAAGACAGTGACCTTGAGCAATTGGACGCACGCCGCGATCTACATCGGGCGCCCGTGCGATCAAACGGAGCCCGCGATGCTGGCGGCGTTCACGCGCCATCATAACGGCCCGCCGACCGAGCATCTGGTCGTCGAGGCCCTGCTCGGCGAAGGCACCGTGATTCGAGCGGTGGATCGCTACCGCGTGCATCACCTTCGTGTTTGCCGTCCGCGCCAACTGACCCGCGACGACGCGCAGCAGGTGGTCGCGCACGCTTTGCATCAGATCGGCTTGGCATACGATCTGCGGCAAATGTTCGATCTCGCGCGTTTGCTCTACCCGTTCTCGATCCTGCCGCGACGTTGGCGTTCATCGCTGTTTGACCCGCGCAACGACGGCGATCGCCGCCGCACGGTCTGCTCGACGCTAATCGCCGAGGCCTTTGCCCGCGTGGCCTACCCGATAATGCCGCGCGTCGTGCGTGACGCCGAGGATCGGCTATGTCTGCGCAGAGCTGATCCGCGGCTGTGCATTCCACGCGATTTCGACCACTCGCCTTACTTCGAGGCCTTAAAGTTCGCGGTGGTCGAGATCGCGGAGCCCGGTGCGTATCGGGCGCTCGTCTGGCTGGACCCGGAGCCGTCCGAATGCGCCAGCACCCCGGGGACAGATCCGTGGTTTGACCCCGGGATCGCGCGACCGCGATTGCCCGCGACACCCGATCGCGGCACACCGGAATCACCGAAGCCGTTGCCCTGAGCCCCAAGGAGTGCCGAATGTCCGTTCATCACGCACCCAATCGCACGGTCTATGTCGTCGACGGTAGCCGCACCCCGTTCTTGAAGGCGCGCGGACGGCCCGGGCCGTTCAAGGCCGCCGATCTCGCGGTCGCCGCCGCGAAGCCGCTCCTGCTGCGGCAGAAGTTTCCGGCGACGGCGTTCGATCAAGTGATTCTGGGTTGCGTCATGCCCAGCGCGGATGAGGCGAACATTGCCCGGGTGGTTGCGTTGCGGCTCGGCTGTGGCCACGCGATGAGTGCATGGACGGTTCAGCGCAACTGTGCCTCCGGGATGCAGGCGATCGACTCGGCGTTTCGAGCCATCGCGACCGGCGAATCGGAACTCGTGCTGGCGGGTGGCGTCGAGGCAATGAGCCACGCCCCCCTGCTGTGGCAGCAACCGCTGGTGGAATGGTTCGCCGACTGGAGCCAGGCGCGCGGAGTGGCCGCGCGGGTACGCACGCTAGCTCGGCTGAAGCCTGGCTATCTCGCGCCGGTCATCGGCTTGGCGCGCGGCTTGCGCGATCCGATCGTTGGCCTGGGGATGGGGCAAACCGCGGAAGTGATCGCGCACCGCTTCAATATCACGCGCGAAACGATGGATCACTACGCGGTCGACAGTCATCGGCGCCTCGCCTCGGCGCAACAAAACGGCGTGCTGGATGAGATCGAACCCCTGTTCGACGTCGGTGGCAACGCCTACATTCAAGATGACGGACTGCGCGCCGACAGCTCGGTCGAAAAGTTGGCGCGACTTCCGGCCGCGTTTGATCGCAAATTCGGCAAGGTCACCGCCGGCAACAGTGCCCAGATTTCCGATGGCGCGGCCTGGTTGATTCTGGCCAGCGAAGTCGCGATCGAACGCCACGCGCTGCCGGTGCTCGGTAGCATTCGCGATAGCGCCTGGGCGGGCGTCGATCCTCGCGAAATGGGCCTTGGCCCGGTTCATGCCGTCGCGCCGCTGTTGCGACGCAACCAAATGGCGTTGAGCGATATCGACTACTGGGAGTTGAACGAGGCCTTCGCGGGGCAGGTGCTCGCCTGTGTCGCGGCCTGGCGCGATGACGACTACTGCCGCGACCAGTTGGGTCTCGAGGCGGCGCTCGGCGAGGTGCCCAGGGACCGGTTGAACGTCGACGGCGGTGGCATCAGCTTGGGGCATCCGGTCGGCGCGTCGGGCGCCAGAATCACGCTGCACTTGCTCAAGACCTTGCACCGCACCGGTACCCGGCGCGGCATCGCAACCCTTTGTATCGGCGGCGGCCAGGGCGGCGCGCTGCTGGTCGAGTCCAACCCGCAGTAGGAGAATGCCCATGAACGCCGCGGTTCAGAGCGCCAACTGGTTTCCGAGCACCGATGCGAACGGCGTGTTGTGGCTGGCATTGAACGTGCCCTGCAAAAGCGCCAACAGCCTCGGCCACTCGGTATTGAACGAGTTGCGGCAGTGGCTCGAGCGCTTACGCGCCGACCCACCCGCAGGCGTGGTGTTTCATTCGACCAAGGCCAGCGGATTCATCGCCGGCGCGGACGTCAATGAGTTCACTGGTTTGACTCGCCGCGACGAGGCCCTGGCCTTGATTCAGCAGGGGCAGGCCGTGATGGACCAGATCGCGGGACTTCCCTGCCCCACGCTCGCGGTGATCCGCGGGTTTTGCCTGGGCGGTGGACTCGAACTCGCGCTCGCCTGCGACTACCGAATCGCGATCGACGATCCCTCGACGCGTTTCGGTTTGCCCGAGGTGAAACTCGGCATCCATCCGGGTTTTGGCGGCACCGTGCGCGCGATCGAAACCATCGGCAGCCTTGCCGCGCTGGAATTGATGCTGACCGGGCGCACGCTCGGCGCACGCCAGGCACACCGCCTTGGACTGGTGGACGAGCGAATCCCGGAACGCCAAGTCGACAATGCGGTTCGTCATTACCTCGCGCATCGCCCCTCGGCCCGGGTGGTGAGCCTGCGCGAGCGGTTGTTGCGGACCGGACCCATGCGCGCCGCCGTCGCCGCGTACCTCGGACGGACCACGCGCAAGAAGGTGAGTCCGCGCCGCTACCCCGCGCCATTCGCCCTGCTCGACCTGTGGCGACAACATGGCGGCGATCCGCGGACCATGTACCTGCCCGAGGCGCGTTCGGTGGCCGAGTTGATCACGGGCGATACGGCCCGCAATCTGGTTCGGGTTTTTCAGTTGCAGGACCAACTCAAGGCGCTTGGCAAGCGCGGCGATTTCGAGGTCAAACACGTCCACGTCGTCGGTGGCGGAACGATGGGCGGCGATATCGCGGGTTGGTGCGCGCTACAAGGGTTCGAGGTCACGGTCGAGGATGCCAACCTCAAGGCACTCGCTGGTACCCGGGTGCGCGCCGACAAGTTGTTCGTGCAGCGCCACAAAGACTATCCGCCGCTACGTGCGGCGGCACTCGATCGCCTGCTGCCCGATCCCCGCGGCCAGGGACGTCGTCGCGCCGATGTCATCATCGAAGCCGTATTCGAGGACGAACAGGTCAAACGCACGCTGTTCGCGGCATTGGAACGGGACGCGAAGCCCGATGCCCTGCTCGCGACGAATACTTCGAGCATTCCACTCGAGCGGATCGCTTCGGTCCTGAAGGCACCGGAACGCCTGGTCGGACTGCATTTCTTCAATCCGGTCGCCAAGATGCCGTTGGTCGAGGTCGTGCGCGCGCAAGCGACACCCGACGAGGTCATGCGACGTGCGCAGTCCTTCTGCCGCCAGATCGACAAGCTGCCCCTGCCGGTCCGAAGCGCGCCCGGCTTCCTGGTCAATCGCATCCTGATGCCCTATTTGCTCGAGGCCTTCGCGATGAAATCCGAAGGGATACCGATCGAAGCCATCGATCATGCCGCCGAGGACTTTGGCATGCCGATGGGTCCCATCGAGCTCGCCGATACGGTCGGGCTCGATGTCTGCCTGCACGTCGCTAAGGTGCTTGCCGAACCCATGCGGCTCGCGGTGCCGGCCGGACTCGAGGCATTGGTCAGTGCCGGCAAGCTTGGGCGCAAGAGCGGCGAAGGCTTCTACCGCTACACCCGCGGCAAGGCGCGAAAGGCCGCAGTGAGAAACGCGGATACGGAGCGTATTCAACGCCGACTCATCGAGCGCATCACGACCGAGGCGCGCGGATGTCTGCGGGACGGGATCGTCGAAAGCGCCGATCAGGTCGATGCTGGCGTTATCTTCGGTGCGGGCTTCGCGCCGTATACCGGCGGGCCGTTGCATCACGCGCGCACGCTGTAGACGGGTCGCGCACGCCAGACTCGCGTCTGGGCGTCGCGCGGTGGCGACGTTGCGATCGGTTCTCGACGCACCTCAACGGATCGAGTCGCGAGGCACGAATATGTGAGTCGAGCCTCGTCGTAGGCAGCTTTCCATTACGAGCGCCTTAACCTTCGCCATTGCTCAGCTAGCATGGTTGCGTCGTGATGCGCTGCACCACAGCACGTGCGGGCGCTGCGCCGCCGTTCGATGGCATTGAACGAGGCCCCTAAGCGGGCTTGCAATGAACAGTTTCAACGCAGGAATACCCATGGTTTACCCTAGTGAGCCCTACGATTTCGACACTTGGCGTCGTTTTAAGCCGCGATTCGGCTCAGATTCGGCATTTACTGCCTGCCGTTCATCAGATTTTTCGCGCGGGGAACTCGATCATAGTGAGTACTAGTTTCAAATAAATCAGATATATATCTTACTATCTTAATTCATACGTGCGTTTGAATCAGGAAGTTGATTGTTGATTTTTTTACCATATAAGCACATTCTAATATTGTCATTTACGAATTCGCTCACTCCGACACGTTTCGAGGCGGCGAGATCATCAACGCATTTTTCACCAACGAGGTTATACCAATGAAAGTTTCGAAAATTCTGATCGCCGCTGCACTCGTCGCAAGCACGTCTGTCGCCAGTGCCGACTGGTGGGGTCCGTGGAACGGTGGCAACCGTGGTTACGGCAACGGTTACGGCTTTGGCGACGGCGTCGCCGACGGCGCGGTCGACGGCGACATGGACTTCAGCTTCGGCTTCTCCGGCCGCGGCCGCGGCGCTGGACGTGGTTATGGCAATGGCTACGGTAACGGTTATGGCAACGGTTATGGCGCGCCTGGCTACGGTTATGGCTACGCACCCTACGGTTACGCGCCGTATGGCTATGCTCCGGTAGCGCCAGTCGCCCCCGTCGCACCTGCCGCTCAGGAAGGCGTAGCTCCAGCCGCGGCCGCCGTTGCGCCACAAATGCAAATGGCGCCTGGCTTCTACAACCCTTATCAAGCGATGGGCAACGAGCAACCGCGCTTCGAAGAGTTCAAGAAGCAGATGGAAGAGCGTCGCAAAGCGTTTGAAGAGCGCGTAGCCGCGATCTCGCCGAAAGCGAAGGAAGCCGCTGCCGCCGCACCGACCGTCGAGGCCGCTGCTGCAAAGTAAGTTCCAAGCGAATCTTGGACTAAAAAGCCCGGGACCAACCCGGGCTTTTTTTTCTCTCACAAGTGGCACTTGCTCGGCGCCGACCGCGACGCAGCCGTGGGCAACCGGATCCGGCTCAGATCGTCTTTCGGCGCTATACCACCTTGGCGGCGATGGGTATGACGCGATGATCCTGGGAGGTGACGGCGAGATCGCGCAGTCCCTTACGCTGCATCAGGTCAAACAACGTGACGCCCATCAGGAAGCAACGTATCTGGTGATTAAGCTCCGTCCAGAGATCATGCGTCAGGCATTGGTGCTTGTCATGACAATCAGAATTTCCGCCGCAACGCGTGGCGTCCACCGACTCATCGACGGCATCGATGATGTCCGAAACCGCGATCGTCTCCGCCTCGCGACTCAGGCTGTATCCGCCCCCCGGCCCCCGCGCGCTGACGACCAGGCCACTGCGGCGTAGTCGGGCAAACAGTTGTTCAAGATAGGATAAGGAGATGCTCTGGCGTTCGGAAATATCGCCCAGGGATACCGGACCAGTCGAGTTGTGCAACGCCAAATCCAGCATGGCTGTGACGGCGTAGCGTCCGCGAGTCGTGAGTCTCATAGTATCTCTCTGCCTATTGATTACCCGAGCATAACAATCAGGCTTTCGGTAGCTGAAATATCCCTAGTCCTTGGGCGATATTTGCGTATCGAGATCCAGCACTTCTTCAACTCGCTGTATCTCTGGCATTTTCGTTTCAGGCACCTGGCCGCCCATGCGGTGAACGACTTGGCTCAGTTGTTCAAGACGTTCATCCATCGCGTGTATGTGGTCGATCAGCCCCCGGAACGCGTCAGCGACGGGATCCGGCATGTCCTTCGAAGTCCCGTAGGCTTCGAAGCCGATCTTCTCGGCGAAGGCGCGTTGTCGCGTCTCGGCCTGATGGGATCGGCTACCGACCACGTGCCCCGGGATGCCGACGACCGTCGCGCCGGCTGGTACATCTCGCAATACGACGGCATTGGATCCAATCCGCGCGCCGGCACCGATCTCGATCGGGCCCAGAATCTTCGCTCCGGCGCCAACGACGACGTCATGCTGGAGCGTGGGATGACGTTTGCCCTTGTTCCAACTGGTGCCGCCGAGCGTGACGCCATGATACAGCGTGCAGTCGTCGCCGATTTCGGCGGTTTCGCCAATCACGACGCCCATTCCGTGGTCGATAAAAAAGCGCCGCCCGATCCTGGCCCCCGGATGGATCTCGACGCCGGTCAACCAACGCGCGATATTCGACAGAACCCGCGCCAACCACTTGAATCCCGCACGCCAAGCGGCATGCGCGACGCGGTGTAACCAGACCGCCCATACCCCGGGATACGTGCTTACGATCTCGAACACGTTGCGTGCCGCTGGGTCGCGGCCAAACACGCATTGTACGTCCTCGCGCATGCGCTCGATCCAACTCACTCGGTTGCCGTTCGCAGGTTCCGGACTTGTCATCAGATAAAGTTTCCACCGCTATCGAAACGAAATTTCGTCATGCCCACATGAAGTCCCGTCTATCCACTCGCATGCTTGTGCCCGATGCGCCGACAAGTCTCCGTCAGAGCGCCACGCAAGATGGTGACTTCGCTACGGGTGGGGCGTGCCCGATTGTATAGGCGACGCAGTTTCGCCATCAATTGCCGCGGGTTCGCGGGGTCCAGAAACCCTATTTGGATCAACGTGATTTCGAGGTGGCGGAACAGGCCTTCCATTTCGTCATTCCCGGCAAGTATGTCGTCCTGATTGACCGTACCGCGCGTCGAATCACCGCGCAGGCATAGCTGTAGCTCGTAGGCGATCAACTGCACAGCCGCCGCGAGGTTCAACGAGCTGTAGTCTGGGTTGGTGGGAATATTCAGCATTGCGTGGCACAAGCCGAGCTCGTCATTGCTCAAGCCGTTGCGTTCCCGACCAAACACCAGCGCCACCGTGCCGCGTGCGAGTTCCACGGTGGCCTGGGCGGCCGCCGCACGCGGCTCGAACACCGGCCAGTTCAGACTGCGCGGGCGCGCACTGGTGCCGAGGACCCAGGTACACCCGCTCAAGGCATCTTCCAGCGAGGACTCGACCCGTGCCCGCGCCAGCACGTCATCCGCGCCAGCCGCGCGCGCGGTCGCTTCTGCCGAGGGGTAACGTTGCGGCTTGACCAAGACCAGATCGCTGAAGCACATGGTCTTCATCGCGCGCGCGACCGCGCCGATATTGCCTGGATGCGAGGTCTCCACCAGGACGAAACGGGGTTGTGGCAATTCGATCATTAAGGCGTAGCGAGTTCGCGGAGTTTATGGCGAGTCTGCTATTCTAACGCCACGGCCCGCGATGTGGCCGCCTCACTTGAACCATCACCAAGAATTTAATCATGCATCCTCTCCTCAATACGGCCATCCGCGCCGCGCGCGACGCTGGCGCGATCATTCTACGCCACGTCGATCGCATCGAATCCCTGACGATCGATACCAAGATGCGCAATGACTATGTCAGCGAGGTCGACCGCAGCGCCGAACAGGAAATCGTCAAGCGCTTGCGCCGCGCGTACCCCGACCATGGCATTCTCGGTGAGGAGTTCGGCGCCTTGCCGGGTAACGAGTATCAATGGGTCATCGATCCGCTGGACGGGACGACCAATTTCCTGCACGGCATTCCACATTACGCGGTGTCCATCGGTCTGCGCAATCGCAATCGCATCGAACAGGCCGTGGTCTACGATCCGATCAAAAACGAACTGTTCACGGCCTCGCGCGGAGGCGGTGCGCGACTGAATGACCGCCGTATCCGGGTGAGCACGCACGGGGGCCATGAAGGCGCACTCCTTGGCACTGGCATTCCATTTCGCGAAGAACATCCGTTTGACCTCTACCTGGCGACGCTGAAGGCGTTGGTACCGGGGTCCGCGGGCATCCGTCGAGCGGGTTCGGCGGCACTTGATTTCGCCTATGTCGCGGCCGGACGCCTAGATGGTTATTGGGAGTTCATGATTCGGCCGTGGGATATGGCGGCGGGTCTGTTGCTGGTGGAGGAAGCCGGCGGTTTGGTCGGTGATCTGTACGGTGGCCAATCGCATTACGAGACGGGTGACGTCATGTGTGGAACCCCGAAGGTATTCAATGAGATGCAAAAGCGACTCAGCGCGGTCCTGCCCGCGAAACGCTAGGTCCAGTGAGCCCGTTGATCTGTGTTATTCTTTCTTACGAGAGGATGAGGAATAGATCATTATGAAAAAAGTATTGTGGGCGACCTTCGTGCCGCCGGTGGCAGTTTGTCGGTTTGGTTGCGCGAATGCGTGCGCGTTTCCCGTCGCGGCGTTCTGGGTCGGGGGAATTGCATTACTTGGATTTCACTTTACCCAAAAGCCTCATTTGAATTCGTTGATCGAAACCGGGAGTCTCGTCGCCGGTTTAACGATGCTGGCGATTTCCATGGTGTGGGCTCAGTTGGTCATTGCGCAGGTGCGCCGCGACGGTTGCGGTGACCGTGAACGCAATATCATCTGCAGCGCCATTCCGAGTGCCGATGAAGTAAACCCACTCGACGAAGTCAAGCGCGCCAAGGAGCTTTCGCGGCAGTAAGCATGGCGTTGACTGCGCGCTTACTCGCCCAGTCGCGGTGTTTTTACCGCTAAATCAATATCGTTAGGCGCTCCGGCGCGAACGGTCGGAACTTATTCACGGAAGTTGATCCACCGCCTCGTCCTTTTTCTCGGGCGGAATCAGTGTCTCACGGCTCAAACCCAGCATCAGCGCAAGGTTACTTGCGACGTAGATCGACGAGTACGTGCCAACAACGATACCAATCAGCAACACCAGCGCGAATCCGTTGATAGCGCTACCACCGAGAAAATACAGCGCGAGTACGACCAGCAACGTCGATCCAGAGGTCATGATCGTGCGCGCCAGGGTCTCGTTGATCGAGGTGTTGACGATTTGCGACGGCGTGCCTTTACGGATCTTGCGAAAGCCCTCCCGAATGCGGTCGTAGATCACGATGGTATCGTTGATCGAATAGCCGATCACCGCCAGTAGCGCGGCCAGCGTCGTCAGATCAAACTCGGTTTGGGTCACCGCGAAGATGCCAATGATCAGCACCGGGTCGTGCAGCAGCGCGACGATCGCGCCGACCGACAGTCGCCATTCGAAACGGAACGCGACATAAACAAGAATGCCGAGAAATGCGAATAGCAAGGCGAGCCCGCCATCCTCCCGCAGTTCCTCGCCAACTTGTGGCCCGACGAATTCGACCCGCTTGACCTCAAAGGCCTGCTCCGAGGCGCCCTTGAGGGTCTCGATGATGCGATCCGACAGCAGCGCGCTGTTGGCTTCGCCCTCCTGCGGCGGGAGTCGAATCAGAATTTCGCGCGAGGAGCCGAAGTACTGCACGACACTGCGTTCAAATCCGCCATCCGCGAGCGCGTCGCGGATCCGCTCTAGTGGCACCGTCTCTTGATAACCGCCTTCGACCAACGTGCCGCCGGTAAAGTCGATCCCGAAGTTCAGTCCACGCACCGCGACCGCCGCGATCGAAACCAAGAAGATCAAAATCGAGAACACAAACGCCGCATTGCGCAGACGCATGAAATCGATTTCGCGCTTGAGTTTGAGAAATTCCATGAAACCGGATCTCGATGCTGAGGGTTAAATCGGTAACGACTGTAGACGTCGTTTACCCATGAACAGGTTAACAAGCGCCCGCGTGCCAAGAATGGCCGTGAACATCGACGTCAGGATGCCGATACTCAAGGTGACCGCGAAGCCCTTGACCGGGCCGGTGCCGAACATGAACAAGATCAGCGTCGCCAGCAAGGTCGTCAAGTTGGAGTCGACGATCGTCGCGAACGCGCGCTCGTAGCCGGCGTGGATCGCCGATTGCGGCGAGTTACCCCAGCGTAGCTCCTCTCGGATACGCTCGTAAATGAGTACGTTGGCGTCCACCGCCATCCCCAACGTCAGCACGATGCCGGCGATGCCGGGCAGTGTCAGCGTCGCCTGAAGCATCGAGAGCACCGCGATCAGAATCACCAGATTCATGACCAGCGCCGCGACCGCGAACAGACCGAATACACGGTAGTAGACGGCCATCAGCACGATGACCAACAAGAAACCAATCACGACTGATTTCACGCCCTGGTCGATATTGGCTTGTCCGAGACTTGGCCCGATCGTGCGTTCTTCGATGAAGCGCATCGGTGCCGCGAGCGCGCCGGCGCGCAACAGCAGCGCCAGATCGCGGGCCTCGCGGGTCGAGTCGAGCCCGGTGATCTGGAAGCGCTTGCTGAGCTGGTCCTGGATGCGCGCCACGTTGATGACTTCCTCGGTCTTGCGCCCATCGGGTTTGGTTTCGATGAACACCACCGCCATCAGTTTTTTGATGTTCTCGCCGGTCACTTTCGAGAACATGCGCGCGCCCTTGCCGTCCAGGGTGATGAACACGGCGGGTCCGGCCGTCTGTTGGTCGATGCCGGACGCGGCGTCGGTAATGTACTCGCCGGTGATCAGGACGCGATTCCGCAGCAGGATGGGGTTGCCATTACGCTCGTAATACAGTCGATCCCCGCTTGGGATCTGCTTGGTCGCCGCGGCCGCGATCGCATCCGCCTGTTCGTTGACCAGACGAAACTCCAGGGTCGCGGTCGCCCCAAGGATTTTTTTCGCGCGCGCGGTGTCCTGCACCCCCGGCAACTGCACGACCACCCGGTCGGTGCCTTGTTGCTGAATCACGGGCTCGGCGACGCCCAGTTCGTTGACGCGCTTGCGTAGCGAGGTAATGTTCTGCGACAGCGCGAACTTGCGAATCTGCTCCTCGGTGGCTGGTCGCAGACGGATATTCAATACCTGGGTATCGCCTTCCAGCGCGGGATCGAAATCGAGTTCACCGCGAAACGCATCATTGAGCGCCGCTTCACCCGCCTCACGCTCCTCGGCACCGCGAAATTTTACCTGCAGGGTGTTCTGACTGCGAAACACGCCGAGGTAGTTCACCTTTTCCTCGCGCAGTGTCGTCCGAAAATCGGTCTCATACCGTTCGATCGCCTTCGCCACCGCGGCAGTCATATCGACCTCGAGCAGAAAGTGGACACCACCGCGCAGGTCGAGGCCGAGATACATCGCTTGCGCGCCGAGCCCTTGCAGCCAGCGTGGCAGGTCGCGCGCGAGATTGAGCGCGGTGACGAAGTTGCCGCCAAGCGCTTCTTTCACCGTCTCGAACGCTTCCAGTTGCGTTTCGGTCTGATCGAAGCGGATCAGCAGCCTTTCATCATCGCGTTCCATCGACTTGAACTCGAGTCCATTCTGCCGCAAGACGTCGGCGACACGTTCCTCCACCTCGGGTCCAATGACCACCGACCCCGCGGAAGTGACTTGCAACGAAGGATCTTCCGGGAACACGTTGGGCAGCGCATAGATGATGCACACGAGCAACACACCCAAGATCAGCAGATTCTTCCAGAGCGGATAGCGATTCATAAGGGATTTTCCAGGCGGAATTGGGTGGCGCGGTCGAGCGACGACTAGCGCTTTTTCAAGGTACCTTTCGGCATCAATGCGCCGATTGACTGGCGTTGAATCTGAATCTCGACGCCGTTGGCGATCTGCAACATGACGAAACTTTCATCGATCTCGACGATCTTGCCAAGCATACCGCCGGAGGTGACGATTTCGTCGCCCTTGTTCAAGCCTTCGATCAAGGCCTCGTGCTCCTTTTTCCGCTTGGCCTGGGGCCGGATGATCAGAAAATACATGATGGCGAAAAACACCACCATCATGATCAGTAATCCGAATCCATCGCCTGCCGGCGCCGGTGCGCCTTCCGCCAGTGCGTCGTTGATGAAAAAGCTCATGGTCAATTCCTCGGGAGGGCTAATTGAGGGCGCGTATTATGACATACCCGCTTCGTTTTGCGACCGGCGTGCATGAAACGCCTCGATGTAGCGCGCGAGGCCACCGTTGCCAATCGCCGTGCGCAGCTCGCGCATCAAGGTCTGGTAATAGTGCAGATTGTGGATCGTGTTCAAGCGCGCGCCGAGAATTTCGTGGCACTTGTCGAGATGACGCAGGTACGCGCGCGAATAGTTGCGGCAGGTATAACAACTGCATTCCGGGTCGATCGGGCGGGTATCGTCCGCGAACCTTGCGTTGCGGATACGCATCACGCCGTCCTGGGTATATAGAAATCCATTCCGCGCGTTGCGCGTCGGAATCACGCAATCGAACATATCCACGCCGCGTTGCACCGCATCCACGATATCTTCGGGTTTGCCGACACCCATTAGGTAACGCGGCCGTTCCACCGGCAGCAACGGCAAGGTCGCGTCGAGTATGTGTTCGCGCTCCCGTTTCGGCTCACCGACCGACAGACCTCCGATCGCGTAGCCGTCGAAGCCGATTTCCTGCAATCCGGCGGCCGACCGTGCGCGCAACTCCGGATACATGCCGCCCTGGACGATTCCAAACAGCGCCGCGGAATTGTCTTCATGCGCGCGCCGGCTGCGCGCGGCCCAGCGTAACGAGAGCTCCATCGACAATCGTGCCTCGTCCGGCGTGGCGGGGTACGGTGTGCACTCGTCGAATATCATCACGATGTCGGACCCAAGTTCACGTTGAACTTGCATTGACAACTCCGGCGTGAGTTCGAACCGAGCGCCATCGACCGGAGACTGAAAGCGAACGCCGGATTCGGTCACCTTTCGCATCCGCGCCAGGCTGAACACCTGAAATCCGCCGGAATCAGTCAGAATTGGCCGCTCCCAATGCATAAAATCGTGCAGGTCGCCGTGCTTGCGGATGATTTCCGTGCCTGGCCGCAACATGAGATGAAAGGTGTTGCCAAGAATGATTTGCGCACCGGTCGACTCCAGCTCCTCCGCAGTCATCGCCTTGACGGTGCCGTAGGTGCCCACCGGCATGAACGCGGGTGTGTCGATCACGCCGCGGGGAAAGCTCAATTGTCCGAGTCGCGCCGCGCCATCGCGTGCCTCGATTCGAAACCGCATGGAGGAATTCATCGCTTGGCTGCTCGCTGCAGGAACATCGCATCACCATAGCTAAAAAACCGATAACGCTGCGCTACTGCGTGGCGATAGGCCTGCATCACCGGCGCGTGCCCGGCGAACGCGCTGACCAGCATCAGCAGCGTCGATTCGGGTAGGTGAAAGTTCGTCAGCAACGCATCGACTACCCGGAATTCGAACCCTGGCGTGATGAACAATCGTGTATCCCCCTGATAAGCCGCCAACGTGCCCGCGAGCGCGGCGGTCTCCAGACTACGAACGACTGTCGTGCCCACCGCAACCACCCTGCCCCCGCGCGCGCGGCAGGCCTCGATCTGGCCGCACACTTGGGTGGATACCTCGAGGTGCTCGGCATGCATGGTGTGATCCGAAAGCGCATTGACGCGCACCGGCTGAAATGTTCCAGCGCCGACGTGCAAGGTCACGAACGCAGTCTCGATCTGCCGCTCGCGCAGCGCCGAAAACATCGACGCATCGAAATGCAGTCCGGCGGTCGGCGCGGCAACCGCACCGACCCGTGACGCGTAGACGGTCTGGTAGCGTTCGATGTCCTCCGCCGCGTCCTCGCGCCGGATATACGGTGGCAACGGCACATGGCCGTGACGTTGCATCACTTGTAGCCAGTCATCGTCGACTAGGGTGAGCGTCAATAGATCGTCCGAGCGCGCGCCGACCGTTGCCCGAACCGAATCGGCAACGATCACCATACTGCCCGGTTTCGGCGCCTTGCTGGCGCGAACATGCGCAAGCGCAGTTCCGGGCTCGAGCACCCGCTCGATCAGGATCTCGACGCGACCGCCCGAGGCCTTCTGACCAAACAACCTCGCCCGCATGACCCGGGTGTCGTTGAAAACCAGCAGATCGCCGGGAAGCAAGCAATCGAGCAACTCGGGAAACCGGGCGTCGATCATCGCGCCATCGCGTTCTAGCACCAGCAAGCGGCTCGCGCTACGCGCCGCGAGCGGGTTCTGAGCGATCAACTCAGGCGGCAATTCGAAATGGAAATCACGGGTCTGCATGGGCGCCGAATGGTACCAGTGCCCCGACCCGATGGCGACCGTCATGACGATTGTGTGACGTGGTCGCTTATGTATAAAATGCCGCGACCCTGCCGGGGTGGCGGAATTGGTAGACGCGCTTGACTCAAAATCAAGTAATGGAAACATTGTGTCGGTTCGACTCCGACCCTCGGCACCAAGATTCAGGTTACCTGCAAGTTGGGGACCTCGCGGCCACGCGCACCCGTCGGGTAAAAAACCACGTTTAACGTGATGAACTTGAGGCGCGCGTCCTCGCGTACTACACTTTTACGATTCCCCCCAACGCGACGCGATGTCGCGTTTTTGCCCGGCCACAAGCCGGGCTTTTTGTTTCTTGCACACGCTCCCCTGATCTACGCCGAGCAAGCCTACATACGCCCGGCAACGATGGCGGATCTAGCCGCGCCAGTACGCGGGCAGGAACAAAATCAAAAGGGTAAATACCTCAAGTCGCCCCACCAGCATCCCTAGGACGCCAAGCCATTTCACGACCGCATCGACGCTCGCGAAGTTGGCGGAGACCTCGCCCAAACCCGGGCCCAAGAGGTTGATCGTGGCCAGCACCGCACCGAACGCGGACTCAAGATCGAGCCCCGCCGCCATCATTGCCGTTGTCAGGAGCAGCGTTGTCACGATATACAGGACGTAAAACCCCCAGACCGAAAACATGACCTCATCCGGAACCGCACGGTCACCAAACTTGACCACGCTGACCGCGCGTGGGTGCGCCAACTGAAAAAGTTCGCGTAACCCCAGGCGAGCCAGCAACATGATTCGCATCACCTTGATGCCTCCGGCGGTCGAACCGGCTCAGCCGCCGATAAATGACAACACGACAAGTACCAAGGGAACATGTAGCGGCCAGTCCGCGAATGTTGCCGTGCCGAACCCGGTACTGGTGAGTATCGACGCCACTTGAAACATTGCATGGCGAAACGACAGCGTAGGATTTTCGTAGGCACTCGTTGCGTACAGGCTCGACCCGATAAACAGGGTCGCCAACAGAAAGATCCCTAGATAGGTTCGAACCTCTGGATCCGTCAGGTAATGCCGAGGACTGCGACGCCGCCACACAAGGAAATGAATCGCGAAATTCACGCCACCGGCCAGCATGAATACGACCGCGATGACCTCGATCGACGCACTGTCGAAATAACCAATACTGGCATCGTGGGTCGAAAACCCGCCGGTTGCTACTGTCGCATACGCGTGGCCGATCGCGTCGAACACCGACATGCCCGCTATCCAGTATGCGATCGCGCACGCAATCGTCAAACCCAGATAAATCAACCACAAGGCGCGCGCGGTGTCGCCGATGCGAGGCGTGAGTTTCTCGTGCTTCGTGACACCCGAGGCTTCCGCTCGATACAGCTGCATTCCGCCGATGCCGAGTAGTGGCAAGATCGCGACCGCGAGTACGATGACTCCCATCCCGCCAAGCCATTGCATCTGTTGACGATGATATAGAATCGAGGGTGGTAGCTGGTCGAGCCCAACGATGACCGTCGCGCCGGTCGTGGTGAATGCCGACACGGCCTCGAACACGGCGTCGGTCAAGTTGAGCCGCACGCCTAGCATCAACGGTATCGCCCCGGCAAACCCAAGCAGCACCCAAAATATCGCAACGAACAGGAATCCATCGCGCACCGAAAGCGTGCCGCGTAAACGTGGATTCAATAGCCACAAGGCAAAGCCGGCAACCACCGTGATCGCCAGTGAAAGCGCGAAATCTCGCCACTCGCCGTCGTTAAAAAGCAGCGCGAGCAGTATCGATGGCAGGAAGCTGAGGCTGTAGATCATCAACAGTAAGCCAAGCAACCCGCCAATTAAACGCCAGTGAATCAACGACTTGACTCCGATTGCGGGCTATGCGTGGAAGGGCATCCGGCATGAACACCAAGGCAGCCGAACTTTTATCAATCAGATCTCGAGTCCAGAAGCCTTTCTTATCTTGGCGATCGTAGTCTAGCGCATGAAGCCGTAACGACGAAGTCGAGTGCCGCTTTGACTTAGAGGCCGCTGTCGCGCGGCATCGTGGGGTACACTTTGCGGCTTCCCTGACTCATCACCGAGGGCCGCATGGCGATTTCAGACGAACGTCATCCCGATGACATTCAACAGCATCTGCGAGACGTTCAGCAGCTGCTGTCGCGGCAAAAGCTGGTCGAAAATCTGGTGCATCGACAAAACATGCCGCGCCATGCACTGGTTGAGGGCCTGTTGCATAAGCAGCACATGGTCGAGCTCCAGCAACGGCTGGCGCGACTCCACGCCGCGGATATCGCCTACATTCTCGAAGCACTGCCTTACGATGACCGCTTGCAGGTCTGGAACCTGGTTCGATCGGAACAGGACGGCGAAATTCTGCTGGAGGTGTCGGACGCCGTTCGGGACACCCTGATACGGACGATGGATACCGCGGAACTCAAGGCCGCGGCCGAATCGCTGGACGCCGACGAGCTAGCCGATCTGGCACCGGATCTGCCGCCCGAGATTGTTGACGAAGTCATCAAGTCGCTGGATGTCGAGAGCCGCAATCAGTTGCGCGCCGCGATGTCTTATGGCCAGGACGCCGTCGGCGCGTTGATGGATTTCGACATGGTGACGGTGCGCGAGGACATCACGCTCGAGGTCGTGTTGCGCTATCTGCGACGCTTCAGCGAGTTGCCGGACCACACCGACAAGCTATTCGTTGTCGATCGTCAAGACCATCTCAAGGGTATACTCACACTTGAATCGCTATTGATCAACGACCCCGAAAAGGCCGTTGGTGAAGTCATGCACACCGAATCGATCGTGCTGTTCGAGCCTGATGAAGATGCGAGCGATGCAGCGCAAGCGTTCGAGCGTTACGATCTGATTTCCGCGCCCGTGGTGGACCG
>JBHJOI010000099.1:0-99104 GCA_050329935.1 Thiotrichales bacterium | reverse complement strand
TGCATGCGTGAAAAGCCGGTGATGTCGGATTTTCATGACGCGCATAAAGACAAGGATGCGATCGTCGTTGGCGTTGCCATCGATGGCATGGCGAACGTCGCAAGCGTTCGCGACCGTATTCGCGAGCATCGCACCACTTACCCCACGCTGGTGGGCGAGTTGGGCACGATCGCCGTAAATTTCGAGGCGTTCGCGCAGGAAGCGTTCCGTGGCACGCCTACGTTTTGGCTGTTCAATCCAACCGGCGAGTTGCTCGGTGTCAATCCCGGACCGGTGCGGCCGGAGGCGATCGAATCGTTTATCGCGCGTAAGAGTTCGCTTTGAAGGACTTTTTGGCGGGCTGGGCCGTCACGGTGTGACGCTCGTGTCGGCACCAGGTTGGTTGGGTGGCGGGCACTGATCGCTGGCGACCGCGATCGAAGTGAACCGCGATGGCATCAGCGCCGATGGCTTGTAAGTGTCGCGAGCCCCGCTGTGACTCGATCCGCCAATCGAGCCACCGTTTGGCTCATCCCGGCCGCGTAGGTGGTGTAACTTGAGTCATCGAGCTGGGTTTCCAGCGCGACGCGCTCGGTCGAGAGCGTTTCGCGCCGCGCGACGTCCACGATCTGCCATTGGCCGCGGAGCACGAGCTTGGCGCCGAGCGTGCCGTCGAATTGATCGATGGAGACCAGAATCTGATAGTCGGGTCGAACTCGGCTCTCCCAGGGGTATAGATAAATCCTGGTATTTGAGCGTGACGCCAGATTGTCGGCGAGCACACGCGCAAACTCTTCTTTCAGTGACCCGCCCCACTGGTGAAATTCGGCGAGTTGGACTTCGTTCGGCGTGGTGCGGGTAACGATCTGGGGGCGTTCAAGCAGGCGCGGAAAGTGGATGGGACCGACGCCGAGGGTGGCGTCCGTTGCCACCGATACGGCCGTGTCCGGATACGCGGATTGCGCGCTCAAGGTGTAAAACCGGGTTGGCGTGACGCTGGCGCAGCTTGCCAGTGCGCCGCTCAGCAGGACCAGGAGCCATTTGGGCGACTTGGGGATCATCGTGTGGCCTCAGCTTTGCCGCGCAGTAATGCCTCCGGGTGGCGTTGTAGATAGTCCGTCAATGACTCGAACGAGCGCGCGGTCGCCGCGAGTTCTTCCAACAACTGTCGCAGTTCGTAATACAGCGGCGAATCATCGCCGAGGGAGCCGCGCATCGTTTGCAGCGTTTTGTCGAGTTGCGCCAAGGTGCCGCGCAGCTGCGTGGCGGTGGGTGCCGCTTCGCGATTGAGCGCGGTCGCCAGTTCGCGAACGCTTTCGAGCGTGCCCGCGAGATTCTCGATTGAGCGCTGGGTGTCTTTTGCGGTCGCGATCTGCCGCACCGCCTTGAGTGTTTCCCGCAGATCCTGCGCGATCTCCTGCAGCGGCATCTGTTCGAGCTTCGCGACCAGTCCGGTCGCGGTGCGAGCGATTTCGTCGAGCGTCGTTGGCACTGTTGGAAATATGGCGTGCTCGCCGCTGCGGGTGGCGCCGCGTGGTCCTGCCTTCGGCTGAAACTCGAGGTCGATGAAGCGCTGCCCTGTCAGCAGGTTGCCGATGTTGAGCTGTGCCCGAAGTCCGCGCTCGATCAGGGCTTCGAGGCTTTGGTCGAGGCTTCGCGCCTTTTCCTCGGGCTCGTCGAACGCATCGCCTGGCGAGCGGATGCTCACGACCTCGGGATACAATTCGACCAGCACGGGCATATCGACCTGGTGATCGCGAGGGTTCATGCGCAGGTCGATATCCAGTACCTTGCCCACGCGGATGCCGCGGAACTCGACGGGCGCGCCCACGTTCAGGCCGCGCAGGGTGCCGTCGAAATACATAACGAACAGTTGTCTGACGTTATACGGTTTGTCGTTGATGCTGGCGTAGTCCGGGAACAGGCGGAACACATGACCATCGGTGCAGGCCTCTCCGGGTGCCAGGTTCAGCGGCGTATCAAATGAGATTCCGCCCAGCACGAGGCTCGATAGGGATTCGAGGCGGGCGCTGATCCCCTCCGAGGTCAAATCCAGATCGAAGCCGCTCGCGTTCCAGAACCGGCTGTTTTGCCGCACGAAATCCGCGTAGGGGTGCTTAACGAACACGCCAATCTCAATATGCGTGCCATCGGGCGCCAGTGCGACTTGGGTGACCTCGCCAACCTTGAGTTGTCGGTAATAGACCGGCGACCCGATATCGAGCGCGCCGAGCGCCTCGGCCTGGAGAATGAAGCTGCGTCCGGCAAGCGTCGAGGTCACTCGAGGTGGCTCCGACAGACCTTGAAACTGTCGCTGCTTCTCGTCACCGACGCTAGGATCGAGCGTGATGAAGATCCCGGAGATCAGCGTGCTCAAACCACTGACCCCCGATGTGCTGACCCGCGGGCGAACGATCCAAAAGCGGGAGTTTTCGTTCAAATGGGCACCCATCGAACGATTGACCTCTGCGGTTACAACGACCTTCTGCAAGTCGTCGGTCAATTGCAGGTCAGTTACCCGGCCCACGTCGACATCCTTGTAGCGCACGCGTGTCTTGCCAATCTCCAGGCCTTCGGCGACTTCGAACATGATCGTGATCGTCGGACCTCTCTCGCTCCAGGTATGCACGAACAACCAGCCACCTGCCAGCGCGGCGACCAGTGGCACCAGCCACACGAGCGAGAGCCGCCGTGCGCGCTCAACTTGTGCGAGCGGGAGGTCGTCGGTGCGTGGCTCCGTCATCGCCCCGGCGCCCGCGGCGGAGGATCCCAGATCAGTCGGGGATCGAAACTGTGGGCCGCGAACATGGTCAACACCACCACCGCGGCGAACGACAAGGAGCCTGGACCTGCCTCGATTCTGGCGAGGTTACCAAACTGCACCAGTGCGGCCAGAATCGCGATGACAAAGATATCCACCATGGACCAGCGGCCGACAAATTCGGTGACGCGGAACAGCCGGGCACGATCGACGCGGCGCCACTCCGATTGCCGCTGCACGCCCCAGAGCAACCAGCTCATCACCGCGAGCTTGAGCACGGGCACAAAGATGCTTGCCACGAACACGATGACCGCCAGCGGCCACAGCCCCGCGACGATCAATTGCTGGACGCCGCTCAAAATCGTGTCAGGTTCGCCGCGACCGAACATCACAACGCTCATGACCGGCAAGGTGTTCGCGGGGATATAGAGCAGCATCGCCGCGATCAGCAACGCCCAGGTGCGGCTGACACTGTTGGGAATGCGAGGATGAACCGACGCGCCGCAGCGCGGACACCGCAGGTGATCGCCGCGGCCGAGGGCGTGCGGTTGCCGCAATAGCTTGTGGCAGCTGCGACACGCGACCAAGCCAGCCTCGAGCGCTGTTGTCACGGGCGGGTTTTGGGTGGTTCCAGGCGTTGCCATATCTCATGGGGATCCAGGGTCAGGCTGAGCGTGGCGAGGACCACGATCAGTGCGACAAACGAATACGCCGCGGGGCCGGGAATCACCGTCGCCAGGTCGCCGAGCTTCACGCCCGCGACCAGTACCCCGAGCAGGAAGATTTCGAGCATGCCCCAGGGTTGTGCGCTGCGCAAAAAGCGGAAAACGCTTGCCGCCCCGCGCGGCAGATTCCGCATCTTGACGCCGATCAGCAGTAACAACATGCCCAGCAGGTCCACGAGCGGAAGGACAAACGTGGTCAGTAGCACCAGCCCACCCAGCAAAACGTGGTCCGCGTTCCATAACGCGACCGCGCCGGTGATGAGACTGGTCTCCTGTATCTGGCCGCGCGCGTTCAAGGCCAGAAATGGGAACAGGTTGGCGAGCGCGAACAGAATGAATCCGGCCACGACGAGCGCCAAACCGCGATCCACGCCGTGCGCGTGACCACGCAGCAATACCGCGCCGCAGCGCGGACAGACCGCGTTTTGGCCCGGCGCCAGTGACGGCACCCGCAGCAGCAGATCACAGTCGTGACAGGCAACTGGAGGCTCGGCGTACGGTGCCGGCAAGGGCGAATTCAGCGGCATCTATGGGGCATGGTTAATCGTCGCACCGTCACATTCTAAACGCTTAACGCGTCGGCGATGTAAGTATCCAGGCCTGGTGTGACGACAAAAGTGGCACGAATCTTGGTTATGCAAGGGTTAACCGAGAATTCAAAGTGTGATACAACTCACGAAATCGCGCGGGTAGTAACCGCGGGTTTCGCGACCGTGCCATGGGAGTAAAACGATGACGTCGAAAAAATCATTCGCACTGGCGATTGCGCTGTTGCTCGCTAGTACTCTACCAAACGGGTTGAGTGCAAAAGCCCGACCGAACGCCGATTCAAAACCCCACGAGCACGGCACGGCTTCGTACTACGGCGACCGGTTCCACGGCAAGCCCACTGCGAGCGGCGAGATTTTTGACAAGAATGCGTTGACGGCCGCGCACCTGCGATTGCCGTTCGGCACGCGGGTCAAGGTCACGAATCTGAAAAATAAGAAAACCGCGGTCGTCACAATCAATGATCGCGGCCCGTTCGCCGCGAGCCGGGTGATCGATGTATCCAAGCGTGTCGCGAAAGAGCTCGGTTTCGTGCGCCACGGCGTGACCAAGGTTAGGCTCGAAGTCCTTTCGGACAAACATCGCTAGGCCGCTGCAACTCACGCGCCAAGCGCCGATATTCGCGGTAGTCGGTGGCCCTAGGCAGCCGACTACCGCTTCGATCACTGCATGTACGTCAGCGCTTCGTCGCCGGGGTCGGGCAGGCCTGCCACGCGCCATGCCTGGCGGCAACCGCCAAATAGCTGACGCACCGCATCCTTGCCGAGATGATGAACCCGGCACACCCGACCGAACGCGGGCAACGAGCCGTAGGTCAAATAATGCTCGCGAATGTGGAACAAGACGGTCCAATGGTCAGGGCCTAGAAATCCAATCCCGTCGAGCTTGGCGATGCTTCTAGCGACGTGTTTGTTCCAGCTCAGCGGATCACGCAGGAAACCCTTTTCGTCGAAATCCAGCGCCGACGGGCGCGCTGGAGAGCTGGCAGAGTGCGATGGGGCAGGCGAGTTCATGGCGTTACCTCGGGTTTAATAGCTGTAGCCAAAGCTCCGGTCCGCGACGTAGGGTGGTGCTTCAAGTCCGGCGAGTTGGCAAATTTGCCGGATCGGGCCGTCGGGAAATATTTGGTACAAGAACCGTCGTCCACCCTCGGACGCGAAGCGTTGTTCGAGCGTGCCGGCGAGCAGCCGCACCGGCGGGACTTCTCCGTGATCGGCATAGACATTGGTGACGAAGCGTATCGCGGCCCAATGGGCATCGGTCAGTTCTAGTCCAGCCGCAGCCGCGTTGGCGTTCACGCGGGCGTCGAAACCCTCCGCTCCAGCATGCGTCCATTCGGGCGCGATGTGTACGCCGAGGAGTTCGGCCTTGGCTGCGTGGTGAGCGTTGCTCAGCATCTATTACCTCCATGGTGATAGGAACACAATTACATCTATCCAATTCGGGATAGAGAATTCAAGTATAGATCGTTAATCCGGGATATCAAGCAAGCCCGCGCTCAGGCAGCGTTAATCGAGCGGGCGTGGTGCCGCACATGGACCACTTCCCGTGACCTTTGCCCGGCATCAGGACCGCGATCTATTCCGCGAGCGATTCGCGGCGCAGAAGCCCGCTGGTGTGTGGCACCTCAAACCCGGTTGCGCAACATCAGTTCAGCCGGGTAAGGCGCGAGGTACCATTGCCCGGCGACGTAGGGATGTGGGTGACGGCGGAAATGGTGTTTGAGTAGTGTGATTGGCACGATCAACGGCAGCAATCCGCGACCATGGTCGGCGATGGATTCGAGCAACTCCGCCCGGTCGTCGCGGTCGAGATGGTCTCGCAGGTAACCCGTGAGATGCTGTAACACATTGACGTGTTGGCGCGGGGTCGCGATTCGTGCGAGCGCGGTCATCAGCGCCAATGCGTAGGTCTCGGCGAGCGCGGCGAGCGGTTGCGAGCCCGCCTGCGCGACCAGTCGGCCCAAGCGACGGTACGCGGCCTGATTGTGCGCCAGCAGCATCAGCTTGTGCCGGGTATGAAACTCCACCAGACGCGCGGGCGTGATACCTGTTGCCAACAGTTCGCGCCAGCGGTGGTAGACGAATACGCGCTCGATGAAATTCTCGCGCAACGCGGGATCACCGAGTCGTCCTTCCTCTTCAACCGGCAGCAACGGCTGGTGGGCGCGAAACGCCTGGGTGTAGAAGCCACTTCCGGTCGACTTGAGGGGGCGACCGTGTTCATCGTAGACCTTTAGCCGCTCCATGCCGCAACTCGGCGAACGGGCCTTGACGATGTAACCGCTCAGATCCGTGAGGCGCGCAGCCATTGATACCGCGTAGTCTCGCAGCGCATCGCCGACGTCGAGTTCCGGGGTGCGAACGCCGCGCACGCGCACTGCCTCGCCGATCCGCACCAAGCGGATCGGCTGGCGCGGTATCCCGAGTCCGATCGCGACTTCGGGGCAGATCGGGACAAAATCGAAGAATTGGCTCAGGGTGCTCGCGATATACGCGTCGCGCTTGTGTTGACCATCGAAGCGAACCTCGGCTCCGATCAGGCAACTGCTGATGCCCAGAAGTGGTTTGGGCGGCGCCGCGGGGGCGGTGAGAGAGGGGATCGGCCGCATGGCATGTCTCGTGAGGTTGATGTAGCCCGAGGTGAGTTTATACACTCTGGACCATCCTGAAACCTTGCAATCTCCGGGGTGAGATATCATGACACGACGCCTTCGATTATCGCTCGCTGCCCTGGTGTTGTTGACGTTGGGGCTTACGGTTTGCGCGGACGGACAACCGATCAAATCCGGCCAGGCGATCGTGTTCAAGACGGATAAGTCGTTTGCCAGCGCGAAGAGTGATCTTTTGCTCGCGATCGAGGGGCGTGGATTGGTGGTGAGTTATACCTCGCACGCACAGGAGATGCTGGACCGCACCGCGGCGGCGGCCGGTGTCACGCAATCGGTTTACGAAAAGGCCGAGATCGTGTTGTTCTGTAAGGCGGATCTCTCGCACCAACTGGTCGCGGTCGATCCCCACAACATCGTCGCCTGCCCCTACGCCATCGCGGTGTACAGTCTGCGCGGCGCGGCTGGCGAGACCTTTGTCAGTTACCGCGCGCCCGCAGGCAGCGGACCGGCTTTCGAGGCCATCGACGCCCTGCTCGAGGAAATCGCTCGCGAGGCGGTCGACGGTTGAATCGTCGCCCCGCGGCCGCCGCGTTGGCTAAGGCGCGGCGGCGATACGGGGTCAGCCCTTGATGTCTTTTTCGACCGTCGCCTTCAGTTGCCTCAAGGCATTGTTGCCGGGTTCGATCGCAAGGCCGGACTCGATCACGCGAAGACTCTCGCCAAGCTTGCCTTCCTCGCGCAGCTTGCGGGCTTGTGCCGTCAGTGCTTGCACGATGGTCGATACCGCTTTGTCGGCATCACGTTGTTCGGTGCGAGCCTGGCGCTGGATCACCTGATCGCGTAACGCAAGCAGTTCTAGATTTCGCGCCTCGATGCCCAATCCTTGCTCGATCAGATCGCGGCTCGCGGGATAATCGCCAGCCTCGAAGCGCTGCTTTGCCTGGCTGACCAAGCGCTGGATCTGCATCTGGTTCACCTGCCGCTGCAACTGCTCCTTCGGTTCGGATTTGACCGCGGGCTCGGTCGCCTTCGCGATCTGTTGCGGTTGCGTCGGCTGCGCGGCTTGTTGCTTGGGCGCCGCGACGGCGGGCGGCGCGGTTGGCGCCGGTTGCGCACGTGGAGCCGCTGGCGGCGCGACCGGGGTTGCGGTCATGGGCGCAGTGTTTGGCGTCGAAGGTTGCGGGCGCGGCGCGACCGTTACAGGTGCGCTTGCGGTATTCGGCTGCGACGGTAACGCCGGCTGCGGACGGGGCACGATAGTGACCGGAGCGCTCGTCGTGCTCGGTGTCGAGGGCGGCGCGGGTTGCGGGCGAGGCGCGACCGTGACGGGCGCGCTCGTCGTGTTCGGTGCCGAGACGGGCGCACGGGGAGTCGACGTGACGCGCTGCGACGGACTGGGCGCTTCGATCAATGGTTCGCGGGTTTCGCGAAACGCAGGTTGCTCGATCTCGATTTCCGATTCCGCGACAATGATCTCTTGATCGACCGGTTTCGGTGCCTTACGTGAGGCCTCCGCGGCGGCGAGCGCGCGAACTTCGTTGCGCAGGTTGCGCAGTTCCCGATGCCCGCGTTGGACCGCGAGACCTTTGTCGATCATCGCGAGACTGCGGGTGTAGTTGCGCCGGCTCTTCTGCTGTTGCGCCATGCCGAGGTAGGCCTCGGCGATTCGCCCGAGACCGAGTTCCGCCTCGCGGTTGCCGGGATCGAGTCTGAGCACGCGCTGGTAGGTCAGAAAAGCGTTGTCGCGAGCGGGCTCGGTAAGTTTGAGGGCGTCGGTCTGGCGCTGGGCTTGCGCCAATAACGTCATGACTTCGGCGCCCTGGTCGGTCGCGGTCGTATCCGTCGTGGCTGGATCTGAGGTCGGGACGATGGCGCCAAGTTCGCTGGGTCGGGACGGCAGCAATGCGATGCCCTTGGTGGCTTCGATCGCCGGGGCCTCGGCAACGGGTGGATCCGAGACGATCGCCGTGACCGTCGGAATTGGGTCGGCCGGCGGCGCATCGACGCTCAATTCGGCCGCGTCGCGGATGATCGGAATCGCGCCGGCCGTCGATACCGCTTCGCCATAAGGCGGTTGAATGGGCGGTGGGACAGGTACGGCAATCGGGCGCGCGGCCTGCTCGGGTGGCGCTACCGCAACGGCGGGGGGCGCCTCGCGGCGATCGTTCGGTGTTTCGAACGTGCCTTGGTGTTTGGCGACCAGGTAAAGCCCCGTCAGTACGATACCGGCTGAAATCCAGATCGCCGCAGTGCGCGTCGCGCTGGCCACCGGCGGCGACGGGGTGTCGTCCGCGAGTGGAATTGTTTGCAGCGGCTTGAGTGTGGTCTCGGCGTGCGCGCTTACATGCTCGGCATCCGGCGTGAGTTCAGGCGGCTGCGGCGCGCGCGAGACCGGTCGCGTCACGTCGGCATCGGAGTGGAAGACGCGGTCGATGCCGCCGTCCGCTTGCTGGAATCCGATCTCGCGCAGGTTGCCGAGCTCGGTGGCGTTTTGGTCGGCGCGTGCGGGCTGGAACCGGAAGAGCTTGTCGCCAATGCGCAGGAAATCACCGTTCTTGAGCCGACCCTTCGACACCGGCTCGCTATTGAGGAATGTACCGTTGGCGCTGTCGAGGTCTTCGATCGTGAGTTCGCCATCGGCGAAAACGATCAGCGCGTGCGCGCGGCTTACCGCCGTGGAGTCGATTTGAATATCGTTGTCTGCGTCGCGCCCGATCGTGAAAAACGGCTTGTCGATCGAGTGAATAATGTCGCTTTCGCGAAACGCGAAGATGCCGGTGGGGTCCTTCTGACTGTGGACGGCCGCCGGCGCCATGGCGACCGGTACCGCAGCGGCCGCGGGCGCTGGAAAATCCTCTGGGGTCTCCGCAAAGTCGTCCAGAATCGCCTCAGGCACCTCGGCGAAGGTGCCGAAGGGTTCAGAGGTTAGAAAATGCGAATCATCCGCGAGCGGGTCGAGTAGCTCCGGTGGCATCGCATCTCGCTCGGATCCGGTTTCTGCCGCCTGAGCGATCACCTCGTCCGCGTCAATCAACTCATCGGGAATTTCGATTTCGATGACGCCATCGCTGTCGAGATCGATCCGGGACTCGGTGAACCAGTCGGTGTCAGATTCGAGCTCCAGCAGGTCAGCGCCATCGGATACCTGTTCCGGAGCGTCGAGTACCGGTTCTACCAGATCATCCGACTCTTCCGGTTTAACACTGGATGCGTCCTCGTCAGCGGGTGGGGCCGGATCGGACACAAACAGCACGCCGTCGCCAAGCGCCAGGTCCGGAATCGGATCCACCGCCGACACGGAACCAATGTCACCCTCGACGGCCTCCGGCGCGGCCGCGAGCGTCGCGACCGGAACCGGTGCCGCGGCCGGCAGCTCGCGCAACGGAACCACGCGCGCCCGCGTTTCCGCGGTTTCTTGCGCGACGAACAGGCTTTCGACTTCACTTTCGAGGCGTCGATCTTCCGCCATGTCCTCGACCGTGTACTGCGTGTCGAAGCCGAACTGCTCGTCCGATACATAACGATAGTAGAACAGCGCGGTGACGTGCCCGAATCGCAGCACGTCGCCGTCCAGGATCGGTTGCTCATCGATCCGGGTGCCGTTGATATAGCTTCCGTTCTGACTCGCCAGGTCGCGCAGTGTGGCCGCTTCGTTCGACAGGGAGATGCGCGCATGCGTTCGGCTCACCGACGCGTCATCGGCGCTGATCTCGCAGCTGGGCGCGCGTCCAACCACGACGGAACGCTTGCGCAACGGATGCGAGGCGAGCCGAGCTCCGCCGCGGAACTCGACCAGCCGTGCCGCGACTCGGGTATCCGAAAGCGGAATGACGGCGTGACGACGGGGACCGCCCGACTGTTCGGCGAAGCTGACCCAGGCGCTGGATTCCAGCGCGTCCCAGACATGCTCGGGTGTGAGTTGCTGCGCGTCCGCGCCGTTCACGTGTGCCAGCGCGAGGTCGAACAAGCGTCTCAGGGCGTCTGGATTGCCGCCCGAGTAGCGATACAGCAATGACAGCGCCGGATCGGTGATGTCGAGATCATGGTGCTTCTCGTCCGCGCTCAGAATCGCCTCGATAAAACCAACGATGTCGGTTGGCTCCATCGCGTCCAGCGTGACCTCAAGTCCGATTTCGCCACGTATCGCGAGCAGTGTGTCTGATTCGATCAAGCGCGTGAGTTGCGGCCGACCGACCAGGACGATGTGCAGGAGGTGCTCGCCGTTGAGTTTGAGATTCGAAAGAATCCGCAGCGTGTGCGTGGCATCCCCGCTCAACAGGTGCGCGTCGTCGACGAACAACACCACCGCGCTGGACTGCAAGCGCTGATCCAGCAGGAAGCCAAAAAGCGCCTGGAGCGGGCGTTCCTCGTCCCGAGCCGCCGGGGGTAAACCGAACGCGGCCAGCAGTCGTTGCTGGAACGCGCCCGAATGGACCGGCGGGCAGCTAACGACAGCGGTCGCGATGTCCTCGTCGACTCGCGCCGCGTAGGCTTCGATCAGTCGGGTCTTGCCGACACCTCGCGCGCCAGTGAGCACCGCAAGGTGAATATTCTCGGCGGTGACGCGCTCCAGCGCGGTTAGCGCCTCGCGGCTCGCGCGCGATTGGATGAAGAAGGCTTCCCCCGTTGGCGCGCCATCATTGGCGGAAATTGTCGTCATGGCTTTCGAGATCATGTTTTTTACACTATGCGGTATCGCCTGGTCCCTATTAATACTGGTTCTTTAGTCCTGAATACCGTGAAAAGGATCCCCTTTTCGACAATTGAATTGTTAAGTGCGTCACAAATATTTATTTGCGGGCGATTGTGCTGAGCCCACCTTAAAAAATGCTCCCTGGAATCGATTTCGTGGTGTTAGCAAATGCTTACAGTCAGCTTGCATTATGAAATATGCCTTGAATTCGGCCAATTTGCTGAGTCTAAAGGATTTGGTCATGCGTGGGCTGTAAGTTAATGCTTACACATAATTGTCTTCGAGATCCCGAAACAATCGTCCCTTTGCATTCTCGTTTAATTTTTAATATCAGTTAAAACAGAATGTTGGGGTGATTATGCACTCGGCTGGCACAGGAGATGCTTTATTGGTCTGGGCGGCGACGCAAGGCCGCTCAAAACGAAATAACCGGGCTTTTAGCGGGTCGGCGACCAATGAAGGTTGAGACTCGTGACAAGGACTTTGAAACACGAACAAGCAAATGGGAGTAACTTTTATGAAAAAGTCTCTGCTTTCTCTCTCCGTCATGGCGGCGCTGGGCCTGCTCGCGACCACACCGGTCTGGGCTAATACAACGAATACCGATGTCATCACCAACACGCCGACCGATACGCAGACCGCGACCAACACCAATACCGAAACGGACGCCGACTCGGCTAGCGCAACCGGTAGCCAATTCGGCAGCGGGATCGCGAATGCGGTAAACGGTATCGCGGGCGGCCTGAATCAAGGTCAGGCGGGCGCGGCCGGCTACCAGGGTGATGGTACCGATGCTGTCGATCAATCCGCGAACGCGAACGAAAGCGTCGGCACCGTCGATGGCGCGAGCGCGAACAACAACTCGCAGTCGCAGAACGAGAGCCAGAATATTGGTGCGCTAGGCATTGGTAACGCGTCGGATGGTTCCACCGCTGACAACAATTATATCGATGATTCGGGAAGTGATTTGGTGATGGGCGCCGGAGCCATCGCGACCGCGACCGACCACGACGCAATCGACGAGAAGTTCAAGCAAAGTGGCGTATCGACCACGAACACTGATGCGCAGAATGTCGTCGGTAACGACAACGACTACATCGACACCGATCAACAAGCGATGGGCAATGGATCGGCCAATAACGACAGCACGGCCGCACACGAAATCACCACGATCACGACTTCCGAGTCGGCAGCGGTGGTCGGTAATGCATCCGGTATTGCGTCGAGTCTCGCGGTCGGCAACGAATCCGATAACGATGTGAACGACATCGACGGTTCCAATAACCAGGAAGGCAAAGGCAACGCGCGCGACGGCAGCATCGCGGACAACGACGGCAAGGACCTCGACAACGTCGACAACCAGACCGGCCACAACAACGCCAATCATGGTGCCGTGGCGGACAACGATGGTCTCGACCAAGACAATGTTGGCAACAACAACTACAACGGTAACGGCAACAACAACGGTATTGGCAACAACAACTTCAATAACAACCACAACACCGCTTTGAATGGCTACGGCAACGCCGATCGCGGTGGTTATGGCGACAACGACATGGTTGACATCGAGAAATTGACCATCGAGGCAGCGGTTGCGACCAGTAATCTTAATGGTGATATCACCACTATCGATAACTGGGTTGGCGGCCAAGCGACCGTTCCTGGGTTAGGCACGTCCGTTGCCGGTGAGCGCTTCGCCTACGTGGGCGGTAACGATATCAGCAGTGGTTTCTCCAACGTGCATGGTGTCACCAGCATCGGTCAGGACGTCAGCGTTGGCAGCGTAACGCAGCAGAACGTGACCGTGCAGTCGAACATGGGCTTCTAAGGAACGCACACATACCTTTTTTGAATTGGGAGTAAATTGATCATGAAACAGAAACTGCTAACCGCATCCATTGTCGCCGCGCTCGGCATGTTCGTCAGTGCGCCTGTATTCGCCAACACCGCGAATACGGACATTATCACCAACACGCCGACCGATACTCAGACCGCTACCAATACCAACATCGAGTCGGATACCGACCAAGCGACTGCCAACGGTACGCAAACCAACACGGGTACCGCGGGCGTCGAGCACGGCGTGGCCGGAGCGCTCAATCAGGGTCAGGGCGGTGCGACGGGTTATCAAGGCGATGGCACCAACGCGGTCGATAGTTCGGCCACGGGTAATGAGTCTACCGCTGCCGTTTCCGGTGCTGCGGCGAACAACAACTCACAGACCCAGAACGAGAGCCAAAACCAACTTGCTGGCGGGTTTGGTAACGCGACCGATGGTTCGACGACCAACAATGACTTCATCGACGGATCTGGTAACGATCTGGTAATGGGCGCTGGAGCCATCGCGACGGCGACCGACCACGACACGATCGACGAGAAGTTCAAGCAGTCGGGTGCCACCAGCACCAACACCGACGCGACCTACGACGCGCTGGCCAACGACAACGACTACAACGATACCGACCAGCAGGCGATGGGCAACAAGTCCGCGAACAACGGTTCGACCACGGCAAACGACATCGAGACGCTCTCGAACTCGTCGTCAGCCGCGGTTGCTGCCGATGCGTCCGGCGCCGGTTCGCGGGTCGCAACTGGTGACCAGTCGGACAATGACGTGAATGATATCGACCACTCGAACAACCAGCACGGCAGCAACAACGCCGATAATGGTTCGGTTGCCGATAACGACCACGAAGACCTCGATAACGTCGACAACCAGACCGGAACGGGCAACGCCAACCACGGTGGCGTCGCCGACAACGACTACATTGATCAAGACAACGTCGGCAACAACAACGGCAACGGTAACAATAACGGCAACGACCACCACAACGGCAACAACAACAACAACTTCAACACCGCGTTGAATGGTTATGGTAATGCCGACCGTGGCGGAATCGCCGACAACGATATGGTCGATATCGAATATCTGGCGATCAAGGCCGCAGTCGCGACCAGTAACCTGAACGCGAACCTGAGTGGCAACACCAATTGGGTTGGTGGTAACGCGAGTGTTCCGGGAACGGGCACGGCACTTGCGGGTAACGATTTCGCGTATATCTCGACCAACACGATCAGCTCGGGTTTCTCGAATGTGCACGGCATCACTCAGATCGGTCAGAACAGCAGCGTTGGCAGCATCATGCAGCAAAACGTCACTGTTCAATCGAACATGAGCTTCTAATTACCTTCGGGTCAACGGGTTCGGGAGGCCACGCGCCTCCCGCTTTCCACGAGGTGATAGGAAGATGGAAATTTGGACTACCGAGCCGAGGTAACAACGATGTTGAGAAAAGCTTATGCCGTCGGTGCAGTGCTGCTGTCTCAGCTGATCCTCTGCGGCGGTTCGCTCGCGAATGCGGGTGATGATCTGGTGCTCGACATTGATGCCAGCGCGGTCGGTGACGACATGCTGTCGGAATCACGCGGACGCGAGGGCGGCGTGGAGCTATCGCTGCAGTTGAGCGAGACCAACCAGGCGGCCAATCTTGAAAACAACCAATTGAGCTTCACCGGCGTCACGGGTGCGAACACCATTGCCGACGGGTCGTTCAACGGCTTTTCAGGGATTGGCCACATCATTCAAAATTCGGGCAACCACGTGATCATCCAGGACAATACGACGGTCAACGTGTCATTCACGCACTGAGTATTGGGAGACAATACCGTAAGGCAGGGGATCGATCATTCGATCCCCGAATCGCGGTCAGGAAGTTATTTAAAATAGAAGCTGGGCTGGGCCATGACGATGTTCACACGTAGCAAAAGTGTACTTGCCGCATTGTTGACTGGTGCGTTATTGATGCCGGCATTGGCCGCTGGATACGTTCCGCTGGTCGATGGTGCCACTGACATCGGTGTCAAAAGTCTGGGCGAATCGAAATTCGATGGTGTCACCAAACAACAGCTCGATTACAGCTGCGGTTCCGCAGCGTTATCGACATTACTGACTTTCCACTATGAAACACCCGTCGACGAGGGTCAGGTGTTCAAGAGCATGTACGGTCAGGGCGACCAGGAGAAGATCAAGGTCCTTGGGTTTTCGATGCAGGACATGAAAAGTTTCGTGGCGACGCTGGGGTTCGATGCCGAAGGTTTCAAGATGCCGATGGCGAGCATTGAGAAGGCTGGTGTGCCTGGCATCGTGCTGCTCGATACTAATGGCTACCGGCATTTCGTGGTTGTCAAAGGTATTGATGATCACTTTGTGTTGCTTGGTGATCCCGCGCTGGGCTTGCGCGCGATCACCAAGACAGAATTTGAAAGCCAATGGACTGGAATCTTTTTCTTGATCCGCAACCAAGCATCGGTTGCACGTTATCACTTTAATAAGTCGGACGAATGGGGCGTGCTGGCTTCGGCACCGTATCAATCTGGTGTTGAGCGCGCGGGCCTTTCCGATTTCACCTTATCGCTGCCTGCAAGGGGAGATTTCTAATGCTCACGATGACAAGACAATCAGGGAAGCGGGCGGAAATGCGAGTTTGGACCGGTTTGAAACTCACGCTTCCGGCAATTGCAATCGTTGCTTCCGGTTCGGTTCAGGAAGGCCACGCCACGCTAGGCGCCAAGGATCTGATTGATCCTTACCTCGGTGATGGGGTGGCGATCGTTGATTCCGCCACGCTCGATGATATGCGTGGAGGCTTCTTTGGTCCGAACTTCTTCATTTCGATTGGATTCAAGGATGTTGTGTCCATCGGTGACACGGTGCGTACCGAGATGGCGTTGTACATTCCTTCGATCAGCTACAACGCGCAAACGGGTGCACCGCAAGTCCAGGGTATGTATAGCTTGAATGTGCCCCTGACGCCGCAGACACCTCAAACGCCACAGACACCGCAAGCGCTGGCTAACGCCAGCACGCCCGGCGCGTCGGGATCGGGTTCGGCGCCGGTTCGCACCGATGAGCGAGAGGTTTCAACCCAGAATTTCAACTATAGCACCGACGACGTTTCGCTATTGCCGGTCGCGACCGAAGATGCTCCGGATACCTTGGGCAAAGGTATGGGCCTGGCGTTGGGCGTCGTTTCGGAGGTCCAAAACGGCGGATTGGTGGTCGGAAGCGGCGAGACTCCGCAGGCCCAGTCCGCCAGTGTCGCGAGTGACGCCGCATCGGGCGCATTGGCGACCGCGTCCGCCAACGCGGATTCCGTGGTACCCGTCGCTGGGGTCAGCTACGCGATGCTGCCGTCATCATTTACATCGATCATTCAGAATAGCTTGAATGGTCAAACCATTCGTCACGAAAAGGTTGTGGATATCGTTGTCAAGGGATTGCCGACTTCGTTTAGCCCGGGTGTTCGTTCGTTTCTTGATCCACAGCTTATTCCCTCGCTGCGGTAAGTCACCGCCAAGCGAAAGCGATCGAATGCCAAAATTGCGCATGGCTGCCCGTCCTCGAGACGGGCTTTTTTTGGGCTCGAAACGCGCGATCTGTCACATCGGAACCGATACTATCCCCCGATTATCGGGCGCATTCGTCCGAATGCGGATTGGAGATCTGCACTGAATGAGTGAATTATTGGCGTCGGACTGAAGAGGTGCCTGGGCGCATGAGTAGTTCAAGGATGCGTGTGTCCGGGACGGCTCGGACGACCAGCGATACCGGAAGCTTCTGGTCAGCCTGGCGCGCGAAGCTACACGCACTAACTAGATCTGACTGAACGGGCTTACACGGCAGGCGTGATCGTTGGTCAATCAAAGTAACGTATATTTTCTAATCATGAAGCTGAATCAATTTCCGATACCCGAATGTGCCTCGCTGAGTGATGCCATAGATCAGAAATTTATCACGGGTGTGACGCGGTTGCGTGCGGTGCGCAACTCAAGGGAGTGGCGGAAGCGCGCCTTGGCAATATAGAGTCTGCGCGCGCCCGGTTCATCGAGGCGACTAAGCTCAAATCGAACTTCGCATTGGCATACTACTCGTTGGGCTTGTTACAGCGAGGCGTCGCGGAATATGCGCATGCGGCGGAGTGCTTTCTCGATGCAGAGCTGTTTGGGCTCCCCGATGCGACGGCCGCGTTTCTCGAAACGCTTGGGCAAGTGCCGGAGGATCGGGTTGACGATCTGTTGAAACGTCGCGCCTGGATGTCCCTGGCACAGCGAAAATACGCAGTAGCGTTGGATAGCGCGTCGATGTTGATAAGGCGTGACCAATCCGATCTCGTGAACTGGAATTTTTTCAGCGAGATTCTAAAGCCAATGGGGTTCAAGCGACAAATTGATGAGTCACTGCGTGAGTTGCTGATTACCGGTCTTCGGTCGCCCCAGGTCAATCATTATGGACTGGCGTGTGCGACTACAACCGCGCTTTGCTTTGAGCCGGGTTTCGAGAGGCTTTGCGGATCTTCCCTGGCCGACGTCACGCTGAAGGATCAAATCGCTTCGCAGCTACGCGTGCACGCCCTCGGTGAAATAATTGAGAACCCACTATTCGCGGCGCTCTGCGCCAATGCGCTTGTCGCGGATGAGCGATTTGAGGTTTGGTTTACCGCGTTTCGAAGCGCGGTTCTCGAATTATGCGTCGATGAGTTCGAGGCGCTATCGGATCGCGCAATGCTCGAGTTCGTTTGTAACCTGGCGCATCAATGTTTCAGAACTGAGTACGTTTTTGCTGAGTCCGAGGCCGATCGGCATCACGTCGAGAGACTGCAATCGGCGATCCAACAGGGTCTCGAGCGCGACACCTCCATCCCCGAGATCTGGCTGCCCGCGCTGTCAACCGTCCGGCTGCTGAGTCAACAGCAATTCGTCGACACCGTAATCACGCGGGACTGGCCGCCCTCTGTGCGGCGGGTGATCGAGGTGCAGATTGAAGAACCACGCACCGAGCGTGCATTTCAGGCGTCGATCGAACGTCTCACGCCCATTAGCGATACGATTTCGAACGTCGTTCGCCAGCAGTACGAGGAAAACCCTTTCCCGCGCTGGATCTCGTCACCTGGGGTTGTGCGGCGGAAGCCGTTGCACGAGATGGTCTTGGACCGGTTTCCGCACGTAACGAGATCGGCACTGGCGAATAGCGCGCGTCCCGAAATCCTTGTCGCGGGATGTGGCACGGGCTGGATTCCGATCAAACTGGCAATGGTCGTCAATAATGCCAATATCACCGCGGTTGATTTGAGCTTGTCGAGCCTTTCGTACGGCATACGCAAGTCGCGGCAACTTGGCAATGAGAACATCCGGTTCGGTCAAGCCGACATCCTCCGGTTACGCACGCTGGAAATGACTTTCGATCACATCGATTGTCTCGGCGCTCTGCATCATATGCGTAGCGTGCGCGAAGGATTGCAGGTACTGAACGACATCTTGAAACCAGGCGGTACGATGCATCTCGGTTTGTACAGCAGAATCGCGCGCCGACTCGTCTGGCGTACCCGCGACTATATCGCGACGAAGGGATACGAGCCGACGCCAGAGGATATGCGCCAATGTCGGCAAGACATAATTCGAATGAGTACGGACGAGGAGATCCGCGTCGCTGTCAGGCAGTCGACATTTTATAGCATGAGTGATTTTCGGGATCTGGTGTTCCATGCCCAGGAAATATGCATGGATCTGCCCGAGCTCGGGCAGATGCTCGCCGATGTCGGCCTTGAGTTCCTCGGGTTCGAGCTGCAATCAGCCGGGACGCCGCAGCAGTATCGTGCGCGCTTTCCCGACGATCCGCGCATGGTCAATCTCAGCCACTGGCACGATTTTGAACTCGATCACCCGCAGACCTTTGCGAATTGTTACAACTTCTGGGTCTCGAAACCGAAACGCTGAATCGCGATTCTTCGCTCACGACACTTGTTGGAGCGGCGGGCGAAGGTTCGTGCACGGTTTTTGTGGTGGCGAGCAAACGCACCGGCCCGGGAAAACACGATCGTGGTGATTTGGCGATATCTCGGGCCGCGATGCCGTGTGCGCCAATTTACCGTGGCTGGGGTCGCGGTCATGAACATCTGAGTAGGCGTGTGCCCTTTGAAGTGCCGCGTCGCCCCCGGGGCGATCGCGGCTAGTTGATCTGAGTGCGGGCAGAGTGTCTTTGCGGACGAACCTGACCGCGCATGGATAGTGCTACAGCGAGAACGGTGACTTGATGGTCAGGCTGACGTCGGGCGCTTGTTCCGTCGCACCGACACCCAGGGAAATACCGACCGAGCGTCCGGGTTTCAATGTATGGGTCATGCCAAACAACATGCTGCCGATGTGGGTACGATCGAATACCGGCTCCAGCCCTTGATCGTTCTCGACCTTGGTCTTATCGATCACGGTATGATCGTAGCCTAAGTTGAAGGATGTCTTGGGATTGATTGAAAAGCCCATGCCGAAGTTAAAGCCGAATGCGTCCCCGGGTTGAACGCGAACTTTATTTTCACCCACATCGCGCGGAATGTTGTGTATATAACTGAGGTTTCCGAACAGCACCGCCGGTTCGGTCGGATAGATCACCGTCAGACTTGGAGAAACCGACACAAAGCCGGATCCGGTCGGCTGCTCGAGCAGCACTTCGCCGATCGCGACTCCGTCCTCGTTGAAGACCGTGCGGCGCTTGACTTCGAAGGGATCCGAACCGGTCGCGCTTTTAACGCGTAGGTTGCCGATGTAGTACGGGGAGCCGGGCTTCAACGACGTTAATTGATAGCGCATGCTTAACTCCGCGTCGCCGATTCCGGAGCCGTCGGAACTGACGAGGGAGTCGAGCGGGCTGTCGCTGCCAAGCTCCCGGCTTCGCTTGTCTTCCGACTTGGTTACGAACGGCACGCGGGCCTCAAGCTCCAGGCGACTGGTCAAACCATAACGTAGCCCGAGCGTCGCGGTCAGTGTGTCGCGCGCGACTTCGCTGATGTCGATCAGTCCGATGGTGAGCGACGGCAACACGGTAAAGCCGTCGATCGCGACTTGGGTCGCGGACGAGTGCGTGAATGATAGCGAGGGTTCCACTATCCAGGAGCCGCGTGGCGTCAGCGCGCCGCGTTCCTCGAAAATCGCGGCTACGTCGGCCGCGGGACTCTGCACGGCTTTTTCCGTGGGTGTCTTGGTTTCCTCGTTGAAGGCAATGTTTTGCGGTAAAAACGAAGGATCGATTGCGACGACGCTACGCTCGGCCGCACTGCAGTTGGGAAACTCACGTACCGTGTACAGCGCGTTGGAATCGAGATCGATGGTGCAGCCATCCTGGCGAACCTGAGCGGTCGCGCTCTTGAGTACCATGATGACGTCACCGTCGCGCAGGGCGACTGGCTGCTCAACAATGATGTTTTCGCCCGATCGGTTGAGAATGAGCCGCCCCTGAATTTTTGAAATTTGCGCGTCGTTGACGTTTGCACCAGCCATGGTGCTCGACGCTACCCCAACAATAAGTGTCGCGATCATCGCACCGACACGCTTTCGTTGAAATGGGAGGAATGAAGAAGCGCCGACGCGGCGAGACTGCTGAATCATGTTAGGTTCCCTGTATCAAATAAACGAGTGTCAATACAAACTCAGTTGCCCGTTGATGTGACGTGTTCCTTTGCGAGCCCGTATTTACCCATGAGCTGATAAAGCGTGACGCGCGAAACACCCAGTTGCCGTGACGCGGCGGCGATATTTCCGCGATTGCGACGAATCGCCGAGTTGATCGCTTGTTGTTCGGCCATCGCGCGAACTTCGGCAAGGGTAGGCATGTGATCGCGATTGCCGTCGCGACGTTCCATGCCGAGATCGTTGGGTGTAATCAGTCGCGTATCGCACATCACCACCGCACGGCGGACGCGGTTGATCAGTTCGCGAATATTGCCCGGCCACGGATAGGCATTCATCACCCGCTTGGCTTCCTCGGTGAAATCCTCGACCCGCGATCCTTCCTGCTCCTTGACGAATACATGCAGGTAGTGCGTGGCGATCGCGAGAATATCCTCTTCGCGTTCCCGCAATGGGGGTAGACGTAATTGCAATACGTTCAGCCGGTAGAACAGGTCCTCGCGAAACTTGCCCTCCTTGACCGCATTAATGAGGTTGACGTGGGTTGCGGCGATGACGCGCACATCGAGCTGGATACTTTCGACGCCGCCGACGCGCTCGATGGTCTTCTCCTGGAGAAAACGCAGTAAATTCACCTGGAGGTCGAGCCCAAGATCGCCGATCTCGTCAAGGAAGATCGTGCCGCGATTCGCGGATTCAAGGCGCCCGATCTTGGTCTTGTGCGCGCCGGTGAACGCGCCTTTGACGTGACCAAATAGTTCAGACTGAATCAGATTGGAGGCGATCGCACCGCAGTTCACGGCGACGAATGGTCCATCGGCGCGTTCCGATAGGCGGTGAATTTTGTGCGCGACGACCTCTTTTCCAGTGCCCGACTCACCGGTGATCAACACCGGCGCACCGTCTGGCGCGACCTTGCGTATGGCCTTGAACACGCGCTGCATCGCGGCGCTCTGTCCGACGATCTCGGAACCCATTGATGTACCAATGGCCGCATCCGGCGGATTGGTGTCGGTGGTGTCGTGCATGCTGGATACCATGTAACAGCCCAATAGTTTTTATGAATTCTTCGGAATCAATTAGAAACGCGCAGGTTCGGGTGAAAAATCAGACCCGCGCCGCGTATCGACGACAGGTGTCGAGTCCATGCGGTCGCATCGGCCCCGTCGACGCGTTCCGCTCATCCTTCTCAGCTACCTCCCACAAATGGCGTACGTTCCAAACCCATTAAGTTTAGGGGTACACGGACTTTGAAACTCAGACGCGTATCAAATTTTAAAGCGACGAACTTGCGATCGGCGCAGACAGGCGGATTTACAGTTGTTACGATCAGCCCCAGATTCGTTCCCGCGCGCCCCAGCTCCCGTGGGATAACGTTGACTTTTTGCCTTCGCCGTTATGCCCACTAAAACGAGCACCCGGAAAATCCGAAACCCCATTCTCGGATATCGCAGGAGTCACTGTTAAATCAGTGTCGTTCTCGGTTTAAAGATAATTGAAATTGTACTTCTCTTTCGCTTTAGGACACGACTGGCGGTGGTGTCTCCGGCCGAGCCCTTTAAGCAGGCCGGAGCTTGCGTCTGATGACCAACCTCGCGGCAAAACTTTACAGCGTATTTCCACAATTTAGATGGAAAAGACCCTGTAAAGTTTCATAAACGCCTGTTGGGTGCTACCAGGTTTGGCGGAACGGATTGACCGAATTGCCGAACGCGTCGAGGTGCGATTCGGCATTGGGTGCGAATAGGTAGCGCAGATAGAGTCCGCCGCTATATTCGCGGTAATCCTGCGTGCTGGCGGCGGTCAGCCAGCCGCCGGTGGCCCAGTTACGCCCGGTGAGATACTCCATGCGTGCGCGAAGGTTGTAGACAAATTCGGTTTTATCCTCCCCGGCGTAACGCGTGACCACGCCCGGGGTGGAGCCGGCGAGTGTCTCCAACTGCGCTTGCAGTCCCGGATCGCGTGGGAAAACCGAGGCGTTGTCCTCACTGTAATCCTGAACCCCGATATCCGCGTGGAGCGCGTAACGCAGCTTGCCCGAAGTGCCTTCGTACCCCATCGGAAAGGTCAACGAAATAAAACGTCGCGGACTGAAGTAACCACCGTGTCCGAGGGTGAAGAAGCGCAGGTTTTCCTCGAACGAGCGCAACTGGAGATTCATGCCGAGCTTGAGCGATTGGTCTGGCTGATCTACCAGCGACCAATATGTGCCCAATTGACCGAATGCCTCGCGGTTGTCGACAACGTTATCGCCTCTCAGGTAGTAGAACCCGAGATCGCCATAGATCCCGGTCGCGCCAAAGTTACGATCGAAGCTCATCGCCAACCCGGTGCGGGTGACACCACCCCAATCACGTCCGGTCCCCGGGTCGGTGGTTCCGGCGTAGGATAATAAAGTCTCCTGCACGGCGCGCCGCTCGAAGCCGACGGTTGCCTTGTGGTCGAAACTCTGGTCCTTCCATTTGGCCGAACCCACGATGTTTTCCTTGGTGAAGCCCAGCGGTGTCACCCCCAGGTCCCCGGAAAATCGGCGCGATTCATAGGATACGTTGGCCGCCACGCCTTCGGCCTCCTGATCGAATTGAGTCCCAGCATGCGCGCCGGGCGTCAGCGCGAGACTGCCGAACTGGTTGACCGCGTACGTATTGCCGTCCACGGCATCGGCGTCGAGCTGTGTCGGTATGACCTCGACACCCCACCGCGTATCGTGGTCGGGCGCGTGCACATACTGAATCGGAGCGGATTGCTGGGTGAGTTCGCCGAGCCCCGCGTCGCCGTCGCGAGCCCGCACGCCGACACCGATATCGAACTCATCACGCTTGCGCGTATCGAGTCGCGCGAGCCGCGCGCGCGCGTCGGACACCCAGCTCTCTTCCCGCTTTACCTGCGCCTTGTCGACCTCGAGGTAGGGCAGGGCGGAGATCTTTTCCCGCTCTTTATATAGCGCGAGCGCCTTTTCCAGATCGGCCGCGGCGGCCGCCTGCTCGCCGCGCAAGCTGCTGAGCTGGGCACGCAAGGACAAGAGTTCCGGCTCGTCGGGTAGCTGGGCCAGCCCGGCTTCCGTGGTGGCGCGGGCGTTCTCATAGTCGCGCATGGCCATCGCGGTGCCGGCCGCGCCCGTCCACGCAAAGCGGTTCTTCGGCTGGATGCGGGTGACTTGGCGGTAGGTATCCAGTGCCCGTGGGTAATCGCCTGCATCCTTGTGGATGGTGGCTTGAGTCAGCAACACCTGGGGGTTATTGCCATGTTTGTTCAACGCGGGGCGATTCGAGGCCAGCGCGGCGTCGTACTCACCCTGTTGTCGGAGGTCATCTGCCGTTTGCAGGGCCATGTCTAGTTCGAGCTTTTCCAGTACGGCGCGCTGCGGTTGGGTCAGATTACCGTTTTGTTGCCGCAACCGATCGATTTCGCGTCGCAGGTCGCCGCGTTGACCGGTCTTAAGGAGCACTGTCGCATACCGCAACGCAAGGTCGGTGTCGCCATCGGCCAGGGTGACACGGGCTTGGTGGGCCGTTCGCAGCGCGGCGCGACGGTCGCCCAGGTCGGAAAACAGTTCGGCGCGAATCAGCATCAACTCCGGGTTGTTGCGTTCGTTGAACTCAATTTCGGCGGCGATGCTGCGTGCCTTGGCGTAGTCCTCGCGTGCGAGCGCGGCCCGCGCCTCGGTGTTCTTGAGGTTGCCCCAGAGGTGCTGGTGCAGCAGCGATTGTTCCTCCGAGCGCTGGTTCTCAGGGATGCGTTCGATGGCGCGTAATGCTTCGGCCCACTCCAGAGCCTCGGCGTGGAACAGCGCCTTCACGTGGTGGGTCGTGATATCGTCCGGTCGCCGTTGCACCATTTCGTCGATCAGCGCGATCGCCTCGGCCTTGAGATTCTGACGCCGATATAGCCGCGCGAGATCAAGACGAACCCACGCATTGTCGGGATCAAGCGCAAGCGCTTGCTCCAGGAGCTCGCTGGCGCGACGTGGATCCTGAGTGGCCTCGGCCTCGGCACGGAGTCGGAACGCCTCGACGTCGGTAAGGGGTTCGCCTTCCGGCGAGCGCATGAGTGGATTGAGAATGCTGCCGTCGTCGGCCATCTGAATGATGGGCTCGACGTTAAGCGCGGCCGCTTCTGCTTGAGCGGCTTCCTCCAGGGCTACCTGTTCACGGGCGAGACCGGCCAGTTCATTGCTGAGTTTGCGGTTCTTTGGCTGTAACTTGAGCGCGCGTTGGAAGTACTGCTCGGCCTCGGCGTGATTGCCGAGTGCGCGTTCGATCCTTGCGCGCAAGGCCAGCACTTCGGGTTGGCGTGGCCGCATTTTCTCGGCCCGTTGCGCGGCGCGCCGGGCCGAGCGCAAATCGCCCTTGCGTCGCGCGGAATCAGCCGCGGCATAGACCGACCAGAAATTCGCGTCGTTCAGCGAATCGCCGAACTCCGCCTTGCGCGACGGATCGAGCTCAACGGCCCGGCGCAGGTAGCGTTGCGCTTCGGTAAAGCGTTGTTGCCGCAAGCGGATGATCCCGAGTCCCGCCAGGGCGTCGACGTCGTTGGGATCCAGGGTCAGCGCTTGTTCGAACGCGCGCGCGGCGGCACTGGGGTTCTTGGCCTCCAAGGCCTCGTAACCTTCCGCGACCGGCGCCAAGGTTCGGGTGTTGATCCGTTGCAGACGGGCCTCGACTTGAGTGTCGTCGGGCACCCGTCCCAGATACTCGCGGAACAGCACCTCGTCGTCACTTTGGGTTTCCAGCCATAGCAGCGCCTGCCGCCAGGCGGCGATCGCGTCGTCGCGCAGGTCCGCGCGCGTGGCCAGATCCTGCAAGCGACGAATGCCGTCGCGACGGGTGTTCTCGCGGTAGGTCTTGAGCTTGGCGAGCGCCAGTGCGTAGGCCGTATTCGACGGGTAGGTGCGCGCCAACGCGGTCATTTGGGAATGAGCGTTGGTCCAGCCGTCCTCCGTCCCGCCCATCGTGAGATAGTATTCCGAGGAGTAGTAACTGGTGGGCGGCGGCCCATTGAACGCGGCTTGATACAGCGCCAGGGCTTCCTTATAGCGCCCGGCTAGGGCCAAGGCACGCGCCTCGTTCAGCTTGGCTTGGTCAAGTTGGTCAAGATTCGCGCGCTCGAGTTCCTTCAGTCCAGCCAGGGCCTCGGCGTTGTTCGGCTCGACCAGCAACACCTTGCGCCAAGCCTTCTCCGACAGATCGAGGCGCCCTCGTTCGTACCAAAAATGCCCCTGCACGAGCAGTTGCGCAATATCGTCGTCCTGTTCGGCGAGTGCGACGCCGGGGCCGATCGGGCCCAGCAAGGCTAGCCCGAGTGCGATGAGGCGGAGTTTGAATCTCGGCATGTTGTCTCCCACTGAGTGTGAAGGTGCCCTTTTGCATCAAAATGATAACGATGTTCGAACCAGCCGAGTCCGAACAGGGCGAGGTTCTGATCGTAGTAAACGGGCTCCTCCGTGAGCAAATCGTCGTTCCAGTTGGCCTCGATATCGGCCAGTAGCCGCTTGAGGCAACGCTGATTGTCGAGTGCCGACAGATATGGGAGCAGCGCGGCCTTGAAGCCGACGGGGCCCTCGCCTTCGGGCGTGCGGGTTGGCAGGTGAACACGCTCTGGCGGTGTGTCGCCGATGCAAAAGCCGGGTTGCAGGGCGCTCAGCAACGGCGCGCGCTGAGGTTCGTCCTTGTTCAGCATGCCGATCCACAGGTAGACCCGGATCGCGTCATAGCTCGAATACCCTTGTTCCGGGTTGGACTCCATGAAGCCTTCGCCCGGCTTGTACTCAATCCAGTCCGGGACCACTCCAGCGCGCGCGGTGTCCCGCAACATCCGGGCCGCGTTGTCGAGGACGCGCTCCCACGGCCCGTCCGCGTGCTCGACCTGGAAACGGCGCAATACCTGCAACGGTAGATAACTTGGGTTGAGCTTCCAGATATTGCGTTGTGGATCGTGGCTCCAGGGGCCGGGCAGTAGCATGGGGCCCAGGCCAGGGAGGTCGGCGACGAGTGCCGCCTCAATATTGCGCAATACGTGTCGACCCAGGCTCGTATAGCGCGGTTCGGACCACAGGCGACCCGCTTCCAGCAGACTGTAAGCAAGCCAGGCATCGGCGTCACTGGCCGGATTGGCGTCGATCACGCCCCACTGCCGGTCATTTTCGCGGTAACCCCATTTCCAAGCCATGAGTTCGCGCGTGAGCGCGCCTTGGGCGAGATTGTTTTCGGCCCACTCGAGCACCTTTGCAAAGCGCGCGCGGTCGTTCGCCACCAGGGCGTGGAACAACGCATAGGCCTGGGCTTCAGAGGTCGAACGACTTTTTTGCGAGAACTCCACCACCCGCCCGTCGTGCTGCAGGAAGTACTTGACGTAGGCTTCCCAATGGGCCGATGGCGGTGGACACGCCTGCGCCTGGAGCGCCAGCATCGGTGCGACGATGGCGCCGATCCACACCCTTCGGCGCGCGTTGAGCAAGCTCCTAGGCACGCTCACTCTCCAGCGCTAGCCGAGTCGCGGCAACCTGCCGCATCTTGGCGGCGAGCAAGGCGGCCGTCGCCAGTGCCAAGAGAATGCTGATGACGATGAGCGTAAGCAGGTGGGCGGAGAGGTACCAGCTCAAGTTGGTGAAAAACGGGAGTTCACCCACATGGTAGATCGGCAGAATGCGCGCGGAACGTACCTCGCCGGTGGAGAACGCCGTAAAATCGCCTTGAACCTTGGCAAGCAATGCAGGGTCATTCAATGCCTCGTTGATCGCCGTGAGCCCTTCCTGCGATCGCGTCAGCACCGCGACCACGGAACGTGTGTCTGAAAAAGGCGACCGGAATCCGGTGAGTGCGAGCAGTTCGTCGCCTTGAGCGTCCAGTAACTCGCGCACGCCTTTTGGGTCGGAGGACTCGCCGGCCTGCCACCAGAGATCGAAGCGTTCGCGCAAGGATAACTCGCGCAAGTCCCACCCGGATTCGGTCGGACTCACGGGCAGGTGTGCCTGCCACTGGGACAGGAGTTCGGCGTCGTCACTGGCGCCGATAACCAGGATGTCCTTATCGTGCGCGGCCTCGATCTGATCCGGATGCAGCACGGTGACATGGAAGCTCGGGTAACCGGTGGCATTGCCCATCCGCCCCATGAACTCCAGTGCAGCCTGTATTTCGACCGGCGCTGGCTGGCTTGGCAGTACGACGGCCGTTTCGGCGAGGTCGGCATGGCGGGTAAACGGAAATCCCATGTTGGCGAATTTGGCCAGATCAGGCAGTCGGGTGAAATGCGAGAACCCGCGTAGGTCGATATGTGAATCCGGATCCACGCTGCCGGTCAAATGCTGGGTATAGAGATTGATACAATCCGTGCCGTACTGCTCCGGAATCTGAAAATCGAAGAATTGAGTCAGTTGGCTATGGCCTACCAGCGCGTAGATCGGTAACGCGACCTTTTCGGTTTGACTTGTGTATTCCGGGAGATAGGTGCGCGCGTCCGGTAGCCGCGAGGGAAACGGTTTCGCGCTACTGAACAAACCCTTGCTGGCGCCGAGCGCATAACTGCGCAGGCCCTCCTGATTGAGGTCGACACTGAACTTGCTGTCGCTCCGCAGCGGCAGGTCGGTATGCGTGAAGCCCAAATGGAGCGGAACACTGTCGTGCTTCCAGCGATACAGATCGGGGGGCACGCGAAATTTGAGATCGATAGGGTTCGGATTCAGCCCGCGCACAGTGAGGCGATCAGGCGTCAATAGATCGCCCAACTTGGCTTTCTGTCCAATGGGTAGCCAGTTCGGGACGTCGTATCGCGCGCGCGGCGCCGGGAGTTCGGCTTGGACGAACTCAACCCGATCGGCGACCAGCGGTTCGGTGCGCGCGACGAGCATCGCGGCTGCGCTGACCAGATCCTGGGCATTGCGCCCGGTGAGCGCGAGTAATTTCACCTGCGGCAGGGTTGGGTGACTGACCAATGCGGCGCCCGGGCCGTTGATCGGTATGCCCTCGAGCAGTGGATTCGGGTGCTCATTGGTCGCCAGAATGATGCCATGACGCTCCGGTAACGTGTCCACCAGCACGGGAAAGTTCGCGCCGCGGTAATCCGCGAGACCGCCGAACCAGGACGATAGGATGCCAGCGGCGCGTACGGCGTCGGGTGACGAGGTCAGCGCCTGGGGCAGCACGAATGGAATCACCAAGCGCTCGTCATCGTACTGGTCGAAGAACGGGACCGGAAACAGCGCCAGATCGTTGACCAGATTGAGCGAACCTTCGGTCAACCGGATTTCGCTTTCCTCGCTAATCAAGGCCTCCTTGAGCTTTGGATCCAGCTTCTCGCAGAAATCCTGTTCCCGCGGAATCAGCTTGAGCGAAATCTGGTTGAGGTCGCTGACGTAAAGCGGATCGACCGCGAAGTCCTGTTCGATCAGCTCGCCGGTCGCCAGCGTCTCGATCGGGATCAGGCCGAGCTCGATCCCGTTCAGGCTGATTTGAAACTGGGCGTAGTCTGTGCGCAATTCCGGTGCCAGCGAGTATTTCAGGTGAATCGCGGCGTCCCTGACGATACGGTCGGACCGCAACGCGAACCAAACATCGTGCTGCGTGTTGCCACCGCGTAGCCGTAACGGCTTGTCGACGCCGAGGTCGGAAAACCTGAGCGCGACCTGATTCCAGTCGCCGGTTTCCACGCCTGGACTGCGCGCGGGTATCCCTGGCAGCGCGGCGGCGGTCGCGGGCTCCGCTTGGATCGTGTTGGCGTTGGCGCTTTTCGGCGCGAACGCACCTGCCAGCAGCACCAGCAACAACACCAGCAACCACCCGGTTGCGGCGAAACCTGGGCGTACCTGACTTTCGGGATCATCGCTGTGCCCGAACAGCGCGCGAAACGCTCCGCCGATGCCAAAACGCATGATCTCGAAGAAGGAATACAACGGCTTGGTCGGTTCGCAGGCGTTGTACCAGTCGTCCCAGGCGGCATCGTGGCCGTGCGAGAAGTACACCAGTTGCGCGAGCTTTTCGACCGACATATGTTCCAGCCGGATGCCGACGTGGTGGTTGGAAACGGTAGCCAGGCGTCCCTTGAAGCGATAAGGCTTGGCGCCCTCGAGCAGTTCCACGATCACGTAATCATCGGGATTGAGACCGGTTGCGGGCTCGTCGAGTCGCAAACTCAGGTCGCCGGTCGAGATATCCGCGGTCGTGGCAAGAAAGAAGCCGCCATCCAGGGTACGTAGCAACGCCGGATAGCTGCGATGGATACGGGCATTGCTGCGACGCTGGCGCTTTTCCCAGGCGACGGCAATCGCCGCGCCGATGATGGTCGCATTGAACAGGGTCCACGCGAGGTTGATGATGACGGTCCCGGTCTCGTCCGGATTCCACCAGATCAGGCGCAGGATGCCGACAAACAATCCCGCCAGGTTAAGGATCAGCAACACGAAGATGAACCGGGACGAGGTCCAGTCAAAGTGATCCTTGTCGATCACACCGCCCTTGGCAGTGACGTTGAAGCTGCCGAGTTTCGGGAAAAAGAACGTCATGATGGTCGGAAACAGGATGTGCGGCGCGAGCAGTGTTTCATAGACCTCGGCCCAGAAGCTGTGCCGGTAGCGCCCCTGCATGGCCGAGTTGGCGACATGGGCTTGAAAAATATGCGGAAGTGCAAATACCGCGATCATCGCGGCGCCCGCTTGAATGACGTAGGTCTCGAAGAACAAGTATGCGAGCGGTGCGGTCAAAAAGATGATGCGCGGCAGGCCGAAGAAAAAGTGCATCATCGCGTTGAAGTAGTTCAAACGCTGCGCGAACGACAGCCCCTTGGCCAGCAGCGGATTGTCGCGGCGAAAGATCTGGGTCATGCCACGTGCCCAACGCACGCGCTGACGGATATGGCCGGAGAGGCGTTCCGTCGCCATGCCGGCGGCGAGTGGCGTGTTGATATACGCGGAATTCCAGCCCCGCTTCTGCATCAGTAACGAGGTGTGCGCATCCTCGGTGACGGTGTCCTCGGCGATGCCGCCGATATCGGTCAGGGCTTCACGCCGCAATACGGCGCACGAACCACAGAAGAATGTCGCGTTCCAGGTATCGTTGCCGTCCTGCACCAGGCCGTAGAACAATTGTCCCTCGTTCGGCACGCGATGGTAAATTTGGAGGTTGCGTTCAACCGGGTCGGGGGTGAAGAACAAGTGTGGCGTTTGGACCAGGCCAAGCTTGTCGTCGCGCAGGAACCAGCCCATGGTCTTGGTCAGAAAGCCGCGCACCGGGACGTGGTCGCTATCGAACACGACGACATATTCGCCGCTCGAGCGCTTGAGCGCGTTGTTGATATTGCCGGCCTTGGCGCCCGCGTTGGTGTCGCGATGGATGTAGTGCACTCCGGATTGCAGTGCGAATTGCTCGAATTCCGACCGGCCACCGTCGTCGAGCAGGTAAATGTTGATCTTGTCGCTCGGCCAGTCGATGTTCTTGGCTGCCAGCACCGACGGCGCCACGACCTTCAGCGGTTCGTTGTACGTCGGGATCAGCACGTCGACGGTCGGCCATTGCGAGCGGTTGGTCGGCAGTTCGAGCGAGGGGCGGTGGAGCGGCCAGATGGTTTGGAAGTAACCGAGGAACAGCACCGTCCAGGCATAGATCTCGGCCAGCAACAAGCCCAGCGAGAGCACATGATCCCAAACGCTGAGCGTGACCTGAGGGTCGAACCACGCCATCGACTCGGTGATGCGCCAGTAAATGTACCGGCCGCTCGCGAGAATCGAGATCATGATCAGAACGATCGTCCGGTAGCGCGAGATGTTCCGTCCGAGTCGCACCAACCAGGAGAAGCCCAGCGCCACGATGGCGAATACGAGCTGTTGCTCCAGTGTGAGCGGCACCGAGCTCACCAGCAGCACCACCAGGAATGCCGCGACCAGGCCCGCCCAGTACAACGCGTTGAGGAACGGATTGGTTCGGTTTTGCATACTTTAAGCCCTATTACCTGAGTCGGGGAGCATGGTGTCCGGCAGTGATGGGCCGGCTTCTGTTCTTAATAAATCCATGCGCGAATCGTGCGTACTTATCGAACCCGGCCTCGATGTCGTGAACGAGTCCGTGCGCCGGCAGGTGTCGCGCGTACACAGCGGCCGCTGGCCAGTGGTCTGTCGGGGCGAGTGGGCGCCGAGTCGTGTCCAGTACGTTTGGGGTGCGTCGCGTTCGGGGGTGATCATAATCCAGTCATCAGCGGTTTGGCCCGCCTGGCGGGCGCGTGGCTGTTGAACTCGCGGTTGGTTCTCACATTGTTGTAAGCAAGAGTAAACACACGGATCGACGTTTTCCGTTCAGTGGGTCACATAAAGCGGCCGGGGATTGTTAAAAATCTTCGTACATAGAGGGTGTTAGCCCAGGTTTTGCGAACAATGACACATTTTTGCGGGGGTGGAAATCGGGCGTTCATTCGCCGCTGAACGTTGTCGTGGCGGCGGCGCGCGCGGAACGCGTCCGCCGGTGTTGAATTCAGTGAAACATCTGACAATTTAAACGTTTGCTCTCTGTTACGCTTGCTCGACTCGAACTGTCGGAGTCGCTGGATGGACCACCCGAACGTGCCGGATACGGTGCCACTTTCCGCCTTGCCGGAAGCGATGAAAATGTGCTTGCGTACCGCGCTCAACCTGCAGGCAGCGGGGCGGATCGCCGAGGCGGAGTCGCAATGCCGCGCGTTGCTCGCGACCTTTCCGTCGCAGCCGGATGCCTTGCACTTATTGGGCCTGCTCCAACACCAGGCGAACGCGTTCGATGTCGCCAGCGTGACCTTGGAGCGCGTGGTGACCTTGCGGCCGCAATGGGCCGAGGCACAAAACAACCTGGGCAACGCGTTGTATGCGCGCGGGCGCCTCGCGGAGGCGGCGGAAGCCTATCAACGTGCTCATGCGCTTCGCCCGACCCTCGCGGAGGCCCTGAATAACCTGGGCAACGTGCGTCGATTGCAGGGGGACTTCGGCGCGGCGGAGGCTGCTTATCGTAAGTGCCTGAGTGTCGATCCGCGTCTCGCGAGCGCGCACAATGACTTGGGCACGCTGTTGCGCGAAACCGGACGATTTCAGGCCGCGCGGGTCGCGCTCGAGGCGGCAGTGGCGTTATCGCCCGACTCACCCGTCGCGCTGAACAATTTGGGACAGACGCTGGTCAACCTGGGGGATTCCGCGCGGGCACTTGAGACCTTCGCACGGGCGATGAAACTCGCGCCAACGGTGCCGGAACTCCACTATGGGCAAGGCAACGCGCATTGGCTGCGAGGTGAGGTGGCCGAGGCCGCGGCGGCTTATGCCCGGGCGGTGGCGCTTCGGCCTGAGTTCGTCGAGGCGCTGAACAATCTCGGCAATGCGTGTAGCGAGCTGGGGCAGCTTGAGCAGGCGGTGCAGCACTACCGCGCGGCGCTGCGGAGACACGAGCACTATGCTGAGGGTTGGAACAACCTTGGCAATGCACTGGCTGCGTTGAATCAGACCGCCGCGGCGAGGCGCGCCTATGAACGTGCGATCGAGATCAAGCCGGATTACGCCAAGGCAATGAGTAACCTCGGCAAACTGCTTATGTTCGATGGCCAGCTCGCGCAGGCGGAGGCGTGGGTGACGCAATCGCTTGCGCTTCACCCCGATAACCCCGCGACGCTGTCGAATCTCGGCTATATCCAGCTCGAGCAGGGATTGCGCGCCAAGGGCTACGAGACGCTGCGCCAGACGCTCAGGTTCAAGCCTGATTGGGCGGCGGTGCATTCGTCGCTGTTGTTCCGGCTGAGTTACGACCCCGATATCAGCGCCGAAGATCTATTTAAAGAGCACCGCGCCTGGGGCGCACGGCATGCCGGGACTATAACGCCTATCTCCCACAGGGTTGATTTGACGGCTCAGCGGGATCGTCCCTTGCGGGTTGGCTATGTCTCGGCCGACCTCGCCAGGCACCCAATCGGATACTTCATGCTGGGCGTCATCGGCGCGCATGACCACCGAAGAATAACCCCGTATGTCTATTCCGGTCGGGTCAATGAAGACGAGGTCACGGTCGCGATTCGCGAACACTGTGCCGTTTGGCGGCGCACGGTGAACCTTCGAGATCCGGCGTTGGCCGAGCTGATTGTCGCTGACGAGATAGATATCCTGGTCGACCTTTCGGGTCACACCGGAGGCAATCGTCTCGGCGTTTTCGCGATGCGACCGGCGCCGGTTCAGGTGACTTGGCTAGGCTACTGCGACACGACCGGACTGGAGGCCATCGACTATATCATCATGGATGAGATGACCGTTCCGGCGGAATACCGATCCTATTACACCGAGACAGTGGCGAATCTGCCGCTGACCCGTTTGACCTATACGCCGCCCGCCACCACGCCCGAGGTCGGTTCGTTGCCGGCGCCCGACCGCGGTTATGTCACGTTTGGGAGCTTTAATAACCTGCTCAAAGTGAACGAGCGCGTGATCGCGCTCTGGGCGCAGGTTCTGCATGCGGTGCCCGACTCGCGACTTTTGATCAATTGGAAAACCTTGCGCGATGCGCAACGGCGCGCCGGTGTCCTGGAGGCGTTCGCGTCCTGGGGGATTGCGTCCGAGCGCATCGAGCTGCGGGGCGGGCACAACAATCCGGCGGCGGTGTTCGCGGATTATCACGACGTCGATATCGGCCTCGACACACTGCCCTATTCGGGCGGCGTGACCACTTGCGAGGCGCTCTGGATGGGGGTGCCGGTCGTTTCGTTGCTCGGCGATCGCGCGGTGTTCCGGCAGTCGGCGGCGTTGCTCAATGCCGTTGGGCTGGTGGACTGGGTAGCGCGCGACGCGGATGAGTACGTCGCGCTCGCCGTACGTTGGGCGAGGGATCTTGGCGCGCTCGCGACGCTGCGCGGTGGATTGCGTGAGCGCATCAAGTCGTCGCCGTTACAGGATTCCGCGACTTTGACGGCCAACCTGGAGCGCCTGTACCTGGATATGTGGCGGCGAGCGACTCGAAACGGAAACTGACGACTGTCCGACCGGCGCCAGCGCCCAGGCGATCAATTGAGCCGTCGGCGGCGCGCCCACGCCAGCAGTCCGCCAGCGAACAACCCAAGTACCCCGACCGCGCCGCCACCGCCGCCACTGATCACGCTGCGGCTGAATGGAACGAAGGTATCGTCGGCAACGGTCGCGTCGGCGGGCCTGGGCGCTGGACTGGTGTCTGTTGCCGCGCCGGGATCGTTTGAGGGGGCGGTTTCATCTGGCGTGTCAACCGGCGTTTCAACTGGGTTGCCCGATTGCCGCGGGATGCAGGCTTCGAGGCTCAAGCCCGTGAGGCCAACCACGCTATGGACATCGGCGCCTGCGTGCATATTCGCGACCGCGAGTTCGACACGCGCCTCGGTGGGGACGAAGCGGCTCTCGAGTCGCGTCCAGACATCGCGGCCAGTTTCCGCGGCCAGCGCGAGCGTGTTGCCGATCGTTTGTCCATCGACCTGGAGCGCGATAATCGGATCGTGCTCGGCGGTGTTGCGCGTATCGTCGGGTTGCCCGGCCGCGCTGAGGTGGACCCGAAAGCGATAGGTCGTTCCGGGCACGACCGCGACGGACTGCCGCCAGAAACGCTGCGGCGCGGGTTGGCCGGTGTTGCCGGCGTATGCGAGCCAGGTCACGCCGCCGTCAGGCCAGGGTGATTGCTGGATCAGGTCGCTGTTTAGCATCGCGTGACGGACCAGCGCAATCGAACCGCCGCGTTCGGGCGTATCTGCTGTCGGCGTTGGGGGGTAGGCCGGAAACACGATCGGGCCGGGCGGGCTCGAGGCGGCCAACGATTTGTCGCGACCGTGATGCACCAGCGGTAAATCGCTGAAAAAGCTGGCGGCTATTAACTCGTTCGCGGTTGAGTTGAACGGCAGCGCCGCATCGCTGACGGCCGCGAACTCGCCATTGAGGATCAGGTTGTCGCCACTCGGCAAGGTATCGACTGGGCAGTCCTGGCCCACTGCTAGCGTCGCGATCGCCGGCGGCAGGTAAAGTGCCGTCGCACGGCCGGGCTTGATATAGGCGTTCAGGGTTACATCAGGATCGGTGTCGCCGCTCAGTGAGTAATAGATGTCCGCATCGCTGGTCAACGTCGCCGAAGTCTTCACGACTCCGGCTCCGCCCACGGTATCGATTTCGAGTAAATAGGTCGCGACGAGCGCTTCGCCGGGCGCAACCGTTCCCGAGGCAAGCAAGCGTTTTGTGTCACTGCCGTCGAACTCCGGATTGGCGACGGGGACGGCCGCGGATGGGGTGCCGCTATCGAGGTCGGCGGAACCACCGCCCGCGGTGGTGACCGGCGGAGTCGCGTTTGAGGTGCTGTCTGCCTTTGCGAGGAAACGCGGGGCTTCCGCGATTCGATAACGCATGCCCGCGTCGTCGAAAGCCTTGGCAAGATCGACCTCGATTTTGAACGGAGCGGCAATCGCCTCGGCCACGATGGGGTTGTGGTTGGTCACGCGCACGTAAAAGCGTGCCTGGTAGGATGTTTTCGACGCGGTCGTGCACTGGAGCAGCGTGTCGTCACAGCGTGCGACGTCGTCGACCCACTGGACAATGCCCAGGCCGGTCGCAGCCCGTGCATTGGAAAGCGTGGCCGCGGCTATCAGGGTTACCAGCAAGACCGTCCGAGGTCGGGGCGTGTTCCACATACAACGAATTCTCCTAATGAACGGTGCGGGGCTTTGCGTGTCCCGGGCGTTTGAGCGGTCGTGTCACGACTCAGCCACGCGAACTGGGGGCGCATACCCATTCGCCGGATCGAATCGCACGGCCCATGCCGGTCCGCTCGCCCGAACGCCGGGGCAGCCGGACGCCAGGCGCACATGAACCGGTTGCTTTCTGGTCTCGCAGCCGTGATGGGTTCCACGGTGCCTATGCGGCACGCCGAGGTCGACCGCGCCATGAACCCGATCAGCGGCATCGGTCGAGGCGCCGACCGAGGTTGCCTTGTCGTTGCGGCCACGAGGGCGTTGCCGCGGCATTGGTCAGTCCTTGCGTGCTCGGCGCATGAACGCGAGCGCCATGAGCCCGATCAATACAGGCCAGTGCAGGGTGCCGCCGCCCTTGAGCGGAATCTTGTTGTCCTCAGTCGCGGCGTCGGTATTCGAAGCCGCCGTTGTGCTGGTGCCGCTGGCACCGTCATTCGGCAGGCTGGGGATGACGTTGTTGATCGGAAGGTCGGGGAGCGTCGGTTGATTGTTGGTGTCCTTGGTCGGGTCGTAGCACTCGAACAGTTGCAGACCGGCCAGCGCGAGGGTGCCGTAATCGTTGTTGTCGATAACCGGGTTGTTGACCGTCACGTTGCTGACCGCGAGTTCGAGCGATGGGCCGCTGGCCTCGAACGATCCGCGCAGTTGGGTCCAGACGTCCCCGGTCGCGGCTTGTTCGGGCGCGACGACATGTGGTGCGCTTAACAAGTGCTCGCCCTGCGCAAGCAGGTGAATCTTGGACTCACCACCCGGTTTGGTGTTGATTTTGCCCGGGAGGTTGATCGGGCTGACGTGAGCGACGAACAGATAGCGGTTCAACGGCTTGAGTCCGGTAACCATCTGGCGCCAAATGCGCTGCTCGGCGCCGCTGGCGTTGCCCGCGTAGATCAGAAAATTCGGGCTTCCATTGGGCAGCGGATGTTGTTGATTACCTTGGTTGCCCTGAACCAGCGAATGGGTCGCGAGTGCGATCGAACCCGTTTCGACGCCGAGGTTTGAGATTCGAAGTGGAAACACCACTGGGTTGACGCCACCGCCAACGTAGGACGCGTCGCTATAGAACGAGTTCGCGATCAGCCGGGTCGGCGCGCTAACGGGGAGTGAGTTGGTCTGGACCACGGCGAAGTCGCCGTTGTTGGTCAGATTCACCGCCTGCTGCGTGGTGCCGGTCGGGCAGCCGTCGCCGACCGGGGTGGTGGCGTATCGTGGCGGCAGGTAGGCGATGACGGGCACGCCTTGATTTACGGGAACGTCCTTGGCTGCGGTTGTGATCTGTTCGGCGGCGATCGACGCGATCTCGTTTTCGACGGGTTTCACGATCGTGCCGCTGATTAACCGGGCGATGCTGGCGGGCGGGGCCGTCGCGGCGGTCGTATCGATTTCGACCGTGTAGCGAATTGCGGCAATTTTACGTCCGGGCAAGGTTTGGCCGAGGGTCGGAAACAGCGTGTTCGGGGCCAGTAGCTGGGTCGGATTCAGACCACTCGTGTCGGAGGGGTTGCCGGTGAAATTCGGGTTAGTAGTGATGTCAGTGGTGACGTTGTCACTCGCCTCGTTGTTCGGAACGTTGTTGCTGTCGGAGTCGAACAGGTCGTTCCGGATCGGCGCGGTGATCAGGGTAGGTTTGGTGACCACGCTATAGGTCATCCCAGCGGCATCAAACGTTGCCTTGAGATTTTCCTGGATCTTGACGCTTGCCGATTGCGCGTTGTAGTTGGCGATCTGAATCTGGTAGGTGACGCGATACCGCGCCGTGTTGCGTACGGTGCAGCCGACCGTCGCGTCGTCACAGCGCTTGATGGATTCAATGAATTTGACGATGGCGAGCTCGGTCGCGGCCAGCGCCGAACCGCTAGCCAAGATCGCAGCGATGCCCACGCCAGCGGCAATCGGCCGCAAGGAAAAACGGACGGTCATACATGCCTCCCAATGGCAGCCAGAACGAAAAAGCCCAAGTAATGTCACCCGACTCGGTACCGTTAGTCGCCGATCGGGGCTGTTTTGTCGTTTTTCTACTCTAGTGCGTTAGGTGCGCGAGTGCCAACCCGTGGCTGCGAGCGGGGTCACAAATCCGGCGTTTCAAATGTTACAACGAGGCCAGTCGTCGACTATTTGGGCGGAGTTGGCTCGGCTGAGCGGGCGGCGAGGCGAGGTCTAGGTATGCGTAATATCGATCGAGGTCGCGGCGTGACTGCCGCGACCGTCGGGGCGAGGCGTTAGTCGAGTACGTGCGACACCAGCCCGTCGGCGAGTTTTGGTTCGAACCAGGTGGACTTGGGCGGCATCACCTCATTAGCGTCGGCGACCGCCATCAGGTCCTCCATGCGGGTCGCATGGAGCGAGAACGCGACCGCCATCTCGCCACTATCGACCCGGCGGGTGAGTTCGCCAAGACCTCGAATGCCACCCACGAAGTCGACGCGGTCGTCGCGGCGCGGATCGGTGATCCCGAGCAAGGGCGCGATCAGTTGATCTTGTAGCAGGCTGACATCGAGCCGCGCGACCGGGTCGTCACTGGGCACGCGCGCCGGATCGAGGGTCAGGCGGTACCACTGGCCGTTCAGGTACATGCCGAACTCGGTTGGGTGACTCGGCGCGACCGGGTCCGCGCTCGGCGCCACGCCAAACCGTTGCTCGATCCGCGCGAGCAGTTGTTCCGGCGTCAGGCCGTTGAGATCGCGGATGACGCGGTTGTAATCGAGGATTTTCATTTGGTGGTGCGGAAAAATCACTGACAGGAAATAGCGATAACTCGCGTCCGCGTCGTTGGCGACCGCGCGTTGGCGGCACACGCGCGAGGCCGCGGCGGAGCGGTGATGTCCGTCGGCGATGTACAGCGCGGGCAGGGCGTCAAACGCGACACCCAGGCGCGTGATCAGATCTGCGTCGGAAATCACCCAGAGTTGATGGCGGATGCCGTCGTCGGCGGTCGCGTCGATGTCGGGGGCGGCGGCGGTGGCTTGAGCGAGCATCGCGTCGATCGCGGGCGCGCTCGGGTAGGCGAGCAGCACGGGTCCGGTCTGGGCATTGACGGCGTCGATCTGGCGCACGCGGTCGTCTTCCTTCACCGGTCGCGTGAACTCGTGCTTGCGGATGCGATTGGTGTCGTAATCAGCGACCGATGCGGCGGCGACGACGCCGGTCTGCATGTGCGTGCCCCAGATCAGTCGATAGGCGTAGTAGCAGGGCGTCGTGTCGCGTTGCAGCACCCCCGAGTTGACCATGTGCTTGAGGTTTTCAGCCGCTTTTGCATAGACCGCCGGCGCATGGCTGTCGGTATTCTCCGGAAGGTCGATCTCGGGTTTGGAAATGTGCAGGAAGCTCCATGGCTTGCCGGCGGCGCGCTGGCGGGCCTCGGCGCTATTTAAGACGTCATAGGGCGGGGCGATGACTTCGTCGGCGCGGCCCGGGGCGGGGCGCAGGCCGCGGAACGGACGGATCAGGCTCAAGATTGGGCTCCTGGGTTGGGTTTCGCGAAAGCGGGGATTGTAGCGCGCGGTGGGTGCGCTGTCCCCGCTGGTGTTCGCGGCGTCTAGATGTACCAGTTCGGCGAAATATCTTCCGGCGCGCACGGACGGACCTCGAGGGGTTCCTCCGGCAGGCCGGGGCGCACCACGGCGAGCGTGACACGCTCGGCCGCGCGGCCCTGGCTGAAGCGCGCGGCGATACGGGCGGCGAGGATCAGGTCCTCGTCGTCGGTGGCGTTGCCGTCGATCAAGGTCAGAGGGCCGGGATGGCTGAGCACGCGTAAATGCACGAACGCGCGGCGATAGCCTTCGAGATACTGCGTTTCAGCCGCGTCGCGCGAGACGATCAGTTTGAAATGCGGCCGCGGCCGCAAATGGCGCCCGACATTCAACAACATGATGTCGTCGAATTCGTAATCGCGTTTGCCGCGATGTGCCCACAGATCGCGAAGCTTGTCGGCATAGGCGGCTTCGGTCAGCACGCAGCAGCCGCCCGCGGGTTGCGTGTATTGGTTCAGGCCGAGCCGTCGCGCCAGTTCGATCTGCGGTTTGCGCGAGCGCCCCGAGAATGCGTGCAGCGCGGCGCGATCGACCCATCCGGCGCGCTCCGGCAAGGTCTCGAGTAGGAGTTTGGCCGAGAGCGGTCTTAGTAAAAGATCGTCGGCGCCGGATTCCGTGGCAACCACCGGTAATACGCGTTTGGTCTGGGATTTGGGGCGCTGCCCCACCACTTCGCCGGTGACGATGAAGTCGAAGCCGTTGGCGGCGATCCACTCGCGCGCCCTGCGCACCATGAATACCTTGCAATCGAGGCAGGGGTTGAGGTGCGAGCCGTAACCGTGGCGTGGATTGAGTACCACCTGTTTGTACTCGTCCACGACGTCGATGATGTGATGACGGATGCCAAGTTGTTCTGCGACCCAAATGGCGTCGTGGCGGTTGTGCTTCGGGGTGTCGCGCAAACCGGAGAGGTGGCGCAAGGCGTCGGTGCAGAATCCCGTGAAGAAGGTGATTGCTTCTAGCTCAATCCCTTGATCCATCACGACCCGTGCAGCGAGCATGGAGTCCAGTCCGCCAGACAGCAGTGCCACGGCCTTGCGCGGCTTGGAGTGGACGAGGTGCGGCGTTGAGGGGTCTTGGTTCATGCGCTGGTTGCGAGTGGTGGCGCCGGGATCGCGTCGCGAAGCGGGCTATACTGAGTAAACGTATCGTAGCAAAGTTGCGCGAGCGGCGGGTGATCGCTCGATGTCGTGATCGATCATACTCGACTGAATAAGTATGAACGCGTTCAAAGTGTTGGCAGTATCATCGTGTTATAAATCCTAAGAGGATAAAACTACCGAACATGGGGTTATGACGAAGCTGCCAGCCAACAATCCGTTGATCAAAGTGCTGGAGGGGCGGGTCAGTCCCACGCATTTGCGCCAGCGTCTGGGTATTGAGCACGATCGGGAAGCGCGCGTATTTGGTCAGGGTTTCAATTTTTTTCATATCGAGAACTGGTACTCGATTCATGGCGTGATGCGAGGATTGTTGCGCCTCGCATTTCTACATGAACGTGGTCGGCGCAACGCGCTCAATGTCCAGGTGACTTCCAACGACCTGTGGATCAACAATCTGCCGTCCGCGTTCGAGGGCTTCACATTGCTGCATGTGAGCGATCTGCACCTGGATATAAACGAGTACATGGCCGACGTGCTTGCAGCGCGAATCGCCGAACTCGAATATAACCTCTGTGTCATCACCGGCGATTTCCGCGCGAAGACCTTTGGGCCGTTCGACCAGGCGCTGGATGGTATGAGTCGGGTGCGCGGAAGCATCCGGCAACCTACCTATGCGGTGCTTGGCAATCACGACTCGATTCAGATGGTGCCAGGGTTGGAAGGGATGAATGTTCAGGTACTGTTGAATGAATCGGTGACAATCGAACGGGGCGGCGAACGGCTCTATATCGCGGGCATCGATGACCCTCATTACTACAAGTCGGACAATATCGAAAAAGCCGCGCACGGCATACCCGAGCACGCCGCGTCGATACTGTTGTCACATACGCCGGAACCCTATCGTGCCGCCGCGTTCTCGGGCTTCGATGTCATGCTTGCCGGCCACACCCACGGCGGACAGATCTGCCTACCGGGCGGTGTGCCGGTGATGAGCAACGCAAGATGCCCGCGCGCAATGGTCAATGGTCCTTGGCGCTACCGCGGCATGCGTGGTTATACGTCGCGCGGCTCAGGCGTTTCGGTGGTGGACGTGCGGTTTAATTGTCCACCTGAGATCACCTTGCATCGTCTGCGGCGAGTGGAACCCTATCCGGCTTAGATCGGCGGGCGAATCGAGATAGCGACGATCGAATAGCTTCGCAGGCGAAGCGCCGCGTTACGCGATGTACGGTTGCGGCTTGTCCACCGAACCGGCGTCGTCGCAGTTTTCCGTGCCAATTGCGCTTTATCCAACGAGTCATTTGATCCGCAATGTGTCAACGTGCCGCGCCGCGGCGGCGTCTACGATAGTCAGTAAGCACTCGATCACGAACAACGCCGCGACGATCGTTGTGGTCTGCGACCAGAATGGGTCCGCGAGTATCGCACGGGTAGCGACTGGCTTAGGCGACGGCGCTCGCGTCCTTGGTTTGACGGTGGCAAATCTCGCGGTTCAAGGTCAAGATACACTCATGCGTATGATTCACCACGTTTTGTGAGCGCCTCGGTTCGATGTCGCAGCTCGGCGTGACTCGCGAACCTTGGTCCTGGACGCCATGCGACAAGAGATCGTCGTCGGTTGGGAGTCGCATTGCCGTGGCTTCGGGGTGTTGAATGACTGACGTTGCTCCAGTCGGCGAAGCGTCCGAGGAGGTCCGTCGCTCGGGACCGAGGTGGTTGACGCGCGCCGCGATTAGCGTGGTGCTGGTCGTAATGACGGCTTGGGTGCTGAGTGGCGCGGCCGATCGCATGGGTCACGGATACGTGGATCAGGGGCTCAAGCGCGCATTGATCACGTTTGCCGTCGCGCGAACGCTCAACGGAGTCATCGCGGTCGTGAAGTCCACCGAGTTGGCCATTCAGCCTGCCGGCGTTGGCGTCCGGTTCGCGCCAGCGGCGGTGCTGGAGCCGATCAATGATTTGATCGAGCGCTTTTCCTGGGTCATGTTGGCCAGCAGCACCTCGTTGGGGATGCAAAAGATCATGCTCACGGTGTTGGGTTGGTCGGGGTGGTCGATGTTGATCCTGGGGCTCGCGACCGCGACGCTGGTGTTGCTGTGGCTTCCTCGCCGCGCGTCGCCAATCTGGCTCGAACGGATCGGCAAAGCGCTGGTGGTGGCGCTGGTGATTCGGCTCGCGATTCCAGTGTTCGCAATGGTGTCGGAGACGATTTATGACGCCTTTTTACAGCCTGAGTATGAATCCGCGCTAACCAGCCTGCGCCACGTCTCGCTTCAGCTCGAGGAAATCGCGCCGTTGTCGCTCCCGATGACCGCCGCGCCCGATTCGGACGAATCGTTGCTCGACCGCGCCCGCAACTGGCTCGGCACCGCGACGGATTCGTTGCGTCTAGGTGATCGCGTCGAGGCGTACAAGACGGCACTTTCGGATGCGAGCGAGCACACGGTGAGTTTGATTGTGGTGTTTGTCTTACAGACGGCGCTGTTGCCGCTCGTGTTTCTGTGGCTGTTGATGCGGGGTACGCGGTGGTTGATTCGGCTGTGAGGTGTGGTTTTCTGTGGTTGCGTAGGCCGTCATGAAGCATCTGATCGCGGGCGATATTGGCGGCACCAAGTGCAACCTTGGCTGGTATGTCTGGGACGGAACTCTGCGGCAGGTGCGGCAGGCAACTTATCCGAGCCGTGCTTACGCGAACTTCGACGATCTGCTTGACGAGTTTGTGCGTGACGGCGACGGCGGGGCCGCTTCGGCGCTTGCGCTCGGTGTCGCTGGTCCGGTCCGAGAGGGGGTTTGCCGTACCACCAACTTGCCTTGGCAGTTATCGGCGTACGCCTTGGCGGAGCGCCACGGCATTCCGCGCGTGCGGCTTCTCAACGACCTCGAGGCCACCGCGCTCGGGATGCTCCAGTTGCCGCCCGGCGATTGGGTGACGCTGAATCCGGATGCCATCGAGCGACCGGGAACGATCGCGGTGATCGCTGCGGGCACAGGTCTTGGCGAGGCGATACTCGCGTGGGACGGTCGGCGCCACCTGGCGTTGGCGACCGAAGGCGGGCATTGCGACTTCGCCCCGCGCAGCGATCGGGACGACGCGCTGCTGCGTTGGTTGAGGCTGCGGTTTCCCCACCACGTGAGCGTCGAGCGGATTCTCGCAGGACCCGGCATCGCGCTGATTTATCAGTATCTATGTGAATCCCATGGCGTTCCAGCAGCGAACTGCGTGACGTCTGGTGACGGCGCGGATCTGAGCGCACGCATCAGCCATTGTGCGCTGCACGAAGCCGATCCTGTGTGTAATGAAACACTGCGCTGGTTCATCCAGCTCTATGGCGCCGAAGCGGGCAACCTCGCGCTCAAGAGCCTGGCGGTCGGTGGCGTTTACGTGGGGGGTGGCATCGCACCGAAACTCCGGCGCTTGTTTGACGAGGGCGGGTTCATGGAGGCCTTTGTCGCCAAGGGGCGTTTCGCCGGTCTATTGCGGGAGATCGATGTTCGGTTATGTCTGAATCCGGATACCGCATTGTTAGGTGCTGCATATGCCGCGGTCGAGCTGCTCGACTGATCACGATTTACTGCATTCTGCGCTCGTGCGATGCCAGATAGGTGCGTTCGGTCGAACGGTGGAAATTGGCCGATGAGCGCGATGACCGCTGCGTGAATCGGATCGATCTTCCAAAGACGAAACGCGGGATGATCTCGTGTCAAGTACAAAAATGTGACGATCGTTCACTTTTTGACTTGGAAATGGCTGAACGAGCGGCCGGAGTTCAGGTCTATACTTGACATATCCGCATGAACTGTCGGTGTATTCGTGAAGTCTTGGATATGCGGTTTGTCGATGGCTGCTATACTCGCGTGACGCTAAACGGTCAATTCTACGATGCATACGGTCAAGCTACTGACGACGATAGGCTTGGGGTTCGTAGCCGGCGGCTGGGTCCACGCGGAGCGCGCGCCGACATCAGAATCCGGTCGTGTCGTTCAGACCCCTTACACGCAGCAAAAAGTCGTTTTCGACTTTTTTCTGGACGATCCGAGAAAAATGGGTGTGGCGCTGTATTGGATCCGGTCGTTGCTGAACCCTTTGATGGAGTCCCCGTACAACTATCAGCCCGAGTCGCTCGATCTTGTGGTCGTGGCGCATGGTACGGAGATCGTCACGCTCGTACAGCAAAACTACGGCCGGTTCCAGGAACAGGTCGATCGCATGCGGTACTATGCCGAACTAGGAGTCAGATTCAAGGTCTGTGGTTTGGCGGCCGAAGACTATGGCTACCAGACCAAGGATTTTTACGACTTCGTGGATATCGTGCCGTCGGCGATTCCAGAGTTGGCGCATTGGCAGTTGCAAGGATATGCGTTGATCGCGCCGCAAGTACAGGACAAAAAGTTCGCGATCGAGGAGATTCGCTAGACAGAATCGACGATCACGATCGTTTAACACAACCGTAACAACAACAAGCCGAAAATCGAAAATCCCCGGCACGCATCAGGAAGCGCGAACCCATAGGTTCCAACACGATAAGGAGGTCAGATAGTTACCCTGGGAGAAACGAGCGAGGTACTATTTGCAATGTTTTATTTCACTAAGAACAACATCCTTGGGGGATATCTGCTCAGTTCTGGCGCCAGTGGCAAAGAGGGGCAGGTGCTGACGCAAGCCGGTCGATCGCTTCCGGACGGGTTGCTTGAAACGGGGCGCTTCGTTCGGGCCATCACGCAGATTCATTCCGACGATTTTCGCGAGGTCGGTAGCCAGGCAGCATGGCTCGGCGACCTGAGCCGGCATCTCGAATCGTCCGGCGTGAGCGTGCCACAGGGTTTCGTCGTCACTGCAGATGCCTGCCAGCTGTTCCTGTCGCGGTGCCAGGTGGACGATCGTCTTATGTCGCTCCGCGCCACTCGGGGCGAGGCCTTGAGCGCGAGGATCGAGGACCAGCTCCGCGAAATCCGACGTTCGATTCTGGAAACTCAGGTTCCCCAAGCGATCGCCAGTGCTCTCGAACTCGCCTATGGTGAACTCAGGCGACGAATCGGGTTCGCGCCGAAAATGCTGATTCGCGGCGATTATGTTGCGGAAAAACTATCACTGGTTTCGCGAGGTCGCACCGAGCGCTCGCTTTATGCGTGGAATGAGGCCCAGGTGTTGGACGGCGTGCGAAAGGCGCTCGCCGAGGTGTTTTCCGTCGAGCGTTGGGCTTGCCGCGATACCGCAGATGCGCATCCGTTCGAGGTGCAGCCGGAGCGTCTGAGTGTCACGATATTGCAGTGCGCCGATTCACGCCGTGTGGTTTCGGGTGTTGCGTTGACCGAAGAGCCGGAATCGGGTTTCCGCGATGCATTGGTCGTTAATGCGCACTATGGACTCGCCGAGCCGATGTCGGACGGCCGCATTGATCCGGATGAGTTCCGCGTCTACAAGCCGACGTTGACGACTGCGAGTGCGCCCATACTCAATCGTCACCGAGGCGAGAAAGCCCTCAAGTCGATACATGCCGACGATGGTCGAGGCGGCGTTTCGACTGCCCTGGTCGATGTGAATTCCGATGATCGTAGACGCTTTACTTTATGTGACGAGGCACTACTTGATCTATCGCGCAAGGCGGTCGCGATCGAACGTCACGTACACGGGCGTGTCGGTCATCGAGGCGCCGTCGAAATGGAGTGGCAACTCGACGGCGTCACGGGGCAAATATTCTTTACCGATTTGAGGTTGGTGGCGACCAGGGTCCAGCAGGAGCGGGAAACGCCGGCGCGTCTGGAGTTTCTCGACTCAGGCTGGGAGTTGGCATCCGGCATACCGGTCGGACGAGGTGTGGTAACGGGTGTAGCCAGGCGCGTCAGTTGCGTCCGAGATCTGGCGCGCGTGCGACCGGGCGATATCGTAGTGGCGGAGTATCTCGACCCGGATTGGGTTATCGCTGTGCGGCGAGCGGGCGCGATCGTGACCGACCACGGCGGTAGGTTTTGCCGCGCGGCAAAGCGCGCGCGGGAATGGGGAATCCTCGCCATCGTCGGTTGTAAGGACGCAACGTTATCGATCAATGATGGCGATTCGGTAACGATTGCCTCATTCAACGGCGATGTCGGTTACGTCTACGACAAGGTGTTGACCTATCGCCGGACCGAGTTGAATGCGCTCGATATCGACACCACCGAGACTGCAATCCACCTAAACCTCGCCGATCCGGCTTGCGCTTACGAATACGCCAAATGGTCGGTCGCTGGCGTCGGTATGGTCCGCATGGAATTTATCATCGATCATCTGATCCGCGTGCACCCGCGCCTCTTGTTAGAGTATGAGGGGCTTGAGGCCGAGATGCAGTTCACCGTCGATCAGATCGTCCAGGGTTACCCTAGCCGCAAGGACTATTTCGTGCAGCGTCTGGCCGAGGCGGTCGGCACCATCGCGGCGGCATTCAATCCGCGTCCGGTGACCGTGCGTTTCAGTGACTTCAAATCGAACGAATACTCGGCACTGTATGGCGGCGATCATGTCGAACGCCACGAAGGCAATCCGTTGGTTGGCATGCGCGGAGCTCGTCGTTACATTTCGAAAGACTACGTGTCGTGCTTCGCGATGGAGTGCGAAGCGATCCGGCTAGTGCGGGAAAACATGGGGCTACGCAACGTTCACGTCGTGGTTCCGTTCGTTCGCACCGTGACCGAGGCGCGCAAGGTCCTGAACGTGATGCAGCAGGCCGGATTGCGTCGGAATGACAACGAGCTTCGCATCGACATGATGTGTGAAACGCCCGCCAACGCGCTGCTCGCGGATGAGTTCCTCCCATACTTCGACGGTATCGCGATCGGTACGAGCGACCTGACGCAGCTGGCGCTTGGGATCGATCGTGAATCGGACCTGTTCCGTGACTACGACGAACGTAATCGGGCCGTGCTCAAGTTGATGCTGATGGCCATCGAGGCCGCGCAGCGCCATGGCAAGCCGGTGAGCGTCTCGGGATGCGCGGCCGCCGCCTATCCTGAGATCGTGCGGTGGTTTGTCGAACGTCGCGTGGATAGCATCTCGGTCGAGCCGGAGCGTTATTTCGAGGTACGACGGATCGTCGCCGATACCGAGGAGCAAGTCTATGGACCAAAGACCGAGCAAATGACGCCTTACCTCAAGTCAACCGCCTAACCTGGGACACGAATAGCCGTGGAACCTCGTCAGCATGTCGCAGTCGCGGTCGATTTCTCACGCAACACGGCGGAGATCATTTTGCGTGCGCGGCAACTTGCTGACCTGCACGGGGCTCGTTTGAGCATTGTGCATGTCGTTGACGACGCGTTGCTGCATGCGGAGTTCTATAGCGAGTTTACGTTTCCCGCGGTTGATGTCGCGCAATGGGAGCGCATGCGCGAGGATGCCGCGAAGCGTCTGGATGAGCTCGCGACCGCGCCAAATCAGGACGGGCGGGTCGCGACGCATCTGCTTACTGGTGCGCCTAAAACGGAGATCGCGCGTTTCGTGGAAGCGCAGGGTGTTGATCTGCTGGTGATGGGGAGCCATGGGCATCGTGGCGTGTTCTCATGGCTGGGCTCGACCACGGACGGCGTGTTGCATCGCGTGGCCTGCGACCTTTATATCGTGCGTGCACCGGGTTGAGCGGGGTTGCGGTCAAAGGTACCGCGCCAGCAAGGTGTGCTCAGGGAAACTCGACTGCAGCGGAATCCGCACCAGGTGGCCATCGCCCGGTGCGACTTCAATGCGCTCACCTCGGGCGTTTTCCATGTAGTCCAAGGTAAGATCCCGATTGCCTTCCGGACTGACGATCTCAAGCCGGTCGCCGACCGAGAATCGATTGCGCACGGCGATTTCGGCCAACCCTGATTCATTCGCGATCGAACGCACCTCGCCCACGAACTGTTGTCGATGTTGTCGCGAGGCGCCGTCGAGATAGTTCTGTTGCTCTTCCGTGTGGTGGCGCTGATAAAAACCATCGGTGTAGCCTCGATTTGACAGGTTTTCCAGCACCCCGACCAGCCGGTCATCAAAGGCTCGTCCGTGACTGGCATCATCGATCGCCTGACGATAGACCTGCGTGGTGCGGGCGACGTAGTAGTGGGACTTGGTCCGGCCTTCGATCTTCAAGCAGTCGACACCGATCTGGACTAGACGCTGGACATGCTCGACGGCTCGAAGATCGCGCGAGTTGAGGATGTAGGTCCCGTGCTCATCTTCCATCATGGGCATCAATTCATCCGGACGGGATTTTTCCGTCAGTAAATGGACTTGCTCCGCAATCGGATGACGATCTGGCCGGTGCGGATCGTTGGCGGGTTTGTAGACACCTTCGGCGGTCTCGGTGGCGGGTTGTGTCGAGTAATCCCAGCGGCACGCGTTGGTGCAGGTCCCCTGGTTGGGGTCGCGATGGTTGAAATAACCCGAGAGCAGGCAACGTCCCGAGTAGGCGATGCACAATGCACCGTGAACGAATACTTCGAGTTCCGTATCGGGACACGCTTGGCGGATCTCGTCAACTTCATCGAGGCTGAGTTCGCGCGAGAGTATGACGCGTTCGATGCCCACGCTTTTCCAAAAGCGCACCGCGGCGAAATTGACGGTATTGGCCTGTACCGACAGGTGTATTGGCGTCGTTGGCCAGCGTTCACGCACCATCATGATGAGCCCCGGGTCGGCCATGATCAGTGCGTCCGGGTTAAGGGCGATCACCGGCTCAAGATCGGCGAGAAAGGTTTGTACCTTGCGGTTGTGCGGTATTACGTTCGCGGTGAGGAAGAACTTCTTGCCGTGGGCATGCGCTTCGTCAATGCCCCGCGCAAGCGTATCGCCGTGGAACTCGTTGTTCCGCACCCGCAGTGAGTAGCGTGGTTGTCCCGCGTAGATCGCGTCGGCGCCGTACGCAAAGGCGAAGCGCATGGCTTTGAGGGATCCGGCCGGGGCAAGGAGTTCGATCGTTGACATGGTGTGCAATCTATAAATTGTGCAAAGTCTACGTGAATAAGTCGGTTCGAACACAATAAATTCTTGAGATCTTGGGGGTTTCTCTTATCCTCTGCGGCAGGGTAATGGTTTGTGAGACCGCTGAGGAGGTTATGTATGAAGCACGTTCGGATTCGCGCCGTGATTCTGATCTTGTCCGTGGCGTTGGGCGCGGCACCCGCCGTAGCGGAGCCGGAGCCGGAAAGTGTCATTAAATACCGGCAAGCGTTCATGAAGGCATTGGGTGGTCACTCCGGCGCTGTGTCGCAAATCGTTCGTGGCGGCTTTGCTCCGGATGGCCATTTGCTGGTTCACGCTCGCGCGATCGCGGGACTGTCGCAGGGGTTGCTGGCTGTGTTTCCCGAGGGTTCCGACTTTGGCGAAACCCGGGCCAAGCCGGAAATCTGGGCGCGATGGACCCAATTCAAGAAGATCGGTGAAGATGGGGCCGCTGCAGGCGCGGAGTTGTTGAGGGCGGTCGAGCGCGGTGATGCCGCGGAAGTCGCCGATCGCTACGCGCGCCTTGGCGAGACCTGCAAGGCCTGCCATAAGGACTTCCGTGCCGAGGAGTAGTGCGCTTGGCGCGATCGTCGCTGAGCTCGAACAGTCCTGCATGGGTCTAGCCGGGGTTGAATGGCGCGACGTGGTGGCCCGAGTGATTGAACTGGACTTTATGCCAGGATCCCCGGAATTTTCTCGATAATGGCCTGTCTACTGAAGGTCGCCTTGTCGGGCAGTTGTGAGTATAAAACCGCCTCGGAGTAAGTCTATTGCGGTACGTATCGCACTTAGCGGATTGCCGAGATTGCCGCCCGCACGCGATGGGCGATCGGCGATCGCGGTATTTGGGCCAGATAACGTTTGCCGCGCCTTAGTCATTATGAAGCGAACGCCTTGGTTACTAATTTTCGTGCTGCTGGCCGTGGTGACCTTCGGCGTGCTGTATCTCGCCGCGACACCGCCGCGGATCGCGCTCGAATACACCTCCGACCGACCGGCCGCGGCGCGTGTCGAGAACGGCTTATACTTGGTGCGGCTCGCGGGATGCATGACTTGTCACACCGACGAGGAGGGTGGCGGTAAGGCTTTCGCCGGGGGGCGAGCGTTTACATCGAAGTTCGGTACGTTCTACGCGCCGAATATCACGCCCGACGTCGATACCGGGCTGGGACGCTGGAGCGAGGAAGATTTTGTGCGCGCCATGCGTTATGGCATCAGCCGAGATGGGCACGCCTACTTTCCGGTCTTCCCATACACGTCCTATGCCAACCTCACCGACGGTGACCTGCTCGCGATGTATGCGTATCTGAAGACCGTCAAGCCGGTCAAACGCGCCAACACGCCGCACGCGCTGCCCTGGTACTTGGCGCGAGCGTCGGCCCGCCTGTGGCAGATCACATTCTTTCGTCCCGGCGGAAGCTCGTTCATGCACTCGATGGATACGCCCTTGGGACGCGGCGAGTACCTTGCCAATGCCGTCGCGCATTGTGGCGAATGCCACACACCGCGCAACGTTTTCGGTGCGACGCGACCTAGCCGCCATTTCGCCGGAGTCATCAAGGCGCAAGCGCTGGACGGCAAGGCCGTGCCCAATATAACGCGTTCGTTCAAAAGTGGGATCGGTAAATGGGGCGCGACCGACCTCCGGCACTATTTCCAAACCGGCCAGTTGCCCGACGGTGATTATGTTGGCGGATCGATGGCGGAGGTGATCGACAATGGTTTGAAATACCTCAGTGCCGATGATTCGAAAGCCCTGGCGACTTATCTGCGGAGTGTTCCCGAGCGCGAGTAGCGCAGCCGCTCGAGGGCCCAATCGGTCGCTCCGAATCAGTTGGTTGTTCGATTGGGTACCCTTAACAGTACCAGTGCGCCCGCGACGAACAAAATCAGCAAGGACAGCAATCCGATACGCGGATTGCCCGTGGCGAGCCCGATACCGCCGACTAACATGGGACCCATTACCGCCGCGAATTTGCCGAGCATGTTGTAGAAGCCAAAAAACTCTGCCGCGCGATCGGCCGGAATCAGGCGCGCGTAATAGGAGCGACTGAGTGCTTGAATTCCACCCTGAATCAAGCCGATGAAGGTCGCCAAGGCGAAAAACTCCCAGGTCTCCTGGATCCGCGACGCCCACACCGTCACGACGCAGTACCCCGCGATACCGAGCAGGATACCGTTGCGGGTCCCCAGGCGTTCGCCGAGGTGACCGAATACAATCGCGGCCGGAAAGCCGATGAACTGCGTGAGCAATAGCGCGGTGATCAACTGACGGCTGTCGAAACCGAGCGCCTTGCCGTAGTCTACCGCCATGACGATAACGGTATCGACGCCATCGATATAAAGCCAATACGCAAGCAAAAACACTGCCACGGCGCGCAATTTCCGCACCTCGTGAAAGGTGTCGATCAGCTGCCGACAACCCGCAAGGGTCGCGCGGCCGACGCCTAGCGGGACGGTTGGGCGGGGCTCGCGTACATATAACAGCAACGGCACGCTGAACGTGAGCCACCAAAGCGCTGTCAGCAGGAACGAGAGTTGCACCGCTTCGGCGGCGCTCGCGAGACCGAACCAGTGCGGTTGCAGGGTCATCACCACGCAAAATGCGAACAATAGGCCGCCGCCAAGGTAACCGAGCGCGAAACCGAAGGCCGAAACTCGGTCGTAATGCGCCTCGTCGGTCACGTTGACCAGCAGCGAGTCATAGAACACGTTGCCGCCCATGAAGCCGATACTGGCGAGCACGTAGAGCAGGATCGCGAGGTGCCAATCGCCTTGCCCGATCCAATATAGACTACCGGTCAACACCGCGCCCAGCGTGGCGAACAGCCAGAGCAGGCGCTTTTTGTAGCCGCCTTGATCAGCGATCGCGCCAAGGATCGGCGCCAGCATCACGATGCCGAGGCTGGCAAGCGAGTTCGCGGTACCCAGTGAGAAGGTGATGCGCGCGGAGTCGGCGCCCTGCGCCCAGTACTCGCGGAAAAAAATCGGAAAGAATCCCGCCAGCATGACCGTGGCGAAAGCCGAATTGGCCCAATCGTAGAATGCCCAGGCGAGCACGGGTCGGCGAATCAGCATCGGCGCGGGGTGGCTAGGAAACGTGTCTTATCCTACCCGACCGGTGCCGTCATCGTCTTGTATGCGTTAGGCGCGCACGCCGAGTACGATGCCGGCGCGGTGTAATCTTATCAACGTCTGATGGCCGCCCTGCACCACAAGGTCCGGATCCGGATGGGCGAGTTCGGCCGCGATTTGCTGGAGCAATTCAAGACCCGAGCGCGTGGCATTGTCCGCCATCAGTTCGACCAGCCGGGCGCTCACAGGGTTTGCTTCCATGAAGCGCACCGCATCGTCCTCGTCGCGGTATACCAGCAGATAGGTTGGCAGTGCTGGGGGCGTGTCGGGTTGAAACTGAGTGGAAATGCGATGCACGGGCCACCGATAGGCGAGGTTCCAGCACAGCGGCGACAGCAAAGGAACGCCCAGGAGCAGGTCCCCATGTCTAACATAAGGCGCGGGCGCCGCCTCTGCTTCGGCGATCATCAAACCCAGCTCGACCCACTCGTAATGGGCCAATTCGAGCAAGAAAGGCGGATCATGCGAGCCGGCGCCGAATTCGTCCGCGAGAAAGGCGAGAAATTCACGCGGAATGTCGGAGAAATAAGGGCTCTGGCTGCGATGGCGGGCGAAGAAGGGGCGCGCCAGACGCGCTTCCCAGGACGCCGCGTCGTAAAGCGAGCGCAAGACGGGGAATCCATTCTCGAGAAAGCCGTTGACGTTGTTGAACAGCAACTCGCGATAGATTTTCATGCGCCGCTCCTCGATATCCTGAGGTAGCGGGTGCCGTTCGGGATCGCGAATATGTGCGGCAAAGGCGAATTGGGCGCGTTGGAATGCCGATAGCTCAGGCATTTATCCGCTCCACGGGTCGTCGCTGCGTGGCGTAACGTGTTTGCATGGTGTCGATACGACGGACCTCGCACAACAACTCCGCCAAAGGTGGAATGTTGAAGTCGCGCTCAACCAGCGTTGGAAACACGCCAAAATGTGCGTAGGCCGCGTCCAGCAGTGCCCAGACCGGTTCGATTACATTCGCGCCATGGGTATCTACGATCAGATCATCCGCCTCGTTGTAGTGCCCGGCGATGTGCGCGTATGCGATGCGGTCGCCGGGGAGTGCGCGCAGATAGTCGAGCGCGTCGTAACGGTGGTTTACCGCGTTGACATAGATGTTGTTTACATCAAGTAGCAGCGCGCAGTCGGCTTCGGCGAGCACCGCATTGATGAATTCGATCTCGGTCAATTCCGGACTGGGTGCGGCGTAATACGACACGTTCTCGATGGCGATTTGGCGTTCCAGAATATCCTGGACACGGCGAATACGCGACGCGACGTGCTTCACAGCCTCTTCGGTGAAAGGAATCGGTAGCAGGTCGTACAGGTGTCCGTCATCGGAGCAATAGCTCAAGTGTTCGCTATAACCGCGGATCTGGTGCGTATTCAGAAACTGCTTGATATCACGAACGAAGTCTTTGTCGAGTGGGGCGGGGCCGCCGAGCGAGAGCGATAGTCCGTGACAGACGAACGGCCAGCGTTCGGTAAAGTGCCGCAGCGACTTGCCGAGCGAGCCGCCGACGTGGATCCAGTTTTCGGGTGCGATCTCCATGAATCCGAGCGTGGCATCGGCGGCGTGTTGCCGCAGCGTCGATAGCAGTTCGCGGCGCAGTCCAAGGCCGGCGCCTTCGACGCCGAAGTCTCGTGTGGTCACCGTGGGTGTATTCATGGCGCGAACCGGTCTGGGTCTGGTCGCTCGGTGAACCTGTGGCAACGTGATGTCGTGGTCATCGTGTTTGAGCGCGTGAGTCAGTAAAGAGCGGCGGGCTTGCGCCCGCCGATGTTCACGCAAGCTTGCCTTGCGTGTGGGGGGGAAACTACTTCTTACTACCGCCGCACTTGCCTTCGCCACATTTACCTTCACCGGCCTTTTTGGCGTCGCCGCCGCATTTGCCTTCGCCGGCCTTCTTCGCATCGCCGCCGCACTTGCCTTCGCCACATTTACCTTCACCGGCCTTTTTAGCGTCGCCGCCGCATTTGCCTTCGCCACATTTACCTTCACCGGCCTTTTTAGCGTCGCCGCCGCATTTGCCTTCGCCACATTTACCTTCGGCCTTCTTTTCACCCGCCGCGTTGTCAGCGACCTGATAACCGTTGGATAGATCGGTCAGACCGAAGGGATTGGCGTTTGCCGTCGCGACGCTCATGCCGACCAGGCTACCCGCGAGGGATGCGCCAAGGGCCAATGCGAACGGTTTCATGTTGTTTTTCATTGCCATGTCAGATGCTCCTTCAAGCTAGGTGGTTGTCGATGCGGTGGGTCACCGCACCGGGGTTAAGCGTAACGCATTTCGTTTACGGTTTAACTTACGCAGCGAGCTTGAGTTCGGATGCACCTCTTGCGATTTTTTCCTCAACCGGAGGCAAAAGCGGATCGGCTGCCGAGATAACCCATTTCAGCAAACGCCTTTTTAATCTTTGTTAATTGTAGACCAAATTGCGGGCGAATCACAGACCATCAAACTGCGTCAGCCGCGAATCGTCGGCGGTTTGACCGGCCGATAGGCCCAGCGCGGTGGCAGGCGCCAGATGTTGAACATGTGTAAATCTCATCGAGCGACGCCCGCTCGGATGAGTATCACCCAACATCCTGCGCTAGGATAATCGCCGCTTGGCCGAATTCGGCAAGTCCATCCGTCAGATTTTCCAACCATACCTCGAGAACGAGCATGACCAGCCTGGGTATTCTGCGCACCTATGGGCGCGTGATCGCATTGTTAAAGCCAGTGCGTGGCATCGCAGTGTTACTCACGCTGGCAAACCTCGCGTTGGCCGCGGTACCGTTCGCCGAGCCGATTCTGTTTGGGCGGGCGATCGATCTGCTGACTGCAGCCCCCACGCGCGGCGCGGAAGCGACGCTGAACGATGGCGTCAAGGTCTTTGGACTCTGGTTGATCATCAGCCTGTTCGGCATCGGCGCAGGCATTCTGGTGGCGTTGCACGCGGATCGCCTGGCGCATCGCCTGCGGTCGACTACATCAGCGTATTTTTTCGAACATGTCCTGCAGCTCCATCTTGGATTTCATCGCGAGGGGCATTCCGGTCGACTCCTCAAGATCATGATGCGCAGCGCGGACCACTTGTTTGGGCTATGGCTCGCAATCTTCCGCGAACACCTCTCCAGCGTCGTTGCGCTGCTTGTGCTGTTGCCGATGACTCTGTTCTTGAACTGGAAGCTGGGCTCGGTGCTGATCGTGTTGATTCTGGTTTCGGTCATATTGACGGTGTTGGTGAGCCGTCGAACGCACGCCGCCCAGCGCGAGGTTGAATCGCACCATTCCGCCGTCGCCGAGCATGCCGTGGATGCGCTCGGCAACGTAGTGCTGGTGCAGAGTTTCGTGCGCCGCGCCGAGGAGACGCAAACGATGCGCGAAATGATGAATCGGCTGCTGGCGGCGCAGTTTCCGGTACTCAACTGGTGGGCGCTGGTGAACGTATTGAATGGTGCAGCCGCTTCGGTCACCGTGATCACGATCTTTGCCCTGGGCGCTTGGTTGAGCCTGAATGGCGAGGCGACGGTCGGTGAGATCGTAACCTTCATGGGGTTTGCCAACCACCTCATTGGTCGTCTCGATCAAGTCATTGGGTTTTTTAATCGATTGTTTCATCAGGCGCCGTCGCTTGCGGAATTCTTTGAAATCCTGGACACGCGCTCGGCGGTGCGCGACGCGCCGAACGCGCGGGCACTGACCGACGTGAGCGGTCGCATCGAGTTCGATCAGGTCGGCTTTGCCTACGACAATGGTCGCCAGGCGTTGACCGACATCAGCTTCATCGCCGAACCCGGGCGAACCATTGCGCTGGTCGGTGAAACCGGCGCCGGCAAATCCACCGCGATGAATCTGCTCCACCGCCAGTACGACCCTCAGCACGGCGTGATTCGACTCGACGGCGTGGATATCCGTGACTTCACGCTGGACTCGTTGCGCCATCACATCGGCGTCGTGTTTCAGGAAAGCCTGCTGTTCTACCGCAGCATTGCAGACAACTTGCGGGTCGGAAATCCGGATGCGACCGATGCCGAGCTCGAGCACGCGGCGCGCCTCGCCCAGGCACATGAGTTCATCCTGGCGCAGCCAAACGGCTATCAGAGCCGAATCGGTGAGCGCGGCTCGAACCTGAGCGGTGGCGAGCGCCAGCGTCTCGCTATCGCTCGCGTTTTGCTAAAGAATCCCCCGATTCTGATCCTGGATGAGGCGACGAGCGCACTCGATACCGCGACCGAGGCGCAGGTGCAGCAAGCCCTCAAGGCGTTGATGAACGGGCGTACGACATTCGTGATCGCGCACCGACTCGCGACGATTCGCGAAGCCGACGAAATTCTGGTATTCCGGCAGGGACGTATCATCGAGCGCGGCAATTTTCAGCAGCTGGCGCGCCAGGGCGGATACTTCACGGAACTGGTCACCAAGCAATTCCCGGTGGAGCAAGACATGCGCACGCCGGCCTGAGGGCATCCCGAACACGGAGCCAGCGATGGAGCTTTTCTTGCCCGATGCCGCGAGTTTGGCGCTGTTGCTCGGCGCGGCGTTTCTCGCCGGGTTGTTTGACGCCGCGGTTGGCGGAGGTGGGCTGATTCAGGTGCCGGCGTTGTTCGCATTGCTGCCCCAAATGGCGCCCGCCGCGCTGCTGGGCACGAACAAACTGGCGAGTATTTTCGGCACCCTCAGCGCGGTCGTTCATTACTCACGCGCCTTGCGCCTGGATTGGCGATTTTTACGCCTCGCCGCGCCAGTCGCGCTGGTCGGCGCGCTCGCCGGTGCGAGCGTCGTGGCCTGGTTGCCGGTCAACTGGGTGCGGCCGCTGGTCCTGGTGCTGTTGGTGTTGATATTGGTGCGAACCTGGCGTGACGGGCGGCGCGGACTGACAGCGACGGGTGCGCCTACCCGGCCGCGATTCGTCGCGCTCGCGACGGGTGCCGGAATCGGTTTCTACGATGGGTTCTTCGGACCCGGCACGGGCAGTTTTCTGATTTTCGTGTTCGTGCGCTGGCTCGGTCAGGACTTTCTACATGCTAGCGCCCATGCCAAGGTCGTCAATGCCAGCACCAATCTCGGGGCGTTGATCTATTTCGCGGCGACCGATCACGTGCTTTGGCTACTCGGGTTCGCGATGACCACCTTGAACATCGCCGGTGCGCAAGTCGGCACGCGGATTGCGCTGAGGGGCGGCGCGGCTCTGGTGCGTCAGCTGTTCTTCCTGCTTTGCATCGTACTGATCCTCCGCCTGAGTTGGGGATTGGTGGTGGAATGGTCAGCGTAGCATGCGCACAGATTCGAGATAGCGCTGCTCGTCGGGTGCCGTGCCACTGCGCTGCGCCTCCCACAGACTTTGACCGAGGCACTCAAGCATCGCGTGCTCGGCCTCGTGCGCGCCGTGACGCTGGGCAAGCCGCGACCACTGTGCCTGAATCCCGACCGGTCGGTCCGTCATGAGCTGTTCCTGTATCGAGAGATGAAGCGCCAGATGCAGAAATGGATTTGTCTGACCGTCCTCGGGCGCGTAGTCGGCGCGCAGATGGATTTCGGGGTCCGCGAGCACGGCGTGGTATTCCGGGTGTTGGCGCAGGATCTCGGCGATCTGCTGCTCGATGGGTTGCAACGGCTCCGCACGTTGCGTCTTGGCGTATACGTCGCAAAAGACGCGGCGAAAGGCCTCTCGATTTTGGCTATACATGCGCGGAGTCTAAGCGATCGCGGCGTCGCGCACAAAGACTGGGGTCTGCACTTTTGCCTATAAGGCAAAAGTGCAGACCCCAGTCTTTGTGACCCCAGTCTTTACATTGCCTTCGTTCGACGCAAAAAAAAGCGCCGGAGAACTTGCGATCCCGAGAGGGACCGCAAGTTCTCCGGCGCCGTGCGCTCGTCGACGGATGAGCCGGCAAGTCTCGGACTAGGCCGCCGCTTTAAGCTGTAACCGGCGCCAGCCTGCGAACCCAACCAGTGCGGAACCCAGCAACCAGACGGCGCCGGGGAGGGGCACCGGCGTCATGTTGTTGCTATGAAACTTCAACTGTGCCGTGTCGAAAAAGTTGGCGGATGCCAGCGAGCCCTCGCTCGAGGTAGTTGCCCACGTTTGCAGGCGAGCGAACAGCGAGATAATGTTACCGATATCGCTATCCCCGAAAACGTAACTCAAGGTTCCAAAGGTGTCGACCGTTGAGTTCCCCGGACCTAGGGTTCGGTAGTCCGCGATAATTTGGTCCTGTAGGTACGTGAGGGGTTCGCCGCCCGGAACATAGGCTTCGAAATACATCGCCGATGAACCCCCTCCGCTCGCCGCAAGTTGTCCATCCCAAGTGAATAGAAATAACGCCTGACCCGCGGCTGTCACCATGAACTGCTGGGTGAAATCGGCCAGCGCGTACGCGGAACCGGCAACACCGGCGGCGCCCGAGGTGGCGCGCAGTACCGTACCTTCCGTCGCGGCGGTGCTGGACGCGGTGCCGCTACTTGCAGCGGCGAACTGATCGCCGGTCGCGACAGTGGGGCTGGCAATCGCGATCGTCGAGGATGTGTACCCAGGAGTAATGCTCACCGCGTACGCCGCGCTGGATGCACAGAGCATCGTCGTGACAGAGAAAGCAAATTGCTTGAAATTCATGGCCTGATATCTCCCAATTGATGGATTCAGGCGGTGGATTCTCGGTAATCCGGCAGTTGGGAAGCCCTCCCAAGTGCATACCGCCGCGTAGTTAGAAAAGCCCGGGTTCAAATCCGTACGTATCTTGTGAGGTCGTTTACGCCTGGTCACTTCGGTCGCGCGCGAACTGCGCATGCCTACCGGATTGGGTTCGCTGAGAATACGTAGACGAACTAAAGTCTCGTACACTTCATCGCTTTCCGCGACGGGGTGACAATTATATTGTGAGCGACTTCACGCTTTTGTATTCGACCAAGGCCTGGCAGGGCGGCCCGCGCCACGACGACCGCGCACTCGGTAGCAGCAGCGAATTGAACGGCCACGGGCCGGACCGCGAGGCGAAGGGCGGCACGCCCGGAGTAATACGGTGGGTGGTTTGCCAACCCGGACGGTGAGGCTACATCCCACGAGAGGTCTCCAATTCACTAGTGCGTAAAGCTCCGCGAGGAAAGGATGGGTCAGTCGGGTTTCATATTCCGCACATAGTCGAACACGGTCAGGCCACGGTCGTGATGAAGATGATGTGTTCCCTTGATACCAGGCAGAAAATTGGGGTCGATGTCTTGAATCTTTGTTTCCGAATAGGTTTCCAGGTCGTCAACGCGATAGATCGTCGTGCCCTTACCGTACTGCGCGAAGCCGTGACGCTGGGCCAGGCGATATATTTCCGTACCACGGCGTACCAAACCGGCATTCCTGCCCTTCGATGCATCCATGACGACCGGATTGGATGGGTGTGGCTGCCAGCCCCCTAACGGCGTGTCGGACGAAAAGAGGCACAGCTCGGCGTCATTCGAACCCACCTGGGTTGGGTTGATCGTCGTCAGCAGGTGCCAGCGGCCATCCTTGGGAAAAATGATTGTGTCGACCGCCGAGATATCGCTCATCAAGATATCCACCAATTCCCATTCGAGGGGAAAGTCGGTGGCCTTATATAGCCGCATATCGCGATTCGTCGAACTTTCCGGCACCATGTAGATTCCGCCCTCAAAGCGGAACACGAACGGAAAGGAAAGGTGAAAAGACTCTGACACCGCCACCCCCAGATATTCGCTCCTGGTCGTCGTCACCCTGTAGACGGATACCACACCTTTTTGTTCCGAATAAACGAAGTCCTCAAGGAATATGAAATGCTCGCCCTCGTGCTCGAACGCAAAGGGGTCGGCAAGGAAATGGCCCGGCGGGTTGGCGATCGTTTTTGCACGCCACAGGACGGCGTTGCTCCAGTCTCCAAATAGGTAGCCAACTCCCCACTGCCACCGGATTCCTAGCGCCTTGCGGATCGCCTTCCGCGCTAGCATTCCAGCGGTCTTCAAGCCGTAGCGCATCGAATCCAATGCAAGCGGAGTCTTGTACAGGCGATTGTCATAGAGCAATGGCGCCTCGGGCTTCACGTCACCGGTGAGAATGTTTCGTATCGTTTTTTTGAGATAGACGCCCGATCGCTCGTAGAGAATTGTTTGATTTCTAAGATAGAGGATGTCCGTTGTGATGTTGCCCCGGCAAAGGACTTCGCCGCCGTCGAGCTCGTCAGTCAATCGTTGGACGATGAACCCCGTGTAGGGTTGTCGCTCCAGCACTTCCCAGAAACCGGCCGGTCCGCCTCGGTTCATCCGATTGTCACCGTGATGCACCGAGATCACGCCGTGCTTGGCGACAGAGAGGATAGGCCCTTTTAGAATACCGTTGCCGCAACGGATCAATAGGTCGGCATCGAGTGCCCGAACCCGCTCCACATCCTCGTCCGAAAAGCGGTAGACGAAACCGGAGGTCGACACCTCGGGCTTCGTGACGATATGGGTCTGTACCCTGGCGCCGATCGGGTAGAATGCCAATCTCTCCCGGTTAAACGCGGCGCGCATGAAAACAGCACCTTCGATTTTAACCAGAAGGGCAAAGGCGGTTCTTGAAAGAGCCGTGTAGAGACCTTGCTTACGCCCGATCTCGAAGAACTTGCGCAGTCCCTTGGTTGTCGTCTGAGGTGCAGGGTGGATGATGAGGGCGCAGATCTCGATTTCGGGCTCGGCTTCAGCCCAATCGACTAGATCCCTCACGGAATGGGGGACCGTACAGCTATCAACGAGCAACGCTATTCTCAAAGACATCTGGCACCCACTCAATTCTGACCTCAGGCGACATCGGCGACCGCTATCATTCGTCCCCGGTGTCGGCGTCCGCGCTCGACGTTCGCCTCAACCGATCGAAACATTGAACTCGCCTCCACTGTCTCGCCACGGTTCTCGCGAGTCCGACAGCCATCTGGGACGATCGCTTGACGGCGTTCATTCGCCCCGACGGAATACGAATTCGTTACAACCCATGCGATTGCCGCAGGTCACCAGGGTCTCCAACTGGAAACCCCGTTCGCGAAAGAATTTGAATACCTGCTCGGGTTTGGCGACCTCGAACGGATAGCCGCCCAGCCAGTCGAGCGTGTCATGCCAGTAGGACATGCCGCGTTCAAGTCGACCTCGGCCGCTGAGCGTCCTGGCAAGCCAGCGCGCGCCAATCAGGTAGGGAGCATGCGCGGCAATCAACAGGCCACGCGCGAATGGGCCGCGATTGTAGCGGCGTTTGACTTGGGTCCAGTAACGACTGATCCAACCCTGGTCGTTATAGATCGCGATAAACAATTGCCCGCCCGGCGCGACGACTGGCGGCAGGTGGGTGAATGCCGCGTACATCGCGCCGGTGTGGTGCAGCACGCCCCACGAATAGACGATATCAAATTGGCCGAGCCGTGCGAGGTAGTCCGCGTCCAACACCGACCCCATTTCTATCCGCCAACCCGTATCGCCCGGAAAGTGGCGTCCATGCAGTTCCCGGGCGCAGGCGACCGAACGCGGATCGTAGTCGAAGGAGGTCACCAGTGCGCCGAGGCGTCGCGCGGCGAGGCTAAAGAGGCCGCTGCCGCAACCGAGGTCGAGAAACCGGCGGTTTGTCAGATCCGTCACGCCGAGCATCGCGCGCAGCGAGTTTTCGGCCGCCAGGATGCGATCGTCGTCGAGATCGGCGAGAAACCGGGTCCAGTTATCGCCAAAGGTGAATCGGTCGCCGGACTCGATCTCGGCGGCATGTTTTGCGTTGGTCGTCATGATGGTCTTGAACCTAGAATCCTCGGTTGAAGGGTGGGGGGGCAACGCCCTAGCGTATTCCGAGGTAAGCCGCGATTGGGCGCCCGCCGCGGATGCCTGAGTGGGGGACGATGCCGTCGAGGCCGTGGCCCAACAGTAACCAGGTGGTGTTGCCGGCGTCCAGTTGCCCGCCGGCATCGACGCCGGTTATCCGCGCGAACTCGAGCATGTCGAGCGTGGACGCGTGTTCGAATGCCATCAGGTAGAGATGGCGACGCTCGCCGTCCGCGCCCACGAACGGGCGGTAGTTGAGACGGTCATCGCGGAAAGGCGGCGATGTAAAGACCTCGCTGATCTCGCCGTCCCAGATCTGCATGACTTCGTAACCAAAGCCCCAGGCCGGTGACGAGGTGCCCGCGGCGCGGACGCGCCGCAATATTTCCAGGCTCCGCGCCGGGTCCCGCGCGACCGTGATCTGCTTGTCCTCGTCGATCAGCAGCAGCGCCGATGTCGCCGGGACATGGGTCACGATGCCCCCGGCGATCACGGGTTCGGTCGAGTACACCCGACGACCGGGCCAGCCGCGGATACCCGGAAACGAACTGCGTTCGCCTCTCGTACCGAACTCGATCTCCTTTTCCGCGACGAGTGACCGATCCGGCTTGGCGTTAAATGGTGTCGTGCTGATCAACACCCGGAGCTGGTGTCGTTCAAGCTCGATGTCGGGCCACGACAGCCGAAAGTGCGCATCGTCGGGTCGCACCTCGCGGCGTGGCATCCGCGCGAAGGGCTCGATATCCGGATGGCGCAGATCGACCTTGATCGCGAGCGCCATGAACGGCGCGCGTCCGTCGAATCGAACTTCGCCGTGAAAGTGGGCCACGCCCGGCGCGAGCTCGCGCCAGTCCGAGCGCGCGGGACGCAGCAGTAGACTGAGTGCGAGCGTCGTGGCCAGCAGCAGCGAGGCGGCGATGGCCCAGCGCAGCGGAGCCCTCACCGTCGCGCACACGGGGCGGATGGCCGGGGCGCCGGGCGGACTTGTGATGAACCGGCCGGCAAACCAGGCGGGCGGCCACTCGTGCTATCGTTGTGTGGCGCGTGACCCGGCGCGGGTGGACCGATCGCGATCGCCGCGCCGAACAGGTCCGGTTGCCCCATGCCGGTGGGCGTCTTCATCCGCCGGCAACTAGTTCCAGGTATTTGGTGATCACGATGTTTTCGTCGAATTCCGCCTCGACCTTGATCCGTCCCAGGCGTCCCATCACCGCGCGCTCGGCGTGTTCGAGCGCCATCATGCGCGCCATCGCGGTCGCGAGATCGGCGGCGTCGCGCGCCTTGCATAGTAGTCCGTTGAGACCGTGACTCACCACGTTGCGGCAGCCAACGGTATCCGTCGTCACGATGGGGCGACCCATCGCGGCGGCCTCCAGCAGAATGCGCGGGGTTCCCTCACGATAGGACGGCAACACGACACAGTCGGCCGATTCGATAAACGGGCGAATGTCGTCGGTCATCGCGTGGTATTCGATGCCAGCGTCGATCCAGCGTGAGAGTTCGTCCGGTCCGAGCGCGCTCGGATTGTCGACGCCCATGGGTCCGACCAGCACGCAGCGAACGCCGGGGTGGCTGCGTCGCAGCGTCTCATAGGCGGCGCAGTATTCGATCACGCCCTTGTCGCGCAATAGGCGGGCCGCCATTAGAAACGTGAATTGACCGTCGCGATGGCGTGGCAGCGGCAGGAACGGAAATCGCGCGAGGTCGACGCCTGAACCTGGTAAGTGATCCACCTTGCCCGCGTTGACCAGTCCGGTCGTGACGAAGTACCCGGAATCGTCCCGATTCTGAAAAAACACCTTGTCGGTCAGCGCGAACGCGACCCGATACAACGATTGGGTGGCATGTCGGAGCATGCCTCCCCCTAGAAAGCTCGAACCCAAACCGGAGACGTTGGGCACGACGCGGGTCGGCCTGCCGATACACGCGAGCGGCGTGTAGAGGTTGGGCTTGGGCGTAAAGGTGAACGTGCAATCCGGCCGCACCCGGGTGACCACCTTTCGGATCGACGCGAGCGCGCGCAGTTCTTGCAGCGGATTGAGTGACGAGTTACGCAGCGGTAGTGCGTGGTACTCGGCGCCGAGGTGCGGAATGCGGCGCGAATAATCGTCTGGCGGTGCGCTGACGCTCACCGAATGGCCCAGATCGACCAGGCGTCGAATCAGGTTGCCGCGAAAATTGAAAACGTACCAACTGGTGTTGGCCAGAATCAATACGCTGCGCGGGTTCGGCGCCGGCAGCACGCGGGCACGGAATCGCGCCTCGAACGGGGGCGCTGGGGTAATTTCTTCAGGACTCAGTAACTTCACGGTCGCCTGGCCATCGGCTCGGAATCGAGCCGTTCCTTGAGTGTCGCGGTACGTCGCCGGGTCCGTGGCTTGACCGGAGTGGTGTCCCCCCTCCCGGGGGCCACCGGTTGTGAAACATAAAGCGCGAGCAGCACCAACAGCGGCATGACTTGTAGCCGATAGCGCACCGCGGTGCCGAGGTTGCCGGCCGAGACGAAACCATAAATCGCGCCCCATAGCCCCAAGGTGATCACGATCCACAGCAAAATTGGGCTCGATCTCACGCGCCGCCAGCCGCGTCGCAGCCAGCCTTTGATAAACAAATACAGCATCAACGCGCTCTCGAGTCCCGCCAGCAGGCCGAACGCGTTCAACACCTCGCCGGGCAGTGGCCGGAACAGCGCGGTGAAGGCGCTCATGGGGGCCTGGATCAGAAGGTCCACCGGACCCGCGAGTGGGGTAACCTCCGTGCGCGAACCGCCGGTGGCGAAGTTGCCCGATATCTCATTGGTGGTTCGAACCAGATCGGACAGGGAGCCGACGCCGAACCGTTCGATGAAGAGTTGAACCGCGAGTATCGCCACGGTCACGACGAGCGCGCCGAATATCAGCCACTGACCGGCGCCGCCATTGCGCCGCAGGAGAAAAACCCCGAGCGGCGGTACCAGAATCGCGATCAACCAGACGCGCATCAAACCGACCACGATCAGGCCAATCGCCCCCAACACGAGGTAACCCGGCCGCGGTCGTAGCGCATAGGCGACCACGCCGAGCACGAAGATGCCGGTCCCGAGCAACACCACCGGATCCTTGCCCAGTATCGAACCCCAGAACAGGATGCCCGGAAACAACCCAAGCACGTACAGCAGGCGCGGATCGTCGTGACCGAGATACAAGGTCGCGGCGCGATAGAACGCGTAGACCCCGAGTAGCCCGAGCAACGCGAACCATACCTTCGTCGCGTGGTAGGAGGCTGGCATGATCTTGTTGAACAAGGCCGCCAGCGCCGTGACGTTGGCGGTACCGTCCCCCGCCGCGACGAGGCTGGTCAACTGTTCCGTGGCCGACCCGGCGCGGAAGTAATGATGCGCGTCGAGCACCGGATAGTACGCCTCATACAACAACATGAACCCGAGCGTCACGCCGATGCGAACCAGCCAGAGCTCCGCCAGCACGCGGCGGTGCGAGGCGGGCACCGGCCATCCCGGTATGGTCAGCAGGATCAGCAGCGCGACGACCAGGCCAATGCTGTAGTCCCGGAGCGGATCACCGCCCTGAAAGTGCTGGGACGCCCCCGTGAAACCGAGCGCGAAACCACCCAGCAACGCAAGCGCCGTGCCGAACGGGAGCAGCCGCCGTGCCTGCTGGACGAGGGTGAGGTGCGGGTAGAACAGTTGGGCGAACCGACGGAAGGTGCTAGCGCCGCGGCCGAGCGACAATCCCCACGCCGAAGCAGAGCGAGGTGGGCAGGAACGAAAACGGATGTCCGCACACGCGCTCGATCACGAAGTACCGATTCATTCGCGCGACCAGTTCGGCGTAATCAAAGCCCTTGTGTTCATTGCGCCCGACGCGGTGCATCCGGCCCAAGGTCGCGTTGACGACCTCGGCCGCGGTGTACCGCTCTGAGTCCTTGCTGAGCAGCGTCTTGATCAGCCACTTCGCCAGGAACACCGGGCCCTTCTCGTTGGGCACGGTCACCAGAAAATAGCCGTCCAGATGGCGCGCGATCCTGGCGAGGTAGGCATCGACCCGGGCCGGCGGAATATGCTCCAGCGTCTCCATCGCGACCGCGAGTTCGAAGCGCTCGTCCGCCAGGTCCATATCGTCGGCCGCGAGGGCCTTGTGGAACGCGAAGTTCGCATGGCCGCTCCAGCGCTCACGCGCGAGATCGAGACCACCCTCCCAATTGGCGTCGAAACCGACATAACGTTGCGGTAGAGCGGGCAGGAAGTCGAGCAGCTTGCCGTCGAAACAGCCGAGTTCCAGCACCTTATCCATCGGACACGCCAAGCGTTGCAGTGTCGCGACCAGCCAGCGAAAGCGGGCGGTATGCAGCCGGGTGCGGAACCCGCCCGAAAACAGGCGTTCGTTATAGCCGAAACCGTCCTCTTGACTGAGCATGGGGTGAGGTACCTCGTTTTGTTTGGGGACATAAACAATCGGGCGACCGGCCGTCGGGCGGCAGTGACATTGACCACATGTCGACGTGAAGAGGCGAACTCAAGGGTTGCCGCCTGGTGTTGGGGAATCCGTCGCGCCGGCCGCGGCGAAACGTCGGTCGAGCTGGCGGACTCTCCCGCCTGCCCGATTCAACCTAGAATCCTCGGTTAGACGTGCCGGAGTGTGCGGTATTCGCGGTGCAGGGTAAGGCGCAACGACGCGGAATGGTTGTTCCCTTCCAAGGAGTTGCAACGCAGCCATGCGCCGCGAAGATCGTGCATTAATTCGCAGGAGCGAATTGAACGGCCAAGGGCCGGCCCGCGGGGCGAAGGGCAGCATGCCCGGAGTAATCCGGTGCGTAGCGCGGTCACCCGAAAGGTGAGCTAGCAGCTACTATATAATCTCCGCGTAAACATTAGGTTGCGTATACAAAGTAGCTGTCAACCGAGGAATCTAGGTTCAAAGCAACTATCATCGATCCGGGGCGGTCAAGCCGAGACAGTCACGCGCACAACCGGGTGCTGTTCGCGGCGGAGTTATGTTCGATCCATTCCTGGAACATCAGCACATACCAAAGGCGCGCGTCGAAGCCATCCTCGCCGGCGAGATGGGCCTTCCACCAGCCGCGCACGATCCCGGGTGCGAAGATGCCCTCGCGCCGCAGGCGTGATTCGTCGAGCAGGGCCTCGGCCCAATCGCGCAACGGGTCGCGCAGCCAGACGCCCACCGGGATCGCGAACCCCATCTTCGGGCGCTCGATCAACGAACTTGGTACGTAGCGATACAAGACCTGCCGCAACAGCCATTTGCCTTGCCCGCCGCGGACCTTGAGCGACAATGGCAAGCGCCAGGCAAATTCAAACAAGCGATGATCCAGAAGCGGTACCCGCGTTTCGAGGCTCGCCGACATCGCCGCGCGGTCGACCTTCACCAGGATATCGTCGGGTAGGTAGCTCGTCGTGTCCGCCGCCATCATGCGTTCGATCAGACTAGGTAGCGCCGTGGGCCAATGCCGAGCGATCACGCCGGGCGGCGATCCGGCGCCGAGTACCGCCGCCTGCGTTTGTGGTTCGGCGATCAATTGTTCGTAGAGTTCCGCGCCATCGGCCGCGAGCATGACATTGGCCGCCTTGTGCAGCTTTGAACCTGGAGCGCGCATTTGCAGGCGCGAGGGCAGTGCGCCGCGCACCCCGGCATACAGGGCATCCCAGCGGCGCGCGGGAATTCGCAGCGCGAGTGCCGCCAACCCGGCGCGCAACGGTCGTGGAACGCGTTCCACTCCGTGCCACAGATCGGCCGCCAGAAAGTAGCGCGTGTAGCCGCCGAACAGCTCGTCGCCGCCGTCGCCCGAGAGCGCGACCGTCACGTGCTGGCGCGTCAGGCGCGAGACGAGCAGGGTTGGAATTTGTGATGAATCGGCGAAAGGCTCGCTGTAGACCGAGCCCATGCCCGGAATCACCGCCCGCGCGTCACCCGGCGTGACATACCACTCGGTATGCGCGGTTCCAAGGTGCCGGGCAACGGCGTTGGCGTGCTCGGCTTCGTCATATCCCGGATCCTCGAAGCCGATGGTAAACGTCTTGACGGGCAGCATCGATTGCGCCTGCATCAGCGCGACGATGGTCGACGAATCCACGCCGCCACTGAGAAACGCGCCGAGTGGGACGTCGGCGAGCATCTGGCCGCGAACACTCTCGCGCAAGCGGATCTCGAGTTCCGAGCTGGCGCCGTTCTCGTCCTCGGCGGGCAGTGGCTCGCGCACGCCCGATTCGGCCACCGAAAACGCGCTCCACCACCGCGTCGGCTCGGGCAGCCGGTGTCGGTCCAGATCCGTCGCGCTTACGCGGAGGTAGCTCCCGGGAAGCAGCTTGGCGCTGCCGTGATAAATGCAATGTGGGGTTGGAATGTAGCCATGGCGTAGAAAGCGCGCCACGGCGTCGCGATCGATGTCGGTCCCGAAACCGGGCAGTGTCGCTAGTGCCCGTAGCTCGGACGCGAATGCGAAACCGCCACCGATCCAGCCGTAATAGAGCGGCTTTTCCCCGAAGCGATCGCGTGCGAGCGTCAGCGTCGCGTCGCCGCGATCCCATAGCGCGAAGGCAAACATGCCGACCAGGCGTGACAGTGTCGCGTCGACACCCCAGTGGGCGATGCAGGCCAGCAGGGTTTCGGTGTCCGAATGGCCGCGCCAGGCAATCACGTCGCCTAGTTCGGCGCGCAACTCCAAATGGTTATAGATCTCGCCATTGAAGCAAATGACATGGCGACCGCAAGCGCTCGTCATCGGTTGCGCGCCCATCGGCGACAGCTCGACCACTGCGAGCCGTGTGTGCCCGAGCACGACGCCCCGCGCCGCGTCGCGCCAGGTGCCTGAATCGTCAGGCCCGCGATGACGCAGGCTGCACAACGCCGCGCTCAGATCTGGCGTGGGCGCGTGAGGTGTGAGGGCGCCGACAATACCGCACATCGCCCTAGCGCCGCCTACGGGTTGTTGGAGCCGAGCCGGTCATTGCTTGATGCCGGCCGCGCACCAGAACGGCACGCCGTCGTGAACGCGAACGTCGCGCAGGCCCGCCTCGTGCAACAGGGTTTCGATCTCGGCCCGGGTGAAACGGCGTTCGAGGCGAGTGCCGAAGCGATCCAGCGCGTCGTTGCGCATGACGTAAAATGCGCTGTCACGGTACGCGCTCAAGGGCAGGTGGGTCACCTCGAAGCCACGCCGCTCAAGCCAGCGCGCACCGCGCGCGAGCGGCCAGTACAAGAGTGCCGCGAGCGCCTGACTCAGCGCGTAGCGAACACCGTGCGGCGCGCGGGAGACCACGCCGCGCAGCAGGTCCGAGAGCTTCCAGGCGACCCGGAACCAACCTGGCCGGTTGTCGAAGGCGTAGTACAGGTAAACCAGGAACGGCGCGCCGGGTTTGAGTTTCCTCACGCACGCGGCGATACCCGCTCGTGTATCGGGCACGTGATGCAGCACCCCAAGCGAGTAACCAAAGTCCATCGAGGCGTCGGCGAACGGTAACCCATCGACACTGGCGTGGATCAGCTCGCAGTTGTCGAGATGCTCGAGATTTCGACGCGCCACCGCCAACGCCGCCTCGGATGCGTCGACGCAGAGCAGACGTCCGACTCGCGGTGCAACCAACGCCGCCCAACGCCCGCTGCCACACCCGAGGTCGAATCCGACCGCCGTCGGGTCCAGTCGGTACCACGGAAACACCGCGAAATAGGCCTCGAACCAGCGCTTGCGCTCGGCGTCCGGGAGACCGGTTTGGTCGAAGCGGGTCCATTCATCACCGAATCCGGCGACCACCGTGTCGTCGCGGTTGTTCATCCTGTTGCTCCGTGGGCGATGGCGTCGCGCCAGATGGTTTCATACGCTCGCAGCATGGTGTCCATCCCGAAATGTTGCTCGATTCGGCGCCGGCACACGGCGCCGAGGCCCGCCTTGCCGCGCGCCCCGATCGCGTCGAGTGCCTGTTCGATCGACGCGGCGAGGGCGGTTGGATCGCGGGGCGGCGCGGTCCAACCCGCGTCGCCGATGATCCGGGCCGCGTCGCCTACGTCCGTGGCCACGCAGGGCGTGCCGCAGGCCATCGCCTCGCCAATGACGTTCGGAAACCCCTCGGTCCGGCTTGGCAGGACATGCAGGTCCAAGGCGTTCATCACGGCGGGAATATCGGCGCGTTCGCCCGCGAGGATCAAATGCTCGTACACGCCGAATGCCCGCGCCGCGTCGACCAGCTCGGCGTTCGCCGACGTCAGACCGCGACCCACCAGCACGCAACGCCAGTCGGGAATGCGCGGTGCCAGTTGCGCGAGCGCGGCCAGCAGATTGGCATGGTCTTTCTCTTGGCTGAAGCTCGCCACCGTGCCGACGAGCGGGGTGTCGTCCGCGACGCGCCAGGTTCGACGCAGCGCCTGACCCGCGGCGAAATCCGGGCGCAGCCGATCGAGATCGAAACCATTGCCGACGACGCGAAGCTTGCCCTCGGGGTAGCCCACCGCCTGGTGCGTGGCGGCGGAGTCGGCGGAACAAGCGATAATCCGTGTCGGCAGCCGTGGTGCCAGCCGCGTACAGGCGCTGGCGACCCAGCGGGCGCTCTTGGATTGCGTGGCCGGATCGAGCCGTGAGTGGCGCAGCCCCCAAACCAGTGCGTCGCGGCCCGCGAGACGTGCCGCGATTCCGCCGAGCAGATCGGCGTGATTGAGCCAGGTCTGCACGACGTCCGGGCGTTCGTTTCGTAGCAGCCGAAACAGTCTGAAAAGCATGATGGCCGGCGAGCGTCCCGGGCCCAACCGCAACGCGTGCACGGGAATCCCGAGCGCGCGTAGCCGTTGGCCATATACGCCATCGTCGCCGAGTGAAATCACGCTCATCGTATGCCGCTCGCGCAGAGCCGCCACGAGGCGGAACAGCGCGCCTTCGGCACCACCTCGACCGAGGCCCGTGATGATATGCACCACCTTCAGGCGGCCTTCGGTTTGCGTGGCGCCGTTAACGATGACCGAGTCCGGTCGCACGGTTGCGTAGGCTCTCATGTGCCGCGCATCCTCGCGCCGATGTGATCGCGCACAATTCGACCCAGGATCGCGCCACGCGCGCGGAGGCTGGGCGAGGCACCCGCGGTCAGCGCACGGACGGCCTTCGCGTAATGCCAAGCCGCGCCAGGTTTGCGCGCGGTCAGCAGACGCGCGAGGTCACGCCAGATTTGGGAATAGACGACTCGAGCCCGAACCGACTCGGCGGTGCGGGGGTTCATTCCGTGTTGCATCGCGTTGGCATAAATGGCGTCCCAAATGCGCACGTTAGCGAAGAGTCCCTGCCAATCCAGTTGTTGGCTACTGTTGCCGCCGTGCAGACGCCACACCGCCACGACCCGATCCAGATACGCGACGCGTCCGCGCGCGGCGAGGCGAAACAGCGATTCCCAATCGGCACTGGCCGCGTTGACGCGATAAAACTCACATCGCAGCGCCGTGTCGCGGTGGTAAAGCGTTGCCGGATGCATCAGCCGATACCGAGTATCGTCCAGGCGGGCGAGCATCTCGAGACCCTCGATGACACCGGCGCGCGGCCCCTCGGCGGCGGTTTCACTGGTGCCCGTGCGATGGGCGACGCGCGCACCCACGATCACGACCTCCGGTTCGCGGAGCGTGACCGCGATCGCGCTCGAGATGAAACCCGGATCCGAGAAGTAATCGTCGCCGTCGAGGTTGACCACCCATTCGCCACACGCTAGATCGTAAAGAAGGTGTCGGTAGTTACCGACTCGGCCGAGGTTGCTTGAATTGCTTTCCACTCGCAGGCGCGGGTCGTGTCGTTGCGCCGCCACGGCCGCGGTGGCGTCGGGTGAGGCGTCGTCGGCGACAATGACCTCAAGGTTCGGGTAGTCCTGCGCCAACGCGCTGTCAACCGCGTCGAGTATCCAGGCGGATTGGCGATAGGTCGGAATCATCACCGTGACCTTGGGCAAGTCACCCTCGTGCTTGATCGCCGTCATCGATCGTCGACCCTGCGCGCCCAAACGGTCATACGGCCGGTCTCGCCGAACGCGGCGACCAGCGCGGCCAGCGGATACAGTGCGATATTGGCGGCCGTGCTATTGACCAGACGGTGCTTGAACAGGTGGGTGAGCATGCGCGGCGCGGCCCGATTCTCGAGTGCGTTGCCGATGCCCCCCCATAAACTGGTCAACACGCGTTGATGCAGGATGCGTTCGACCCGCCAACCGCTCCGCGCGAGCAATGCGGCGAGTGTCTCCGGCGTGAAATGGTAGAGGTGATTGGGAACGTGCAGCGCGAACCCGGCCGACTTGAATCGACGGAATTCGGCCGCCGCCGCGTTTGGTACTGATAGCGCCAGCCACGCACCGGGGCGTGCCCACGAACCGAGCCGTTTGAGTGCGCCGAGCGGATCATGCAGGTGTTCCAGCACCATCCAGCCGACGATCAGATCGAACGATTCTTCGGGATCCGGGGCGGACTCCAGCGCCCCGGTATGTACCTTGTGCCCGGCCGCGCGCGCGGCCGCCGCCGCCGTCGGCGAGAATTCGACGCCTTCCACTTGCCAGCCACGCGCGCTCATCTCGTTCATGAATGCTCCCGAGGCGCAGCCGATTTCCAGCATCCGGCCGGGCGGCAGCTCCGGCAGGGCGGTGCTTCGGAACCGGACCAATCGGCGATACGCGGCGTGCAGCGGGCGCAAGTACGGCGATTGCTTCACGATCGCGGACGACCGTGGCTGGGTCGCGACATAGGGGCCATAGTCGTCGGGATAATAGAAGCCCATCGTTGCCGGGGTCGGGCGGGGGTTGGTTCGAATCAGACCGCAGGTCCGGCATCGCACGACCGGAAAATCGCCCGGTAGTCCGTGCAGGCGGTCGCGCGCGATGAACAGCGTTTCGTCGTCCCGGCGACAATCGTTGGGGCAGGGCTGGTCCTCGAGTTCGACGTTCATCTCAAGTGAACACTCGCGCGGCGCGCAGTCGACGGGGAAAAATCATGAATAACAAACATAAATTGAACGCATGGTAGATGCTCGCGGCAACCGCGACGCCGGCCGCGCCGTGAGCCGTGAAGGCGAAATAGCGGGCAACGATGAAAACGGTGAAGGTCAACATTCCGAGATAGGTCGGAGTGCGCGTATCGCCAATCGAATAAAACAGCCCCGCGACCAGCGCGCCGGACGCGCCGAGCAGGAGCACGCCGCCCAGGAGTACCATCAGGGTCCAGAGCGTATGGACGTGCGCGGGATCCATCCGGCCGACGCCAAGCGCGACTTGCATCACCGGTTCGCCAAATAGCAGCAACGGCAGATAAAGCGCCAACGGCAACCCAAGCAGGTAGGCTAGCGCGCGCCGATAGGTGCGGCGGAACGCGTCCGCGTCGCCTTGCTTCGCCGCGATCGAGAGCGCCGTGATCGCGGGCGTACCGAAGGCTCGACCGAAGACGTTCGCGACCGCCGAATATATCTGTTGCGCCAGACCATACAGCGAGAGATCGCCCGCCGACCCCATCGACAACAAGAAGCGATCCACCAATGGATCGGTGCGAGAGTACAGGTTGCCCAGGAGCATCGGCCGCGTTCGTCGCCAGATGAGCGGCAAACTTTGCCATCCGGCCGCGTGGCGGACTGGCCATCCAAGTAGCGGCAAGAACCATAGCAGCTGTAGCGCTGATCGGCCGAGCTCGATCCAGGCGGCGGCCACGATGCCGTGGCGAGGCAAGGTCAGCGCGAGCAGGCCGGCGCTGAGGGCGGTATTCAGCAGCGTGATCGCTTCGACACGCGCGAACCGATCGCGCGCATACGCGGCCGCGTGAGCCACGACCGCCAGCGCGAGAAAGATCAGGGAAAACGCCTGGATCCGCGCGAGTTCGACGCACAGCGCGCGCGTTTCGGTATCGAACCCGGGAAACACGAGCTCGATCCACCAAGGGGCCAGCGCCGACAAGCTCGCGGCGACCAAGGTGGATATCGCCCCGAGCAGGGCGATCAAGGCCCATGCGCTAGCGTTCTGTTGCTCCGGGGTATCGCCGGCGAATAGCGGTAACAATACCGACGAGAGCGATACGGTCACCATTCCGGCGAGCATCTGCGGCACGGTGACCGCCGCGAAAAACGCGTCGGTTGTCGCGCCGGGACCGATCAGTCCGTAGATCAGCAGCTGCGCGACAAGACCCGCCAGCACATTGCCGCCGGCGAGCACTAACAAGGTGACGGACCTCGGCATCGGTCAAGCCTGCTTGCCGGTATGGTCGTTGCCGAATTGACGCCATTTCGGAATGAAGCGGGCGATGATCGGTCGCGGGCCGCGCCTAGAGTCGACCGTCGACACTGTCCGACGGCAACGCGTATTTCAAATCGAACACCACCGCGGAGGGCTTGCCGAAGGCTCGTACCTGATCCACGCCCATCTCGCGAAATTGACGGTGCGCCACCGCGAGCACGATGGCGTCGTAATGCCGTGGCAAGGGCTCGGCGATCGGGCGTATGTTGTATTCGCGCAGGGCTTCCTCCGGTTCCACCCACGGATCGTAAACGTCGACATTAGCGGCGTAATTGCGAAGCTCGTTCACGAGATCCACCACGCGCGTGTTGCGCAGGTCGGGGCAGTTCTCCTTGAAAGTGAGTCCCAAGACGAGAATGTTCGAGCCTGCCACCGGAATGCGCTTGCGCGTCATCAACCGGATCACCTCGCCGCTTACATAGACACCCATATTGTCGTTGATGCGCCGGCCTGCGAGGATCATCTCGGGATGGTATCCGATCTCTTGGGCCTTGTGGGTGAGGTAGTAGGGGTCAACGCCGATACAGTGTCCACCTACCAGACCGGGTCGGAACGGGATGAAGTTCCATTTGCTTCCCGAAGCGTTCAACACCTCTTCGGTGTCGATGCCGAGCCGGCGGAAAATCATCGCGAGCTCGTTGATCAGGGCGATGTTCACGTCGCGCTGGGTATTCTCGATGACTTTCGCGGCTTCCGCGACCCTGATGGAGCTTGCCTTGTGGGTGCCCGCGCGAATGATCCGGCGGTAGAGCGCATCGACGAAATCGGCGGTCGCGGGGGTTGAACCCGAGGTGATCTTCACGATCGTTTCGAGGCGATGCTCACGGTCGCCGGGGTTGATGCGCTCGGGGCTATAGCCAGCGAAAAAGTCGTGATTGAACCGCAATCCGGACTCCCGTTCGAGGATCGGTACACAGATCTCCTCAGTTGCACCGGGGTAGACGGTGGACTCATAAATCACGACATCATTCGGTTTCAGTACCTTGCCGACCGCGGTGCTGGCACTTCGCAGCGGCGTGAGGTCCGGTTGCTTGTGGCGGTCGATCGGCGTTGGGACGGTGACGATAAAGACGTTACAGGGGGAGAGTTCGCTTGAGTCGGTGGTATAGGTGAGATGCGGGGCGCCCAAGAGTTCATCCGGGTCAACCTCCAGGGTCGAATCGCGACCTTCGCGTAGTTCGCGTATCCGGCTGTGATTGATATCAAAACCGAGCGTGGGCACGCTCCGGCCAAAGGCAACGGCAAGCGGTAGACCCACGTAGCCTAGGCCGATGATGCCGATATGAGGTTCGCGTTGCATGTTATTTCTGATTGTTACGAATTTCATGAATGGCACGCCTGGCAGTGGCACGACGCCAGACACGCTACCGCCCTGCCGTGTCATCTGGTACAGCATCGGCGCGACTCGGCGCGTGTCTATTGGCGCCAACCCTACGCGGCGACCAGATCTTTCTTCGTGGAATGTGACGCTTGAACTTCACCACCGATCGCCGGAAAGGCGCGCCGCTTTCGGGCGCCGCGCTTTGCGTGTCTCGCCGCGTTCCGTCGCGTCAAGGTCGCGCCGATCCGCGAATACCGCGCGTGGTGTCGGCACCTCAACACCCGTGCGTTGGTCGGAAGAAAGGTACCATTCGGGCGTGTGGCCCGGTTGTGATGGACGGCACAATTCAATGTGAGTTAACGGGAAGTTGACGATTTGATTTCGCGAGTATGCGTACGCCAGGGGCGGCGCTTGGGTACAGCCGGGTCGGGGCGTTTCGTTCGCCAGGCCGCGGCAGGTGAGATGGCGATTCTGTTATGCAGTCGGTCGGTCGCCGCTTGTGATTTCGCCAGGGTGGGTTCAGCCCGGTGCGGCGGTCACGGATTCCGGGCATGGCGCGGCCTTATCGCGGTAGTCGCACAGGTCGTATATCGGACATGCGCCGCATTTTGGTTTGCGCGCGACGCAGACGTAGCGCCCATGCAGGATCAGCCAGTGATGGGCGTCGAGGCGAAACTCCGTGGGTACGACCTTGAGTAATCGCTGTTCGACCGCGCGCGGGGTCTTGCCGGGCGCGAGGCCAGTGCGGTTGGCAACCCGGAAGATATGCGTGTCGACCGCGATGGTCGGTTCGCCGAACGCTGTATTCAATATCACGTTCGCGGTCTTGCGGCCGACGCCGGGCAGGGATTCGAGTGCCTCGCGGTCGCGCGGCACTTCGCCATCGAAGTGATCGAGCAGGCGCTGGCAGGTCTTAAGCAGATTTTTTGCCTTGGTCTGGTACAGACCTATGGACCGAATATGCTGGGTGAGTCGGTCCAGACCGAGATCAAGCATCGCGCGTGGCGAGTTGGCCGCCTTGAACAGGGTCGCGGTGGCCTTGTTGACGCTTTTGTCGGTCGCCTGAGCCGAGAGCACTACGGCGACCAGCAATTCGAACGGGCTGGAGTAGTTCAGCTCCGTGGTCGGATGCGGGTTGGCGGCGCGCAAGCGCTCGAACAGCTGCCGACGTTGCGATTGGTTCACGGCACCGAACGTGGTCGGCCGCGATCAGGCCATGATCGCCGCTGACGACTCGGATCGATGTCGAATTTCCAAATCTTCCAATAGCTTGCGATGTCCGATCGCGAGCGCGAAGCGACCGAATTCGTCTAGTTTCGGCCGCATTTCGGAAATGACCAGCGACCCTAGGGCGTCCATTTCGGTGGCCCAGAATCCGACATTGCGCTGGGAAAAAGGCGCGTCAAACTGTGTGATCGGAAAGCGATCGAACGACGCTAGATGTGTGGCGCGCAAATCGACATCGTACTCGACGAAATGCTTGCTCCATTCGAACCACCAGCGGTAATAGGCTTCGCACTGCTCAGGCGAGTAATCCTGCTCGACAAAATAGTCGAGCGTGCTGAATCCGGGCTGGTCGAAAGGTAGATCCTGTAGCATCGGTGGTCCTCGTTGTTCCGGGGGGTGGCATGGGCGCCAGTCGTAACAATTTAAACACGGTTCGTCTCGCGGGTCAGTCCGGCGGGCGGGGATTTAGCCCGTTCCGTCCAGGATCGGCTGCGCGGCGGGGGTTGCGGCCGGCCGAGGCTTTCGGGCACGGCGACCGTCGATGACATTTTTCATGGCAATCAGGAGTCCGAGCGCAAAAAACGCACCGGGCGGCAGTATGGCGATCAAGATACCGGCGTAGTCGTCGATCAATACCAGCTTGAGATTGACCGCGGCGGAGCCGAACATCAGATGCGCTTGCTCGAATAAGGTGCCCTTGCCGATCAGTTCGCGCAGCGCGCCGAGTGCCAGCAAGACCAGCGCGAAGCCGCCTCCGACCGCGAGACCGTCCACCAGCGCGTGACGCACGCTGTGCTTGGACGCAAACGCCTCGGCACGACCGATGACCGCGCAATTGGTCACGATCAGCGGGATGAAGATCCCCAAAATGTTGTACAGATCGTGGAAGTACGCGTTCATCAACAACTCGATCGCGGTGACGATCGATGCGATCAACAGTACGAACACGGGGATACGCACCTCGGGCCGAATCAGGTTGCGGGCTAGTGACACCGCGACGTTGCTCACCACCAGTGTCAGGAGGGTTGCCAGACCGAGCCCCAGGCCGTTGACCACATTGCTGGTGACCGCGAGCAGCGGGCAGAGCCCGAGCAGCTGCACCAACCCGGTGTTGTTGTGCCACAAACCATCCGCGAGTAGCTTGCCAAAGCTGGGTTCATTCATGGATTGGAGTCTCGGTTGCGAGTAGCTGGTCGCGATGGTCGCCGAAGTAAACCAAGGTTTGACGAATGGCCTTGACCACGGCGCGAGGCGAGATCGTCGCGCCGGTGAACTGATCGAACTCGCCACCGTCGCGTTTGACCGCCCAACGGGCGAGTTCGGGCTCGCGCGTGGACTTGCCGGTAAAACCCAGGATCCAGTTGCTGTGGTTTTGCTCGATAGGATCGCCGAGCCCCGGCGTTTCGGCGTGCTTGAGCACCCGCGCGCCCGTGACCCGGCCGTCGGTATCGATTCCGATGAGGAGGTGAATCGCGCCGCTGTAGCCGTCCGGCGCGACGGTCTCGAACACGGCCGCGACCGGCGCTTCACCCCGGCGTGCGCGATACACCGTGACCGGGTAACGTCCATCCGCGAGCGCGGGATCGCGCAGAACCAGTGTGTCCGCGAGAATCGAGTTGTCGTAACGGTCCGCTGGCAGCACCTCGTTCAGGACCCTGAGCCGGGCCTGACGTTCATTCTCCAGCACGCGCTCGGCGGTCAATTCATGCACCCCGGCGACGATGCCGGCCCCGACGACCCCGAACAGGCCGAGCATGATCGACGAGGTGATAACGTGGGCGAACGGTGACTGCGCCACGTCAATGCTCCCGCCCGAACACCCGGGGCTGGGTGTACTGGTCTAACAGCGGCACCGTCATGTTCATCAGCAGTACCGCGAACGCGATGCCATCGGGATAGCCGCCCCAGGTGCGGATCACGAACGTGAGTACGCCCACGCCTACGGCGAAGACGATCCGGCCAAGCGGCGTCGCGCTACCCGAGACTGGATCGGTCGCGATGAAAAAGGCACCCAAAATCGCGCCGCCGCTGAAAATATGAAATGCGGGCGAAGCAAAATAATCGGGGTTCGATAGATAGAATACGCCGGCGGGTACGCCGAGCCCGAGCAACATGGCGAGCGGGATCTGCCACGGAATGATGCGCTTGTACACCAGCCACAAGCCGCCGAGAGCAAAGCAGTTGGCGATCCATTCCCAGCCCTTGCCCGAGAAATCGCCGAACAACGGGTTTTCGCGGATCTCGCTGATGGTTTGGCTGAGGCCGATCTGGGTCTTGACGGTATCGAGTGGCGTCGCCATCGTCACCATGTCCCAACTCAGATTCGCCGGCAGTTGACCTGCGAATACCACCTGCAGCGATTGCAGCAGGTCGAGCGGATACTGCGCCAACATGCCGGGCGGCAGCCAGCGCGTCATATACGCGGGCACCGAAACCAGCAACGCGACATAGCCGACCATCGCCGGATTGAAGGGGTTGTACCCGAGCCCGCCATAGAGATGCTTGGCGACGACGATCGCCCAGAACATGCCCATCAACACCAGCCACCACGGCGCCAGCGGCGGTAGCGCCAGCGCCAGCAGCCACGCGGTCACGACCGCGCTGTAATCGGTCAGGGCGGGGCGCACCGGTCGGGCGCGGACGCGCAACATCGAGGCCTCAAACGCGAGCGCGAACGTGATCGCCAGCACGACGTTGATCAAAACGCCCCAGCCAAAGAACCAGAACGCGGCCGCGGTGCCCGGGACCAGCGCGTAGAGCACTTGACGCATGACGCCGCCGACCTGTTGCGTCGCGGCTTGGTGGGGTGAACTGACGGTCTTGAAGTGCATGCAGGCTCAGTCGGGCACGTTGGGGCCGGAGACGGGTGCCGCCGGTACTTCATCGCCGTCCGTGCGCGCGGCCTTTTTCGCGCGCGCGCGCTCCAGCGCGGCTTGTATCGCGGCCTGTTTGGGGTCGGTCGACGGGGTTTGGTCGGCTTGCTCGGCCGCGCCCGCCTTTTTCTGGGCGTGGCGCGCGGCTTTCTCCTGCTCCTCGCGTTCCAGGCGCTGGAGCCGGAACTGATGCCTTTCGCGGGCGAGGTCGGCCTTGCGCTTGTCGCGCTCGAGCTTCCAGATCTCCGTCTTTGCGCGGCGGTAGTAGTGCACCAGCGGGATATGGCTCGGGCATACCTGGGCACAGCAGCCACATTCGATGCAGTCGAACAGATGGTGATCCTGAATCTTGTCGAAATCCTCGCTGCGGGCATACCAATAAAGTTGCTGGGGTAGCAGACGCGCAGGGCAGACCTCGACGCACTGGCCGCAGCGGATACAGGCCTGGGCGGGAAACTCGGGTCCGAGCTCCTCGGCGCTCGCGACCCAAATGCAATTGCCACCCTTGATGATCGGTACTTGGTCCCATTCCAGCGCGAAACCCATCATCGGCCCGCCGAGAATCAGCCGTTCGACCGAGTCCGTATAGCCCCCGGCGGCTTCGATCAGCGCCGCGATCGGAGTGCCGAGGCGGACCCATAGGTTTTGCGGCGTTCCAACGCCTTGCCCGGTCACGGTGACCACGCGTTCGATCAGTGGTTGGCCGACGATCACCGCTTGATAGACGGCGTAAGCGGTGCCGACGTTCTGGCACAGGATGCCGAGATCCGCCGGCAGGCCATCCACCGGCACCTCGCGCCCGGTCAGGATCTTGATGAGTTGCTTCTCGCTGCCACTGGGGTAGAGCGATGGCAACTCCACGATCTCGGTCGCGTCCGGGTTGAGCCGTGTCAACGCCGCGCGCATCGCGGCGATGGCTTCGGGTTTGTTGTCCTCGATACCGATTAGGGTCTCGCGTGGATTGACGATGTGCCGCAGCACTTCGATGCCGTGCAGTATCGCGTCCGCCTGTTCCCGCATCAGACGGTCGTCGCAGGTGATATAAGGCTCACACTCCGCGCCATTCAGGATCAGCGTGTCGATGCTGTCCAGCGCGGGCGGGTTGAGTTTGACCGCGGTGGGAAACGCCGCGCCGCCGAGCCCGACGATCCCGGCTTCGCGGATCACGTTGCGCAGGTCGACCGCTGAGCGCGCGCGAAAATCGGCGACCGGATTTGGCAACCCCGGGGCCCATTGGTCGAGACCGTCGGCTTCGATGACAATGCAGGGCGCGCGCAGACCGGACGGGTGCGGCACCGCGCGCGGTTCGATCGCGATCACGGTGCCCGACGTACTGGCATGGATCGCGGCGCTGATGTAGCCCTCGGCGCGCGCGACACGTTGGCCCTTGCCGACCGGGTCGCCGACCTTGACCAACACCTCGGCTGCCCGCCCGATATGTTGGTGCAAGGGCAGCACGATTTCGCGCGGCAGCGGCGCGCTCGCGATCGGCGATCCGTTCGATTCCGCCTTGTGTCCCGGTAGACGTAGTCCGCCGTGGAAATGCCAGAGTTTACGGGTCGCCGTCATCCCGCGCTGCTGCCGCTCGACTCGGCTGCAAGCGCCGGGGTGGTGATCGCGCGTTGCTCGGGATAGGGCCAGACCCAGTGCTCGATCGGTGTCGGTTCGGTCTGCATGACGATGCAGTCCACCGGGCACGCCGGCAGGCAGAGCTTGCAGCCGGTGCATTCCGCGGCGATCACGGTGTGCATTTGTTTCGCCGCGCCGATGATCGCGTCCACGGGACAAGCCTGGATGCAGAGCGTGCAGCCAACGCACCACTGCTCGAGGATCACGGCCACCTGTGGCACATCGATGGCTTCGCCGACTTCCTCGTCCAGTGGTTTGGGGTCCATGCCCAGCAGGTCGGCCAGTGAGACGATCACCATTTGGCCGCCGGGCGGGCAGCGATTGATATCGGCCTCGCCACGCGCGATTGCTTCGGCATACGGGTGGCATCCGGGGTAGCCGCATTGGCCGCACTGGGTCTGCGGCAGGATCGAGTCGATCTGTTCGACGATCGGGTTGCCCTGCACCCGAAACCGGATCGACGAATAACCCAGCACCAGGCCGAAGAATGCCGACAACAGGCTGATGCTGGCGATGGCGGTCAACATCGGGTCAGCCTTTGACGAGACCGGCGAAGCCCATGAAGGCGAGCGACATCAATCCCGCGGTGACCAGCGCGATCGCATTCCCCTTGAACGCCACGGGCACGTCGGCGACGATCACTCGTTCGCGCATCGCGGCGAATAATACCAGTACCAGCGTGAAACCCACCGCCGCGCCGAAGCCATACAGGGCCGACGACAGAAAGTTGTGATCTTCCTTCACATTCAGCAACGCAACGCCCAACACCGCGCAGTTGGTGGTGATCAGTGGCAGATAGATCCCCAGCACGCGGTACAACAATGGACTGGTTTTGCGTACCACCATCTCGGTGAAACCGACGATTGCCGCGATCACCAGAATGAAGGTGATCGTGCGTAAATAGGCCAGGTCGAGTGGCACCAACAGATAGGCATTGATCAGATAGCTGGAAATGGAGGCCAGCGTGAGGACGAATGTCGTCGCGAGCCCCATCCCGAGCGCCGTTTCGAGTTTGCGCGACACGCCCATGAACGGGCACAGGCCCAGGAACTTCACCAGAACGAAGTTATTCACCAGGATCGTCGAAACGAGGATCAGCAGAAACTCTGTCATTTCGGGGGCATGCGGTTACGGCGATCACCTAGATTGAGCGTTGAAAGGTGAATGCGCAAATTTATCCGAGCTGTACGGCATTTTAAATGAAAATCGTCAAAAGACGGGCGTCCGCCGCGGCGGAGCGAGTGGCGCCGCACGCCGCGACAGGAGCCAATGCACGATTCGGTGTAGACTCTTGAGCCGGTTTTGGCGAGCACGGCGCCTGCACGGCTGATCAACGATCCGCGCGATCGCGGGCAGGCTGTGAACAGGCTTGCGGTGGGATGCGCGCGCGTTGCCCAGGCAACCGGATGTCGATCGCCTCGAAACGTTTGGGGCGGCGCCCTGTCGAATGCGAATCGCGGTAGTTTGATGATGATGCCCCATCGACCGCGCCGATGGGTAAACGAGGAGAAGCTTGATGGCACGACGAATTCGCTGGGCATTTTGGGGGGTGGGCGCGGAGGCCGATGCGGTCGCGGCCGACTTCGCATTCGTGCCGGACGCGGAACTGTACGCGGTCGCCGCGTGGACGCAGACCCATGCGGAACGCTTTGCCGCGCAGCATGCCATCCCGAAGTGCGTCGCGAATCTCGAAAGCCTGCTCGACGATCCCGCGGTCGACATCGTTTACATTTCAACACCGCATTACCGGCATCTTGAGGACAGCCTCGACACACTTGCCGCGGGTAAACCGCTGCTGTGCGAAAAGCCCTTTACGCTGAACGCGTTGCAGGCGGCGCAAGTCATCGATGCGGCGCGGGATCAGGACCTGTTTTGCATGGCTGCGAGTTGGGCGCGGTTCATGCCCGCGGTGGTCGAGCTCAAACGCCGGGTCGCGGCCGGCGAGATCGGCGCGGTGCGCTTGCTGACGGCAAACCTCGCCACGCCCGAGTACTTCGATCCGGACAGTCGCTTTTTCAGTCTCGATGAGTGTGGTGGTGCGCTGCTCGATCGCGGTGTCGAGACGATCGACTTTGCCTGTCATCTGCTGGGATTGCCGCAGTCGATATCAAGCAGTGCGGCGCTCGGACGCAGCGGGGTCGATGATCAATCAACCTATCAGCTGGCGTTCGACGACGGCGCGCTCGCCGACCTCTCGGCGAGCCTGCGTGTGCTGGGCACCAACGAAGCCGTGGTGATGGGCGAGCACGGGCAGATTCGCCTGCATGCGCCGTTCCAACGCGCGTGCCGCTTTACGATTCGCCGCTTCGAGTCCCCCGAGTCCAGCGCGGCGCGGTCCGATCCCACCGAAACGGGTTTCGCGGGCCGTCTCAAGACCACCTTCAAACACCACGCCGGGATGCAACAGCTACGACAGCGGATCGATCCGGTCCTCGGATTGCTCGGTGGCGACACCGTGCACAAGGCGTTCCCCGGCAACGGTCATCAGTTCCAGATCGCGGAGGCGACTCGTTGCCTGCGCGAAGGCTTGCGCGAAAGTCCGGTGATGCCGTTGGATGAAACGCTCGCGATCATGCAGATCATAGATGCGATTCGCGGCCAATGGGGTCTCGTTTATCCGGGAGAGTAAGATTTTTACGAAGGCAGTTCACATTAACCGTGGATAGTCTTTGAAGCGTCGTAATCGCGTCGTTTAAGCTTGCGCCTCACAAGCGCGGGATCAGCGCTTGCACAACCGACCCAGCACGTACGCAGACCCGCCATGACCAACGCAACCGACTCTTCTCCGCGCTCGTTAGCCTATATCGTCAGCCAATATCCCTGTCTGTCGATGATCTTCATCATCCGCGAGGTGCTGCAACTAAGGCGCCTGGGATTCCGCATCGATGTGGCCTCAATCAACGCGCCGGATCGCAGCGGCAAGGGGCTCACGGCCGACGAGGCGAACGAGGCGAGCCTGACGTATTTCATCAAGCCCGATGGCGCCAAGAGTGGCGCGCGCGCGCATCTCGCGACGTTGAGGGGTAACCCGGCCGGGTATCTGCGCGGTTGGCGAATGGTATTTCGACTCGGTGGATTCGATTTGCGCAAGTGGTTCTATAACTTGATGTATTTCACTGAGGCGCTGATGGTCGGCGGCTGGATGCGGCGCAAACAGCAGACCCATCTACACGCGCATCTTGGCAGCCAGGCCGCGACTGTCGCGATGTTCGTCAAGGAGATCTTTGGCCACGGCTTTTCGGTGACCGTGCACGGTCCGGATGAGTTCTACAACGCCCCCGGTCAATATCTCACCGAGAAGGTGATCGCGGCGGATTTCATGCTCTGTATCAGTAACTTCGCGCGTAGCCAGTTGATGAAGCTGTCGCCCTACGAGCATTGGCACAAACTCGAAGTCGCGCGCCTGGGCGTGGACCCGCAGATCTTCACGCCGAAGTCGTTCGAGCCCAATCCCGAGGTGTTCGAGATCATTTGTGTCGGACGGCTCACGCCGGCGAAGGGACAGCACATTCTGGTCGAGGCGCTGCGCGAATTGATCGCGGAGGGTCGGAAGGTGCGGCTGCGGTTGGTTGGCGATGGCGTTGATCGTGCATCGCTTGAGCAACAGGTCAAGTCCCTGGCGCTGCGCGATCATGTGATCTTTGAAGGGGCGGTCAATCAGGACCGCATTCGCGAACTGTATGCGAAAGCGGATGCCTTCTCGATACCGAGCTTCGCCGAGGGCATTCCGGTGGTGCTGATGGAGGCGATGTCGATGGAGATTCCGTGCGTCACGACGCGGATCACGGGCATCCCGGAGTTGATTCGCGATGGTATCGACGGACTGCTGGTCGCGCCGTCGGATAGCGTTGAACTGGCCCAAGCCATTGCCCGGTTGATCGACGATACCGCGCTGCGTGAGCGGTTGGCGAAGGCCGGGCGCCAACGCATTCTCGAGCGCTACGACCTCGCGAACAATGTCGATCGGCTCGCGACCGTGTTTCGGCGCCGGCTCGCGTAACCGCGCACCGGCCGTTCAACGAAGCCGTTGCAGTTGCGCGCTACTAGAGGCTCGCAACATACCGCGCGGGTGAAGCGAGGACGGCAGGCATTGCGTCAGAGCAGCGCCTCGACCCGGTATTCGGTGCTTAACGTGATTGTCTCGCCCGGTGCGACCGTGACCGTGTCGTCCCAGGCGTTGGTGGTCTCGACACAGAGCATCCGCCGATAGCCGTCGTCGCCCATATCGCCGAATTTCGCGCCTTTTTCCGCCCATGGGTTCCACACCACATAGCTGTTGCTGTTCTGTTTGCCGATCAGAATGCGGCGATCGAGCGCGCGGTCGACGATCGCCACTTCACCGGGCGCGTCGAGATAGATGCGGTCGACCTCGCTGTCGATCGTGATCGGACCCTGTTGGTTTCGCCGGGCGTCGCCCTGCACCCGGTCAATAAACGCTTTGCCTTCAAGCCCCTCGACCGCCACCGAGCCGATGTCGCCGACATGGAAATAGGTGTGCAGGGCTTGGGTCAGGGTCAATGGCTTCGTGCCGGTATTGTGGGTCGAAAGCTCCATTCGCAACCGTGAACCCACAGTGATCGCGAGCTTGAGCTCCGCCGCGTAGGGCCAGAGCGCGTGCTGCTCCGCCTCGGGCACGAAGCTTAAAACCACGCGGGTGGCGGCCCCGAGCGCCGTGACCTCGACGACGCGCCAATCCAGATTGCGGGCGAAGCCGTGGGCGGGCTTGCTGGCATCGGTGGAATGCGCGCCAAACCACGGCCAACACACCGGGGTGCCGCCTCGAAGCGATTTTCCGGCGGTGAACCGTGCCGCCGGCGAGAGCCACACGACGGGTGCCTGCCCGGTCGGCGCCCAGCTCAACAATTGCGCGCCCTGACGCGCGATGCTGGCCGAGCCACCCGCGTTGGAAATGTTGGCGACGACGGCGCCGTGTGCGCCAACCGTGAACTCGGCTACACCGGGAATGCTGAATTTTTCGTTGAGCGTCGCGGGATCGCACATGGGCAAGGCTTCCTTGAGTGGGTTGTCGGGTTAATTGATCGTGCGTGAGGTCGAGGGTGAGAGACCGACGGCTTGGCCGGTTGGCACAAGGCCGCTCAACTCGTCGGCGGTTGCGTCGCGCACCTGCAATATCTCCAGATTGAACTCGATCGGCTTGCCCGCCAATGGATGGTTGCCATCGAAGGTGAGCTTGCCGTCTTCGCGCTCGGTGACGCGAAAGGTCTTGGTCTCGCCACGGTCGTTGCGAAACTCAACCTCGGCGCCGACCCTGCGGAATTCCTCGGGCACGTTGTCGATGTCATCGGTGAAGATCAGGTTTGGGTCGGCCTCGCCGAAGCCATCGCTCGGGTCGAGTCTGACGGTCACCGTGTCGCCTGCGCGATGGCCCTCCATCGCACGTTCGATTTTTTCGTGCATACCGCTGTCGCGGCCGTGGATGTAGTTGAAAGGCAGGTCGACCTGTTCCAGCACACGACCATGCTCGTCAAGGATGCGGTAGGTGAACTCGACCAGTTTGTGCTTGCGGATCGTCTCGTCAGTCATGGCGTGATCGTCGGGTTGTGTGCAGACCATGATAGGCGATGGGGGGCGTAAACCGAAAGCGTGCGTGCGGGATGACCGACGCTCGGCGGAAATCGAATCACGATTCGCTGTCGCTAGCCGCGCGAAGTTCCGCAATTTACGCGATTTAAATTGCGCCCAGCACAATTGTTAAAAACGCATAAAATAGTATAAAAATCATTGAATAATGTGGTCTACCTAAGGCCCTGTATCGTGTTATTTCGCCTGGTTTGTGAATTCGTTCGCGCCTTGATTTGCCGCGTACTGGCAGGCTTTGCGGCGATCAGTTGGGCCAAAAAACAATACCGGGAGCCAGGATGAATCCAATTCACTTGAATCAGGCGCGCCAATATTCGCGCACAATTTTTAATCCGTTGTTGGCGGGTTTGCTTGTGTCGACGCTTACCCCGACGAACGTGTTCGCCAATCCGCACAACAAGGGATCGGCATTGGGCGTCAACCTGCCGGAACTGGCGCGATGGGGAACTGACTGGCCATTCATCGATGAAATGAAACGTGCGGTGGTTTACACCCAAACCAACAGCATCTGGGACACCGGCGAGCTTGGTAAGGTTGACTTCGACGCCAACGGCTGGCCGCGATCGTTGACGCCGACGGCCGGCCAAACCGCGACCTTCACCAAAGTCAGCTACCTGATCTTTGGCCGTAACTATGCCGCGCTTGACCAGCCGGCGCCGCCGGTCACCGAGATGCAGGTGTTCTACGACGGGCAGGGTACACTTGCCTACTCCAACGGCGCGAGCAAGATTGGATCCTGCGGTACGCGCTGCGATCGTATCAGCGTCACCCCATCGGCGCTGCCGCTGATCAGCATCACTGCGACCAATCCCTCTGATTATCTGCGTAACATCCAGGTGATCTGGCCCGGCGGCATCTGTAATGGCGATATTTACACGTGGCACCGAGACGCCTCCTCCTGCGCCGGGAGCTACCAGAGTTTTGCTCAGATCAAGGACGCGATGCTATTCCATCCGGCGTTTCTCAACGATTTGAAGCACTATCGCACCCTGCGTTACATGAATTGGCAGCACACCAACGTGCTCACCACGCAGCCCGCTGGCTCGGACGCGCAGATGCTCGCGCTGCCCGAACGCGAGTGGGCCGATCGCCTGACGCCGCAGAGCGCGACCTGGGTCGACGCGGATCGCGGTGGCGTGCCGGTCGAGGTGATGGTCGACCTTGCCAACACGCTGGAGGCGGAACCTTGGTTTAATTTGCACATGTTGTCGTCGAACAGCCTGGTGCAATCCTTCGCCAACCTGGTGCGGAACCGGCTCGCCGCCGATAAAATCGTTTACGTCGAATTGGGCAACGAAACCTGGAACAGCGGTTTCAAGCCCAGCCGCTGGTCCGAGGCCAAGGGCAAGCAATTCTGGCCAAGCGTGAGCGACACCTATTCGGTTCGCATGCAGTGGTTCGCCAAGCGCAGTAGTGAAGTCTGCGCCATCTGGAAACAAGCCTGGGGCGCGGACAGCCACCGCGTGCGCTGCGTGATGGGTGCCCAGGCCGCCAATAGCTGGGTGTCGGATAACTACTTGTTGCAATGCCCGCTGTGGAAAAACGACGCCCGTAATCCCGGCGGAAGCAACTGCGCCTCGAATATGGACGCGCTCGCCATCGCGCCTTATTTCGGCGACGGCATTGGCCAGAATGCGAATTACTCCGCGCTCCAATACTGGGCCGGACAAGGGGACGCCGGTGTCAACAAGATCTTCGACGAAATCAACGAGGGTGGCGTGATGCCGAGCTCCACGCCGGGTGGCGCGCTCGCGCAATCCGCGCAGTGGATGCAAAACCAGGCCAACGTGGCGGGGCAGTTCGGCCTCAAACTGATCGCCTACGAAGGCGGCCAACACGTCGTTGGCGTCAACGGCCCAGACGGCAATGCCGACATCAACCGTCTGTTCCGCGACGTCAATCGTAGCCACAAAATGATCGCGGCCTACACCCGCAATCTCGACGACTGGAAAGCCGCGGGTGGCGAACTGATGGCGATGTACCACTCGGTCGGGCCCTCCGACCGCTACGGCAGTTGGGGCCTGAGCGAATATCAGAACCAACTGACCCCACCGAAAAAGGTCGCGGTGCTCAACTGGCTGGCCACGAACACCTGCTGGTGGAGTGGCTGCGGCGCCGGCAGCGCGCCACATTATCCCGATGCGGACAATGACGGGATCAAGGACTTTGTCGACAACTGCTCGGCACTCGCGAACGCCAATCAGCGCGACACGGATCGGGATGGGTATGGGAATGTGTGCGATGCGGATTTAAATGGCGATGGAATCGTCAATGGACTCGATCTCGTACAATTTCGACAACGCTTTCTGACCAATGATCCGCATGCCGACTTTAACGGTGACGGTACCGTTAACGGCCTGGATCTCGTGATGTTTCGGCAGCGGTTTCTGGTCGCGCCGGGACCTTCAGGTTTGCGGCCGTAAATTCTCGCAAGTCGCGGCGGCGCCTCGGTGGTCTTCTATCAACCACCGATGCGCTCGCTGAAACGAGCGGCTAGGTCTTATCCGCGAATACGGTTTAGACAGCGTTCACCGTTTTTTCGTGCCGATTCACGGAAATGTGTCGCCGTTCACAGAAAAACTGTGACGCTTTCCGTAACTTTTGCTGCCTCGCCCCGACGTTCATCGCTTTGTCAGGCACCAGCGATACAGCGTTTGGATTCGCCCAGTTTATTAATCATCTGAGGATGTTTCGTGCAAAATTCGCAAGGTCGCGTGGCTTCCGGACTTAGAGCTCTCTCGCGTACGTATCTAGGCTCGACGTTACTCGCGTTAGGATTTGTGTTTCAGGGTGCCTTCGCCGCGACAATTCCCGCCGGCGTGCTTGATGCCGCGCGTGGTGACGGAGCGGTGCGCGTAATTGTTCAGCTCAGTGGGGTCGCGTTGGAGTCGACCGGCTTGGCGAATGCCGATACGGCGGCGAGTCGCGCGGAGGTCGCGTCGCGGCAAACCGAGCTTCTTAGCGAGTTGGCAGGCAGGGGCGTTTCAGAAGTCAAACGGTTTGAGTATCTTCCATTCTTGGCGATGGAGGTCGACGAGTTTGGGCTGAATCAGCTTGCGTCCAGTCCTGGTGTCGTCGGCATCTACGAGGATTATCTGGTCAAGCCGATGCTAGCCGAAAGCACCACGCTCATCGGAGCGCCCCACGCGTGGACTGCCAACTTCGACGGAACCGGGCGCACTGTCGCGATACTGGATACCGGAGTCGACAGCACGCATCCGTTTTTATCCGGCAAAGTGGTTTCCGAGGCTTGCTACTCCAGCAATATACCGTCCATTTCTGCGAGCTCGTTGTGTCCTGGTGGAGCGACCGCAACGACGGTGACGGGTTCAGGCCGAAATTGTTCGGGTGTCGGTGGTTGCACGCATGGGACTCACGTCGCTGGAATCGCGGCGGGGAGAGACCCCGGGACCACTGGCGTGAACGGCGTCGGCAAGGGCGCCAATATCCTCGCGATCCAGGTTTTCACCCGATTTGACAGTACTTCGAGTTGCGGGGCTACGGCGCCGTGTCTGATGAGCTACTCCTCTGATTTCATCAAAGGCCTCGAGCGCGCCTACGCGCTTCGCGACACGCTCAAGATCGCGTCGGTCAACATGAGTCTCGGCGGCGGTTCGTATGGCTCAACCTGCGATGCCCAGAACGGTCCGACCAAGGCGGCTATCGATTTATTGCGTTCCGTGGGCATCGCCACCGTCATCGCTTCGGGAAATAGCGGAACCAAGACCGCGATATCCTCCCCTGGATGCATATCGAGCGCGATCAGTGTCGGCGCGACCTGTGACGGGGTGAGCGGCAGTTGTCTCGGTGGGGTCGATACAATCGCGAGCTACTCTAGTCTTGCGTCGTTCGTGTCACTGGTCGCCCCCGGATCGTTGATTCGCTCGTCCGTGCCCGGCACGGGTTACGCCGACTCCAACGGTACGTCCATGGCAGCGCCGCATGTCGCTGGCGCGTGGGCGGTCATGAAACAGCGTACGCCCAATGCATCGGTCGATGAGATTCTGGGCGTCCTGCGCGCGACCGGTAAGTCAGTCAACGACACCCGCTCGGGCGGAGTCGTGACCGGCATGAGGCGAATTGATCTGGCAAAGGTGCTGGCCGACGATGCCGACGCAGACAACATCGTCGCGTCGGCGGACAACTGCCTGAACGTAGCAAACCCCAACCAGCGCGACACGGACGGCGACGGCTACGGCAATCTCTGTGACGCGGATTTGAACAACGATGGCATGGTGAATGGGCTTGATCTTGTGCTGTTCCGGCAACGCTTTCTGACCAACGATCCGCACGCCGATTTCAACGGCGATGGCTTCGTCAATGGCTTGGATCTCGTCATGTTTCGGCAAATGTTTCTGAATCCCCCGGGGCCATCTGGAAGAGCTCCATAGCCAGGAGAATCGTGACTGGCTCGGTGGTTGCGCGACTAGCGGGAGCCCTTTCGATGCGCGGATGGCGAAAATACTCGGGTTGAATAGTGTTAGCCGGGGCCGTGTGTAGGACTTAAGGAAACGCTGATTGAATCCCAATTGGCGGAGCCGCACATAGCTAAATCAACAGCCTACGCGCTGTGCGGCGTAGCGCATCGGATTTTATCAGCGTTTCCGTAACGAGCTAGATTAATTGGTGTTTGTTTCGCCGTGACGTGCTGACTATCGAGCGGTGCGTTTGCGCCCTCTGAAATGCCATTTAGACGTCGAACCATATTGTGGTGCAGTTAGGATTTGTAATTTTTCACGCCGATACGGGTTGTATCGTGCCGGTGCTATTGGTGATGGCGTCTTGGCGCTTGCTAAGCGAGGCTGGCCTGTTGTGCTCCTGACATCTGCCTACGCAAAAGCGTGAACTGAATCACTGCGCGTTTAGGTGGCGATCGGCAATTATATGACGTGTTGGGATACGCGGAATCCTTGGGCGCGAGGGTAACGCATGGTGTGTTTTCGATGCAGTGCGCGATTACGTCAAAGCTTTTTGTAAAAGTAGTTTTTTCAGCGAAACGAGGCGCGAACGGCGTCCATGTGACAGAGCGACAGCAGGGCACGATTCGCCCGATTTCTAGATTATTCAAATGGAAGGCAGGGAATATCATGGACTATCTTTACCGCTTGATATCGCGGAGGGCTTATGGCTCAAATCCTCGATACGGTCACGGTGCATCAACGATTCATTGCGGCGCGGTTCAAAATCGTCGCGAGGACCGCGGCGGGCGAACGCGCTTCGGAGATTTCGGCAATCGTTCGCGCGCTTGGATGCTGGCGACGGTCGCCGCCGTCACGGCGGTGACCACGGGAAGTGCCATTGCGGGCGACGCGGCATCGTTCGCGGTTACGCCGCGCGAGGTCCTCGTTCATCCCGACAAGCGCTTTCTGATGTATGCGGACGGTTCGCCGTTTTTCTGGTTGAGCGACACGCAATGGGAGCTCATCCATAAATCGACCCGAGAGCAAGCGGATGAGGTGCTGACCGACCGCGCGACCAAAGGCTTCACGGCGATTCAGATGCCGCTATTGTTTCATTGGTCGATCGCTACATCAAACAAGTATGGTTACTACCCCGGAAGCCCCGGCAATTGGGAGCTTGGCGCGCATCTACCGCAGGACGCCTTTTGGAATCACGCCGACTATGTGGTCGACAAGACCATCGCGCTCGGTATGCATCCGGTCATTTTTCCTGCCTGGGGCAACCTTTCCGGCGGAGAGGACAACGCGTTCACGACGCAGCAGGCCCGGGAGTATGGCGCCTGGGTCGCGAACCGCTACAAGAATCGACCGGGCGTGATTTTCGTGGTCGGAGGAGATCGCAATCCTGGCCAGGACTGCTGCGGGATCACGCCAGCAATCGCCGAAGGCATCAAATCTGTCAGCCCCGAACGTCTGGTCTCATTTCATAGTTGGTACAACGAGCGTGGTGAAGGCTACGCGAACGCGAGTTGGATCAATTTCAGTACATTTCAAACCGGACACTGGAATTGTAACGACTCGAACGAATACCGAAACGTCACCGACGTCATCATGGAGGACTGGAATGCGACACCAACGCGTCCGGTCATCAACATGGAACCGCGTTATGAAAACATGGGTGATTGCAGTCCTGCCTTCGATGACTATCAAACGCGCGTGACGGCATACTGGTCGGTTTTCGCCGGCAGCTTTGGGATAGGTTATGGCGAATCACCCTTGTGGTATTGGGATCAATGGGGCGCGAATCAGCCAAACTTCAACTTCAATATTATTCGGCAGCATCTGGCGAAGCCGTTTTCCGGACAGGCGCAGCATTTAAAAAACCTGATGTTGTCGCGACCTTTTTTTGGGCGCGTGCCCGCACCGAGTCTTGCCGGTAACGCCACTGGCGTCGGTGCGACGCGTGGCGACGGCTATATCATGGTTTACGCGGCGCCGGGGCAATCGGTCACGGTCAACACCGCGAGCCTCGCGGGGAAGACAGTGCGGCAATGGTGGTTCGGGCCAAAAGACGGGAGCGTGCGGAACATGGGTACTTTCTCCGGAGGTGGATGGGTGCAGTTCAATCCGCCAAGCACTGGTCGCGGCAATGATTGGGTGCTCGTGCTGGACGACAATGCCCGAGGCTTTCCACCGCCGGGCACGCCGCTAACTGACGACACCGACAGCGACGGCGATGGGATTCCGGATCGCCTCGATAATTGCTCTTCGATCGCCAACGCGGATCAGCGCGACAGCGATGGCGATGGCTACGGCAACGCCTGCGACGCGGACCTGAACAACGACGGAATCGTCAACGGATTGGACCTGGTGCTGTTCAGGCAGCGGTTTTTAACCAACGATCCCCACGCCGACTTCAATGGCGACGGCGTCGTCAATGGCCTCGATCTAGTGCGGTTCCGTCAGATGTTCCTGAGTCCGCCGGGTCCTTCCGGCATTCTCGCGGACTAGGGCGCGCGGGGATGATGGGTGTCGGTGTCCTAATGCAAGCGGACGAAGTGCCGTTTTCTATGTTCACCCATACTCAGTGGCTGGTCATTCGTGAATCCACCCGCGGAACGGCGGACCGAGTGCCTGACGACCGTAAGACCAACAAGGTTTCCGCGATCGTGGCTCCGAAGCTGTTCCACTCACGGACTGATCCATCAGTCAGTACAAGGGTAAGCCAGTTACAGAAAGGTCGTCGATTCAATGGGTCCTTCAATTTGCAGGGAGTATGGAAATGAAGCAACGAATATTGTCGTTAGGGGTGGCCGCGATCATGGGAGCTACCGTTATGTTTGCGGGTGTCAACGAAGCGAGCGCCGCTTCGCCACCCAACATTGCGTCTGACATTCACTGGACCGATACCGGCGGGACTTACAATCCCGGTGGCGGTCAGTTCTCGGCGAGTTTCAATGGCGTTGTCGACATCGCTGCCGCGTATAACAACGCGCGTCGGCAGGAGGAGAGCCAGCGCACGCTCGCCTCGGGTACACTCGGCAACCTCGTGTTACCCAGCCAAACCATCTGGAATGGCATGAGCGACGACGCCAAGGCGCTATTCCTGCTCAATGCGGAGCGTGCCGCGCGGGTGAGCATTTCCGGCGGAATACTCGGACTGCCATTCGCCGGGGTGGAGGAGCGGATTGATTTGCTTGCCAAGAACTATGGCGACCTTTTGCACGACGGCAACCTGACTGGGCATAACCACAATGGAACACCGTTTCAGCGTATTGCTAACGATGCCGTGATTGGCACGAAACCGGCGAGTAACAACTTCGGCTCATCGCCTGCTTGCCACGAGTTCCTGTCGCGTGCGGAAAACTTGGCCTATTTCGCTGCGTTCGCCAACACCCCATTGACCGAGGCGGCCATCCCGTTGCCAGTTGAACGCGCGATTTACAGCTGGATCTACGCTGACGCGGGCGCGAGCTGGGGGCATCGCGAGGCCGCACTGCTGCAGGATACCGACCTCACGAACAACAATGCTCTTTACGGCCACAAAAACAACAACGGTAGCGGGAACCACGAGGGCTTCATCGGGATCTACAAGCGTGGCTCGACCACATATCGGCCTTTTGGCACCAACGGTTACAGCCAGACCTATGGCACGGTGGTAGTGATGAAAATGTTCGATCCGGTCAGCGACGCTAACGCGACCGCGAATAACTGCACCTACAACGTGACGCTGCGGACCGAGGATCTGCCATCGGTCAATCAGCCAGATGCCGACAACGACGGCGTGCCCGATGCCTCGGACAACTGTACGTTGATCGCCAATCCTGACCAACGCGACACCGACAATGATGGGTACGGCAATGCCTGCGACGCCGATCTGAATAACGATGGCATGGTCAATGGGCTCGACTTGGTGCTATTCCGCCAGCGATTCCTCACCAGCGATCCGCACGCCGATTTCAACGGTGATGGCACTGTCAACGGGCTCGACCTGGTCCGGTTCCGCCAGATGTTCCTGTCACCGCCCGGGCCGTCGGGTATCGCTGCGCCGTGCTCGGCGAACACGGCTTGCTAAAACCACGCAGCCGATTTTTTCAACTTGCGGCTCGATAACGATCGCTGAACACGGAATGAGAATGGCGCTCGGGGCACCGCCAGGTGCCCTGAATCCGCGGCAAGAGGTAATCGTTTCTTGCAAGGCGGCGATTCAGTCGAGGTAGCGCATCGGTAAGGAATCAGCCACGTTTTTGCAACCTGCAACCTGCAACCTGCAACCTGCAACCTGCAACCTGCAACCTGCAACCGGTCGCGGATTGTGAGACTAAATGAGCGTCGATGGGCTGTGTGCTGAGCGCGAAGAAATGCGTGGCGGATATAACGGATACGACGCAAAGACGAGCGCCCCGATAAGCGGGAACGCTCGTTTCGAAGGGTGGGCAGCGCTTAAACCGCTTCGGCCGCAGTTTTGCGCTTGCGGACGCTATAGCCGAGTGCGCCGAGCGCCGAACCGAGCAACCAAACGCTGGCAGGGAGTGGAACCGGGGTGACATTTACGAATGCACCCGTGTACATCACATTTATCGGATCAAGGCTGCTAAGTTGGACCCAAGGATTTTCGTCAACGCCGGACACGTTGATCGCGGACGTGCCTGGGTTTAAAAGCGTGAACGTCAACTGCACGATGTTAAAATTCGCACTACCGACGCCGGCACCCCAGAAATCCGCGAAAGCACTGAACCCTGTCCACGTCCCGGCGCCGTCATTTACGGAGCCAATTAAGTTAAGCGGAGTGCCGTCAAATGGATCGGAGTCGAACACGGCCGTGTTTGGGGTAATTGATCCAGTTTGGAGCTGAAGGACTGCGGGATCCCAGCTCAACTGAAGGCCACCGCCGAGAGTATTGGTATCGAAACCAGCCCCATCAATCGTGAAATTTAGGGTGCTGCCTTCAACACCACTAGCGTTAGCCGGTAACACGGATATCGTAGCTGCCTGCGCCGCGGCACCTGCGAAAAACGCCGCCGCGATAACGGCGGACGCGATATAGATTTTTTTGAATTTCCCGGTCATAAGTATCTCCCTGTGCGATGTGAAGTGAAGCCCATTTTGTCAAGCGCGAGGCTTGCTTTCGATCGAGATTAACACAGCTTTGGTCCGGCTCAAGGGCGAATTTCCGGGTCTATGATGGCGTCTGCATTTGAAGTGTGAAACGAATCACGAATAGATGTAATCGACCAGTGTAGAGCTGGGATGAATGCTATTTTCGCGCTCAATAAATCGTTGAGTTTTTGTCCTGAAACAGGTGTTTTGTCATCTTTACATGTAATTAATTATTAACAGGTATTGAGCGGAAAATAGCGCCTGGTACCGAAAATGACTGTAATCGCTGACGACGCACTTGGCAGGCATATTGTCCCTAAACGTCCTGGCGGCTAAGGAGTGCCTGATGAATAGAATTCAGTTGGTTCGAGCGGTTGCGTTTGGCGCGCTGTTAATGCTTGTGATCTTTACCGGCTCCGCAATGGGCGCTGCGGCGCCAGTTTGTGCTTCGCCGCCGTTGGATACGGACGGCGACGGCGTTCCAGATCACCTGGATAACTGTTCGTTGGTGGCGAACCCGGATCAGCGCGATACGGACGGCGACGGCTTTGGCAACCGCTGCGACGCCGACCTCAACAACGACGGTGTCGTAAACGGTCTCGACCTGGTTCAGTTTCGGCAGCGCTTTCTTACGACGGATCCACATGCGGATTTCAACGGTGACGGCGCGGTTAACGGGCTGGACCTGGTGATTTTTCGACAGTTATTTTTGGCCGAACCCGGCCCCAAGGGTTGCCAGGACCTTTCGCCGCGCCTGACCATCTCAGAAATCCACTACAACCCGCCGGAAGGTGACAAGTACGAATTCCTTGAATTGCACAATGCCGGCGCGTCAAGTATCGATTTGACTGGTTACAGCGTCAGTCAGGGCGTGGTCTATACGTTTCCGGCGGGCGCTTCGTTAGCGCCGGGGGCGTTCCTGGTGTTGGCGAAGACCGCGTCGACCTACCTCGGCAATGGTTACCCGGTATACGAATGGACCAGCGGTAACCTGTCCAACGGCGGTGAGATCGTTGAGATCAAGAATGCCACGGGTGCTGTGGTCGATGTGGTGGAGTATGACGATGTCGCGCCGTGGCCGACCTCGCCCGATGGCAGTGGGCCGTCACTCGAATTGATCGATATGGCGCTGGATAACGCGCTGGCGGCGAGTTGGCGTGCAAGCGCGGTGAACGGTGGGTCGCCGGGTCGGGCCGCCGCAATGGCCGGGGATAACACTGCGCCACGGGTGACCGCGGGCGCGAATCAGATCATCAATCTCAGCGTCGGTCAGGTCAGCCTCGCCGGCACCGCGACCGACGACGGCAAGCCCACGAGTTCAAGCCTTGCCGTTACCTGGAGTGCGCTGAGCGGCCCCGGTTCGGTCGGATTCGGCAATGCTTCGGCGTTGGCGACGACCGCGGGTTTTTCGGTCGCGGGCGAGTATTGGTTGCGACTCACTGCGAACGACGGTGAATACGTGACGAGCGATGATCTCAAGGTGACGGTGATTCAGGATGCCACGCCCGTCAAGCGGATCGTGCTGTCGGAGATCTTTTATAATCCGCCCGCGAGCCTCGGCAACGCCTACGAATTTCTCGAGTTCTACAATGCCGAATCGACCGCGGTCGACCTCTCGGGTTACGCCTTGACGCAAGGCGTGGCGTTTACTTTCCCCAATGGCGCCAATATTGCGCCGGGCGCTTATTTCATCGTGGCGGCGGATGCCTCGAAATACCAAGCGCCGGGGCGCACCGTGTTCCAATGGTCCAGCGGGCAACTCGACAACGGCGGCGAGACGATTACGCTGGCGGATG
>JBHJOI010000098.1:0-3598 GCA_050329935.1 Thiotrichales bacterium | reverse complement strand
CGCGCAGCACTTCGATGAGGTCTCCCCGGACGCGGTAGGGGACGATGTAGCGCGTGCCGGCCACAACGAGCTCTCGCGTACCGCTGATTCTCCCCGGTCTGCCGATGGACGGGTTGTCGCGTAGCTGCTCCACGGAGTCGAAGATTCGTTGAACGACCTGCCTTGCCGCGAGCGGATTGTCCTGGGCGATAAATTCGGCTTCCGCCGCGACGTTGGATAGCGCCTTGCGCAACCATCTAACGCGCATTCACGCCCCAGCGTGAAAACGTATCGGCCACCTCGTCGGTGGTCGCGAAATCATCGGCATCTGCCTCTTCCACGGCCGCCTGGATTTCGGCGATCTGCCACTCGTTCAGTTCCACGAAGTTTCTAATTGCTTCGGCCGCGAGAAATGACTTGCTGCGCTGGGTGGCGTCCGCCAATCGATCAAGCCGGTCCTTGATGTCGGATTCGATTCGTACGGTCATGGTGCTGGAACTCGTCATCTCTTGCCGTCCTGTGCCGCGATGTACACATCATAGCACATTGGTGTCGACAGGAGATTGGACACGGGTGTCTTCGAGTTGGTGCGAGGCGTGTTCGCGTGGCATGACGCGGCATTCGACGTAAAGCTCGACTGACCCATCTCCCGACTATGCCGAGCACGCCGCGATCACGCGTCGCGGTAATCCGCCCGCGTCAGCTGATAAACGACACAATCATCCTCACCGAACGAGCGGTGCTCCACACGCCGAAAGCCGAAGCGTTCGTAAAAGCGATGCGCGCGGGTGTTGCTCGCCAGCGGATCGATCAGTACAGCGGTGACTTTCGGGTCGGCGAAACAGCGTTGCAAGGTCAGTTGTATCATGCACGTGCCGTGGCCCCGACCGAGGCAATCGGCTTCGCCGATCCAGATGTCGATCGCGCGTAGATTGGCCGGTACGTCACCCCAGTAGTGCGTTTCTTCTTCCGCCGGATCGATGATCTGGATAAACCCGATGGCGCGCCCATCGAGTTCGGCGATCAGTTGTTCGCGCCACGCGGGGTTTTCGCTCAGTTCCGTTTTCCAGTCCCATCCCTCGACGCCCGCTTCCAGCACATGCGCTTGGCGGTCCCAATGTTGCAAAAGCGAGAGATCCGCGCGGGTGGCGTTGCGCAGGCGGATGCCTGGCGCGCTATCCGTGTGGGTCACCCTCGTGTTTGAGTTCACCGCAGTGTTTTAGCTTTTTGAGTACGGCCTGCCGGCGATCACGCCGCCGCTCGGCCCCATCGTAAACGCCGGCGCCGATCGGAAGACGAATGGTGCTCTTCAAGCGGCATCGTGCGCTTGCCGTAAGGTCGCCACATCCAGCTTTTTCATACTAAGCATGGCACGGGTGACGGCAGCGGCTTTCGCCGGGTCCGGGCTGCAAATCAGTTCGATCGCTTGCGGGGTCACGATTTGCCATGACAGACCATATTTATCCTCAAGCCAGCCGCATTGCCCGCTATTGGGGTCGGCGGCGAGCTTATTCCACAGCGCGTCCATTTCCGCCTGGTCAGAGCAGTTGACGACCAGCGATATCGCTGGTGAGAACGGGAATTCATGGCTGCTGTTGATGGCCAGGAAATCCTGCCCTTCCAATTGAAAGTCGATGGTCATGACTTTCCCAGCCAGTTCGGGTCCCGCCTCGCTGTAACGCACGACACGCTTGATGCGCGCGTCGTTGAAAATCGAAACGTAAAAATTAACCGCATCTTCCGCGCAGTCGGTGAACCAGAGTGAGGTAACGAGTTTTTGCATCGGTACACGCCTCTCGATCGGATTACAAATCCACCAGCGCGGTGAAGCCGCCGTAATTCATGCGGTTGCAGTCGAACGGCAAATCCTTCATGTCGCCGCATTGCATACGCGGGTCTTGATGCACTCTGGCGTTTACCTCGTCGCGGTGTTCGCGGGACTGGTAGATGATAAAGGCGAGGATGACGGCTTCACCTGCCTGTGCCCCGGCGATTTTGGGAAACGTGCCGTTGGCAAATGGGGAATTCAGGTCTTCGCCCACGCATTCCTTATAGGCGAGTGCGCCGTGTTCCATCCAGATTTCGCCTGCTGACTGCGCCATTTTGCGGTAGTCATCCAGCCGGTTCTCGGGCACGGGCAATACAAATCCGTCCACGTAACTCATCGGGTGTCTCCTGGGTGGTTGTAGGTGATGAAATAATCCGCGAGGCGTTCGAGCGTGGTTTCCCAGCCGATTACAAAACCGGCATCCGCCGCGGCCTGCAAACGTTCGGCGGATGCGAAACGGGTGTGCAGGGTGAGCAAGGTTTGCTCGCCCCGCTCGGTCAATGTGAGCGTGACCGTGGCCCGTGGCGGCAAGCCCGCGCCACAAGCATGAGCGTCTTCCGGATCGCCGTCGTACACCAGTCGTTCCGGCGCTACAATTTCGCGAAACGTGCCTTTGCAGGGGTAAACATTGCCGTCGGGCGCGTGCATGTTTAGCCGCATCACGCCGCCGACCCGCATCTCGATCGCGCAATCGGTGTTGACGAAACCGTGCGGCCCCCACCAGCGTTGCAGGTGATAGGGGTCCGTCCACGCCTTCCACACCAGTTCGCGTGGCGCGTTGAACAGACGGGTGAGGGTGATTTCCTGGGCGAGGGTCGCGGTCATCATGGCGCTGATTCTTTCGCTTGCAATACCTGTAAATATTCGTCGAGTCGATCAAGACTCTGTTCCCAGAACTGCCGATAGTGCTCCAGATAGAGATCGGCCTGCCGCAAGGCCTCCGGCTCGAGCTTGCAGGGGCGGAACTGGGCCCGTTTGCTGCGGGTGATCAAGCCCGCGCGTTCGAGCACCTTCAGGTGCTTGGTGATTGCCGGAGCGCTGATATCGAAGGGTTCCGCCAACTCCGTCGCCGACGCCTCGCCGCGGGTCAAGCGGGCAAGAATGGCGCGGCGTGTGGGGTCGGCCAGCGCGGCGAAAGTCAGGCTGAGCGAATCGGTGGGCAACGTTCTCTCCTCGTTATATTTAACTTAATAGTTAAATACATCGGCGACACCAATTCACCTTCGATTGAGGGGTTATTGGTCGTTAACACCAGCCGGCGCGCTGCCCACGCGCAAGCGCGCCATGCGCTACACTCAATCTCACCGATCGCTGAACAACGGGACTGTCTATCGTGCATAGCGCCCACTCCAACCCGAACCCACCGCGCCCGCCATCCGTCGAGCGTGTGCTCAACTGGGCCGCCGTCGCGCCGCTGCGAGACCGATATGGACGCGAAAGCGTGCTCGCGGGTGTGCGCCAGTTGTTGCGCGAGGACAGCCAGCGCTGGCGGGATCACGCGATCGAATCCGAGGTGTTCGACGAAGCCGCGCTAACCGCGCGCCTCGCCGCCCTGCTCGAAGCCGCGCACCGCCCGCGTCTGAAGCGCGTGTTCAATCTCACCGGCACGGTCTTGCACACCAATCTCGGCCGCGCGCAGTTGCCCGAGTCCGCGATCGAGGCGTTGGCGATCGCGGCGCGTAGCCCCTGCGCGTTGGAATACGACCTCGAAACCGGGGGACGCGGCGATCGCGACGATGTGGTCGAAAGCCTGCTGTGCGCCTTGACCGGCGCGGAAGCGGCGACGGTGGT
>JBHJOI010000097.1:0-24673 GCA_050329935.1 Thiotrichales bacterium | reverse complement strand
AACGCTTTTCGCGAGAGTCTTCTGTGTCAGCATTCTGGTATCCCTCCAGGGATCGTTCGCTTGGATTAAGGCATTGGGTGTTCAGGTCCCGCTTCGTGCCGGACCGGCAATCATCGCGTCAAGGCTGGTACGTTGACTGCAAGGTAGCCAATGCTACGACGAGGGGCGACGCATTGATCGTGAGTTAATTCACAGAACGACACTTTGGTACCGCGAACGGTCACCAACCCCGCAGGCCTCACGAGAAATCGGTCCGCATCAACGTGAGTCGCGAGTCCGCTCGATGAGGCTGGAGTCGATACCGGGTGGCTCGATGTGAGCATCGAGCAGCTTTGACTCGCCGCTCACATCGCCCCCCCGTCAAAGCCTGCTGAACGCGCGCCTCGCGCCTAACCGGCGTTTGCGGTTCTCCGTCCGCGCCGGATCGCGACCGGCACCAGCAACAGCGCCAGCCCACCGAACCCAACGGCGCCTCCGCCGCCACCCGAGGCCGTCGGCGTGGTATCCGCGACCGGCACCGGATCGCCTGGCGACGAAGGCGTGGCGGGTGTGGTCGGCGTGGTGGGGGTTGTCGGTGTCGTAGGCGCCGGAGATGTCTCCGCCTGGCCCGGTTTGAGACAAGACAACATCTTGATGTCGGTGACGCCGACCTGGTTATACCAACCGCCGATTTCCTGGTTCTGAATCGCGATGTCCATCGTGGTCGTGGTTGCCTTGAACACGCCGCGCGCCATGTTCCAGATATCGCCCTCGGCCGCACTTTCGGCTGGGAAGCTGTCCGGCGCGTTGCCGACCGGGTTGCCACCGGCGAGGAAACGGATTTTCGGGTCATTGCGCCCGACTTTCGCATCCACCTCGCCCGGCACCGAAATGTTGCTGAAATAGGCCGACAGCAGGTAGTCACGGCCGACCTCGAGACCGGTCACTGTCTGTTTCCAGAACGTATGCGGTACATCGTCTTTGACGTCTTCTTTGCCGCCGCCATGACGCAGCCAGTTCACACTGGCGCCACCAGGCAGGGATTGCTGCTGGGCGTCAAGCGCCGCCACCGATCCGCGCAGCAGCGAAATCGACTTGTTGGTTTGGTATTCATTGAAGCCGACCGCGACGAGCGGCACGTCGCTGGTGAAGCTGCCGGCAATCAGCGTGCCTGCGGGCGCGGTCGCACCGTCCGCCGGTAGGGTGGTGAAGCTGCCGTTGACCACATAGTCTTTCGCACCCCGGGTCGTACCCACCGGGCAACCGGTGGTGGCATCCGGCACTTTCGTGTCGCGCTTGGGCGGAACTTGGATCGTGGTGCTCGCGCTAAGACCGGTACCCGCGCTGGCGACCACGCCGGGTGTCATCACGGGTGCCGTCAACGTCGTTTCCACCCGCATGGTGACGTAGGCTTCGCTGCCCTTGGTGAAATCCGCGGCTTCGGCGATTTTGTTGTTGGGGGACAGGCCCGTGAATGTCGTTGGCACCGTGAGGCTGATATTGCTCGCGACCGGCGCGCCCACGGGCGTCCAGTTTGGTACGCCGTTCAATTGCCCGAAAGCGGCCGTCAGGTTTTCAACGGTGATGGATACGGGTGTAGCCACCGGCACCGGAACCGGATCGGGTGGCGTGGTACCCGGCCCAGGCTCCGGATCGGGCGGATTCCTCAGCCAGAACCTCAAATCGACCTGATACCGGTTCGGCCCCGCGCCAACGCACGCCGGTTGACCGACCGCGCTCGCCTGCGCGCAATCGAGCACGCGCGAGGTCCAGACATCAAACTGTAAATCGGCCTGCGCCGACGTTGCGAGGATTGGACCCCCCACGGCCAGCACGGCCGCCACGCTTCTAGCGATCAATTTTCTGTTCAGCACGGTAAGCCTCCCTCCGCGGGAATAGATATGTAAGTGAGATCAAGCCCAGGTATCGTTTCGTTCGGCCGGCGTCCCGCCTGGCGGCCCTAGCTTGCTTCCGTGGAGGGCGTCGAGATGGCCCATGCTACGACGAGATTATCCAGGCGTGCGTGAGTCCGGTCACATTTCGATCGCTCGCCCAATCCGATCCTCAGGGGTTGTCAACACTACCGATCGGATTTCTCGTCCGAATGGTCGGGATTTACCGGACCTGGACAGCTTTTTCGACCGAACGTGAGGCCTCGTCCGTCGCTGCCACCGCGCCCGGCAAAGTCCTCGCGGGCGGTCGAAATTACCCGCTTTAAGTATTGTTTTTTACAATGCTTAGTATTTTTAAAATTGTATTGATAAATGCTTTGAATGCGTCTATGTTGATATTCATCACTTGACAACCATGATTCAGCGGAATCCGATCACCGACGATGGCAGCGCAAACGGGTCTTACCTTCACCGCCCCAATCAGCGATTTCGAGCCTGTGCTGACGCCGGAGGCATGCGCCTTCATCGCCGGCCTCGCGCACGCCTTTGCGCCGCGTGTGCGCGAGCTACTCCAGGCGCGCGAGGCACGTCAGGCACGGATCGACGCCGGCGAACTGCCGGATTTTCTCGCCGAGACCCGCGAGATCCGGGAATCGGACTGGACCGTGGCACCGCTTCCGCAGGATTTGCAATGCCGTCGGGTCGAAATCACGGGTCCGGTCGACCGCAAGATGGTCATCAATGCGTTGAATTCGGGCGCCGATCTATTCATGGCGGATTTCGAGGACGCGCATTCGCCGACCTGGCTCGCCACGCTGCAAGGTCAGGTCAATCTGATCGACGCGATCGAGGGCGACATCGAGTACACCTCGCCCGAGGGCAAACGTTATCGTCTGAACGACCAACCCGCGACGTTGATGGTACGGCCGCGCGGCTGGCATTTGGTCGAGAAACACTGCCTGGTCGATGGTGAACCTTGTCCCGCCGGCCTGTTCGATTTCGGCCTCTACTGCTTTCACAACGCCCGGCGCTTGCTCGACAAGCGTAGCGGCCCCTATTTCTACCTGCCGAAGCTGGAGGGCCATCTCGAAGCCCGGTTATGGAACGACGTGTTCAATCACGCGCAGGACGCGCTCGGCCTGCCGCGCGGCACGATCAAGGCCACCGTATTGATCGAGACGATCCTCGCGGCGTTCGAAATGAACGAGATTCTGTATGAACTGCGCGACCACATCGTCGGCCTGAATTGTGGTCGCTGGGATTACATTTTCAGCTACATCAAGAAATTCCGTAACCACGGCGACAAGGTGTTGCCGGATCGGGCGCAAGTGACAATGACCTCGCACTTCATGCGCTCATATTCACAACTCGTGATCCAGACCTGCCACCGTCGCGGTGCATTGGCGATGGGCGGAATGGCCGCGCAGATTCCGGTCAAGGGCAACCCGATCGCGAACGAAGCGGCGCTGCTCAAGGTGCGCGACGACAAACTGCGTGAAGTTCACGACGGTCACGACGGCACCTGGGTCGCCCACCCGGCGCTGGTGCCGATTGCAATGGAGGTGTTCCGCGAGAACATGCCCGGCCGCAATCAGCTGCACCGTTTGCGCGAGGACGTGAACGTCGGCGCGGCCGATCTGTTACAGCCCCACGCCGGCACGATCACCGAGGCCGGCGTGCGCAACAATATCGACGTCGCGATCCAATACATGGCGGCGTGGCTCTGCGGCCAGGGCGCGGTACCGATTCACAACCTGATGGAAGACGCCGCCACCGCCGAGATCTCGCGTGCGCAGATCTGGCAATGGCTGCGGCATGAACAAGGGGTGCTCAGCGATGGGCGCCGCCTCACCCCCGCCCTCTTCGAACAATGGCTCGCCGAGGAACTGGCTCGCCTGCGCGAGGAGGTCGGTGCGGAACGATTCGTGGCAGGACGCTACGAACTCGCCGCGCAACTGTTCCGCGACATCACCCTCAGCGATCAGTTCGCGGAGTTCCTGACGCTCGTCGCCTACGAGCATCTGGAATGAAAACGGGCACGCCTTGATTCACCCAAGGCCGCCACGGCGTAACTCTCATCCCTCTGGAGACTTCAACGACATGATGACTAGACAACAACAAATCGCCGCACTGGAACAGGAGTGGACCGAAAGCCCACGTTGGACCGATGTGCGCCGCAACTACACCGCCGCGGACGTGGTACGCCTGCGCGGCTCGGTGCAGCCCGAACACACCTATGCCCGGATGGGCGCGGAAAAGCTCTGGACGCTGGTGCGCGGCTCGGCGACAAAGGGCTACGTCAACTGCATGGGCGCGATCACGGCCGGTCAGGCCATGCAGCAGGCCAAGGCGGGCATCGAAGCGATCTATCTATCGGGCTGGCAGGTCGCCGCTGACGGTAACACCTCGGAAACGATGTACCCCGACCAGTCGCTGTACGCGTATGACTCGGTGCCGACGATGGTGCGCCGAATCAACAACACCTTCAAACGCGCCGACGAGATTCAATGGTCGCGTGGCATCGAGCCCGGTAGCGAGGGCTACGTCGATTACTTCCTGCCGATCGTGGCCGATGCCGAGGCCGGATTTGGCGGCGTGCTGAACGCGTTCGAATTGATGAAGAACATGATCGCGGCCGGTGCCGCGGGCGTGCACTTCGAGGATCAACTCGCCGCGGTCAAGAAATGCGGCCACATGGGCGGCAAGGTTCTGGTGCCGACTCAGGAAGCGGTACAGAAACTCAACGCCGCGCGCCTCGCGGCAGATGTTTGCGGCGTGCCGACGCTGGTGCTCGCACGCACCGACGCCGAGGCGGCCAACCTGTTGACCTCCGATTACGACGGCAACGACCAGGCGTTCCTGACCGGCGAGCGGACCTCGGAGGGATTTTACCGGGTCAAGAATGGTCTCGAACAAGCGATCAGCCGCGGCGTCGCCTATGCCCCTTACGCCGATCTGGTCTGGTGCGAGACCGGCACGCCGGACCTCGGCTTCGCGCGTGAATTCGCCGAGGCGGTGCTCGCGAAAAATCCGAACAAGCTGCTGGCCTACAACTGCTCGCCGTCGTTCAACTGGAAGAAGAATCTCGACGACAAGACCATCGCGATCTTTCAGGACAAGCTCGCAGAGTATGGCTACAAGTACCAGTTCATCACCCTGGCCGGCATCCACAACATGTGGTTCAACATGTACGACCTCGCCTACGACTACGCTCGCGGCGAAGGCATGCGGCATTACGTCGAGAAGGTGCAGGAACCCGAGTTCCGCGCCCGCGACAAGGGCTACACCTTCGTCTCGCATCAACAGGAAGTTGGCGCCGGTTATTTCGACGACGTCACCACCGTGATCCAGGGCGGTGCGTCCTCGGTCACCGCATTGACCGGTTCAACCGAGGAAGAACAGTTCTACGACGACACCCGGCAACACGCCGTCGGCTGAACGTGCGACGACGGGCGCGGCACCGCGCCCGGGCGTCAAAACCGAGTTTTTTTGGGACCTCCGCGAAGTCGCCGCCCTCTCACCCCTCCCCCTCAGGCGGCTTCGCGGGGTGTTTCAAAACCAGATCAAACCGCAAGCAACACCCATGGACTTCAAGACCGCGGACCTCTGCGACGCGCACAGTGACCACGTTCAGATCGCCAGCCCAGGCTTGCGCGACTTCGGCGGTCAGGCTCGCTTCTCCGGGCGTATCGTCACCGTCAAGGTGTTCGAGGACAACTCCCTGGTCAAGGACATGCTCGACCGCGACGGTCAGAACGGCGTGCTGGTGGTCGACGGCGGCGGCTCGCTCCGGTGCGCCCTGCTCGGCGACCTGCTCGCGGCCAAGGCGGTGAGCAATCATTGGCGCGGCATCATCGTGCATGGCTGCATTCGCGACTCGGCCGATATCGCGACCATGCCGCTCGGCGTCAAGGCGCTCGCGACCCATCCGCTGAAAAGCGTCAAGCGCGGCGTTGGCGAGGTTAATCGGCCGATCAGCTTCGCCGGCGTGACTTTCCGTCCCAGGGATTACGTCTACGCCGACGAGGACGGCGTGATCGTCAGCGCGGAACCACTGCTCGGCGAGTAAGTCCGATTCGCGGTCAATCGCGACGGCCGTGGACGCACAGGTTCAACACCCCCTCCGGTACCGACTGCGACCAGAGCGGTTGATCGAGCCGAATCTTCAAGCCCGGGGCCTCCACCACCACGATCTCGAGCCGCCGTTCAAGCACCGCTTGCAGGTACTGCAACACCTCGACCGGATCGATCCCGGTGCGAGCGGCGTGCAGCGGATGGGCCTCGAACAGCACAACGCACACCGCCGCCGCGCGCAGGGTTCGCGCCGCGCCGCGCAACACCGCCAACTCGCCACCTTCGACGTCGATCTTGAGCAGCAGGTTACCCCTTGTTGCCTCGCCCGCGACCGAATCCAGTCGTAGCACGTCGATCGCGCCGAGGGGATCCCGCACCACGTAACGCGCGTGGTCCGACGCGTCGAAATCAGGCGACCGCAATGTACCGCGACCCTCGAAACTGGCAACCGCCGCGGCGTGGGCGCGCGCGGTGCAGGGCAGCAGCGATAGATTGTGTTTCAGGTATACGAAAACCCGCGGGTTGGGCTCAAACGCGATCACGCCACGAATGCTCGGATTCGCCGCGACCAAGCGCGCGCTCATCAGCCCGATATCGGCGCCACAGTCGATCAATGTGAACGGGCCGGGATAACTCGCGAGCACGCTCGACGCTTGATCGACGAGTGCGTCCCGATACTGTGCGAGGGCAGCCAACTCGTAATGGGCTCGACCATATTCCAGCGGCACATCGATGGAGATACCGCGCGCCAAGTCGGTCCGCACCAGCGACCGTCGCCAGCGCCGATTCGCCAACAGCGACTCCAGCCGCCAGGCACCGCGCAGTTCGCGCGCCTGGAGCCATTTGACCAGCCGGAACGAGAACGGCGGGGACTCGACGATACGAAGGTGAAAGTGACTACTCATGCTCGGTGCGATTGACTCATGGACGGTTGGGTGTTGGCGAAAGCCGCCGCGCAAGCGCCGTCCGCGATCCTTGAGACCGCGCGCAAGCCGATTGGTTGCCATAGCGGCCACGCTGAAAGACCTTTTGTCTGCTTTTCGCAACACCTCGCCGAATCCGTGACCCGTTAAGTCGCGGTTAAGCAACAGTCCACGATAATCAGTTGCAAATCACGCGAGAGGTGTCGTCATGGTCAGCAACCCGGGCATGAATCCGATCTTGAATCCGCACGCGGTCGTACGTGTCAGCCGTCGGATGCGGGAACCGCAAGCACCGATCGCGACCGTCCCTGCCACCGCGCCGGACGCGGCCGTCGGGTCCACCGATGCCGAACCCTCCGAGATCGGCGTCTGGCGTTTTTGGGCCGTGTCGGCGGCTGCGCTGCTCGCGCCTATCCCGTTGATCGCGGCATTGGTGATGATTCTCGGGCATTGAGTTTTGCGGGCCAGCTCCGGTCGCGAACGCGGTCTCAGGTGTCCGCGGGTTTCGTGGCGCGATTGCCGAATCGCATTTTCTCGGGATAGGGAAACACGTCCTCGTAAATCCCCGCTTCAATATTCCGTTGCCGCTGCCGCCAAAAGTCGGGCTCGAGCAGGTCTCGGTGGTACTTGTTGAACGCGCGACGAACGCGCGGATTGTTGAGCAAGAAGCGCTCGAACTCCTCCGGAAACACATCCATCGGCCCGACTGAGTACCAGGGTTCCGCCGCCATTTCGTCCTCGGGATAACGGGGCGGTGGAATTCGGCGAAAATTGCACTCGGTGAGATAACACACCTCGTCATAGTCGTAGAACACGACTCGCCCTAGCGGCGTGACGCCGAAATTCTTCAACAACATGTCGCCGGGAAAAATGTTCGCCGCCGCCAGTTGTTTGATCGCCTCGCCATAACCCAGCATCAGGCGCTCGGTCTGCTCGTCGTCGGCATGGTCGAGATACATGTTCAGCGGAATCATCCGCCGCTCGATATAAACGTGTTTGATCACGACGGACTCGCCATCGAGTTCGATGCTCTCGGCGCAATTGGCAAGCAAATCCGCCAGCAGATCCTTCGCGAACCGCTGCTTCGGCAGCGCGACATAGGAGTATTCGAGCATATCGGCCATGCGCCCGACGCGGTCATGCTGTTTGACGAGTTGGTATTTCGCCTCGACCGTCTTGCGATCGATCTCCTTCGGCGGCGCGAAACGGTCCTTGATCACCTTGAATACGTACGGATAGGACGGCAGCGTGAACACCTCCATCACCATGCCGCGAATTCCCGGCGCGATGATCATGTGATCTTCAGAATATTTCAGATGGTGCAGAAAATCGCGGTAAAAGGCGTTCTTGCCCTGCTTGTGAAAGCCGATCGCGGAATAGAGATCCGATTTGCTCCGCTCCGGCAACAACTGTTCCAGAAAACTCACGATCGCCGACGGCACCGGGTGTTCGACCATAAAATAGACATAGGAGAACTCGAACAACTGCGACACCGCGCGCTCGCCTAGCAGCAGCGTATCGACATAAAGACCATCGTGCTCGCTGTTCAAGATGGGCAACGCAAACGCGGTGACCTCGACATCGTTGACCGCGCGCCCGACGATATACGCCGCCTTGTTGCGGTAAAACAGCGCGTTGACGACCTGAATCTGCAAGTTCAAATGCGCCGGCTGCGGTCGCGGTCGAATGAACTCGATCAGCGCGCGCGTCACATTGCGCACATCGCGCCGATGGTCCTGCCACGGCACTTTGAATCCGAAAAGATTAAGCACCCGGCTGACGGCGGTGCGCAAACCGATCTCCCCCGGATAAAACACGCGGTACGCGGGCCGCTCCGACTCGATGTATTCGGTCGACACGGCGCTACGCACAAAAATATAGTCGTTGTTGAAATAGCTGCGATGAAACAAGCGGCAGAATACCGAGTTATAAAAGGTCTCGGCGAGTTCGGGCTGGAAATGTGTTTGCAGCAACTGGACATAGCGGAATTTGACCTTCTGCCACAAGGTCTCGTCGAGGTGGTCGAAACCGAAGGTATCCAGCAAGGCCTGCATCGCCTCGTTCACACGCTGGTCGTATAACGCGATCCGGCCACGCGAGGCCTCGTGGACCGCGCGCCAGTCCGCCTGCTCGAAACGCTCCTTGGCGCGCGCCGTGATGTCCTGATAAATCCTGAAATGCTTGTTGAAGCCCTCCAGCAGCGTCTCGGCGATCGCATTCACAAGGTCTTCCTGGCGGTGTTTGGTGTGGCTCATGGCGGGGCGATTCGCTAATTCATCGGATCGCCTGACTGTAATATTTTTGCAGTGCACAAACCAGTGGCCGACCCCCTCAGCGGCGATTTCGGGACGAACTCCCGATTGCGACCGACGCCGCTGGCGCACTTATCGGGGCCCGCATGGTCATACCCGGATGCTGACTCATAACACTTATCCACTTGAATCGAGCGCCCCGACGTCGTCGACGCAGGTTCGCGCGCGCTGGCGTCGACTGCCGCGCGTCGTCGCGGCGTTTCTACTGCTTCCGGCGCTCGTCGCGTGCGGCGTCGCGGCGCAGTCCGATCACCCGACGCTCGCCAACGGCGACATGGAAGCCGGCGCTGCGGTCGACGACGCCGGCACCCTCGATCTTGCCGGCTGGACCGGCTACCGCTGGGAGGGTCAGGGCCGAATCGTTCCGGTGGAAACCGCGTTCAGTGGCCGCCGCTCGGTGCTGATCGAGGGCCAGGGTCCGGGCAAGCAGGCGATATTCCAGACCGTCGCGCTCGATGCCTGCGGTTACCGGTTGAGCGCTCGAGTCGCCGGGCGCGATCTGCGCCCGAATCGCTGGAACCAAGGCGCGGCGATTTATATCGATCTCGGCGACCAACCCCAGCTACTGCAAGATCTGACGCTCGTCGGCGACAGCGACTGGCGTCACGCCGAACTCGCTTTCGCGTTGCCCCGAGCCGCCGAAGCAACGATTTACTTCTTTAATTACGGCTCCGGCAGCCTTTTCGTCGACGCGGTAACGCTGACCCGGCAAACGGACTGTCGCGGTCCGGAAACCGGGTTTCGGCTCGCCGAGTCGGCGACGAAGCCCCTCGAGTACCGCCGCGCGCTGTCCACCGACGACCTCGCGCTGCGTGGTTATTGCGACGCGCCGGGTTACACGTCCAAACCCTTCTGCCAGGCCGCCGATCCGAGCCTCGAGCGCTCCCCACGCGCCCGCGCGCCACTCGACATCACGCTGACGGACCGCAAGCCCCGGCGCGGCGCCGAATCGGCCGCGACTCGCGACGCCCAGCACATACCGGCTGGGCAATACCTGAGTCTCGAACCCGCGGCGGGCCTGCCCACCGATTGGCGCGGCCACGACTGGCTGACGTTTGAGGTGAACCATTCCGCGCCGACCCCGCAAACGCTCAACGTGGAGATCAACGACGCGCGCTCGCGTGACTATTGGTCCCGCTACAACGGCCAGTTCGTGGTGCCGCCCGGTCGCACCACCTTGCGCGTGCCGTTGCAGGGCTTCGTCGGCGAACTCTCGGTGGTCGGCGAGCGCCGGCGCCTGGAGCTGGGCGAAATCCGGCGTCTCGTGCTGTCCGCCGCCGACGCCAGCGCCGATTTGGAGGTCACCGGTCTGCGCCTGGTCCCGGAACCCGAATTCACGAGCGATTTTCCGCGCCTGCTCAAGTTCGACGCCGGTCTCGCCACTAGCCCGCTCTTGTCCGGCTTCACACCCTTGACCGCCGACACCCATTACACGCCGGAGCGTGGTTACGGCCTCTCGCGCGACGCCCAGGTGCTCCGCGCCGAGGATCGCCGGCATCCGGACGATCTGCTCCGCGACTGGATTTCATTCAACAGCGGCGGTCTCGATTTCGATCTGCCGAACGGCCGCTATCATGTCTGGATGATGCTTGAGGATCCCGGCTACTGGGAGTACTACCCGAACTATCGCCGTCGCACGGTATACGCCGAGGGTCGGCCCGCGCTCGAGGACACGCAGGACGCGACCGGGTTCTGGCAACGCTATTATCGCCATGCCAACGACGAGGACCTCCCCGGCGATAACGTCTGGCAACGATATATCCGCGCCCGGTATGTGCCGTTGCACTTCGCGATCGAGGTCAGCGACGGCCAACTCAATCTACGCTTCAACGCCCACGACGACCCCTACGCGCTCGCGCTGTCGGCGCTGGTGATCCATCCCGCCGCCGACGCCGCGCAAGGCACGGCCTTTATCGCCGAACTCTGGCAACGGCTGCACCGGCACTACACCGCGCACCACCGCGAGCTGCCGCCACCGGCCCCCGCCTCGGCGCCGCCCGCCAATGCGCTCGATGGCCGGCTGTGGCTGTTCAAGCGCGGCGCGACGCTCGACGTCCAGGCGACCGACTGGCCGGACGCGTCGGAGCTGACCGACCATCTGACGCTCGCCCTCGCGGCTGACGAAACCGCGCCGCTCACGCTCAGCCTGCGGGCCCGGGTCGCGCTCGACGTCGTCGACATCGCGCTGGACCTGCCCGGTTTCGACATCGACGCGGCCAGCGTGCGTTACAAACTACGTCGCGTTTCGCAGGACGGATCCGTGTATGCCAACGTGCCGCGCGTGCTCGATCCGCTCGCGGTCAGCACGCACTCGCCGCTACGACTCACCCCGGAGACCACCCGCCGTCTGTGGTTCGACCTGCGCGCCAAACCCGGTCTCGCCGCCGGGGTTCATCAGGGCATGCTGCGGCTTCGGTTCGCGGACGGCTCGCGCCACGCGCTCCCGGTCAGCGTCACCCTCCAGCCGTGGGCACTGCCGGACGCGGACATTCCGATCGGATACCTCGGCACCGCGCCGGGCTATCCCGGCACCACGTTTCCCGAGGTTACGGCGAAACGCGAGCGCGAATTTGTCGCCGCGCTACCGTTGCTGCGTCGGCATGGTATGACCGCGGTCAGCGGAGGGCTCGGCGGCCCCAATCTGCTGGACTACAGCGGCAAGCGGCCACGGCTCGACCTGAGCGCGACCGACAAATCGCTCGCCGCCTTGCGTCAGCATTTCGCCGGCCCGATTGATACCTACCTCGGCCTGGAACTCGAAGGCATCAGCACTCGCGAGGTGGACGACCGTTTTCTGGGCATTGGCAAGAACCACACCGCCGTGATCAAGGACGTCGTCGCCGCGCTCCGCCGCCACGGCGAACGACAGGGCTGGCCCGAGCTGATCCACGTCGTCGGCGACGAACCCGACGACGCGGCGGTCGAGCAGTCGCTCGCGGTCGCCCGCGCGTTTCGCCAGGCAGGCGCGAAAACCTCGATCTATACCAGCCTCGATTCGCCCCGGCGCGACCCACGCGGTGCGCTCGCCGGCCGTGTCGACCACATTCACCTCAACCACCACAGCGGGGACGCGATACGCCATATCGTCGCCAGCGGCAGCCGATGCGGCCTTTATAACCAGCTCGGGCGCTACCGGCGCGGCGTGTACCTGTTCAAGTTGCGTGAACTCGGGTGCGCCGGACACATGCAGTTCGCCTTCAGCTCGGTCCACGTCGATCCCTGGTATGACCTCGACGGGCGGGAAGACGACCAGGTCGCGGTCTTCACCCACCCCGACGGACGCCTGCGCGAGACGCTGGAACTCAAACGCTACCGCGAGGCCGGCACCGATTACCGCTATCTGCTGAAACTCGAACAACTGCTTCAGGCTCACCCCGAGCGCGATCGCGACGGTCGCGGTCGGGGCTGGCTCGACGCACTCATGAATCGCGTCGAAATCGGTCACGCCACCCCGTCGCCGTGGTCGGATTCGGAGCTCGATCGGCTGCGCGCCGAGGCCGCGGCGCTGATCAACGCATTGGTTCAAGCGCCGGCCAGGAATTGACCCCTTGCGGGCGGTCGACCGCATGGCTTAACAATTTGCGAGATAGCGGCGTAGTACGACATCGGAACCTACCCGCTACTTGGGCGTGTGGCGGGCCTCACGACCGGGCAAGTTATACGCGCGCCGAATGTGTCGACGATTCCGCCCGCGGACTCCAGGCGATCGATCACCGCCGCGCTTTTGCCTGCCTGCCAGAACTCCACGCGCGTATCGGTGTCGAGCAACGAACGTTTGAGCTGCAACGCCGAGCGCAAGGTGAACCACATCCGCATCCAGTGTTTGCTGCGCGCGCCGCGCAACATCCAGCGCGCGATCGGCCCAGCCTTGAGTCCCTGCCGTTCAACGTACGGCGTGCGGATGATCGAAACCGGAACACCGGTGATGCGCTCGCTCAACGCGATATCCGCCTCGCCGGCATCGAGAATCGCTTGCTTGTAGGCCGCGCTGGCGTTGCATTCCGGGGTGGCGATGAAGCGTGTGCCGAGTTGGCAACCGGCGTACCCGAGTGCGATCGCGGCCGCGAATTGTTCCGCCGAGCCGATCCCGCCCGCGCAAATCTTCGGCACATCGAACGTGGCCAACGCCTCCAGCAGATAGGGTGCCTCGTGCCTGCCGGCATGACCACCGGCGCGCGCGTTCACCGCGATCAAGCCGTGCACACCGGCATCCAATCCCTTCTCGGCCCATTTGCGCTCGGTCACGTCGTGGTAAACCACGCCACCGGCCGCTTCCACGCGGCGCACCACCCAACCCGGGTTGCCGAGTGACGTAATGAAGAATCGCACGTCCTCCTCGAGCGCGATTTCAATCCAGCGCTCCATGCGTTCGAGATAGCGTCGGGAGGATTGTTCGATCAACGCGTTCATGCCGATCGGGTTTCGCGTCGACGCGCGGATCTTGCGCAGACCGGCGCGAAATTCATGGCCGTGCACGAAGGTGAGCGACAGCGGCTGCACCACGCCCAGTCCACCCGCCGCCGACACCGCGGCCACGAGTTCGGGATTCGAACAGGGATACATCGGGCCGCAGATCAGCGGTATCGCGACCTGCGTATGCGCGAGAAACCGGGTGTCACGCAGCCGCGTGAGGTCGGGTTCATCATGCATCACGTGGCCCCCGACGCCGATGAATGACAAAGTGCGCGACCGGATCGCAGACGAAATCCATACTTTCCACCGTCACCGGAAGCTCGAGCGTACGGGCGATCACCGCCGCGACACATCGGCCCGGTCGGTCGCGAACAGTCGTCCGCGCCGGCATCGCCACGCCGCGCGCAAGCGGGTTTCGAGTGGGAAACGGGTGAGGACACGGTTCACCCTCGAAGCATAGTTCACCGGCGGAAAATTCGCCCGAGGCGCCAGAACGATGGTGGCCGCTGTGTATTGTCAGTCACGCAATCGCCCTCCGCCCCGGGCGGGGCGGAGGGCGATACCGCGTCAACGAGACTCGGCGTGCATGAGCAAACCGGACGTTTCGCCGATCGGCCCGTTAGTCGTCGATTTTGACTTCGGTCGCGGTGACCTGGTCGGCACTGACGCGCACGCCTTTGATTTCGACGACCACGGAACCACCCAACAGGGCGAAGAAAGCCGGCCGACTGACGTCGTTCTTGTTCGCGTCGCGAAACTCCGTCGATGCCGTGGTGGATACCGTGACGCCCAGCAGGTTGAACGTGAACGCGGCGTTATTCACATTGCTCGGCACGCCCTTGAGCTCCGCTTCCGTCGCCCCGCTGGAGCTGCTGGAGCTGCTGGAACTACTGGAGCTGCTGGAAGGATCCTTGCGATCGACGCGGGTGGCGCGAACCTTGCCACTGGCCAGCGGATAGCCCTTGACCTTCACCCGGTCGCCGACGTTCAGGTTGGCGAGCCGGAGCGGCGAGACCCGAGCGGCGCTTTCGTCCAACAGGATGGTGCCGCCGTCGATCACGACGACCTGACCGAACACGGTCAGTTCGCTGGCGGTCGCATTGATCGACTCGATCTGGGATTCCAGTTCGATCGAGGCCGACCCCGAATCACGCAACTCAACCTCGCGCGCCAGCAACACCCCGGCGGCGTCGATCACCCCTTCGACCTTGATTCGAGCGTTGAGCGCCAGCGCAGTCGCGGCCCCATCCTTGAACTCGGTCTGGAGCGTGGTGCGCACGCGTTGTCCGGCCACATCGAAGTCCGCGTTGGAACCCAAGCGCGTGACAACACCCTCGATCTCGACTTCGGTGTTCGCGGAAAAACTCGCGGTCGCGGTTTTCAACTCAACCGTATCGGCAAGCATCACATTCGCGTCCAGCGCGCGGCGGCTCTTGGCTTCCACGAACTGACCCTCGGCGAGCGCGGCGTTCGAAAAGTCACGTAAGGTCGCGCCGCTATAATCGACACGCAGGCCGTTCAAGGTAAACCGGCGCGTGACCGCGTCCAGCGCGGTGACGAGGCCCTTGACCTCGAACTCGCTGAGCCCGGCGACAAACGCCGCCTGCTTGAGCTTGATCGAGGTCGCGGCGATTTCACCCGCGGCATTCGTCGGACCTGACACCTCGACCATGTTGCCGGGCACCAGCGCCGATAGCGCGTTAAACCCAATCAGCACCGTCAATCGGTCGGTGCGCACGGTCTGGCCAAGCACCGCGAGCGTGACATCGTCCGTGGTGGCGGTGGTCACCGGTCCCTCGAGACTGCGCGCGAAAGCGACCGAATTCGCGGCGCCGGTCAACCGATCAGCATTGACGTTCCCCGTGACGGTGACATATTCGCCCACGCTGAAATCGTCCTGGCGCGAGGATGAGTCGTCGTTGCGGGTGAAAACCGCCCGACTGGTGTCGTACCGGACGCCGTTGACATACACGCTACCAAAGCCGGTGATCGGTCCGAGCGACAATCCGGTGCCGCTGATACCGCCTTCCGCGACCGACCCCACATCGGAACCGCCGCAACCAGCGAGCAGCAGGGTCAACAGACCGGCTTTTAACACGTTCTTAATCTTCATCGTGGGTTTCCTCGATTGGGTTTTTCTCTCGTTGCGCTTCTTCGAAGTAATAAATACCGATGCCGGCCTTGATCCGGTCGCTACCTGTCACGTTCGGATTGTGATCGCGGTCGTGGTGCGCCAACCATTCGTTCAGTTCGAGCAGCAGCGACTGGCTTTTCGCGGCCGCCAGACGTTTGAACACCGCGACCGCCTCGGAGGGCAGATTGTCATAACTCACCTTGCGCTGAAAACGGCGTTCGGGCGCATCGGCCCGCAGGTTGTGATCGATCGTCGAAATCAACAACGCGACATCGCCGCCCATCACGTCGAAACCGTCGCTCTCGTCGCTGGCGAGATAAGCCGCGGTCAGCAGGCGGACACTCCGCGCCGCGGTCAGCTCGACCGCACCGATTCGCACCAACTCATCGAGCACCGCGCGGTACGGCATGTCGCCGCTATAACGCGCGACCAAGGCCTCGAAGCCGCGTGGACCCTCGCCCAGCGGCAATACGGCTGGATCGCCGTTGGCGTCGCGAAACTCGGCATCGGTGAGCCAACCGCCGATCACCCGCACCACCCGATTCGCACGTCGATCGGATTGCGCGTTCGCGCCGCCGGCCTTAAGCAATTGCGCCACATCCTTGCGCGTCAGACCGGTGATGACCGCGATCCGGGAAGTAGTCGCCTTTTGTCCCGTGGCCGCGAGCTCCGACCGCACCACGTCGACATACACCTGCTTGACCACCTGGCTGATCTCGCCATAGGCAACACCCTTGCGGAACAAGATCCGGACCAAGGGCCGAAGGATGGTATAGATCGCGCTGATGAGTGCCTGGTTCATATTTGGGAATATATTCCCATTTTTTGAGAATGTCAAAGGACGGAAGCCGCGCGGTGGCGATTTCGATCGCACTGACGACAGCCGATCGGCTGCCCGACGGAAACCGCCAGCTTACTTGGCGATCGTGACACCCACGACGTCGACCGCACGCCCGCGATCGGAGCGAGCGGTCGACTCGTAAAGTTGAACGTTGCAGGGTTCGCGGAGATACGCCGCCGCGCGGGTGTTTCGACCGGTAGGACTTCCTGGCCGTCGCGGTTACGCGAGTTTGATGGATCCCTTTAGTCTGAACTCTTGAAACGGCACCCCGCCTAAAAATCGTAGCGCAGGCCCGCGGTGAGCAAGCGCTCGCGGCCGGCCACCTTGCCATCGACGCGACTGACCAGATACGCCTTGTCCGCGAGATTGTATGCGTTGGCAAAAATCGTGAGCGGGTGTGACCGAAGGCGATAGTTGATCGAGGCATTTAAAATGGAATAGGCCGGAATCGTACCCTCGGTGCCGTCCAGACTTTCGACGATCGTGTTTTCTCCGTCCACATACTGCTTGCTGACGTAATCGACGCCCAGACGCGCGTCGAATCCGCCCGGATGCTCGTAACCGACGCTCAAGGAAAGCAGGTGTTTCGGCGCGTACGGCAAACGGTTGCCGGCGACAATATCCTCATCGGGAACATCGCGGGTAAATTCGGCCGTGAACAGATGAGTGTAGGACGCCGCCAAATACAGGTTTTTCGCGCTGGTATTGAACGCGCCCAGATCGACGTGCCCGGCCAGTTCGATTCCCGTTTGCTTCGATTCGCCACCATTGAAAAATCGCCCGTCATCCGAAATCACGATCTCATCGAAATCGGTATGAAACAAGGTCGATTCCAGGACCAGGCCATCAATCCCGTGACTTCTGACGCCGAGCTCCAGGTTGGTGCTCTTCTCCGGTTTGGTTTTTGACAACAGCACGATCTCCTCGCCATCCACCTCGACCTCGGCCAGATCGCGATCAGGCCGGGGCGGTCCGATGCCCTGATGGATGCCGGCGAAGATCGTCGCATTTTCGATGCCTTTCCAGGCGACAGCCAGGGCGGGGAGAACTTCCGTGAAATTGTTGGTTTGCCTGATTTCCTGCGGATCGCCCTCGGCAAAAACAACATCCGTCTTCACCGAAACCTTCTCCACTCGCACGCCCGGTGTGATGGACCAATCCCCGGTATGAAGTGTGTTTTGGGCGTAATAAGACTGCGCCTCGACATCGATCCGAATATCTTCGCGCAGGAACTCATCGCCAAATGACTTCAGATAATCGAGGCTCTGCGCACGCGGATCGCTATCGCGGAACTGGCGACGGCGGATATCCTCCTCATGTACCCGCACACCGATCACCGCGTCGTTTTTCAGCCCAAACAAGCCGTGGCTGAAATCGAGCCGCGATTCCACGCCGCCGTACTGGTAGTCACGCGGACGGTGACGACCGCCGCAAAGATCGCCATTGGCCAGATTGGTGTTATCCACCGTATCGGGACAGCGCTCGATCGCGGAACGCCCGCTGGCCTCATCCCCTTCGACGATACTCTCACCGTCATCCACCTCCACATCGCTATAGCCGGGATCGTTAATCTGGCGGAACGAGGAACGGAATGCGTCGACATAATACGCCTGACTTTTCAACGTGGCTTTTTCATTGACCTCGAAGATATGACTCAACTGCAAGGCGTCGCGTTCGTGATTGAAGCGGTCGTTTTTCCCGGTCGGGGCCTGAAAACGATTCTCGGCAAACTCGATCGCGCCGAGTCCGGTTTCCGAAACGTGGGAATCCTCCTCGTAGCGACTGATCTTGGCGATCAGGGTATTGCGCTCATTGAGGTTGAGCTGACCCTTGAGCGTGTACTCATCGACTTCGTAGTCGTGATTATCGCGCACGCCGTCGCCGGTCTTTCGGAGTGCGTCCACCATGATGCCGCCGGCATCGCCACCGACGCCGACATTACCGTGCAAGTCGAGGCCCTCATTGCTGCCGAGGGTCGTGGACAGACTACCCTTCACACCGTCGGTCGGCACCGGCTGGGTAACAAAATTGATCATGCCACCGATGGTTTGCGGACCATACAACACCTGCCCGGAACCCTTGACCACCTCGATGCGCTGCACTCGATCGAGCGGTGTGCTGTAGTGCGCGGAGGGATCGCCATACGGCGCCAGAAACAACGGCATGCCGTCTTCCAGCAACAGCGTTCTTGAGGTCCGACGTGGATCCAGGCCTCGCACGCCGATGTTCAGATGGGTGCCGGCACTGTCCTCGTCGACCACGTGAATGCCGGGCGCCGCGCGCAGGGCCTCTTTCACGGAAAATGGGCGACGTTGCTCCAGATCATATTCGTCGATCACGTAAAATGACCCAGGTACCGACTCCAGATCGTGCGGCAAAATGCCCTGCACCGAAATGGGGTCGAGTGTTGTGCCATGATCCTGTGCCGAGGTGACCGCGGGCACCATCGCCAACGCGGACCAAACGCCGAGGGTTGTTCTTTTCGATTTATTATTCATTTTCGTGACTCTGGGTTACGGATTGGTTAGTGGGAGATTAGCCGAGCGATAAGCGCGATGCTTGGGAAAATTTCCGAGAGAAATCGGGAATTTGGCTGGTGCTGGCACGGGTGGCCCACGGGCGTCTGAACAACCCCGGCCGCGCGTACAGACCGATACACATCGTTACCGCGGACGCGTGGAAGCGGCGGGCTCTGGCCGGTAGCATTCGCATTAATCCACACCACCAGGGCAGCCCCGATTAACGACTCGAAGCGGAATGGTTGGCGGCAACGGGTTGCCGCGCTAGTCACCGCGCTGTTGTCCGGCGTCACGCTCGCGGCTTGCACCGGTTTACCGAGAAAACCCGAGTTGAACACTGGCGACTACCGCCCCGTCCTCGCGTATCTCGACCGATACATCCGCCAAATGATGCGCAAACATCACATCGTCGGCTTGTCGATCGCGGTGCTGGACGACCAGCACATCGCGTGGCGCGCGGGGTTCGGCTTCGCGGATCAGGCCGAAGGCGTGGCGGCGAACGCCGACACGCGCTATCGGGCCGGCTCCATCTCCAAGATCTTCACCACCGCCGCGGTGATGCAGCTCGCCGAGGCGGATCGGATCGACCTCGACGCGCCACTCGTCGCCGTGTTGCCGGAATTCGCGATCCAAAGCCGTGAGCCGAACCCGCGACCGATCACGCCGCGCATGCTGATGAACCACCATTCCGGATTGCCGGGCGACATCGCCGAGGGCATGTGGACCGACCGGCCGGCGCACTTCAGCGCGGTCATTGGCGCGCTGCGCGAAACCTACCGGTCATACCCGCCGAATCTCGTCCATGCTTACTCGAACATCGGCTTCGACTTGCTCGGCAGCACGATCGAACGGGTCAGCGGCCTGGTGTATGAAAGCTACCTGCGTGAACGCCTGCTCACGCCGCTCGGCATGTCGAACTCCGCGTTCGAAATCGCGCCGCCGATCGCGACCCAGGCTTACGACAGGCGCGGCAAGCCAGCGGAGGAACCGGCGTTGCGCGACACCCCAGCCGGCGGCCTGAACACCTCCGCGCCGGAGTTGCTTCAGTTCGCGCGCATGCTCTTCGCCGCGGGGCTGCTCGGCGACACGCGGGTACTCGGCGCCGCGAGCGTCGCGGAAATGCAGCGCCCGCAAAACGCCGCGAGCCCGCTTGACGCGGACCTGCGGGTAGGTCTCGGCTGGCACTTCGCGCCCGACGCGGTGCGCGGCGGCGGACCCGTGCTGATGCACGACGGTGGCACCATCAATCACCGCGCGGTGCTGATGCTGCTGCCCGAACACAAGCTCGCCGTCGCGGTGCTCTCGAATACGGCAAGCGCGTTGGAACCGGCGATGGCGATCGCGGGTCAGGCGCTGGCCTTGTTTCTGGAAGCGAAAACAGGTGTCAGGCAGCCGGATGAGCCAATCGGAACCTATCGCTTTCCGGCCGCGCCGGCCGAGGCATTTCCAGGCCATTACGCCAGCGAACTCGGCTTTCTCACGATTCGCGATCGCCGGGGACGCCTGGTCGCGGAAGTCGGCGGCAAGCGGCTTTTGCTCGATCGTCGTGACAACGGTTACCACGGGCTTGAATACCGGCTGCTCGGTTTGATCCCGATCGACCTCGACAAGCTAGGCCGCTACCAACTGACCCGCGCGCGCATTGCCGGGCACGAGCTGTTGCTGGCCGGCGAGGCAGGTGCGTTCTACCTCGCCGCGGAGCGGATCGAACCCGTATCGATTCCGCCCGCCTGGACCGCGCGCCTCGGGCGCTGGACCTACTCCGGCCGCGATCGCCTGATCGCCGAGAAGCTCGTCAAATCCGGGGTCGAACTCAAGATCGTGGACGGCTTCCTGCTCGCCGAGGTCGAGGGCGAAGGCGGCGTCGCGGCACTCGCGCTCGAACCGATCGCAGACGATGCCGCGATCGTGCGCGGCCTGGGTCGCGGTCGAGGCGAAACGGTCCACGCGCTGGGCGCGGGCGTTGGCGAGACGCTGCGCTATGCCGGCATGACCTTCACGCGCGAACGCGGGGCGAGCGGACCATGAACGCCGAACAGGCCACCGTATCCACGATCCTGCTGGTCGAGGACGACGCCAAGCTCGCCGCGCTGGTCCGCGAGTACCTGCAACGGAACGGCTTCCGGGTCGGCGTCGAAGGCCGTGGCGACCGCGCCGGCGCGCGCGTCCTCGCTGAGCGACCAGATCTGGTGATCCTCGACATCATGCTGCCGGGCAAGGATGGCTTCGCAGTCTGCCGCGAGATCCGCCCCGCCTACGATGTCCCGGTGCTGATGCTCAGCGCGCGCGACGAGGATTACATCTGCAAACCCGTCCAGCCGCGGTTGGCCACCGCGCCGACCAACCGACACCCTCATTCGCGCATCGATGTTGTATCGATCCTGCGTCAATAGCGATAGTTGACATAGGCGCGGAGCGTGCGCGGCTCGAGTGGATGAAAGTGAATGTCCTCAACACCGTCGGCAATTTCGCCGCTCAGGCGCGAGGCATAGAGATAGTCGATATCGTGATCCTTGCTGTCGAACAGGTTGAGCACGTCGAGGCCGAACTCGAGTTGCCGCAGTTGTTTGCCGAGACGCAGGTTGACCGCGGTGCTGGTGTCGGATTTGACATCGTCGAAGCTGTCGAGTGTACGTTCGCCAAAGTGGCGGAGGCGAGCAGCGGCAAACCAGCCTTGCGACGACTCCCATGCGGCACCGAGGCTGATCACCAGCGGCAATGAGCCATCCACGCGATTGCCCTCGCCCTCCGCGTCTTCGCTGAAACGCGCACGCGTCCAGGCGATTTCGCTGTCAAGCGTAAGATGTGGTGTAACGCGATAGTACGCGGTGAATTCAACGCCCTGACGCTCGGACGCGCGACTGGCTTCAGTGTTGCCAGCGTCACCGACAAACAACAGTTCGGAGTCCAGCTTAAGCGCCCACAGCGCGATGGAGGCGTTGAGCTTTTCACCGTGGTTGAAGCGCAAACCAATTTCGGCGCCGAGCGAGCGCACCAGCGGATCCACCGCGTCTACGGCATCGCCGCTGACAGGGTCCACCTTGATCGTGACACCGCGTGCATCGTTGGAGTGAAAGCCTTGACCGAGGCCGCTGTAGAGTTCCCACGCCGGCGAGAAACTGTAGGCGAGGTTGAATTTGGCGCTCACGATGCCGTCATCGGCTTGTCCGCTATTGACCGGCTGCAACGAATCAACGTCGAAATCATAGAAGTCGTAGCGCAACCCGGCGTTGGTGCGTAATTGCGACGTCCATTGGCTGCTGGCTTCCCAGAAAAGTCCGGCCGAGCCTTGGCGGACCTTGTCGCTGCGCACGCTGGCGACGCGAGTGCGGTTGACGCTACGATGCAATCCGACCTCATCAATGTCGTCGAAGCGCAGTTGCAGGCCGAGCGTGTGTCGCGTGGGTGTAAGGGCCATGTCGTTCGCGAAACGTCGGCGGATGTCGGCACCGTAGATGTTGCGTGAATCCACCTGCTGGAACTGGTCGCCGTTGACGGGATCGTCAAGCAGATAGGTAAAGTTGGACCAGAGATCCATGTCGTAGCGCATGGCGTAGAGCGTGCTGTCCCAGCGCGCATTTTTCATCCGCGCCGCGAGGCTGTAGCGGCTCGACTCGCCGCCAACGCTGGTGTCCAACGAGCCAAGCCGGTCGATCAGTCCACTTTCGACCGCGCGCTCGGGAATCTGGTCCGCCGAGTTCCACTGGTTGTCATAACCCATCAGCGTCAAGTAATAGCCATTTTCGCCGCTGCGCCAGGCGCGCCGCAGATAGAAATTGTGCTTTCGCAAATCCTCCTCGATGTCGACCCAGGGACCGTCGTAGCGATTGCCCTCATAGGCCAGCAGCAGGGATCCGTTGTTCACCTTCAAATTATTCGCGGCCAATAAGCGCAGGTAGCCGTCCTCGCCCAAGCCTAGATGCAGCAAGTTTTTATCCAGCGCGGACGCGAGGCTGAAATTCGCCGCGCCGGCGCCCGAGAAATCCCCAACGCTCGCATAAAACGGCCCCTTTTTATAATCAATGCGTTCGACCAGCTCGGGAATGATGAAATTGATATCGGTATAGCCCTGACCGTGTCCATGGGTGCGCATGTTGACCGGAACCGCATCCACCTCGGTGCGAAAATCCGAGCCGTGATCAAGGTTGAAGCCGCGCAGAAAATACTGGTTGGCCTTGCCGGTACCGCTGTGCTGCGTCACCACCATGCCAGGCACGGTTTCGAGAATTTCTCCGCTGCGCAACATGGGGCGCGAGGCGATTTCTGCCTGACCGACGATACCCTCGGATGCCGATACGGCCTCCCCCACCAGCACCTCGTGGTGGCCGCGGATTTCAATGGTTTCGAGTGTGTCCGGCGCGGCGCTCGCCAGCCCCGCGAACGTGATGCCCAATGAAAAAGCCGCAGGAAAGCGCATTTGAACCTCTTCCGGTATGGAAACCCGATAACTTTAGTACATATGCGCATCGATGCGTAGGCAGCGGCTAGTGCCTGAACCAGGCCTGATGCATGCCTGCCGCGCTTGAAACCGATCCCCTACTCGGGTTTGACCGTAACGCTGCGCTGACGCCAACGCCTTAGCCAGGTCAGCCCGACGCCACTGAAGGCCAGTGCGATGATGATCAGCGCGACGACATCAAACAGCAGCACACCCCAGCGTCCAAACAATCGACCGCTGTGCAGGTCGAGCAGCACGCGTTCGAGTGTGACGCCAGCCCCCCGATATTCGTGTTCGAGGGTTTGACGCAGCGCCACGGGCGGTTCGTTGGCGCGCGCCCAGGTCGGGCGATGCGTTGACGATTCGCGCTGGCGCCAGGCCGCGAAGTCGGCATCCGTCTCGAGCTGTTCGCCCGATTCGAGTTCGACCACCACCGCGGCGGCGGCAGTCCCGGCACGGCGAATCGGTGCGCTCGGCGGATAGGGCAGCGCATCGATGAGCGCGCCATCGAACGTCACGAGCGTGAGCTGCTCGCGGGTCGCGATCACCAGCATGTCGTTGATCGACCACGCACCGAGCAGCGCCGTGGTCGCGGGCAAGGGTAACGGTCGGGTATCGAGCAGAATCTGGTCGCCCAACTGACTGATCCAGTGTTCACCGGCGGCATACGCAGCGTGCAGGCTCGGCGGGGCGATGCCGTAATACCGCGCGAGCCAGACGTTGTTGAGCGGACGCTGCTTCAGATGCAGATCGTCGGTATGGTTGAGCAGGATGCCGGTGCTCGCCAGCACGACGACAAAAAGCGCGGCAAACACGCCAAGCCCCCGATGGAGCCACCCCAGCGCGCGTAGCCTACGGGGCATGGGCGGTCACCGCGCGGTGCAACACCAGCGCCAGATGCGCGAGGCGACGATAGGCGTCGACGGACAGGGTCGCGCCGGTTATGCCATCGACCTCGCGATCAAGCACATTGTGGTCGTCAAGGCGCGCGCCTGCGAACTGGCGCGTGAACGACGGAAACTTGATCTCCCAACCGCGACTCTCGCGAAATTCCAATACCGCCGTGCGTTCGATGGTCGCGCCGTCGATCGCGAAGCCGATCGTGATGTCCTCGTCCTTGCCGATCTCGTCCAGCACCCAAACCGTCC
>JBHJOI010000096.1:0-39690 GCA_050329935.1 Thiotrichales bacterium | reverse complement strand
TATCAGGCACGTTGATTGACCCCACAATCGATCGTGGGCGACGTCTCCGCGTTAGGTTAATTATTGCGACGATCGAGCGCCGCCCACTGCGCCCCCAGCGCGGATCGGTGCGACGGCCGCCTTCTGCTCCTCAGCCCGGCGAACTCACTCCACGCTTATGATCTCCAACGTCGCACCAATTGAACATGCGGCGAATGCCCCAGCACCAGGCAGGCAACCTACGAGTAGAAAATGGCCGTGGCGGTTGCCATTGCGCCGGAATTTCCGTCGCTTTTCTCTTCAACCTGGACTACGTCCGCGATAATTCAGACGCCGACGCGAATAGGCAAGGGGGACTTGGTAGTAAGTATAATCGGCGACCCGCTCAACTAGTCATGCGCGTCGACCACCTACGACGGCTTGCGCGCCAAAGTATTTCGAATTAGTCGAACGAGTGCACCCTGCGTCTGCGAGCCCGCCAATGCGCTCCAGATCCGTGATTTCACCGCACCGATGCACGACCGACGCGGCATTTATAACCACCGCGCGCTAATTCGAGCTGGCATCGCACTCCGGAACTCGCGTCGAAGCCATAGCCGTGCACATCGCGGCCGTCAGGAAACTCACCAGGCGTTCACGCACCTCGGCGCTGGCAAGTGCGCTGATGTGCCTCGCGCCCGGTTGCAGCAACAGCGTCTTCGGCTCGCGCGCGGCTTCGAACAATTGCTGGCTGTGGGTTGCGGGCACGATTCGATCGTCCAAGCCGTGGATGAGCAATATCGGTATCGGATGAATCGCGTTGGCGGCGGCCAGCAAATCCGGCTCGTTCGGAAACAGGGTCGCCAATACACCGCTCAATGGCCGCGTGAGCCACGCCTCCTCGAGCTTCTCGCGCGCGATCTGCTGAAAACCGGAAAATGAACTGTCGAGAATGACAGCCTTGACCGGCATTTCGTCACGATGACGAGCCACCGCCGCGACGGACAATGCCCCGCCAAGACTCTGACCAAACACGGCGATGCGGTCGTCCGCGTGCCCGATTCGGGTCCGTAGCGCGGCCATCGCCGCGGGCGCATCGGCGATGGCGTTGGCGATCGTCGACCGGCCGCCCGATGCGCCGAACCCACGGTAGTCATAGAGAAACACATTAAAATGCCGGGCCGGCAGCCACCGCACCGAGGCAAGATGGTAGCTGATGTTCTGGGCGTTGCCATGCAGGAATAGCACCGTGCCCTTGACCGGCTCGGCGCCACCTAGGAACCAGCCGTGCAACTGATGCGCATTGTCCGAGGAAGGAAAAACCACATCGTCGAACGCAAGCCCAACGTCGTCTGGACGGAGGACCAACATCGAATCCGGAATGAAAAACAATCGCGAACAGCCCGTGAGTGCGAGCATCCACACGACAATCAGGACGCGTAAGATCACTCGCCAACACGGGTGGAAGGCCCAACGGGGTCGGGGTTTGACAGCGTAACCGCGTTCACCTATAACGATCGCGCCTTTCATTATTTAAAGTAAGGGATTTGCAATGAATAAGTATCTCGTAATATTGCCTCTTGCAAGCGCGCTGATCCTATCCTCCGCCGCGATGGCCGACAACGGTGCCGGTTGCGGACTGGGCCAGCAGGTGTTTGCCGGCCAAACGGGTCTTGGCCCGCACGTTCTAGCTGCCACCACCAACGGCACAAGTTCCAACCAGTTATTTGGCCTCAGTTTTGACAGCCTCGGCTGCAATGGCCAAAGTATGATCACGGCCGAGTATCAACGCAATCAATATGTTGCTGGAAATTTCGACAATCTCGCGCGGGACGCGGCCAAAGGCAATGGCGCCCACTTGCAGGCATTGGGCGAACTCCTGCGAATTGATTCGGACGATCAAGCGGTGTTCAACAGAATGACCCAGGAGAAACACGCGCAGCTATTCTCCGAGAACCCATCTGACGCGCAAACGTGGTTGGCACAGTTGGATGCCGCGCTCGGGGCCGATCCTCGGTTAGCCAAATACGCCGGTCGTTAATCCAGGTTAAGAAAGGAAACTCGAAATGAAAACACCCATAGCATTCATTGCAATAACCGCGCTGTTAGCGACCACCGCTGCCTACGCAACGGAAACCGGTTCGGGTTGCGGTCTCGGCGCCCAGGTCATGAAAGGCGAGAATTCGCGCGGCGCCAACATTGCCGCCGCGATCCTGAATAATCTAGTCATCCCCAACACGTTTTTCATGACCACGGGCGATGGCCTGATGGGCTGCGACCCCACCAAAGCCGTGCAACGCGAAGAAGCGAAACAGATCTTTGTCGCGAGCAATATCGACAAGCTAAGCACCGACGCCGCCAAGGGTCAGGGTGATCACCTGATCGCACTCGGCTATCTGCTCGGCGTGGATGACCGCGACATGCCGTCATTCCAGCGTCTTACGCAAAGCCACTACGACGAGGTTTTTGGCGTATCCGAGCCGACAGACGTGCTCGCCGCGCTCGACAAGGCGCTAGAAGCCGATGCTAGTCTCGCGAAATACGTGACGCGCTAAGGCGGTCGCTTGACAGTTGCAAGGCCCACCCCTGTGTGGGCCTTTTTTATGTGATGATCATGTCCATCATCAATTTAGTCAGGACCGTCATCTACCTGATGCTGGTCACCACATTGCATGTGGGCCACGCCGCGGACTCGGTGGAACAACAACTCGCCCTTGGCGATTTCGATGCCGCCGCCGTCGCGGCAACCAACGCCGGCACCGACCACCCCGTGGCTCAACTCATTGACGCGGCGGGTAGCCGCGAACTGTGGCGCGACCCCATGTGGCACGCATTGCTGCACTACCAACAGCCGCGCTTCAGCGATGGACTGGAGAGCCAAATCGATGCGCCGCATTTCTTTCTATCGAGCGAGGGCAAGCACGATCCTCGGCGAGAGCTAGAAGCGACTATCGCGGCGCTGCACGCCACGACCGTGAAGGCCCCCATGCGACTCATCCCCGCCTGCCGCTTCGTCGCGCGTCGGCAGTGGCTAGCCGCCTCGCTCGCGGACGCGTCGGTCAGTTTTCCACCGGTCGCATGTGAGGAATTCGACCGGTATAAAACCTTTCTTCAAGCTGACGAGCTGACCGTGATTTTCCCGTCCGCGCACCCCAACAGCCCGTCGTCCGCGTTCGGTCATACCTTGCTTCGTCTTGATCGGCGCGACCAGGCGCCCGAGCTGCGCATGCTCAACCAGAGCCTGAACTTCGCCGCCGAGGTTCCGCCCGACGTCGGCCCGATGAGCTACGCCGTGCTGGGTATCGGAGGCGGATTCAAGGGCCGTTTCCACGTGCTCCCCTACCACCTCAAACTTCGCGAATACGGGCAGGTCGACGACCGCGACATCTGGGAATACACGCTGAATCTGACGCCCGAGGAAGTCACGTGGGTGCTGGCGCATGCCTATGAAATGTTGATCGCCTACTTTGATTACTATTTTTTCCGCGAGAACTGTTCCTACCATTTACTCTCGTTGCTGGATGTCGTGACACCGCGACAACGGCTCACGGAGCCGTTCCGCACCTGGGCGATTCCGGTCGACACAATCAAGGCGCTGGAACAACGCGGTCTGATCCGTGAACGCCGCTTTGTCGCGTCGCTCGGAAAGAAAATCAAACAGGCACAACGTACATTGCCCGAGCCGGAGATCTCCAGCGCGCTTACGCTATGGGGAAACGGCGGCGATACGGCCGCGGCTGGACTGTCGTCGTTCGAGCCGATCGCGGCGGCACGCGCGATGGATCTAGCTGGAGACTTACTACGCTATCGCCGCCTGAACGGCGGCGGCGAGGTGACGCGGTTGACCGACGCCGAGAAGTCAATTCTGCGGCAACGTAGCCGAATCGCGTTGGCCACCGAGGAGATTCCGGTGCCACGGCCGGCGGTCACGCCCGAACTCGGGCATGGCACCTCGCGGGTCACGATCGGCATGACCAACGACCGCGACCGGCAGCTCGCTGTTCTGCAGTGGCGCCCGGCCTACCACGATTTTCTCGATCCATCACCGGGGTATGGTGATAACAACACGATCGAGTTCTTCGCCCTCGCGGCCGGCTACGAACGGGACCGCGACCAACTGTTCCTGCGCGAATTCACGCTACTCGACATTCACTCGGTCGAACCGCGCGACCGATTTTTCAAACCAATCTCATGGCGCACGCGTATCGCCTGGGAAAAGCAGCACGCCACCGATTCGACCCGCGCCACGCTACTGGGCGGAGCGGGCCTCGCCTGGCGCGAGGCTCGCTCTGGAATCCTCGGGTACGGCTTTCTCGAATCCGCGCTCGTCCATGATCTAGACCTGGACGAATCGTTGACTGTGATGGGTCAATTACGCGGCGGTGCTTTGTGGGAGCCCATCGACGGATGGCGCACACGCGCGGATCTCTCGGTCAATCGAGACCTTGCGAATCGCGGGACGGTCTGGGAGTTTCGTTGGGATAACGGTATCGCACTCGGCAAACGTCACGCGCTGACCCTTGGCGCCACGAGCACCGGCGCCGAACTGGGCGCTTTGAAGTGGACATTGGAGACGGCTGTGCGGACCTATTTTTAACCGCCCGTCCGGTTAGGACGCCGTCCTGGTAGGCTCAGATAACCGTGAGGTCAAGCATCAACCCCGCCACTATGCGTCGGAACGCCCCTCGACCGCGCGGCGCAACGATTGTTGGTTGGGACAGTAGCTAATGTCATCCACCGAAACGTCGGGGCTTTCGTTCAGCGCGCGATCGCAGGCGGCGGTTGCGTCGCACGCGGCGCAGTTACGCATTTCGCGGGTAACCTCGACGATGGGTATTTGATGCAGATGTCGAGCCGGTTGCAGGCCAAGCGCGCCAAGCATGCGATGCAGGCGTGTTTCCTTCATGTCGGCGATGAGTCGTTCGCGGTAACGCTCCGCTGTGCGGCGGTTGCGCCACATCGCGAACGGCAGGCCCACGGTGACGACCAGCACCGCGATGAGCACGAGGCCAAACAGCGCGTACACCAACGTATTCATGATCATTACCAAGCACCTGTCGTAATAACTCTGATTCGCCGCGAGTTCGGCGCGCGCCATCGTTGACGACCGTACACCTGGCCCGCGCTGTAGACCCAGTCGGTCAGACTACCGCCTTGGTCACCACAGGTTTTGATATTTGTCAAACAAGGCAGGATTGCCAGCGCCGTTAAAACGGCCTATCGTCGCGCGAAAATCGGTGCTGGCGGCTAAATGCGGTGATCCGCGCGGCCGGCCCGCGAATGGACTAATCAATTGGGAACGAAATCATGCACAACGGAACGACGATCACGCAGTTCATCATCGAAGAGCAGCGCAAGATCAAAGGCGCGACCGGCGATTTCACGTCACTGCTGAACGACGTGGTCACTGCCTGCAAGGTCATCTCGAATCTGGTCAACCACGGCGCGTTGGTCGGCGTGCTCGGCAGCAACGAGAGCGAGAACGTGCAGGGCGAAACCCAGAAAAAGCTCGATGTCATTTCCAACGATGTGTTCATCAAGTCCAACGAATGGGCCGGGCACCTCGCGGCGATGGCCTCCGAGGAAATGGACGATATCTATCACATCCCGGCCAACAAGCCGCGCGGCAAGTATCTATTGACCTTCGATCCGCTCGACGGCTCTTCGAATATCGATGTCAACGTTTCGGTCGGCACGATCTTCTCGATCCTGCGTTGCCCGGGCGAGGGCAACGAACCGACGGCCCAGGCTTTCCTACAACCGGGAACGAAACAAGTTGCGGCGGGCTACGCGCTATATGGCCCGTCGACCATGATCGTATTGACCACCGGCAACGGCGTGAATGGCTTCACCCTCGACCAAAACATCGGCGAATTCATCCTGACCCACCCGAATCTGCGCATTCCGGAGGACAGCCAGGAGTTCGCAATCAACGCCTCGAACATGCGTTTCTGGGAACCGCCGATCAAACGCTACGTCGACGAATGCCTCGCCGGCAAAGCTGGCCCACGAGAGAAGGACTTCAACATGCGCTGGATCGCCTCGATGGTCGCGGAAGTCCACCGCATTCTGACCCGTGGCGGCATCTTCATGTACCCGATCGACAGCAAGCTCGCCGAGAAGGGTCAAACCGGCAAACTGCGGTTGCTCTACGAAGCCAACCCGATGAGTTTCCTGATCGAGCAGGCGGGCGGCGCAAGCAGCACCGGCCGAGCGCGCATCATGGACCTGCAACCCGAATCGCTGCACCAGCGCGTGCCCGTCATCCTCGGCTCCCGGCACGAGGTCGAGCGCGTCGTCGGTTACCACAACGCCTGAGTCGCACCATGGAACACACACCCGATCTCTCGATCGCCAAGGTACTGGTCGAGGCCCTGCCCTACATTCAGCGGTTTTCCGGCAAGACTGTTGTCATCAAGTACGGCGGCAACGCGATGACCGAGGAACTGCTTAAAAGCAGCTTCGCCCGCGACGTCGTCCTGTTGAAGCAAGTCGGCCTCAACCCGGTCGTCGTACATGGCGGCGGGCCGCAAATCGGCAAGCTGCTGCAACAGCTCGGCAAGGAATCAAAGTTCATCCAGGGCATGCGGGTCACCGACCGCGAAACGATGGACGTGGTGCAGATGGTGCTCGGCGGCCTGGTGAACAAGGAAATCGTCAGCCTAATCAACCAACATGGCGGCCGCGCGGTGGGCCTCACCGGCAAGGACGCAAACCTGATCCGTACCCGGCCGATGCAACTCACCAACAACTCACCGGAGCTCGCGGTGCCGGAGATTATCGATCTCGGCCACGTCGGCGAGGTGGAGTCGATCGACCCCTCGATCGTGAATCTACTCGATAGCGCAGATTTCATTCCGGTGGTCGCGCCGGTCGGTGTCGGCGCCGACGGCAGTTCCTACAACATCAACGCCGATCTGGTCGCCGGCAAACTCGCGATCGTGCTCAAGGCTGAAAAGCTGATCCTGATGACCAACACGCCGGGCGTACTCGATAAAAACCGCGAATTGCTGACCGGCCTCAGTGCCGAAGCTATCGATGGATTGATCGCCGACGGCACCATCGCTGGCGGAATGCTGCCCAAGGTCGGCTGCGCACTCGATGCGGTGCGCTCCGGCGTCAAGGCCGCGCACATCATCGACGGCCGGGTCGAGCACGCGGTGTTGCTCGAACTCCTGACCAACAAGGGTGTCGGCACCTTGATCCGCGGCTAGTTGCCGATTGCCGGGCTTGGCGTTGGCACTGCGCGCGAGCGTGCCGATGCCAAACCCGGCCGCTCACCGACTGCCAGCCAACAACCGCTCCGGCGCCCGCGATTGCGCCGCTGGTTCGGCTAACAAAATTGCCGCGTCCATGCGCGGCATGTGGATCAGCAACAACAGTGCCCGTAATGACGCTTGGGCTTAGGGTGAGAGAAAGCTTTCGACACGCGCCTGTCAGCGCGCGCCCGCTCCAATAAGTTTGGAGTCGACTTCCGACTTGAGTTCGAGATAACGCGTCCGATCGCGATCGAATCGGGCCTCGATCTCGGCGCGCTGTTTGGCGTTGGCCGCCAGTTGTTCATCGTAGCTCGCCATTTGCCGTTCGTACTCGGCGATGTTCTGCACGAGTTGCGGCGGTAGGGGTTTACCGCTTGCTTCGAGCTTTTCGCGCCGCTCGAGCGCCTCGGTGAGGTCCTGTTCGAGTTTTGCCACCTTGGTCTGGATGACGCTGGACACCGACTCCACCAACCCCAGGCGGTCGGCGCGCAGACGTTCGATGTCGTCGATCGAGGTGTAGGTGCTCAACAGCGCGCGGTCGTAGTTGATGCGCTCGCGGCGGGCACGCTCGTCCGCGTCGCGTCGCGCCTTGAGCTCCGCTTCGCGCTCGCGTTCGGCGCTCGATTTTGCCCCTGGCACCTCTTTTTTGACACGACCGAAGGTGTCGATTTCCTGATGGCCCGATTCGGCGCTCGTGGGCGGCAACCGGTCGCCGTAGTGGACCCGGCCACTTTCGTCGACCCAACGAAACAAGCCGTTCGCGTTGGCACCGGTTGCCACCGCGAACAACACCAACATTCCGACCCAGATGGAGCAATTCTTCATGCGGCGATTAGGTCATAGATGGCGGTCGCTTTACAATTGCGCGGGTCACAATTAATAACGTAGGTGCGCCTGAATACCAACGCGCGCCGGTACACCTCGCTCGGACCCACTTATTGCATGACCTCGCTGGCCTTGCCGCCTGGCTGGAACACCTGATCCTGTTGTTGGTCGCGCTGGTCGCCAATGCGTTCTCGTCGTTCTCGGGTGGCGGCGCCGGGTTGATTCAGCTGCCGGTGCTGATCTTCCTCGGGTTGCCGTTCGCGCTGGCGCTTGCCACGCATAAGGTCGCCACCGTTGCGCTCGGTCTCGGCGCCAGCCTGCGCCACTGGCGCGAAGGCTCGCTGGAGCCTCGCGTCATGGGTTTGATGTTGGTCGCGGGGCTACCGGGCGTCGTGCTCGGCGCGCTCGCGATCGTGAGCGTGCCCGATCGCGCGGCCAAAATCGCGCTCGGTGCGTTGACGCTCGGACTCGGCGTCTATTCGATCTTCAAGCCTCAGCTCGGGCAGATCCACGCGCCACGTCATCGCGATCGAGCCGGAATGCTGAAAGGCGGGCTGGGCTTGATGCTGATCGGCATCCTCAACGGCTCGTTGACCTCGGGCACGGGTTTGTTCGCGACGCTCTGGCTGGTGCGCTGGTTTGGCATGGACTATCTACGCGCGGTCGCTCACACGCTGGTCATCGTCGGCCTGTTCTGGAACGGCACCGGCGCGGTCACGCTGGGCATGATCAGCGAGATCCATTGGCCGTGGTTGCCCGCGCTGCTGCTTGGCTCGCTGCTCGGCGGTTACCTCGGCGCGCACCTCGCGATCAAAAAAGGCAACAAGCTCATCAAACGCGCGTTCGAGGCGGTGACGATTCTGATTGGACTCCGGTTGCTGTTCGCCTGACGCGACGCCACGACGGTGTCGCCGCTCGACACCCCGGTTACGGCTCACGCGCGATTATCCGGTTCGACGCCCTCGCCGCATCGTCATTAATCCGGCGATCAACACACCCGTCGCGACGACGGCCACGATGATGGTCGCCAGCGCGTTGATCTGCGGGCTGACGCCCAAACGCACACTGGAATAGACCACCATCGGCAGCGTCGTCGAGCCAGGACCGGAGACAAAACTCGCGATTACGAGGTCGTCGAGCGACAGCGTGAACGCGAGCAACCAGCCGGCCGCGAGTGCCGGCGCGATGATTGGCAGCGTGATGCGCAGGAACACGGTGGCCGGTCGTGCGCCGAGATCGAGCGCGGCCTCTTCCAGCGATGGATCGAGCTGAACCACCCGCGAGCGCACCACTACCGCGACATAGGCCATGCCGAAGGTAATATGCGCGATCCCGATGGTGAACATGCCCCGGCCCGCCGGCCACCCGATCGCTTGCTCCATCGCCACGAACAACAGCAACAACGACAGGCCGATGATTACATCAGGCATCACCAACGGCCCGGTGATCAGCGTGGTGAACAGCGCGCGGCCACGGAAGCGGCGAAACCGGGCGAGCGCGAAGCCGGCAAAGGTACCGAGCACGACCGCGACCGTCGCGCTGGCGGCGGCGATCTTTACACTGAGCCAGGCCGCCGCGAGGATTTGTTCGTTACGCAGCAGCTCGCCGTACCACTTGGTGGAAAATCCGCCCCAGACCGTGACCAGGCGCGATTCATTGAATGAATAGACAATCAATGAAAGGATCGGGCCATACAGAAAGACATAGCCGACGATCAGCGCCACCACGATGAACTGCGAACGGCGGCCCATTCCGCGCTAGTCCTCGCGCTCGTCCCATTGGCCGCGCTGGAGCCATACCACCGGCGCCACCAGCAACAGCAACAGCACCACCGCCAGCGCCGAGGCCACCGGCCAGTCCGCGTTGTTGAAAAACTCGGTCCAGAGCACCTTGCCGATCATCAACGAGTCCGGACCGCCGAGCAGGTCCGGAATCACGAACTCACCGGTCGCGGGGACAAACACCAACAAGCTGCCGGCGACGATGCCCGGCAACGCCAACGGCAGCGTAACCGTGAGAAACGCCTTGAATGGCCGCGCGCCGAGATCCGCCGCCGCCTCCAGCAAGGTCAGATCGAGCCGCGCCAAGGTCGCGTACAGCGGCAACACCATGAACGGGAGATACGAATAAACAATGCCGACATACACCGCGAGCGGGGTATGCAGCAGTGGCAACGGTTGGTCGATCAGACCCAATCCCAGCAACAGGTTGTTGATCAAGCCATTGTTTTTCAGGATACCGATCCAGGCATACACACGGATCAAAAACGAGGTCCAGAACGGCAGAATGATCAACATCAACAACGGCAGGCGCCAGCGCGGATCGGCCCGGGCGATGCCATAGGCCATCGGAAACCCGAGCAGCAAACACAACAAGGTCGAGATCGCGGCGACTTTCAACGAATTCACGAACGCGCTGAGATACAGACTGTCGCTCAGCATCATCCGGTAATTCTCCAGATTGAGCCTGAGTTGCAGGAATACCTCGTCGACCCACGCCAACAACGGCCCGAACGGAGGATTGCCGAGCAGGGCTTCGGCAAAGCTCACCTTGAGCACAATCAGGAACGGCACCAGGAAAAACAGCACCAGCCACAAGAACGGCAGCCCGATCACATACCGCCGCCCGACCCGACCGTGAATGCCGTCGTCACCCGCCGCGTTCACGACAGCAGCACCACGCCGCTGGTGGGTTGCCACCACAGCTCGACCGCATCGCCCCAGGTCAACAACTGTTCCGCGCGCGGTACGATGTTGGTCTGCGTCGCCTTCACGCGCAGACCATTCGGAAGTTCGACGTGGTAAGTGGAAACGTCGCCGAAGTAGGCGATGTCCTCGATCCGCCCAGTCACCCGGTTGAAACTTTGATCCTCCGGCGGACTGCCGATCCGAAGCTTTTCCGGACGTAGCGCGACATACACCGGCGTGCCGGCGACGACCGGTTGCGCCAGCCGCATCCGCACCTCGCCATCCCAGGCCGCGGGCTTGATCGAGACGAACTCGCCATCGTGTTTGACCACGCGGCCGTCGATCAGATTCGCCGCGCCGATGAACTCAGCCACGTAACGATTGGCCGGATACTCGTACACCGCGGTCGGGGTACCAACCTGGCGGATCTGGCCAGCTTCCATGATCGCCATCCGCGACGACATCGTCATCGCCTCCTCCTGGTCGTGCGTGACCATCACGAAGGTCGTGCCGATCTGCTCCTGGAGGTTCACGAGCTCAAACTGAGTGTGCTCGCGCAGCTTGCGGTCGAGCGCACCGAGCGGTTCGTCGAGCAACAACAGCTTGGGATGCTTGGCCAGACTGCGCGCGAGCGCGACGCGCTGGCGCTGACCGCCGGAGAGCTGATCGGGTTTGCGCTTGGCAAGTGTTTCGATCTTGAGCAGCGCGAGCATCTCCGCGACCCGATCACGCATCTCGCGCCGTGGCATACGATCCTGCTTCAGACCAAACGCAACGTTTTGCGCCACCGTGAGGTGCGGAAACAGCGCGTAGGACTGGAACATCATGTTCACCGGCCGCGCATAGGGCGGCGTGGCGGTGACATCGACGCCGTCGATGAAGATCCGGCCGGCGTCCGGGGTCTCGAATCCGGCCAGAATGCGCAGCAGGGTCGACTTACCGCAGCCTGACGGCCCAAGCAGCGAAAACAGCTCGCCGCGATAGACCTCCAGCGTGACGTCATCGACCGCGTAGACGTCCCCGTAGTGCTTGGTGACCCGCTCGACCCGCACGAACGGCTGCGCGCTCGGATCCTGCCACGGCTCGAAGATACGATTCTGCGCCACTGCCGTCGGGTTCGCGCGTTACTTGCCGGTCTTGATGCGCGTCCAGGTTCGGTTGAGTTCCCGCGTGGTGCGCGCGTCCTCGGGCGGCACGACGAACAGGCGTTCGCGCACTTCCGCCGGTGGATACATACCCGGATTCTCGCGCAACTCGGCGTTCACCAGCTCGGTCGCCGCGAGATTCGCGTTCGGAAACGCCACCGCATTGCTGACCGCCGCGATCACCGCCGGTTGCAGGATGAAATCAATGAAACGATGCGCGTTGCCGGGATGCGGCGCGTCCTTTGGAATCGCCATGACGTCGGTCGCGAGCTGCGCGCCTTCCTTCGGGATCGAATAGGCCAACTCGATCCCCTTGCCGGCTTCCTCGGCGCGTTCGGCGGCCTGCTGCACATCGCCCGAGTAGCCCATCGCGACGCAGATATCACCGTTCGCAAGGTCGTTGATGTATTGCGAGGAATGAAAGTATTTGATGTGCGGCCGCACAGCCGCGTAAGCCTTGGCCACTGCGTCGAGATCCTCGCGGGCGTGGCTGCGCGGATCCTTGCCGAGAAACGCCAGCATCGCCGGAATCGCCTCGGCGGCTTCGTCGAGCATCGCGATGCCGCAGCCCGAGAGCTTTTTCGCGACCGCCGGATCGAAGATCATCGCCCAACTATCGGTCGGCGCCGCTTCGCCTAGCATCTCCCGGACCTTCGCGGTGTTGTAGCCCACGCCGGAGGTGCCCCAGAGATACGGCACCAAATGCTGGTTGCCCGGGTCTGCCGATTCGAGATTGGTCAGGATCGAGGGATCGAGATGGCGCCAGTTCGGCAGTTGTGCCTTGTCCACGGCGCGCAGCAAACCCGCCTTGATCTGGCGCGCGCCATTCGGCTGCGCCGACGGAAACACGACGTCGTAGCCGCTGCGACCGGCCATCAACTTCGCTTCAAGCACGTCGTTGCTGTCGTAGACGTCGTAGACGACCTTGATGCCGGTCGCCTGGGTAAACTCAGCGAGCGTGGACTCACCGATGTAGTCACTCCAGTTGTAGACGTGGACGACGGGCGGTTCAGCGGCGTTCAATGCCAAGCTAAACCCAGATGCAAGCGCGACCGCGATCCAGTGCTTGATCATCGAACCTCAACCTCTTTGCGACAGGCGTTTAAGATGCCACGAAACATAGGGCCAAAGCCGCCGGCTGACAAGCGAAATACGAGGTCGCCCGTCGCGTTAGCGCGCGTTCGCGCAGCCGTCCTCCAGTGCGTGGTCGAGCGCCGCGAGCATCCCCGGCCAACGCGACCACCAGCCTCCGGAATGCGTCGCGTCCTCGACCACCGTCCAGCGCGCGCACGGTTGGCGGCGCACCACCGACGCCGTGAGTTCGGGCGGGATATTGGTATCGGCGCCACCGGCGTAATGCAGTTGCACGATACCCGCCGGCAGCGGAGGTTGCGTCGCCGGATCGAGTGAGCCGATCAACGGCGAGTAGCGGTGCAATCGGGTCCACGCGCCAAGATCGAGGTTCCCCGCGACGGTCATGACCGCCTCGGCTTGCGGCACCCGAGGCGCCATCAACATCGCCATCGCACCGCCCCCGCTGTGACCAATCAAAGCCAAGCGCCGAATGCCAAACCGCGCGACCAGCCGGCGTAGCGCCGCGACCTGGCTCTCCACCACGGTGGACGAGTGACGCTCATACGTCCACAGTGAAGCGTCACAGCCATCATCCGTCGCGTTGCCGTGATAACAAGGCCGACCCAGATAAAGCGTCGGCGCCGGATCCTGTGCCATCAAGCGCAACATCAACGGCTCGCGAACCGCGGGGTCGGGGTTCACGAAGAACCGTGCCACCCACGGCAGTCCATCGCCTTCCAGGTAGACATGCCAGCGTTCGAAGCCGAACGCGGGCTTGACGTACGCGACGTGAGTGTAACCCTGCCCCGGCACTTCGATCGCTTCGAACCCATGCTGGCGGGCGAATGTATCGTTTTGAACACGCACGTTAGCGCAGGCGGCAAGCCCGCTGGCTGCGACCAGCAACCCGAATCTCGCGATGCGTCGCCACCCGGTTACTCGGGTGATGCCACGGGCGCGCTCCTTCGCGTCAAAAACCCAGGCCACAGTGCTACCTTGGCGCCGTGCGACGCTCGCCAGGGACCGATAAATCGTATCTTTTCTCGACACATTTAACTTGAAGCTTGCTTTCACAGCTCATATATAGGGTTCAACGAGGTAACTTGGCGCACTCGGGTTAAATACCCGCGCGAGCGCCCATTCGATCCAAACTGTGCTTTCAGGAGGTATCAAATGAAAAAATCCACGTTGATTCAATCCCTGGCCGCAATGACCTGCGCGGTCGCGCTGGCGGTTACGCCAGCATTCGCCGAGCCACCCTATCGCAGTGGCGGTGTTGGGCTGGAGGAACGCGCGGAGTTCGCGCGTGAGGCCGGGCAATACAACCTCAGGCTTGAGTTCTCGCGCGCCCGCGACGGTGCCTATTTCGCCGATGTGAACGTCACGATTCGCGACCGCGCCGGGAAGACCGTACTCGCGCTGGATCAAGCGGGCCCACTGCTTTACGTAGCGCTCCCAGCCGGAACCTACCGCGTGCAAGCGGTACGCAATGACGTTCGCAAGCAAGCCAGCGTTCAGGTCGGCAAGCGCCCCGCCCGTTCGATATTCACCTGGGCCGACTAGACAACGGTTCCAACCAGCGCTTCCGAATCGCGGCCGGGTTCGAACCCGCCTTTCGAGACCGACATGGTTAGCGTGGTTGCGGGGTGATGCAGCTTGGCGCGAGGCATGACCTCCCATCAATCGGAACGGATTGGCCTTAGAAGCGACGCGGGAAACTCCGACGATTAGTCACCGCGTTCGCCCGCGTGCGTGCGCGCTATATCAAATCGCGCGCTCGTTGAGTCGCCGCATCGCGGCGACTGCGGCGGTGCCGGCCGATTCGATGTCAGCTTCGCGCCCGGCCAGGGTCAGACGTCCGAAAGCGCCCACGGCGTGCGCTTCCACCAGGGTGATGTGCGCCGCCTTCTCGGCCTCGTTTGCAGCATAAATGATGTTGCCGGCGGGTTCGGTCTCGAGGATGAAGATGCTCTGATTCGGCAACACCATCGAACCCTTGCGGTTCTGACGGTTGATGAGCACGGCGTGATCGGGGTTGATGCCTCGGATGATTTCCTGCCAAGGCACGCGCACCCGTTGCCGCGCGGACTCGCTCGTGTTGAGCCAGCGCAACACCACGCGGGCGGACTCAAGCACACTGGCCTGATCTCGACTGTGGATCTCCATCGAGCCGAAGCTGCGTTCCACAACCTGCCCGCCCAGATGCACCGGCGCGGCCTTCAACGCGATATCGGTCAGGCGATGGATCGCCATGCCCGGCGATACCTCCAACCAAAGGCACGAATCACCCGGCTTGGGCAGAAAGCCCTGGGAGGCCGTCGCCATATAGGACGCCAGTTGCGGCTGTAGCGAATCGATGAACACATAGGTGCGCAGTTCGACCTTGGGTGCATCGGAATCCGGTGAAAACGACATCGGGATTAGCTACGCCGCGACGGTTGAGGGGCCTAAAAAAAAGCGGCGCAAGCATAGCACGGTAACCACCCGGCATGAACCAAGGTCGTCGCGATTCGTCAATCATTGCGCTATATAACAGCGTGAGGGTCATCACATTCGGCACCCGCCGACACGAGAATGAAAGAACGTAGTCTCAGGAGTCTCGCGGCAAAATTACTACAGCAGGCGGATGTCACGCTGGATGGCAACCGCCCGTGGGACATGCAGATTCATAGTGACGAAGTATTTCATCGCCTGTTTCGATTCGGGTCGCTGGGGTTGGGCGAAGCGTACATGGATGGGCTTTGGGACGTCGCCGAACTCGATCAGTTTTTCGAGCGGGTACTGCGTGCGGGGCTGGAACGCAAGGTAAGACCCTGGGTGATCCGGCTCGCCGAGTGGCGCGCACGGCTGGTGAATCTACAGGCGCCGCATCGCGCCCATGCGGTGGCCGAAGTGCACTACGACCTCGGCAACGCATTTTTCGAAGCGATGCTCGATCCGCGCATGGTGTACTCCTGCGCGTTTTGGCGCGACGCATCGACGCTCGCCGAAGCGCAAACGGCCAAACTGGCGCTGGTAAGCCGCAAACTCAATCTGCAACCGGGCATGCGGGTACTGGACATTGGCTGCGGCTGGGGCAGTTTGGCCCAATTCATGACCGAACGACACGGTGTGGAAGTGGTGGGTCTGACGATTTCCGAACCCCAGGCCGAATACGCACGCCAGCGTTGCGCGGGACTCCCGGTCGAGATCCGGGTGCAGGATTATCGCGCGGTGGAACAGGCGTTCGACGCCATCGTTTCCGTCGGCATGTTCGAGCATGTCGGCAGTAAAAACTATCGTACGTTCATGGAGGTCGTCGATCGCTGCCTGCGCGGCGACGGACTCTGCCTGTTGCACACGCTCGGTAAACTGGACGCTCGCGAACTGGTCGATCCGTGGATCGAACGCTATATCTTCCCTAATTCGGAACTCCCCGCGATGAGCCAGTTGGCAAGCGCGATGGACGGGTTGTTGGTGGTCGAGGATATCGAGAACATCGGCGCCGATTACGATCCGACCCTGATGGCCTGGCACGAAAATTTCGAACACGCCTGGCCGCAATTCGCCGAGCAGTATGGGGAGCGCTTTCGCCGCATGTGGCGATATTACCTGCTGAGTTGCGCCGGCGCCGCGCGGGCGCGGGCGATTCACGTGTGGCAAATCGTACTGTCGCGCCGCGGACTCGCGGGCGGGTACCGCCGACCACCACCTTGAGCCGACGCGCATCATCGCGCGTTCAGCACGCATTCAGCTGCCGACATGCAGACTGTGCCCGAGTTTTCGGCAACCATCGGGGAGGTCTGCGTGACCCGTCGCATCCGTTTCATGAGCTGTCTGAGTGCTGCCCTGTTGCTGGCCGCAACCGGTCACGTGTCGGCCCATTCCAGTGCCTATCGTGGCTCGAATGTCGACATCGTCATTGATCTCGCGTTTCCGCTGCAGCACCAATACGACTATCGTCCTGGGCCACCCCGCCGCGCGTCGCGCAGTCACGAGGGCTACACCCACCCACGTCAGGATCGATTTCAGCGATACGATCGCTGGCAGGACCGAGGCCCCGGCTACCGCTCGAATGCAGGCTTGCGATGACGCGCCGACCCCGCAAGCATCCCATGATCAAGCGGGCAGCCCGCCAACCCGCAAGACCAGCGCGCGAGGCTTTGCGTGCCACCGTTCACCTAATTTGCTGAGTATCCGCGAACCGCAGGAACTACGATGAACAAAAACACACTCGTCTCGGTCATGACCATCAGTTTCGGCCTGCTGCTCACGGGCCCCGCGTGGGCCGACCGCCCTTATTCGGAGCGCGGGTTCTCCGATCGTCGCCACGACCGCCCGATCGTGGTCGATCGCGACCGATATCATCGCCCCCGCCCGTACTCGCGTCCGCGCGTGGATGTGGACCTTTACATCGGCACACCGATTTATCGGCCGTGGTATTACTACCCGCCGCCAAGGCACAGTACCCAGATCATCACGGTACCGAGCCCAACCACCGTGTATATCGAAAGGGACCCTTACGACGAGCCATCGACGGACTCGGATTACTGGTATTACTGCCCGAGCTCGAAGACCTACTACCCCTACGTGAAGGAATGTCGCGAGGACTGGCTCAAGGTGGTTCCGCAGCCGCCTGACGGACATTGAACCGATAGGTGCCGCCATGCAACGCGCACTACGTCTGTTTCCATTCGCGGCGGCGCCACTGCTCGCGGCCTGCATCGTGATGCCGACCGGGCCGAGCGTGATGGCCCTGCCCGGCACCGGTCGCGGCTTCGACACATTCCGCCACGATGACGCGCTCTGTCGCGGTTATGCGCAGGAACACATCGGAGGTTATACCGCGCAAACCGCGGCGAATGAGGCCGCGGTCGGCAGCGCGGTCGTCGGCACTGTGGTCGGCGCGGCCGCTGGCGCGGCGATCGGCGGTCATTCCGGTGCCGGCGTCGGCGCGGGCGCGGGGTTGTTGGTGGGGAGCACGGCCGGGACGTCGGCAGCGAACGTTTCAGCGTACTCGGCGCAGTCGCGCTATGACGCGAGCTACGTGCAATGCATGTACGCGAAAGGTCACCGGGTACCGGTCAGTGGTCATTTCACGGGACCGGCCGCGCCGAGCAAAGCCAGAATCCCGCCGCCACCGCCGCGCGACCAACCGCCCGCAAACGCGCGTATTCCGCCACCTCCGCCGTACGATCGCAGCTACCCACCGCCTCCGCCGTAAATCGGCTGCCGCGCCGGATTATCGCCCAGGACGCGCGGGCTGGAACGAACGCGAGTGCCCTTACTCCGCGAGCTGCACGATGCCGTGCAAGTCGTACAACTCGATCAGCGAACGGAGCCGCTCCGGCAGATTGACGTAACACACGAGACAATCGCGCTGTTTGGTCTCGCGCTGCCAATAAAGCATCAACGCCAGCGCGGCGCTATCGGCCGCGGTCACCCCAGAAAGATCGATCGTGTAGGCGACGACCCCATCGGCATAGGGGAATGCGAGCAGCCCCTGCACCTGCTCCAGGCCCAGCGGCCCGGAAATCAGATACCGACCCGGACCGGCCGCGACCAGATTCGACGCCTCAGTCACCGCCTGGCTCATGCCGGCGTCTCCGCCCCGGTGCGCGCGGCATCGTGACTCACGAGTCCGACGCCTCCTTTTTCAGGCGCGCGATCACCCCGTCGAGCCCCTTTTCGTCGATCTCGCGGTTGAGGCTATCGCGGTAGTTCTTGACCATCGACAAGCCCTCGATCGTCACATCGAACGCCTTCCAGCCATTCGCGGTTTTGCGCATGCTGTACACCACCGGGATATTCGGTTTGCCACTGCCTTGCACGAAGTCCGAGTAGACCATTGCATACTCGTCCTGATACTTGGTCCGCTCGGGGTAGAAGACGATATTGACGTTGGCATACTCACGCAGCGACTTGGTGTACGTCCGCACCAGCAGTTCCTTGTAAGTATTTATGAAATCCGAACGCTGCTGTTCGGAGGCCTGACGCCAGTGGCGTGACAGCGTGAGCTTGCCCATTGCCTCGAAGTCAACCAGCGGAAAGATCAACCGCTCGGCCAACTCGTAGACCTTGCCGAAATCGCCGCGAAATGCATCGCCACCGGCCTGCAAGGTGTCAAACACCTCCTGCGCGCGCGACTGCAACAGTTTGTCCGGGCGCTCTTCCGCCTGCGCCGGCATGACCAGCGCCAGGACGAACAGCACCAAAATCAGAATCCGCGTCATTCTCTCAGTCATCGATTATTGCTCCCAGTGAAGACTCGCGATGACGAAACCGTCATCCGCATCTATTTACCAGAGGTAAGATTAACCAGAACTTTACCGATCAGCTCCTCCAGCACGACCGCCGACTGCGCGTGCCGGATGATCCCGCCCTCCTTCAAGGTCGCGTCCTCGGCGCCGGGCTCGAGCGAGATGTACTGCTCGCCGAGTAACCCGGCGGTGTAGATACTGGCGCTGGTGTCCTCGGTGAGAAAGTCGTAGCGCGCGCCAATCGCCAACGTCACCCTGGCCCGCAACGCATCCTGGTCGTAACCGATCGCCTCCACCCGGCCGATCCGCACCCCGGAAAGGGTGACCGGCGAACGCACCTTGAGGCCACCGATATTGTCGAAATACACATGCACGCGGTAGACGCTACTCTCCTGATAGGCGGTAAAGTTGCTCACCCGCATCGCCAGCATGAATAGCGCCGCCATGCCCAGGGCGACAAACACGCCCACCCAGATTTCCTGCGTACGAGTCGATCTCATAGTCTGCTCACGTCTAGCTAAACATCAGTCCGGTCAGGACAAAATCGAGGCCAAGCACCGCCAGCGACGAATGCACCACGGTGCGGGTAGTCGCCGCGCTCACGCCCTCGGAGGTCGGCACCGCGTCGTAACCCTCGTACACCGCGATCCAGGTCACCACGAATCCAAAAACGACGCTCTTGATGAATCCGTTCATCACGTCCTCGCGCCAATCCACGCTGGCTTGCATTTGCGACCAGAACGCGCCGTCGTCCACACCGACCAGACCGACGCCGACGAAATAGCCGCCTAAAACGCCAATCGCGGTGAACAACGTCGCCAGAATCGGCAGCGCGATGAATCCGGCGAGGAATCGCGGCGCGACGATCCGGCGGATCGGATCGACCGCCATCATCTCCATGCCGGACAGCTGCTCGGTGCTCTTCATCAGGCCAATCTCGGCAGTCAGCGCCGAACCGGCACGCCCGGCGAACAATAGCGCCGCCACCACCGGCCCAAGTTCGCGCACCAGCGACAGCGCGACCAGCGTGCCGAGCGACTCCTCGGCGCCGAATTTCGAGAGCGTCACATAGCCTTGCAGGCCCAGCACCATGCCGACGAACAACCCGGATACGACAATGATAAGCAGCGAGAGAACGCCGACGAAGTACACCTCGCGCACCAGCAGCAACGGGCGCATGAACAATCCCGGCAATCCACCCAGCGTCGCCAGCAGGAACAGGAATCCGCGCCCGGTACGCTCGAAAAAACCGAGCGCCCACCGCCCCAGATTGGCGAATGTGTCAAGCACGGCCACCTCCCAACAGCGTGTCGGCATAATCGGCGGCGGGGTAATGAAACGGCACCGGGCCGTCGGGCAGCGAGCGCAGGAACTGCTGTACCCACGGCGAATCGGATTCAGCCAAGGCGCGCGGGGTGCCGCCGGCCACGACCTTGCCGTCCGCGATCAAGTACGCGTAATCGACGATCGACATCACCTCGCCGACATCGTGCGACACCACCAGACTGGTGATCCCGAGCGAATCGTTGAGGCGGCGGATCAGGCTCACGATCGTTGCCATCGTGATCGGGTCGAGTCCGGTGAAAGGTTCGTCGTACATGATCAGGTCCGGGTCTAGCGCGATCGCACGCGCCAAGGCGACCCGCCGCGCCATGCCGCCCGACAACTCACTCGGCATCAGCTCCGCCGCGCCGCGCAGACCGACCGCCTGCAGCTTCATCAACACCAGGTCGCGGATCATGGTCTCGGGCAGGCGGGTGTGCTCGCGCAGCGGAAACGCCACGTTCTCGAACACCGAGATATCGGTCAGCAACGCGCCGCTTTGAAACAGCATGCCCATCTGCTTGCGCAGCGCATAGAGTTCGCCACGCGCAAGCGTGTGCACCACCTGACCGTTAACCCGCACCGCCCCGCGCAAAGGCACGAGCTGACCGCCGATCAGCCGCAGCAAGGTGGTCTTGCCGGTTCCGCTCGGCCCCATGATCGCGGTCACCTTGCCACGCGGGATCGTCAACGAGATATCGTCGAAAATAATCCGGCTACCGCGGCGAAAGGTCAGATTTTCGACGCTGATGTGGGTGTCCGTCATGCTCCGTGCGATCCATTCAAAGTCCGCAGAGCTTGCCACAATCGAACGAGTTGCGAAATGTTAAGTTAGACATAGCCTTATCTCACAGGCCCGACTGCGCGCGGATCGACCCGCGGCCACAATCCTGTAACCATTGCGATCGCGATACTCTCTATAATTCGTGTTTTCCCAAACTTCCGTCACAAAAGAGGCTCATCCATGGATACCCGCGCGCTGCTCGATCAACTGCTGCAATCCGGACAATCGCTGCTGAAACAGGGCCAGGGTATGGCCGAGGACAAGCTTAAGATTCCAGAGGCCGGGCCGGAACGTGACGCCATGCTCTCGGGTCTGGGCAAAGGCGCGCTTGCCGCGGGTGCGCTCGCACTGTTACTTGGCACCAAGAGCGGCCGCAAAGTGACAGGGACCGGACTGAAACTCGGCAGCCTCGCCGCACTCGGCGGCCTGGCCTACAAGACCTACCGCGACTGGGAGTCGCAACGCGGCACCGCCGCCACCACCGCGGCCCAACCGATCAACGAACTGAGTGGTCCCAGCGCCGACCGCCGCAGTCGCGCGCTGCTCGCCGCGATGATCGCGGCCGCGAAGGCGGATGGTCACATCGACGCCGGCGAGCGCAGCAAGATCAACGCCCAGATGGCGCAACTCGGCCTGCAACCCGAGGCGCTGCAAGCCGTACAAGCGGAACTGGACGGCCCGGCAAATGCGGCGACCATCGCGGCCAACGCCGACAACCCCGAAGCCGCGGCGGAAATCTACCTGGTCTCGCTGCTGGTGATCGATCTCGATAACCCCGATGAGCGCGCCTACCTCGATCAATTGGCGGATGCGCTCAAGCTCGACCCACAACTCGCCGCCCAGCTCGAATTGCAGGCCGCCCAGCTCGCCTAAACCCGTTTCCGGCAGGGCCGGCGCTAACGATCGCCGCCCTGCCTTGATTCAGTAACCCATCAACGCGAGCATGATCTTGATCTGCTCCAACTGATGCGGCGTACCCGCGATCGTCAGATCGACCTCCGCATCGTCGGGCATTTCGGCTGCCAGGGCTTCGATGCGCCGGCGCAGTCCGCGCAATTCGAACGGTGCCGGCGGGGCGAGCTTGACCAGCCAGCGGCCCTCGTACGCCAGACGCCACCCATCGACGATCGGCGTCGCGCAGTGCGTGACCTCGATCGGCGGAGGTGCGTCCAGGTCGGGTTCGAACACGAGACTCGCGCAACCAACCCAGCTCGACCCGGGTGACGTCGGCGACATGACCGAACACGGCACCGCCACGAACGCGCGTAATCCCGGTGGACATTCCAGCACGGCGCCGTCCAGCTGCCGCCAGGGAATCACGCAGACGCGATAGGCGTTCGCGAGATAATCCAGGCGCCATTCAAGCGGCAGATCGAGCGGATAGTATTCATCCCGCCAGGCAGCGGAAAACGGATCGTAAACGCCAAGTTGAATATTCATGAGCCAATATACGCCTCCCAATCGGAATTCTTTCAACCAGGGCGCGCCACGCTCGCGCCAAGACTGCCTTCTCGCGCCGCGCGTTTGCCCCCAAGCGTTCCTCGTCGCGAAGCTGTGTCCCGCGGCGCGCGAGGCGCACTCCAACCGCGCGCGTTAATTCGGGCGCGACCTGAGCCCAGCGCACCGCGTTCTCCGGCACCGCCAGACCACCGACGCCCGCAAGTGCCCTATAATCCGCGCTCCTGAAATCAGACGCAAAACCTATGCTGTATGCCTCGCTCGCCGTGGTCGCTGGACTCGCCCTACTGGTCTGGAGCGCCGATCGGTTCATCGACGGCGCTGCCTCGCTGGCCCGCCATCTTGGGGTTTCCACGCTGATCATCGGCATGGTCATCGTCGGCTTCGGCACCTCGGCGCCGGAGCTAATGGTGTCCACGATCGCAGCGCTACAAGGCAACCCCGGTCTCGCGGTCGGCAACGCGATTGGCTCCAACATCGCGAACATCGCACTGATTCTCGGCGTCACCGCGCTGTTGGTTCCACTGACGGTACACTCCGGCATCCTGCGCAAGGAGTTGCCGGTGCTGCTCGGCGCCACGTTCGCCGCCTGGTTTCTACTGATCGACGGCACACTCAGCCGGATGGATGGGCTCCTGCTGCTGGCGACCCTGTTCGGCTACATGGGCTGGGTCACGCATAGCGCGTTACAACAGCGCAACGATGTCGTCGTCGCCGAATTCGCCGAGGAGATCCCGGAAGAAATGCCGCTCGGCAAGAGCGTGCTCTGGACGATCATCGGCCTGCTGGTGTTGCTCGCGTCGTCACGACTGTTGGTCTGGGGCGCGGTCGAAATCGCGACCGCGCTCGGCGTCAGCGATCTCGTCATCGGCCTGACGATCGTCGCGATCGGCACCAGCCTGCCCGAACTCGCGGCCTCGATCACCAGCGCGAGAAAGGGTGAACCGGATCTAGCGATCGGCAACATCATCGGCTCCAATCTGTTCAACTTGCTCGGCGTACTCGGCATTCCAGGGGTGTTGAGCCCGCTGGCGCTGCCGGAGCAAGTCAACACGCGGGATTATCCGGTCATGCTAGGATTAACCATAGCGCTGTTCGCCCTTGCCTATGGCTGGGGACGAGGCACACCCCAAATCGGTCGCATTGGCGCCTTGATGCTGCTGATCGTATTCGTGGGCTACCAAATAACCTTGTTCGTAAGCGCGAGTCCGGTCTAGGGCATGACACAACCCGATCTCGATACCATCCGCCGCCTCGCCATCGAGGTACTCGACATCGAGGCGGACGCCGTGCGCGCCCTGCGCGCGCGGATCGGCGCGACGTTCCTGCGCGCTTGTGAGTTGATGCTCGCCTGCAACGGCCGCATCGTCGTGACGGGGATGGGCAAATCGGGACATATCGGCAGCAAGATCGCCGCGACACTCGCCAGCACCGGTAGCCCGGCGTTCTTCGTGCATCCGGGAGAAGCTAGTCACGGCGATCTCGGCATGATCACCGTGCAGGACGTGGTGCTGGCGATATCGAATTCTGGCGAGACCGACGAACTGCTGACGATCCTGCCGATCATCAAGCGCCTTGGCGTACCCATGGTCGCGATGACCGGCAACCCGCGGTCGCGCCTCGCGACGCAGGCCGACGTCAATCTCGATGTCAGTGTCGCCAAGGAGGCGTGCCCGCTCAACCTCGCACCGACCTCGAGCACCACCGCGACCCTGGCGCTCGGCGACGCGTTGGCGATCAGCCTACTGAAGATCCGCGGCTTCACGGCCGAGGATTTTGCCCGCTCCCATCCCGGCGGCAAGCTCGGTCGACGATTGCTGCTCAGCGTCGCCGACGTCATGCACCCGCTCGACCGCACCCCGCTGGTCGCCCCGGAAACACCGCTGCGACAGGCGCTGGAGGTGATGAGTCGCATGGGGCTTGGGTTCACCGCCGTGGTCGATGCCGAGCAACGGCTACTAGGGGTATTCACCGACGGCGACCTGCGCCGCACCCTAGACCACGGCGTGGATATTCATCACGCGCCCATCGGCGAGCATATGACCACGCCGTGCCGCGCGACCGACGCAGCGACCCTCGCGGTGGAAGCACTGAACCTGATGGAAGACAAAATGATCAACGCCCTGCCGGTGATCGACGCCGAGCGGCGCGTCATCGGCGCCATCAACATGCACGACCTGCTGCGGGCCGGCGTGGTATAAATTTCGAAGGAGAGTGAGGCATGAGCACCCTGATTGAACGCGCCCGAGACATTGAACTGGTCATCTTCGACGTGGATGGCGTGCTGACCGACGGCTCGTTGTTCGTCGGCGACGACGGCCAGGAATACAAAGCCTTCAATTCAAAGGACGGTCACGGCATTCGCATGTTGCACCACGCCGGCGTGCGCTCGGCGATACTCACCGGCCGCAGTTCCGAGGTCGTGAAACACCGCGCCCGCGATCTCGATATCGAATTGGTGCTGCAAGGTCACCGCGACAAACGTCCGGCGTTCGCACAACTGTTGGAGCAAACCGGCCTTAATCGGCAACAAGTCGCGTATGTCGGCGACGACGTGGTCGACCTGCCGGTCATGGTGCAGGTTGGGTTCGCGATCGCCGTCAACGACGCCCACCCCTTGGTCAAGCGCCATGCCCACTGGACCACCAGCGCCCGCGGCGGGCGAGGCGCGGCGCGCGAAGTCTGCGAGTTCCTGATCGATGCACGCGGCAAGCTCGACGCGATGCTCGCGGGCTACCTGAGCTGAGGCGATGCGCGGCAAGATCTGGTTCGCGGTGGCGGCATTCGGCGCCGTTGTCGTATATTTCATCGCCAGCGGTCTGCGCGAGACGTTCAACGATGACGCGCCCGCCACGACTCAAGACGACTTCTACATGCGCGAGTTTCGAATGACCGTATACGATGCGACGGGCAAGCCGGAGTACCGCGCGAGCGGTCCCGATCTGCGCCGTGCCGGAGACGGCTCCATCACCTTGCAGTCGCCCCGCATCGAATGGCTGGGCCAAGGCGACCCGCCCTGGACCCTTGAAGCCAAGCTGGCTCGACTCGACGCCCGCCTGGAGCACGCGGTACTCGAAGGCGACGTGACGATCGAACGAAACAGCACCCCGCGAAGTCGCCTCACCACCGAGCGCGCGGAGTCGCATCTCCCCCTGCGCGAGGTACACACCGACGCCGCGGTCAGCATCGTGCAAGGCGCGCATACGCTCGACGGTATCGGTCTGCGCGCGGATCTCAACCGCTCGCACTTCACCCTGCTGCGGCAGGTGCGGGGAATCTATGCGCCGTAAGATCGAACTAGGTATCGTGACGCTCGGGTTCATGGCTGGCATCGCCTCAGCGCAGGATGCCGGGCTACCGATCAAGATCGCGGCGGATCAAGTCGAGGTGGATCAACAAGCCAATACCAGCACCTACAGCGGCAATGTCACATTGACCCAGGGCGACCTGAAACTCGAAGCCAGCGCGCTCAAGGTGTTTCTCGACGCGCGCCGCCTCGGCCGCATCGAAGCCAGCGGTGAACCCGCGCGCATTCAGACCCTGACGCCAGACCGCCAACCCGTGACCGGCAGCGCGCGTAGCGTCCAGTATCAAGCCGCGAGCGGCGAGTTGCTGTTGCTTGGCGATGGCCTACTCGACCAGGCGGGCAACACCATCCGTAACGACCGCATCGAATTCAACCTCAACACGCGGCAACTCCGTGCCGGCGGGCAGCAAGCCAAGCAGCGCGTCGAGGTGATTCTGCAACCCCCGGCACAATAAGTGCCGATGCGTCAGCTCACGGCCCGCGGCCTGAAAAAGGTCTACCGCAAGCGCGAGGTGCTGCGTAGCGTCGATATGTCGATCGCGAGCGGTGAGGTTGTCGGCCTGCTCGGACCCAACGGCGCCGGCAAGACCACATGCTTTTACATCATCGTCGGCCTGATCCGGGCCGACGGTGGCCGCATTGAACTGGACGGCGCGAACATCACCCATTTACCGATGCACGCACGCGCGCGGCTTGGCGTCGGTTATTTGCCGCAGGAAGCCTCGGTTTTTCGCAAGCTCACGGTCGCGCAAAACATCCTCGCCGTGCTCGAACTACGTGCCGACCTCGATCGCGAAGCGCGTCACGAAAAGCTCGAAACCTTGCTCGACGAGCTACAGATCGGACACTTGCGCGACAACTCCGGGATCAGCCTGTCCGGCGGCGAGCGCCGCCGCGTCGAGATCGCGCGCGCGCTCGCGAGCGAACCCGCCTTTATCCTGCTCGACGAACCCTTCGCCGGCGTCGATCCGATCTCGGTACTCGACATTCAACGCATCATCCACCACCTGACCGCCCGCGACATCGGTGTGTTGATCACCGATCACAACGTGCGCGAGACGCTGGGTATCTGCAATCGCGGCTACATCCTGCACGACGGTGGCGTCATGGCGGAAGGATCACCGTCGGACCTGCTGCGTAACGACGACGTGCGGCGCTTCTACCTCGGTGAGCACTTCACACTCTGACCCGCGGTCCGTCACGATTGACAAGAACTAACAACCACCAAAACGTTACCCATTCCGCGTTTATGGCATAAATCCTGCTTAACTTTTTTCCTAGGGACGCCCATAATTGGTTTCAGTCACTAGGTGAATTAAGGATGCTGAAACCCAATCTCCAACTCCGCATAAGCCAGTCGCTGTCGCTGACCCCTCAGCTGCAACAGACCATCAAGCTGTTGCAGTACTCGTCGCTGGAGTTGCAGCAGCAGGTGCAGCAGATGCTGGACCAGAATCCCCTGCTCGATCTGGAAGACACCACGGCCGAACAAACCACCGAACTGACCACCGATCACGAGGTGGAGCCGGCCGCGGTCAAGGAAAGCCCGACCGAGGCGCCGCAGGATATTCCTCAGGAGTTGGCGCTCGATACCTCGTGGGATGCGATCTACGACGGTTTGCCCAGCTACACCGACAGCGGACGCGACGACAGCGACTACTGGATGAATTCGTCGAGCGCCGACGAATCCCTGCAAGAACACCTGCTGGAGCAGATTCAGCTCTCCTCGCTTACGGAAATCGATCAACTGATCGCCGAAGCCATCATTTATAACCTCGACGGCAACGGCTACCTCACCCAATCGATCGAGGACCTGCAAGCGGATTTCGCGGCCGAGGCCGAAGTGTCGGTCGATGACATTCGCGTCGCCCAACAGTACGTCATGCAACTCGATCCAATCGGTTGCGGCGCGATCACCCTGGCGGAATGCCTGCTCGCGCAACTGCGCACCGCGGACACCGACGCCGACACCCGCGCACTCACCGCGCGCCTGATCACCGAGTTCCTCGAGCAAATCCCGAAGGCCGGCATCAGCGGCCTCGCCACGCTGACCGGCGCCAGCGAGGCCGAAGTCGAGGACGCGATCGCGGTCATCCGCGGCCTCAATCCGCGACCCGGCTCGACAATTGGAATCGGCGCCGCGGAATACGTCGTCCCGGATGTATACGTCATCTTGCAAGACTCACGCTGGGTGGTCTCGATCAACCCCGACCTCGGCCCGCGCCTGCGCGTGCATCCGTATTACTCCAGCCTGATCAAGCGCGGCGACGGCTCCGTCGAAAACCGCTACCTTCGCGAGCAAATGCAGGAAGCTCGCTGGTTCATTAAAAGCATCCAGAGCCGTAACGAGACGATCCTGCGCGTGGCCGAGGTGATCGTCGACAAGCAACAGGCGTTCTTCAACTACGGTGAGGAAGCCATGCGCCCGATGGTTTTACGCGACGTGGCCGAGGAACTCGGGATGCACGAATCGACCATCTCCCGCGTCACGACCCAGAAATTCATGCAGACGCCGCTCGGGGTATTCGAGTTCAAATTCTTCTTTTCGAGCCAACTCAACACCGAAGACGGCAACAACGCGTCCGCCACCGCGATCCGTGCCCTGATTCGCAAGTTGATTAGTGACGAAGATCCGCGAAAGCCCTTGAGCGACAGTCAGATCGCTTCTATATTAGCCGAAGGTAAGGGAATCAAAGTGGCCCGCCGCACGGTCGCCAAGTACCGCGAGGCGATGCAGATACCATCTTCGAGCGATCGCAAAAGAATTGCTTAAATTTCCGCCATATTTCAGCACCTTGAACACCCGACCAACGCGGTGGCTCAAGGTGTCTCCGGGCTTAGGCCTCCGGCTGCCGGCGAGCCCAGTGGGTTGTCGGCACCTTCATCGCAACCATCTCGAAAAAAAGGAGACTGTTATGCAGCTATCGGTGACTGGACATCACATCGATCTGACCGACGCCCTTCGCAGCTACGTGAAGGACAAGTTCGATCGACTGGAACGTCACTTCGATCACGTGCTGAATGTGCATGTGGTGCTCTCGGTTGAAAAGCTGCGACACAAGGCCGAGGCCTCGTTACTGCTGAGCGGCACCAATCTGTTCGCGGATGCGATAGAATCGGACATGTACGCGGCCGTGGACGGCTTGGTGGACAAACTGGACCGCCAAATCGTACGTCACAAGGAAAAGCTCAAGAACCATCACCGTAACCATAACGAGGGCGCGCACCGCAACCTCGCCGTCTAGCAACATCATGAACCTGCCCACCCTGCTCCAGCCCGAGCGCATCGCCTGCGATCTCGCCGTCAACAGCAAAAAACGCGCACTCGAACAACTCAGTCAACTATTGGCACCCGGAACGCCGGAACTGCGTGCCGAGAGCGTGTTCGATTGTCTGCTGGCGCGGGAACGATTGGGATCGACTGGCCTGGGACGGGGTGTGGCGATCCCGCACGGTCGCATGGGCGGAATCGAGTCCGCCCGGATCGCGGTCATCAAACTAGGCAAGGGCGTCGATTTCGATGCCGTCGACGGTCGAACGGTCGACCTCATGTTCGGTCTTCTAGTGCCCAGCGAGGCGACGGATGAGCACCTGAATCTGCTGGCCATGCTTGCCGAACTGCTCAGTGACGACCGATTCGTGGCCGAAATCCGCAAGAGCGCAACCGCATCCGACTTGCATCAACTGCTTAAAAGTCACGCCACGCGCCGCGCCGCGTAAATCCTACCGCCCGGACCGGAGCTCGCTCCACTCCAACCACGCGGGCGGGCAACAGTTTTGGCCTTTTGCCGCACATCGGCATAGAATCCTTGAAAACGACAACCAGCCACCCGATTCCCGGGCCGGCTTAGACTTCACCGACTGATTCAGTGCACGGCCAGATCTACGTCCGCGAGCTCATCCAGGATCTTCGCAAGCGTGTTGCTTGCGACTGGATCGCGGGCGAGGCCGCCGGTGACCGCCTGATCGACGTACGTGAGGCAAAAGCCGGTAGCGCACCGCTAGTCGGACATTTCAGCCTGATACATCCGAATCAGATCGAGCTGGTCGGCCACGCCGAACTTACCTACCTCACCGGCCTCGAAGCGACGGCGCAACGCGAAAGCTATGCCAAACTTTTCAACGGCGGTTCCGATCTCGTCATACTGACCGATGGCATCACCGCGCCGGAACCGTTCCAGGTTCTCGCGAATGCCGCCGGCGTCGCGCTCGTGGCAACCCGAATGGGTAGCTTCGACACCCTCGCCGAGCTGCGCTACATCCTGGCGGAACGCCTGGCGGAACAACTGACCCTACACGGCGTCTTCATCGAAGTCGTGGGCATCGGGGTTCTGATCGTCGGCGAGACCAGCATTGGAAAAAGCGAGTTGGCGCTGGAATTGATCAGCCGCGGCCACCGCCTGATCGCCGACGACGCGCCATTGTTTTCGAAACTCGGACCCGACCTGCTGAGCGGAAGCTGCCCCGAGATGCTCTGTGACTTTCTCGAGGTGCGCGGTCTGGGCATACTCAACGTTCGGGCCATGTTTGGCAACAGCGCGGTCAAACCACGCAAGCACCTGCGCCTGATCATCCGGTTGCGCCCGTTCAGTCAGATCGAACTCGACGCCGACGCACGACTGAACGGGCTCATCACTCAGCGCATGATCCTCGGTGTGACGATACCTGAAATCACGCTGCCGATCGCACCGGGACGCAACCTCGCCGTGCTGGTCGAAGCCGCGGTGCGTAATTTCATGCTCCAGGCAAACGGTTATAATGCGAGCCTGGATTTCCAAGCGCGCCTCAACCGGAACCTCGAAAACCAGACCTCATGAAGATCTACATCGTCAGCGGCCTCTCGGGTTCAGGCAAGACCATCACGTTGAACGCGATGGAGGACCAGGGCTATTACTGCATCGACAACCTGCCGGTGGGCCTGCTCACGCTGGTCGTCGAGCGACTCTCGGCGCAGGCGATGCTCGCTGGCAAGCCGGTCGCGCTTGGCATCGACGCCCGCTCGGGGTACACCGAATTGAAGGACTTCGCTCAAGTTACCCACCAACTTGAAGGGTTGGGGCACGACGTCAAGGTTGTCTACCTCCAGGCCGACGACGACGAGTTGATCAAACGCTACAGCGAAACCCGCCGCAAGCATCCCCTCAGCCTGACTGGCACACCATTGATCGACGCCATTCATCTCGAGCGCGAACTGCTGCGCGAGGTCGCCTCCGAGGCCGATCTTATGATCGACACCACGCACCTCAATATTCACGAACTGACCCTGTTGCTGCGTGACCGCCTGTTTGGCGACAACGGCACCGTGCAACTCTCGCTGCTGCTCCAGTCATTCGGATTCAAATACGGCGTGCCGCTCGACTCGGACTTTGTGTTCGATTTGCGTTGCCTGCCGAACCCCCACTGGGAACCGAAACTGAGGCCTCACACCGGGCTCGAACAGCCGGTCCAGCAATTTCTTCAGCAGCACGCCAGCGTTAGCGAGATGTACGAGAGCCTGCTGCGATTCTTGAAAGACTGGATTCCGCAGTTCGCCGAATGCAATCGCAGTTACATGACAGTGTCGATCGGCTGCACGGGCGGGCGCCATCGCTCGGTCTACATGGTCGATCAACTAGGCCAGGCGCTCCAGACGCAATATCGCAACTGGATCAAGATCAAGCATCGCGAGTTATAGGTGGACGCACCGATGGACACCTGCGAGGCTCAAACCCGATTACGCCGCGATGCGACCAAGCGCGGATTTTTCGCGCGTCAGGCCACGACATCGCGCAACGCGCGATTCCAGCCATTGTCTATCGTCCCAATTGAATCCGGAGACAGGTAAGGCTCATGGCGCTTGGGGTCGGCATTCTGATCATCACGCATGGCGGCATCGGCACCGAGTTGATGAAAACCGCGCTGAACACGATCGGTGACCGACCACTGCTGATCGAAGCCCTGGCGGTGCCGCAGGGTGGCGACGTCGACCGCATCGACGCCCGCGCCGAGGCGCTGCGCAATAAACTCGACTCCGGTAACGGCGTGCTGGTACTCACCGACATGTATGGCTCCACCCCCAGCAATATCGCCAACCGTCTGCGTCGACATCCGAAAGTTGCCGTCGTCAGCGGCGTCAACCTGCCAATGCTGATGCGGGTGCTGAACTACCCGAAACTCGGTATCGAGGAATTGGTCGACAAAGCCACGTCCGGCGGACACGATGGCATCATGCTGTGCGCCAACCACCACGAGACGCCGCCATGATCACCCGCGAGGTCGAGGTCATCAACAAACTGGGGCTACACGCCCGCGCCGCCGCGAAACTCGTGGCACTGGCTTCACGATTCGGCAGTCAGATCGAAATCGAGAAGGCGCAGCGTCGCGTCAGTGGCAAGAGCATCATGGGCGTGATGATGCTGGCGGCCGCCAAGGGCTCGACCGTCGCCTTGCACGTCGACGGCGAGGATGAGCATGACGCGATTCGCGCCCTGGTCGATTTGTTTCAGAGCCGCTTTGGCGAGGCAGAGTAGACGCTCTCCCCAGGAAGCACGCTAGCAGACGCGTCAACCCGCGCCGCCTCCGGTTGCCAAGGGCAACCACTCCGGCACCAACGCCCGCAAGCCATCCAACCGCGCCCATTGCCTTGCCAACGTCTCGGCGGTGTACGGTCGCGCCGGCACGCGCCCCCAAACCGGCGCCGGCCACGCCGGATCGCTCGCGTAACGCACGACATGGTGCACATGCAATTGCGGCACCACGTTGCCCAGCGCCGCAATATTCATGCGGTCGGCGGCGAATTCGGCCGCCAGATAAGCCGCGAGCACACAGGATTCGCGCATCAACTGTTGCTGATCCGCGTCCACCAAACGATGGAGCTCGGTCGCGCCTTGCCGACGCGGCACCAGAATGAACCACGGATAGTTCGCATCGTTCATCAACAGCAAACGGCACAACGGTAAATCGCCGAGCGTATACGTGTCCGCGGCCAACCGCGGATGCAACGCGAAATCCGCCGAATTCATCCCTAATCTCTGAAGTTTTTAAACTGCAACGGAAAATCGTCGACTGACTTGCGCACCGACGCGATCACCTCCTGCAACACGTCGCGCTTGGCACCGGACACCCGCACCATATCGCCCTGGATACTCGCGGTCACCTTCGCCTTGCTGTCCTTGATCAGCTTGACGATACGCTTGGCCAGATCGCTGTCGAGTCCGGTCTTCACCGTGGTGTCGCGTTTGACCTTGTTGCCACTGATCTTCTCGAACTTGCCGGTTTCGAGACCACGCAAGTCGATGCCGCGTTTGACCAACTTGGCATTCAACACATCCTGCACCTGCTCGAGCTGAAACTCGCTGTCCGCATACAACGTCAGCAAATAATCCGCCTGCTCGATTCGCGCATCGGTGCCCTTGAAGTCAAAGCGGGTTCCAATCTCGCGATTGGCCTGCTCGACGGCGTTACGAACCTCCTGCTTATCGGCTTCGGAAACGATATCGAATGACGGCATGACACCTCCTGGGGTAGTAACGTTGACGCGCCGATTATGCGACAAGCCATGCACGCGCGGCAGTCGCGCGGCAATATTTCCCGCTCGTCACGCCGCACTCTGGCATCTGGCGCGCATTCGCCGCACAGTCGGACCTATCGATCAATCACCGGGGTATCGAAAAAAGCCGCCATGTTTGCCGCCCTGCGCCGTTGGCGTCGCAACCGTCGTTTGTCGCGACTCGACTACACCGCCGCGACCTGGGCACCGGCGTGGTCGAAACTCCCGGCGTTGAGCGGTCTGACCGAAGTCGACGCCGAACGCCTGCGCAAGCTCGCAGCGTTGATGCTCGCAGAAAAATCCTTCGAACCCGTTGCCGGATTCACGCCACCGCCACGCGCCACGCAAACGATCGCGTTGTTGGCCTGCCTGCCGATTCTCAACCTTGGGCCGGAGTGGCTGGACGACTTCGTCTCCATCATCCTCTACCCGGACGAATTCGTAGCCGAGTTCGACCACCACGACGAAGAGACCGGCGTCGTGCACCGGATACGTGAAGCACGCAGCGGCGAGTCCTGGGACATCGGCCCACTGGTGCTGTCCTGGGCCGACGTACTCGAAAGCGCCGACCTCGACGGTTACAACGTGGTGCTGCATGAAATCGCGCATAAGCTCGACGCCCGCGACGGCGCGGTCAACGGCAAACCGCCGTTACCGCGCGACATGCCGGCACGCGATTGGAGTTCGGCCTTCCTCGCCGCGTATGAAGACCACGTACGCAACATTGAACGGCGACGACCCACGGCGCTCGATGAGTACGCCGCCGAGGCACCGGAGGAATTCTTCGCCGTCGTGACCGAGGCATTCTTCGAAACGCCACACTCACTGCGCGACACCTACCCGTCGGTCTACCAGCAGCTCGCGACATTCTATCGACAGGACCCGTCGACGCGGCTACCGCGCGTACCCTGAGCACCCGAGCCCTTCGAGCGATTCGATTGCGCGCCGATCGCGACCACGGTGAGCGCCAGAGGCGATGCCACACCCGAATGCGCGCAACTTGTGCCGCCGTTCGCGGGCGCCGCCTCGAACACCTATATTTAGGTAGAATTCACAAAACACAACCAACGAGGAGATCGACCCGCCATGAGCCGACGCAAAATCCTTTGCGCTTTGATCACCGCAGCCTGCGTGACGCCCGGATACAGTGCCGAGTTCGCCCAAAGCTACTTTTTCGGCGACAGCCTGACCGATGCCGGGAGTTTCGGACAGCGCTTCACCGTGAATCCGGGTCAGGTCTGGGCGCAGGAACTCGCGGCCCTGCTCGGCACCTCCGGCGGCGCGTTCGGTCTGTTCAACCCCGCGGCCGTGCCCGGTACGCTGGTGCAACCGTTGGGCGGCACGAATTACGCGCAAGGAGGCGCGCGGGTCACCGAATTTCCGGGCGTTCCGCCGGAGAGCCTGCCCGGTGCGATCCCGCTGAAGAATCAGGTCGACACCTTTCTCGGCGTGACACCGGCCGCCAATCCCAACGCGCTCTACGCGGTCTGGGGCGGCGCCAACGATGTGTTCTTCCAGGCCGGCCTCGCCGGTGCCGGCGCGATTACCTCGGCCGAGGCGCAGACGAATATTCGCACTGCCGCCGCCGCGTTGGTGCAGCAGATCGGTCGCTTGCAGGCCAGCGGCGCGCGCTATGTGCTGATGCCGAACCTGCCGGATATCGGCAAGACCCCGGCGGTCATCCTGCAAGGTATCGCCTCGGCAGGCGCCGCGCTCGGCGCGCCGGCGACCACGATTCAGCAAGCGCAGGGCGCGGCGACGCTCGCGCTACGCCAGGAAACCACCACCGCCGCACAGCAAACAGCGGCGCAGCAGGCGGCGGTCGCGGCGGCGGCGGGCGTGCTTGGGGTGCCGGCGAGTGTGATCCAGGGCGCGGCGGATCAGGTGCGCACCGGTTTCAGCGGGCTCGCGAATTTGTACAACCTGGCGTTGAATGGCGCGATCGCACAAAGTGGGCTCAGCGTGATTCCGGTTAACGTCACCGGGCTGTTCAACGAGGTGATCGCCAACCCGGCCGCGTTCGGGATCACCAATGTCACCGCGCCCGCCTGCAACACGGCCAGCGCGATCACCTGCAACGCCGCGGTCGCGGGGCAACTCGACACGGCGCAAGCCTATCTCTTCGCCGACGGCGTGCACCCGACCCCCGAGGTACACGCGATCCTTGCCCGCGCGATGCTGGCGCAACTCAACGCGCCACAACAGATCTCGCTATTGTCCTATGTCGGGCAAAAGGCCACCGAAGTGCAGGTCAATACGATTCAGGAGCAATTCCGCCTGCAACGCTCGGCCCACCCGGGCTCCAGCAGTGGCGTCAACGTCTTCATCAGCGGCGGTTACCAAACCACCGAACTCGATGCGACCGCGCGTAATCCGGGGGTCGAAATCACGCCAATCAACCTGACCCTCGGCGCCGAGGTGCAACTCAACGCGCGCAGCAGCGCCGGCGTCGCCTGGAGCTTGAGCCAGGGCAGCGCCGACTTCTCCGGTGGCGGCGGCTTCGACTACGGCAGCAATCTGCTCGGGCTCTATTTCGGCATGGACGGCCCGTTCTGGTACAACTCGGTGCTGGGTCTCGGCTTCAACGACTACACCGACGTCACCCGCCCGCTTGCGCTGGGCACCACTGCACGCGCGGAGCGCGGCACCACCTCCGGCAACGTGGTTCTGCTCGGGCTCGAAACCGGGTACGACCTCAAGTTTGGCAATGTGACCACCGGCCCGGTCCTCAACGCGCTGTATCAGCAACACGAGGTGAACGGCTACACCGAGGACAGCGAAACCAGCACCGCGATGGAGTTTGGCGACCACAAACGCAAGAGCCTGCTCACCGGCCTTGGCTGGCGCGCGACGGTGCCAGTGACCACGAGCTGGGGTCAGATCGAGCCCTACCTCAAGGCGAGCCTATTCAAGGAAAACGAAGACCAGGATGGCGCGATCACCGCCAAGCTCGTCGGGTTGAACGGCAGTTTCGCGATCCCCGGCATCGCGCCGGACGACCAATACACCCAGATCGACGCCGGTGTGCGCGCTAAGCTTTCCGCCAACAGCGCGGCGGGGTTGAACGTCGTCAGCACCGTCGGGCAGGACGACGCCAGCCACACCCAGTTCAGCGTGAGCTACACGCGGCAGTTCTAGCTTTGATGGCGAGGAAAGTCGCTCCGGGCCAAGTAGCAGGAGACACCGTGAACTCCTCCCTGGGGGCTCGACGGCTGCGTCCCTGCGGCCGACGCTTCAACCTACCCAACCCGGAGCGGCGCTGCCCGTGAAGCGAGTAATTCACGTCAACGCGGTCGCGAAACCCGCCCGGCGTCAGGCACGCACCGGGATCTTGCCGATTCGGCCCCGCCACTCGGCCGGGCCGGTTTCGTGCACCGAGGTGCCGTGGCTATCCACGGCGACGGTGACCGGCATGTCGCGCACGTCGAATTCGTAGATCGCTTCCATGCCGAGGTCGGCGAAGGCGACGACCCGTGCGCTCTTGATCGCCTTCGAAACCAGGTAGGCCGCGCCGCCGACCGCCATCAGATACGCCGCCTGGTTGTCGCGGATCGCCTCGATGCCGACCGGACCGCGCTCACCCTTGCCCACCATCGCGATCAGACCCGTCTGTTCCAGCATCATGCGGGTGAACTTGTCCATCCGCGTCGCCGTGGTCGGGCCAGCCGGGCCGACCGCCTCATCGCGCACCGGATCGACCGGGCCGACGTAGTAGATGACGCGATGGGTGAAATCGACCGGCAGCGGTTCGCCCCTGGCCAACAAATCGGCAATGCGCTTGTGCGCTGCGTCGCGACCGGTAAGCATCCGCCCGTTCAACAACAAGACCTGGCCCGGGCGCCATGCGGCAACCTGCGCCGGGGTCAGGGTATCGAGGTCGACGCGGGTCGCGACCGTCGCGTCGGCCTGCCAGGTCACCGCCGGCCAATCCTCCAGCCGGGGCGGTTCGAGCCGCGCGGGGCCGGTGCCATCGAGTTCGAAATGCACGTGCCGGGTCGCGGCGCAATTCGGGATCATCGCCACCGGCAGCGAGGCGGCGTGAGTCGGATAATCGAGCACCTTCACGTCGAGCACCGTGGTCAAGCCGCCGAGCCCCTGCGCGCCAATGCCGAGCGCGTTGACCTTGTCGTAGAGTTCGAGCCGCAATTCCTCGGCACGGTTGCTAGGCCCGCGCGCCGCCAGCGCCTGGATGTCCACCGGCGCCATCAACGCCTCTTTTGCGAGCAGCGCCGCCTTTTCCGGCGTGCCGCCGATCCCGATCCCGAGTATGCCCGGCGGACACCAACCGGCGCCCATCGTCGGCACGGTCTTCAACACCCAATCCACGATCGAATCCGACGGGTTGAGCATCGCCAGCTTGGCCTTGTTTTCGGAGCCGCCGCCCTTCGCCGCGCAGATCACGTCGAGACGATCGCCCGGCACGATTTCGTAATGCACCACCGCCGGCGTGTTGTCGCGCGAGTTTTGCCGCTTGCCGGCCGGGTCGAGCAGCACCGAGGCGCGCAACTTGTTGTCCGGGTGGTTGTAGGCGCGGCGCACGCCCTCGTCGACCATCGCCTGCACGCTCAGCGTCGCGTCCCAACGCAGGTTCATGCCGACCTTTAAAAAGACCACGGCGATGCCGGTATCCTGGCAGATCGGGCGGTGGCCCTCGGCGCACATCCGCGAGTTGCTCAGGATCTGCGCGATCGCGTCGCGCGCCGCCGGCGATTGCTCGCGCTCATAGGCCGCGCCCAGCGCCTGGATGTAATCGAGCGGATGGTAGTAGCTGATGAATTGAAAGGCGTCGGCGATCGATTGAATGAAGTCTTCCTGGCGTATTGTGGTCATGCTGGCAAATCCTGAAAACCGAAGGCGCGAGGGCGCGCCGCGGGGCTACACACAACGCCCGACCGCGCCCGGCGGCCGGAACGTCAACGGTTCGCGGTCGCGTTCGCTGCACCGCAATAAGCGCTGAGTGTAGCCTCAATTTCGTCAATGCGGTCGAATGGCAACACCAACCCATCGATCAACGCGCGCGGCACGCCGGGCAACGCGGTCGCGAGTTGCTGGGCGGTCACCTTGCCGAGCTTGACCCCACCCGCCCGCAGCGCGGTGATGCGCGCATTCAACTCGGGCTCGAGGCCACGCAGGCAAGTCACCGCGGCCAGCGCGCGCGCGTAGCGATGCGAGGCGATGTAGTCCGGCGAAATGTCGAACCCGCGATCGCGCACGAAATCCAGCGAAAACTCCGTCGCCATCCCCTCCTCCAACACATTCACCGAACCCGGCACCGGGGTCACGGTGTGAAAGGCCTCGTGCGCCAACTGAAACAGCGCGCGTTTCTCGTCGACCATCGCCGACTCGGTCAACTGAATCACCACGTGATCCTTGTTGCCTGGAAACCAGATGCCGGCCGACCCGCGCTCGACGAACTCAACCCCGAGCAGCATGTACCCCGGGTCGCGCGGACCTATGCGCGCCTCGACCCCATCGATCGCCGCGCCCGTCAGCGAAGCCAACGTGTAAGTGAATAAACAGGCATGCGTCGGCTGACAGCGCTCGGTGACGAACAACGACTCCAACACCGCCGCGTCGCGCGCCTGCGCGGCGCCCACGCCAGCCACCAGCGCCGCCAACAGCGCACTGAACAGAAAAGATACCTTCAACGTTCGAGACTCCAATGAAATTAACGATTCGAAATGATCCGACACTCACCGACATAGCGGCGCAGATCATTGCGGTAAATGCGAATGCTCGAAAAAGGCATCGCGATTGCAGCCACCAGCGCCGGCGGCGTATGCGTCCACACGCTGGCGAGATAATCCGCCGCCGCGCAGCCCAGTTTCACCCCGGCGGCGCGGATCGCGACGCAGTGTCGATCCAGCGCCGGCTCGAATCGGCGCAAGCACCGCACGCCGTCGAGCGCGAGTCGGTAGTCGTCATTGTCGATATAGCCATCGCCAACGGGATAACCAAACCGCCGACAGCTATCCAGCGAAAACTCCGTCGCCAGCCCCTCCTCGAAAATATTCACCGCGAGCCGCGTCGGCGACACCAGATGAAACACCTCATGCGAAAGCTGAAAAATCAACTGCCGGGTATCGTGCAACGCACTGCGCGT
>JBHJOI010000095.1:0-53629 GCA_050329935.1 Thiotrichales bacterium | reverse complement strand
GGACCGCCCGGCACGGGCAAGACCTTACTGGCGCGCGCGGTGGCTGGCGAGGCGCGGGTTGCCTTTTTCTCGATCAGCGGCTCGGAGTTCGTCGAGATGTTCGTGGGCGTTGGCGCGGCTCGGGTGCGCGATCTGTTCGAGCAGGCACGACAGCACGCACCCGCGATCATTTTCATCGACGAACTTGACGCGCTCGGACGAGCACGCAGCGCGTTTCCGATTGGCGGTCATGACGAGAAGGAGCAGACCCTCAACCAGCTCCTGGTGGAAATGGATGGCTTCGATCCGAGTAACGGACTGGTGTTGCTGGCGGCGACCAATCGTCCCGAAATCCTCGACCCCGCGTTGCTGCGCGCGGGTCGCTTCGATCGCCAGGTGCTGGTGGATCGACCAGACAAAATCGGTCGGGTGCAGATCCTGCGGGTCCACGTCAAGAAAATCCGGCTAGCGCCGGAGGTCGCGCTGGAGCAAATCGCCGCGCTCACGCCTGGCTTCACGGGCGCCGATCTGGCCAATCTGGTGAACGAGGCGGCGCTGCTGGCAACCCGCCGTAACGCTGAACAGGTTACGCTGGACGACTTCACCGCGGCGATCGAACGTATCGTAGCCGGCCTGGAAAAGAAAAACCGCCTGCTCAATCCGCGCGAACGCGAAATCGTCGCGCATCATGAAATGGGTCATGCGTTGATGGCGCTCTCGTTGCCCGGCTCGGACGCGGTGCACAAGGTTTCGATCATTCCGCGCGGCATCGGCGCGTTGGGCTACACCATTCAGCGCCCGACCGAGGATCGCTTTCTGATGACGCGTGATGAACTCAAAAACAAGATGGCAGTGCTGCTCGGGGGGCGGGCCGCGGAGGCGGTGATCTATGGCCACTTGTCGACCGGGGCCGCGGACGATCTGGCGCGGGTCACCGACATCGCGCGGAGCATGGTCGTGCGCTACGGCATGGTCGAGGCGCTAGGCAGCGTCGCTTACGAAAAAGACCGCGGCGGACTGCTGGGTGTTGCCGCCGCGCCGCCGGTCGAGCGCGAATACAGCGAGGAGACCGCGCGCGAGATCGATTGCGCGGTGCGCGAGTTCGTCGCCGAGGCCTATGGGCATGCGGTCGAGGTCTTGACCGCCAATCGCGTGGTGCTGCAAGCCGCGGCTCAGGAATTGCTCGCACACGAGACCTTGGGTGAAGACGCGTTGGCGGGCTATGCGCGCCAACTCAAACCGAGCGTCGCGACGGAAGGCGGCGAATGATGCTTCCACGCTGGACACGGCTACGCGGGTTGTTAGGCATCGATTCGACGCCAGTCAGCCACCTTGAGCGTGGGGTCGCGCTACTCGGTGGATTTATCGGCATCGCCACGATGCTCGTGATCAGCGGCGCGTTCATCGAGGGCATTGGCTCGGCGCTGCTGGTCGCGTCGATGGGTTCATCTGCGGTGCTGTTGTTTGCGTTGCCGCATGCCGCGGTGTCACAGCCGTGGCCGGTGACCGGTGGTCACCTGGTCTCCGCGCTGGTGGGAGTGACCTGCGCGCGTTTGGTGCCGGATTTCATGTGGGCGGCGGCGCTCGCGGTGGGGCTCGCGATCGGTGCGATGCACTATTTGCGCTGCATTCATCCGTCGGGCGGCGCGACCGCGCTCGCGGCCGTGGCGGGGGGTGAGTCGGTTCATGCGCTCGGATACGGGTTCGTCCTCACGCCGGTGCTTTTGAACGCGCTCGTGCTGTTGGTAGTCGCGTTTCTGTACAACTACCCGTTACGCTGGCGTCGCTATCCGGCCGTCATGGCGGTCAAGGCCGCGCCGTCGGCGCCGAATGCCGCGACAACCGAGCCGGTGATCCACCACTCCGACCTCGTATACGCCTTGAGCCAGATCGACTCGTTCATCGATGTCGGTGAGGACGATCTGTTGCGCATCTATGACCTGGTGATGCTGCGCCATCGCCAGGAACAGGCCGCCTACACGCCGGTCAAGCTCGGGTGCCATTACAGCAATGGCCAATATGGCGATGCCTGGGAGGTCCGCCAAGTGGTCGATGAATCCGCGCACGATGGAGGGTCGATCATCTACAAGATCGTCGCTGGTGCACGCCGACGCCGCTCGGGCGTCGCGACCCGCGAGGCGTTCGCGCATTGGGCTGCGTACGAGGTTCGATTGGTTGAAAACGTCTGGCAACGCGTTGAAGAAGAGGAATAGGTCGGCGAAAGGGGATCTGGTTGGCGCGAGCTGGACGCCGGCTATGATCGTCGCCGCGGCAGATGAGCTTCGGTCTTGAGGGCGTCACCGGGATTTTTCGGCTTCGTCGCCGAGGCTCTTCAGCAGCTGCAGGCCTTTTTCGCGCTGCGCTGTCAGCACATCGAGCTTGTTTTGTAGCGCTTCGCGCGTTTGCAGATCGGGTGCGGCGGCGAATTCCGCTCTAAGTTCATCGCGTTTCTCGCGCAGATTACGCAGGAGCTTCTTGAGTGAATCGCGTTGCTTGAATTGCTCGTGGTGATCGGCGCTTAGATAGCCCGCGAGTTTTGCGAGTAGTTTCTTGCGTTTCATGAGCGCTACTCTCTGGAATGCCGTGGCGCTGGGCGCGTGTTTCCGGTTGTGTTCGAATCGCGTTGGGTACTGCCGCGTTCCTGAGCGATCTGCTTGATTTCGGCGGCGTCCAGTGCCACGCGCTGTTCCGCGGCACGCAACGCGATATCGGGTTCGGCGAATAATACTTGTGCGGTCGCGATCAGATTTTCGCAGGTGGCACGGCAGTAACCATAGTCGTTGATCAAGGAAGTCGCCATCTCGGCCGTGATTCGGCGCTTGCGGATCAGGCGGTCGAGCACGCCAGTCGCGACGATGTCGTACTTCTCGAGCATCAGTCTAGTGGAATCGAGTGACAACGCGGTGAAGGCGCGGTGATCGCCGCGCAACTCGCCGATCTCGCGCAGCACTCGGCTGATCAGGATTCGAATTTGATCATATTGCGCGCGCATATAGGGATTGTCCGACGCGATCCAGGTCAGCAGATTCCGCTGCAAGTGTTTGACCGCCTTGAGCGCCTCGACCAAATCACCGCAAGCTTGACGCAAGGCGTGCAGTTGTTCGATCTGCTTGGACTCGGCGCGGAGTTGAGCCTGGCTGATGAACTCCACGATTGCGCTGTAAAGCGGCTTGATGCGTGATCGATAGCGATCGTCGATGTCCTCGCGCACGACCTCCCGCGATCGCGTCACGACTTCATTGATATCGCCTTTTCCCAGGATTGCCGATGGATTGAGCGAGAGGCCGCGGGTGATGATTTTTTGCGCAACGTCGAATAGGCGAATCGCTTCGTTCCGCGCGGCTTCGATCGCCGAGTCCGGAAATTCGACCGCCGCCGCGTTGAGGTACTTCGGCTGACGGATGGTCGCGGCGCGGTCCTTGAGCCAGCGCTTCAGTAGCCTTTCGAGCGGGTGCAGCATCGGCAGCATCAGGGCAATTCCGACCAGATTGAACAGGCTGTGGAAGACCGCGAACTTCAGCGCAAGGTCGTCGCCGCGAATCCCGATGCCCGCGCTGATCAGGTCCACCGCGGCCACGAATTGCGCGATCAGCACTAACGCGACCACCGCGGTCACCAGATTGAAGATCAAATGCGCGAGCGCCAGGCGGCGACCGTCGACGCTGGCGCCAAGGCTGCCGAGTATGGCCGTGATCGTGGTGCCGACATTGGATCCGATCGCAAGTGCGAGGGCGTTATCGTAATGAATCTGCCCCGCGCTCAACGCGGTCAGGATCAAGACCAACGTCGCGTGGCTGGATTGCATAATGACCGTGGCCAGGACGCCGATCGCCGTGAAGGTGAGCAAACCGACCACGCCCGGGAGCATGAAGCGGGTCAGGTCGATCTGGTCCTTGAAGGTCTCGAAGCCTTGCTTGATGTAATCGATGCCGAGAAACAGGAAGCCGAGGCCGACCAGCGCGTAGCCCATGGCTTTCGGCGTCTTGCCGCGTTGAAACACCAGCAGGATGCCAAACACCAGCAGTGGCAACGCGTAGGCCGCGATGTCCACTTTCAACCCGAAGCCGGCGATGATCCAGGCGCCGGTGGTAGTGCCTAGATTCGCGCCGAAAATGATGCCCATGCCGGCGATCAGCGAAATCAGGCCCGCGGACAGAAACGAAATCGTCAGCACCGAGACCAGCGAGCTGGATTGGAGCAGCGCGGTGGTCAGGATACCGAAGCTGAGACTTTTCCAGACCCGGTCCGTGCTGTTGCGCAACAGGCGGTCCATCGTCCCGCCGGCGATACCGCGGAAGCCTTCTTCGAGCGACAACATGCCGAATAGAAAGATCGCGATACCCGCCGCGATCGCCTTGAACTCCGGGCTTAACCAGAACCCGAGCGCGAGGACCACGAACGCGGTTGGTAGTAGCAGCCTAGGCCACACCGACGCCGGCACCGGGATTGAGGTATTCAAGGTTCACGCGTTGATGCGTCGGGGACATTGGCGGCACGCTGCGCGTTGCATTCAACGCTGGCTTCGTTCCAGTGCCTGGTCAAAGTCGGCAAGGAGATCCTCGATGTCCTCGAGTCCGACCGAGACCCGTACCAGCGTGTCGGAGATGCCATGACGCGCGCGCTCCTCGGGCGTGTAGGTCGAATGCGTCATGCTCGCCGGGTGCTGGACCAGCGTTTCGGCGTCGCCAAGGCTGACGGCGCGGGTCGCGAGTTCGAGGGCGTCCATGAAGCGCATGCCTTGCGCCAGTCCACCCTTGAGTTCAAGCGCGATCATGCCGCCAAAAGCGGCCATTTGGCGCCGCGCGAGCTCAAATTGCGGGCCGCTTTCGAGTCCGGGATAGTAGACCCGCGCGACGGCGGGGTGCTGCTCCAGAAATCGTGCCAGCGTGAGTGCATTGGCACAATGGCGGTCCATTCGAAGGTTCAGCGTCTTCAGTCCGCGCAGCACGAGAAACGCGTCGAAGGCGGAAAGCACCGCGCCGGTCATTTCCTTGAGGCCGAAAAACCGGATCTGGTGCAGATCCTCTGCCGGTCCCACGATTGCGCCGGCGATCAGGTCGCCATGCCCGCCGAGATATTTGGTCGCCGAATGGACGACGAAATCGGCGCCGAGTGCCAGCGGGCGCTGCAGGTAGGGGGTGCAATAGGTGTTGTCGACTACCACTCGGGCGCCACGCGCGTGTGCGATCGCGGCGATACGTTCAATATCAACCAGGCGCATGCTCGGATTGGCCGGGGTCTCAAAAAACACCAGGCGCGTGTCGGCGCCGAGCGCGGCTTCGAGTGCCGCGGGTTCGCTCAGGTTCACATGCCGAATTTTCACCCCGAAATGCGCAAGCCCATGATTAAGCAACGCAAAGGTACAGCCGTAGAGCGTCTCGTCGGCAATCACTTCGTCGCCCGGGCGTAGTAGGGTCCAGAACAGCGATGCAATGGCGCCCATGCCGGAGCCGGTCGCGAGCGCGCTTTCGCCGCCCTCAAGGCTCGCAAGACGCGTTTCAAGCAATGCGGTAGTGGGATTGCCGACGCGGCTGTAGAGATAGCCCTCGCGCTCCCCGGCGAAGGTCTGCATCCCGGCCTCCGCGCTCGCGAACGCATAAGTCGAGGAAGGGTAGATCGGTGGGGTGAGGGCTCCGTGCGCGTCCGCGGGATCGTAGCCGGCGTGGATCGCGCGAGTCGCAAAACCTGCGTTGGATCGCGTGTCTTTATTTTTCATGGTGTTGATCGTGGTGTCGGGGAGGTCGAGGACAATTTTCGCCGAATAATCTACTCTCGTTCGTTCACGCTGTCCTACGCTGAATCCAGGTACGCGGATCGGTGTGGCACCACGACACTAGGAGATCATCGCCTCGCCACCGTAAACTCTGGTAAAAGAATAACTGGAGTCGGTTGGGTCGGCGAGTATGCTCGCTGCCATCACATGCGTCTTTTAGGAGGACCTGTCGCTTGAGTTTTCGATATCTGATGCGTTTAGCGGCGCTGTGGTTTTTGCTCACGCTTTCGGGTTGCGCGACCCTGTTCGATAAGACGGAGTCGCCGATCGTCACGGTCTCCAGCCTCAAGCTCGCGGAAATGGGGCTGCTGGAGCAGCGCTACGAACTCCTGTTGCGAGTGCAGAATCCAAATGATTTCAACCTGCCGATTCGAGGGTTGACCTATACATTGGAGCTCAATGACGAAACCTTCGCCCGCGGCATGAGCGGCGATCACGTCAATATCCCGCCGTTCGGGGAAGAGCTGATGAAGGTGAGCGCGACCAGCAATATGTTGACGCTGTTCAATCGCCTGAAGAGTCTTTCGCTCGACGGGGAGAAGCCTCTGCGGTACAAGATCGCCGGAAAGCTGAGTCTGGTTGGAGAATCGATCCGCTTGCCTTTTGGCAAGGAAGGCGAGATTTCGCTGAAATGAGCCGCGGACCGCAGTGCGCGGGGACCGCCACGCCCCCATTGACGGTGACCGGCGCCTGATCAACTGTCGGGCAACTGGTGGCGCGGGCATCCTGCAAGCGCCTTGCTTTTCATCAATCCATCCAGTCAGTCTTGTCGTCGAGCTTCGTTGATACGCTCGCTCAAAGGGCCACGCGCTCGCTAAGCCGCCCGCGACCTTGTCGGCAGTGGTCGTCGTGCCGGTGCCGCGGGCATCGCCGGTCGTGGCGAGGGGTTCAACATCGGAGCCGGATTCCGAGCACTGCCGCAGACTTGAAAGACTTCGACCGCGGCATTGAGTTGAGCCGCGTCCTGCTGCATGGTTTCTGTCGCGGCGGCGGTCTCTTCGACCAGCGCCACGTTTTGTTGCGTGATGTTCTCGAGTTGAGCGATCGCCTGGCTGACTTGCTCGATGCCATGACTTTGCTCCTGCGACGACTCGGCCATCTCGGAGACCAGCCGCGTGACTTGCTGGACCGATTGCACGACGTTATCGATCGTGGCGCCCGCGCTCAAAACAAGGCTTGAACCGCTTTCCACCTGCGCCACGGAGTCCGTGATCAACGCCTTGATCTCGCGTGCCGCCTCGGCGCTGCGTTGCGCCAGATTACGCACCTCCGTCGCCACTACGGCGAAACCCTTGCCGTGTTGACCCGCGTGCGCCGCCTCGACGGCCGCGTTCAATGCCAGCAGGTTGGTTTGAAACGCCATGTCGTCGATCAATCCGACGACGTCGGCGATCTGGTGCGAACTCGCGGTGATCGCGCCCATCTTCGCGATTACGTTCCGCACCGCGGCACCGCCGTCTTCGGCGATGCGCGAAGCATCCCGCGAGATCTGACTCGCACTTACCGCCTTTTCCGCGTTGCGTCTAACCGTGGCCGTGAGTTCTTCCATATTGGACGCGGTTTCCATCAGATTACCCGCCTGTTGTTCGGTGCGTTGCGAGAGGCCGTTGGTTTCGGACGCCAGTTCGCGGGTAGCGCGATGGATCGAGTCGGTTCCGTTCTTGATGTCCTTGACGATCGCGGCGAAATTCATCGCGATTTGTTCCAGCGCGCGCAGCAGTCGCGCGACATCGTTCTTTTCGCGGCACTGGGTGCGGAAACGCACCTCGCCACCGGCAATACCGCGCGCGGCTTCCAAAGCCGTTTCCAGCGGCCGCGCGATACTCCGCTCGAGAAATACACCGGTGGCGAGGCAGATGGAGGCTACGGCGACGGTTGCGCCCAGTAGCAGGGACGTGGGCGCGCCGAATGCGAACGCCCCGCCCACGACGCCAACGACAACGGCATTAAGCACACTAACCGTGCGTATCGTGGCACGCAGGCTCCAGTTGCCGGTACACACCAGACGGCCTAAAAGCGTGGCATTACGCAAAAACCCCTCTTCGAGTCGGCGCCCGCGCATGTTGCCGTTGCGAAGGTCCGCGTAGATCGCTTCCGCCGCGGCGATCTCGGCCGCGCTGGCATGCGTGCGTACCGACATGAAGCCGACGGTTCGACCAGCCTCACGCACGGGCGTTACGTTCGCGCGTACCCAATAAGCGTTTCCGCTCTTACAGCGGTTCTTGACAATGCCGCTCCACGGCAGGCCGCGTTGGATCGTGTCCCAAAGGTCCGCGAATGCTTCTGGTGGCATGTCTGGGTGACGCACGATGTTATGAGGTTGCCCGATCAGTTCATCCCGGCTAAACCCGCTGAGTTCGATGAACGATTGGTTTGCGTAGATGATTTGACCCTTGAGGTTGGTCTTGGAGACCAGTGATACCCCCTCGGGCAGGTCGAAGACGTTTTGCGAGACCGGTAGATTTTGGCGCACTGGTTCCCCCGGCTTCCTTGCCGAATTGGTGAGTTCGAAAAATTATCGATGGCGATCATCGTCGTCGCCACAGGCGAACAACCCGAACAGGTGCGGTTGGGCGGTTCGCGATCATTATCTGGATCAACACTTCGGGGGGTATCGCAAGCGTACGCAGGTCGCGGCGGCAGCGTCGCCGGTACGGATCACAGTTTTCGTGCAATGGGGCCGTTCGCTCGACGGCCATGCGCTCAGGCTTCCATCCCGAACCGTTTGAGCTTGCGCCATAGAGAAACGCGGTCGATGCCAAGAATCTCGGCCGCGCGCGTACGATTACCGCCCGTATGATCTAGTACCGTGCGGATGTAGTGGGCTTCCTGAGTTTCAAGCGTGACGAAGTGGTCCCGCGGCGCACGTAGTACATCGACCTTGAGATTACGTAAGGATTCGGGCAAATGCCGGAAGTCGAGCACTCGGCCCTCCGCGAGTGCAACGCCACGCTCAATCAGGTTGCTGAGTTCGCGCACGTTTCCAGGGAACGCGTAGCGTCCGAGTAGATCGAGCACCTCGGGGGCGATTTCGACGACGTCCTTGCCGTGTGTGACGGCATGTCGCTTGAGGAAATGAAATGCCAACAACACAACATCACCGCGCCGTTCCGCGAGCGGCGGCAGATGCAGGTCTACCACGTTCAACCGAAAGTATAAGTCATGGCGAAAACTGCCCGCGGCGACGGCATCAGCTAGATTACGATTGGTCGCTGCCAGGAAACGCACGTCCACACGCACCGGTTGATTTCCGCCGACACGATAGAGTTCGCGCTGCTCCAGCACGCGCAACATCTTGACCTGCATTGAAGCGGAGATCTCGCCGACTTCATCTAGAAACAGCGTGCCGCCGGTTGCGGCTTCAATAAGCCCGCTGCGTTGTGCATGGGCACCTGTGAAGGCGCCGCGTTCGTGTCCGAACAACTCGTTAGCCAGCAATTCGTCGTGCAATGCGCCGCAGTTGATGGCCACGAAGGAGCCTTTGCTCCGCGTACCATGGTGATGGACGTAGCGGGCCAGTAGCTCTTTGCCGGTGCCGCTTTCGCCACTGATCAGTACGTTGCAGTCAGTTTGCGCAACCCGCCGCGCCAACTCGAGCAATCCCAGCGTGGCAGGATCCTGGGTCACGATCGGCAGGGTACCCTGCATGGCTTGAATTTGTTCGCGCAACATAAGGTTATCGCGTCGCAGTTGGACCATTTCCAACGCGCGTGCCACGACGGCCCGGACTTCCTCGAGCCGAAACGGTTTGGCGAGATAGTGAAAGGCGCCAGCCTGCATCGCCGCAACGGCGGAGTCCAGCGTCGCGTAACCGGTCACCATGATGACTTGGGTCTCCGGATAACGCGCGCGGCACGCCTGTAACAGGGCCATGCCGTCAATTCCGGGCATGCGCAGATCGCTCAACACGACGTCGAATGGGCCGGCGGCGAGCGCCGCGAGTGCCGCGTGTCCTTCGCGACGCGTGACCACCGAATATCCCGCCTTCGTGAATGCATGGGCGAGATTCGCTAAAGCGGCCTCTTCGTCGTCGACGATCAGTAACCGTGGGCTGGCTTTCGTCATGGATGCGCCTCGTCCGATCCGCCTGGTAACACCAACATGAAGCACGTGCCGGAACCCGGTTTGCTCTCGACCCCGATGCAGCCGTCCAGTTCGTGAACGATTTCTTGGACGATGTAAAGACCGAGTCCCATGCCCTTGCCAACCGCGCGCGTGGTAAAAAATGGATCGAAGATCCGGTCGAGCACTTCCGCCACCATGCCCGGGCCGGTGTCGCTAACCGTGATCAAGATGTGGTCATCCGCACTACTTAACCCAGGTTCTTTGCCGAGGCGCAGGCAGCTGCCCGGAAGCGCGGCCTTATCGGAGCCCAATAAGCGCGCGGAGAGCGTAATCGTCACGCCGTGACCGTCGGAGTCGGCGTCGACTGCGTTTTTTAGAAGGTTGATTAGAATTTGCTGCAAGCGTTGGCGGTCGCTGCGTACCCAGTAGTTGTGAGGCAGATCGTGCTCGATGGTGACTTGTGGCCCAAGATGCTTGCGCACCAGGACTAGCGTCTGGTCAAAAATCTCGGTCACGTTGATACGTTCAAGCGTCAACGGACGCCGCCGCGCATAGTCGCTAAGTGCGAGTACGATGCGCTGGGCACGGCGAGTTTGTATGTCGATCTGCTTTAGCCACTCGGCAAGTTGCTCGCGGCTCGCGGTATCAATTTCTTCCAGCGCCAATTGACACGCGATCGAACTGTTCGAAAGGGGATTGTTGAGTTCATGGGCTACGCCCGCGACAAGCACGCCCAGCGAAGCAAGTTTTTCCGAGTGTACTAATTGGCGGCGCCGGTTATCGAGTTCCATCAGGGTTCGATTGAAGGCGGATGCGAAGGATTGAATCTCCCGATCTCGCGAAGAGGCTCGCAGCGTGTTGAATCGGCCTTCCGCGAGCGGGGCGAGGTTTGCCTCGAGTTGACGCAGTGGTCGCACGGTCACGCGCGCGAGCAGTATTCCAAGCGTGGCGCCGAGCAGACCGATACCGACCGCCAAACTCAGCCACCAGCGACCGCTTTGCTCGACGCTGGCGGACAGGTATTCGCGCTCGCGCTGACCGAGGCTTTGGGCGAGTTCGGTGAGGCGATGGCCCGCCGCGCGCACGGCATCGTCGCCAGCGGCGTGGTCGAAGCTGGACTCGATATCGATCTGCCCAAGGGCCGCTTGGTAACGAGTCAGCTCCTCGGACAACGCGGCGCATGGGCGCTTCGCGCAAAGTTTCGCGAGCAGTTGGGCGTTTTTCGCGACCATGGCCGCGGCTGCAGCGCTGAAGGCAAGGGCCTGACGCAGTTCTTCCTCTCCGCCGTAAAGGAAATAATTCTTTTCGTACCGGCGCATTTCCATCACTTGCTCGACCAGGGCCGAGAGCGAAACGCCTTGCCGAATCTGCCGCTCCAAGTAGCGCAGGTCGCCGTAGGTGAACACCGCGAGGATAACGATGAGCGACACCAGCGCGAAGAAGCCGACGGCGATACGCGTTCCGATGCTATGCATGGACTTCCTCGATGGAGGGTTGAGGATGCAATCGGGTCTAGCAATAGTTACGAATCGCATCGTATGTTGCGAAAAGTAACACCCACCCGATCTAGGTGCAACTCTCCGTCGTCAATGCGCGCCGCGCCGCGCGGAAGGATGCAGAGCGTTACGAATCGCAACGCGCTAACGAGCAACTACCGGTCAGGTGTCTGGAGCTTTTCCAATGGTCTCAGTAAGCCATTGTTATAGTTATTAAAACGCGATTTCCCTCAGCGTTGGCATGGAGTCTGCTTAAGTACGGTAAACGCTCAATGAGAACCGCTGATGAGTTTACGCGACGATTTAAAGCGCGCATGGAACGCGCTGGACTATTCCCATGTTGGCGAGTGGCTTCCGGAATACGATAAATACCGTGTGCTGGGTATCGACAATGCGCTCGGGGATGGGACGCATTTGGACCAGGCCGCGCAATCGACCCGTTCAATGCCACGTCGCCAGGTGTTGATCAGCGCGGGCGACCGTTTTTCGTCCGCCTTGCTTGATTACGCAATAGCAACTTCGCGGCGGATCGAAGCGGCTATCGTCTTGCTCGGGCCGTTCGAGGCACCCGAGGGCACCCGTCGGATGGCACCCTGGCTGACACGGTTGGATGAATCTCGTCTGATCTACCGTGTGGTGACTCATCGTGAAAACCGCATGGAAGAAGTCGTGCGCTACGTCGCTAACCATTCCGAGGTGGTTTTCGCGTTATTCGCTGCCGATGATTTTCAGCGGGTCGCCGCGTCGAGCGCACAACGGTCACGACGCTTGGGGCACCGCTTTCCCGTGCCGCTGGTGGTGGTCGCCGAACGAACGACACCGGAACCCATCGCGTCCAGTTAGTCAGAAATCGAATACGCGTGAATCCCGGTTTCGCTAGGCCCGGGAACGTCTTTTTTTTTCAACCTTTTGGGAATCTGCAATGTCAATTGAACGTAAGCACGCTATGAATCGCGTGGTCATATATGGCGTGCTCAGTGCTGCCCTTTACGCCCTGCTTTATGTGTTGGCGGATCCAATACTCGAATTGTCGCAACGTGGACACTGGTACTTCGTGATCCCGATCGCGATTGCGTTCGCGGTTTCCTTCGTACACGGCAACTTCACCGGCTATTTCTGGGATTTGCTGGGATTCAAGGCGAAGTCGGTGAAGAAATAGGGGTGACCGCAAATGGAAATTAATTTTATTGATTTAGGCCTCGGCAATGTCTTGTTTCTGTTTTTGGTCGGATTCGTAGGCGGCCTGGTCAGTGGGTTCATCGGATCCGGGGGCGCGTTCGTGCTGACCCCGGCGATGATGAACCTTGGTGTGCCGGCAGTCATGGCGGTTGCGAGTAACATCTGTCACAAGTTTCCCAAAGCCCTGGTCGGCGCGATGAAACGCCATAAGTACGGTCAGGTCGACTTGAAACTGGGGCTGATTCTGGGGGTCTCCGCCGAAGCGGGGGTGCTTTACGGTGCGAATATCCAGCAGCGGATCGTCGAGTCGTTTGGCAAGGCGGGCTCGAATCTCTACGTATCCGTCGTATTCGTGGTGGTGCTGGCCGTTGTCGGCGGTTATGTGTTGCGGGATGCATGGAAGACGTACCACTCGGAAAATCCCGATGAGGAATCGGTTGGCAAGCTCGCGCGCTGGGTTCAATCGGTCAATATTCCGGGCACGATGGTTTACTTCAAGAGCATAAACGCCAGGATTTCCATTCTGTTCACGATACCGATCGGATTCGCGACCGGAATGCTCGCGGCGACGATCGCGGTCGGGGGCTTCATCGGCGTGCCGGCAATGATGTACCTGCTTGGCGTGCCGGGATTGATGGCTTCGGCCACCGAGCTCGTGATCGCCTTTGTCATGGGGCTTGGCGGGACGATTAAATACGGTTGGCACGGCATGGTCGATATTCGCCTGGCGATGATCATCCTGGCGGGTTCATTGTTTGGCATACAGCTTGGCGCGATCGGTACGACCTATGTCAAGGCGTATATGGTCAAGGTCGTGATGGGGGTCATCATGATCATGGTGCTTGTGAGCCGTGGTGTCGCGATTCCCGCCTATCTTGCTGATCTGGATCTGATTCCGAGTGTGGCGCCGAGTACCCATGCGGTGCTCTTGAACACGAGCTTCGTGCTTATGATCATTGCGTTGGCGATTGGCGCTTTCATTGTTCTGCGCGCGTTGCTCAGGGGGATGCGCGATCATCGCTTGGAACTGGCCCAGGTTCCGCGTTTCAGCCCAACGCCCGAGACCGGTGCCGTTGCTGATGCGGTGACCCAGCTCTCTCCGGTCGGTCGGCTCCGCCGCATCCTGCTGGTGACGGATGGTTCCGAGTTCAGTGAAGGCGCCACCGAGGAGGCCATCCGACTGGCCAAACGTTGCGGAACCCGGTTGCATGTCATGTCGGCGATCATCTCGAATCAGGAACTCGAGTCTCTGGCGCAGCCGTTGCTGAGAAAAGAGGAAAGCGATGCGCAGGAACGTCTGCGCCAGATCAAGCTTCGCGCCGAAGCCGAGGGACTGGCGTGCGAAACGTTGTTGCGGTATAGCCCCGAGGTATTCGAAGCCATTGTTGACGAAGCAGAATCAAGCGGAATGGACCTGGTGGTCATGGGGCGACGCGGTAAGCAAGACTTGCTACGGGCGATGATCGGAGGTACCACTGAGCGCGTTATTGGTCATACCCATAGTGATGTGCTGGTCGTGCCGCGAACGGGTCGCATCGAGGGCCGGCGTATCGCGCTTGCGGTGGACGGGTCGCGATTCAGCGACGCGGCGGCGGCCACCGTGGTCAATCTGGTCAAGCAGTGTCCGGTTCCGGTGACTGTGATCGCCGCGGCGAGCGAATCGGTGCCGCTGAGCACTGCTCAGGCACTGGCGAAGCGCGTCAGTGAGGAGTTACGCCAGGCGGGCGTTGATGTGTCGACCGTGGTTCGGGCCGGGCGTCCCGACGAGGTGATCGTTGAAGCAGTACGTGCAAGCGACGTTGACCTAATCGTAATGGGCAGTCACGGTCGTACCGGTCTGGAGCGATTGCTCGTCGGGAGTGTTTCCGAACGCGTCATCGGCCGGGCTGAGTGCCCTGTGTGGGTGGTCAAGTTGTAGTCGGATCGCCTTAGTGCACGGTCTCGATACGCGCAAGCTGGCACGCGTGTCGAGACTTGTCCTGACGGGTTGCGCGACTTGGCGAACGACAACGCCGAGATGTTTTTTCAATGCCACCGTGCTCGGCAGCGCCGCTGAGTCTCAGAGCTGCTCGGTGCCGAAGGTGTCACATTGCCGAAAATCGCCACTGTCGATGCCGCGTTTGAACCAACGCATCCGTTGTGCCGATGAACCGTGGGTAAATGATTCGGGAATCGCGTAGCCTTGCGCGCGCTTTTGCATCCGATCGTCGCCGATGGCGGCCGCGGCGTTGAGTGCGTGTTCAATCTCCCCGGGTTCGAGTATCTGCTTCGCGGTGTCGGTGTGCTTGGCCCAAAGGCCGGCGAGGCAATCGGCTTGCAGTTCGAGGCGAACCGACAAGGCGTTGGCGCTGACCTCGTCGCTGCGCGCTTGTAGCTTTTGCACCTTGCCGGTGATACCCAGCAGATGTTGCACGTGGTGGCCGATCTCGTGCGCGATCACATAGGCCTGCGCGAACTCGCCAGGGGCGTTGAAGCGCTTGGTCAACTCGTCGTAAAAGTCGAGGTCGATGTAAACGGTTTGATCGGCAGGGCAATAGAACGGCCCCATCGTGCGTTGTCCCACGCCGCAAGCGGTCGAAGTGGCGCCAGTGAACAGTACCAGTTTGGGTTCGCGGTAGCGCTCGCCCGCGGCTCGAAAGACCTGGTTCCAGGTATCTTCGGTCTCGGCCAGGATCTTGGAGACAAAGACCGCCTTGGCATCTTCCTCAGGTGAGCGCGTGACCGGCGTCTCTTGCGCGCCGGTACCGATGCTGCCCGATAACGCGCGCAAGACTTGTCCTGGATCGAGGCCCAGGAAGTAACTGGCGATGACCGCGATTGCGACCGCCCCCAGACCAATGCCGCCGCGGCGCACTCCGCGAGAACCACTGGCGCCGCGCCGGTCCTCAAGATTCTCGCTCCGACGCGAATTGCCTAGGCGCATGTTTTTTACTCCTGAGTGCTTGTTGATTTGAGTGCTGGATTCGTTGTTATGGCAACGCCGGCAAGGTGTATTTTTGGGCCAGTCGCCGCGCGAGATCAACTGGTTTCATCGTCGCCGCTGGAAGGTTGTAGCGAGGGGCGCCGAGCGCGGTATGAAGCCGCGCGACGCTCGGTTGAGCGGGCCGTTCGCCGGTCGAGTCGCGGTGCGGCACCGCGCGTGGCCGGATCGATTGCACGCTTGATCTTTGTTATCGCCTCGAAGGCGATGTCGGCGGTAAGTTTCCGCCAACAACAACCACCGTCGAACGCGGCCATCTCGTCCGCGATCGATACGAGAGGAGGCAAGCAATGGCAGTTTTCGCACTTCTGGCAGTGGGTATCGTCGTGGGTGCCGGCGCGGTTATCGGCACACAAGTCGCGGTGAATGCGACGGGTACCAATGCGTTCTGCTCCAGTTGTCACAGCATGACGATTCCACACGCGGAGTACCGCGAGACGATTCACTACGCCAACCGAACCGGGATTCAGGTGCATTGCGCGGATTGTCATATCCCGCATAACTATCCGCAGAAGCTGATCACCAAGATCATGGTTGGGACCAAGGATATCGTGCAGGAAATGCGGGGTGTGTTGGCGAACGAACAGCTTTACGAAGATCGGCGGGAGGCAATGGCCAACAAGGTCTGGGCGAGAATGAAGGCCAACGATTCGGCAGAATGCCGTTATTGCCACGACACCGAGCACATGCGCGCCGAGGCGCAACGCCCGGAGGCACGTGAGGCCCATGCGTTGTTGGCGCAGGGCGGCGCGACGTGCATCGATTGCCATCAGGGTATCGCGCATCGCGAGCCAGGCGAAACGGAGAGTACCGCGGCCGAGGTGGCACCGGAGGCGATCTGGGGCCAATACGCGACCGGCTCTCGCCCGGCCGGTGCGGATGCGGCCGTGAGCGTGACGAGCGCTGCAAAGCCGCCGCCGGAAATCGCGGCGCTGTTGAAGAAAGGCTTGTGCTTGAATTGCCACGCGAGCGATCAGGACAAAACGGGTCCGGCGTTCGCGAAGTCGGCGGACAAATACCGTGATCGGACCGACGCCAAGGAGGCCGTGATTGCGTTTCTTCGCGCAGGGGAAGGGCATCTAGCCACACCGTTGAGCGATAGCGAACTCGATCGTGCCGTGACCTGGGTGTTAGCGCGATAGCGCTCGCGGCACGCGCCGGGCTACCTCCGTTCAGGGGTTCGGCGCGCTCCGGGAGCGAGTTAGAGGGTCAGCGCTGTCCGGTTCGGCGGTTGGCGGCGGTTCGAGCCGGCGCAGGTGACAATCTTTGAGTTTGAGCGAGCGCGCTCCTGCTTTCGGCACGCGTACCCATCGCGTAACACTCGTGTTGCGCGATGCGGGTGCGTGGACGGGGGCAGGGGCAGAACGCTAGGCGGTTGCGCGTTGGCCGATTCCGTTCTCGATGCGTCGTGCGATCGGATAGAGTTCTTCAAATTCGGCTTGAATCCGCTCCGCGACGAGCCGGAATATGTCCTCGGCCTCGGCGACGAATCGGGCATGGTCATTGATAAGCAGGCCGTGCTTGCACCAGCGCTGGACAAAGTCCTTGAACAGCTTTTTGATTTCCTTTTCGCCCTCCAGGAACCGCTTGGCGGTATTGTTGACCTTGGCCTCGCCGTGTGTCAGCAACCCCCCGTATATGAGCTTGTTGTTGCGCTCGAAGTGCTCGCGGACGTCGCTGACGTACTGATTGAACAGTCGGCTGGCGACGCCGGTGTCGCAAAGTTCGCGGTCGCGGATCAAATGCGAAAGAACCTTGGTCAGTTCAGCGATTTCGTGGTTCTGCGCACTTAATTGTTCAAAGGGAATCATGGTCTTAGTTTCCTCTTCCTCGTCTCGTATATCGTCTCGGCGATATGTATTGAAAATCTAATAAAGATCTGAAATGTAATATTATTTAAGCTATAGCATCGGGGCGCAGGGTGATCCGTGTCAATTGATCTAGATCAAGGTATGCGGATATTTTGCACGTGCGGTTATCTCTAACGGCCAAATCCGAGCATTCACATTGGGTGGGGGCATATGGTTCAGCGTGTTCGCGTGACGGGTTTGTTTCAGCTCGCGGGAGTTGTAGTGCTGGTGGGACTGATGAGCGGTTGCGCCTCGGCGCGTCTGATCGGGGGACCCATGGCGGGACACAGCGAGACGCATGCTGCGCTTATCTGGCTGATGACGGATCGCGAGGCGAATGCATCGATTGAGTATTGGCCCGAGACGCAACCCAACGCGCGCAAGCGTAGCGGTATCGCAACGACGTCGGCCGCGGAAGGCCACGCGGCACAGATCTCGCTGCAAGGGCTTGATCCGGATGTCCGTTACACCTATCGAGTCCTGTTGGATGGCCGGTTGGTGGCAGGTGATCCGCGCCATCGGTTCGTGACCCAGCCATTGCACCGCGATACGCCCAGGGATCTGCGGCTGGCGGCGGGGTCCTGCGCGCATATCGCGCTGGATGCGACTGGACCGGATTCGGCCCGGTTCAGTACGGGCTATGCGATATTCGACCGGATCGCCGCGCAAAAGCCTGACGCGATGTTGTGGCTGGGTGACAGTATCTACTTCCGTGACACCGATTTCGTCGATGATCCGCGCGCGCGGATGAATGCGCGCTGGGCGATCACGCGTGCCTTCGAGCCTCTGCAAAACCTGTTGCAGACCGGTCACCACTATGCGATCTGGGACGATCATGACTACGGCCCGAACAATTCGAACCGCGCGTTCGAGCACAAACAATTGAGCCTTGAGCTGTTTCAACGTTACTGGCCACAATCGACGTATGGCCTCGAGGCCGTGCCCGGAACCTTCATCCAAACGTCGATCGCCGATGTCGACTTGTTTCTGCTCGATGATCGGTTCCATCGCGATGACGACAATGCGCCGGACACGCCGGGCAAGGGTATGTTCGGCGCCGCCCAGCTTGATTGGTTGAAACAGGCTCTGATGCGATCGACTGCTACCTACAAGCTCGTCGTCAGCGGTAGCCGCCTGTTGGCCGAGCCGATTTCCCCGGAGCGCCGGGGTGGCGAGGGGTGGCATAATTTTCCCCACGAGCGCGAGGCGTTCCTGCGCTGGTTGGACGAGCGCCGCATCGAGGGCGTGGTGATGCTCTCGGGCGACGTGCATTACACCTACCTTGCCACGCGCGAGCGGCCGACCGCCTATCCGCTTTATGAGTTGGTCTGTTCGCCATTGACCTCGCGCGTGCATCCGCGACCTCGCCCGGTCAACGAGTTACCCGGCACCTTTGTCGCGGAACGTAATTTCTGCACCTTGGAGTTCAACGGACCGATCACCGATCGGCGCTTGCGGATCTCAAGCTGGAACGCACTTGGCGAACGCTTGTGGAGCGAGGAGATCATGCATTCCGCGTTACGCTTGCGCTGAACGCTTTCCTTGGCGATCCTGCACGAACGGGTTGCCGCGCCGCTCCTCACCGATGCTCGAGCTGGGGCCGTGGCCGGGTATGAAGCGCACGTCGTCACCGAGTGGCCAGAGCTTGGTCTGGATCGAATGAATCAGATCGGCATGGTTGCCCTGGGGAAAATCCGTCCGACCGATGGAGCCCTTGAACAGCACGTCACCCACCCACGCAAGTCGGGTCGCCTCGTGGTAGAACACGACGTGCCCAGGCGTATGGCCCGGGCAATGCAACACCGCGAGTGTTTCGTCACCAAACCGCACGCTATCGCCGTCGTGAAGCCAGCGATCGGGGCTGAAGGCGCGCGCGTCCGGCAAACCGAACATACGGCTCTGTTGGGGCAGGGCGTCGATCCAGAAGCGATCGGCCGGGTGCGGTCCCTCGATCGGAAGATCGAGTCGTTCGGCCAGATCGGCGACGCCGCCGGCGTGGTCGATATGACCGTGCGTGAGTAGAATCCTTTCCAGGGTAACGCCGGCACGCTCGGCATGCGCGAGGATCAGATCCACCTCGCCACCTGGGTCGACTACCGCGGCGCGAAGGGTGGCTTCGCAGATCAGTAAGCTGCAGTTCTGCTGAAACGCGGTGACTGGGATGATTAACGTCCGCATGCGTTGCCCGTGAGTGTTAGATATAAAAAATGCGCGCCGATTGTCCCATAATTGCGAAAACTATCGTTCAACTAGTGTCGGCGGTGTTGATCGCTTTGGCCACGCTCATCGCGAAGCCGGCCGCGAATAGGCGCGGCCAAGCTGATCGACACGACGTCCGACTAAACGCGGAGTTGTGAACGCGTCTTCAGAATGCAGCGATTGTTGAGCGGAGGGGTCGCCGTTTGCGCTAAATTAGCGCTCAAGACGTTCGACTCACGAGCGCCACTCCTAGCTGCTACCTAACGTTGCTGTGGGATCAGTTCACGCAAACTCACTAAATCAGGAACACGTATGCATGCCACACGCAACATCGGACTCGTAGGAACGGGATTCATCGCGAATGGATTTGCGCGGCTGATCTCGCAGCATTACCCGCAGTACCGTCTGAATGCGATACTCACGCGGCGCAAGCCCTCGGATATAAACGGATTTCCACAGAGCGAGTCGCTCACGAATTCGATCGACGAGCTGATTGCGAAGTCCGAATTGATTGTCGAATGTAGCGGTGATCCGATCCACGCCACGGTCGTCATCGATCGGGCGCTACGCGCCGGCCTGCCAGTGGTCACGATGAACTCGGAATTCCATATCACCACCGGGTCATACTTCGTCGGCAAAGGCTTTCTGACCGAAGCCGAAGGCGATCAACCGGGCTGCTTGGCTGCATTGCACGAAGACGTGGTGCAGATGGGATTCAAGCCGCTGGTATACGGCAACATGAAGGGGTACATGAACCTCAACCCGTCGCGCGAGGACATGCAGTACTGGGCTGATCGCCAGGGGTTCAGTCTTTCGCAGACGACCTCGTTCACCGATGGCACCAAGCTGCAGATCGAGCAGGCCTTCATCGGCAACGGGATGGGCGCGACCATTACCCGTCAGGGCATGGAGGGCATGACCATCGATCAGACCGATCAAGCCGCGAAGGAATTGGCCGGGATGGCCAAGCATCTGGGACATCCGATCGCGGATTACACGATTTCGCGCACACAACCGCCCGGCGTTTTCATTGCAGCGGAACACGATGAGGCCGAGCGTATCCCGCTGCGCAATATCAAGATGGGTGACGGCCCGTTCTACGTGCTGACGCGCAACTATCATCTCTGCGCGATTGAAATCGCAAAAACGGTTACGCGCGTCTTCAACGGTGGTGGCGTGTTGCTGGACAACTCCGCGCGACCGCGATTGAGCGTGGTGGCGATCGCCAAGACCGCCCTCGCGAAGGGTCACCGCATCGAGCAAGCGATTGGCGGCTTCGATCTGCGGGGCGAGGTCGCGGTCGCGACGGAAAACCCAAACCATGTGCCGATGGGTGTACTCAAGGGCGGCGTGGTGACCCGTGCGCTTGAACCAGGTCAAGTCGTGACCTACGACGACGTCGAACTGCCCGACTCGATGGCGTTGACGATTGTTCGTGAGTTGTTCGGCACCAACGCCACCTGATCCGGTACTCCGTGCGGTTGGTTTTGGCCATAGACCTACTTCACCGAGGATTTCCACAGCGAGGGGCGACCGGTCTTGGTCGAAGTCGCGCCGGTCCCGCGGTTCCGTCGTGCCTACCGGATACCCCGACTTCCTACACCTCGATCCACAAGCGTCCTCATCGTCCAGTGGCGATGAGGGCGCTTCGATTTCAGCCATTCCGTCGCGTCCGCAACAGCGAGATATCGGTGCGGGATGTGGCACGCTTGGATGCAGATCTGCGACATGCCGTGGAACCGGTCACAAAATTGTTACACTTTTCCGATCTCGGTCAGCGATCGTGATAGTGATTTCGGACTTTACGCGGCCGCGTGACCGCGATCGCCAAGCCTGATCGCTGAATCCGTTGGGCCTTTTTCGCGCGCTGGGGGTTCCGCTCCCCGTCTGAATCGCGCCGTCGCGGACCCGCCACTAGGTCGCCATAGCGGCCTCCCTAGCCAGTCAGGCGCCGGTCGAGGGCCGCTATCGACACCTAAACGCCTGGATTTCCGGGCTTTCGCCGCTCGTGACCTTGAGTGCCAGCCATATTCGGTCGCCGATCGACCGAGCAAACGCGCGACGCGCCCCCGTCGGGTGCGTGTCGGTACGCGTGTACGCAACACCAATTCCGAACGCTGGCCTGTATTTTGCTAACGATGCTTTAGGCATGGGAACGGATGTCGTGCCGCCTCACCGAAAAAATGCGTCGTTACCACCTACCGGAGATAAGCGTTATGTCAACCAAAAAACTACTCATTACGTTGCCGGGTGCGGCAATGTCGTTGTTTGCTCTTTCAGCTCAGGCCCTGACGTGGGACTCTGGTGACTGGAAGCTGAGCTTGTCGGGCAACGTCAACGCACACCTGACGCATACGACCTGCGATGCCGGCGACCTCAATAGCGGCGGCACGACGCTGACTGGGTTGTCTTGCGCCGGCGCGGTCGATGAAAACGGACAACCCGAGAACGTAACCTCGATTCAGAACGGATTGTTGCCGGCGGCGCTGGTGTTCAATGCCGCGACAACACAGGACGGTTACGACATCGGCGCGACCATCGGGGTGTTTTATGGCACCAACAGCAATACCGCGCTCGGCTTTTCGACAGTCGACGCACGCCAGGTGTTTCTGACCTTTGGCAATGAGTCGATGGGTAGCGTCAAGGTTGGACGAGATTTCGGGCTGTTCGGCTTCGACGCGATCATCGCCGATATGTCGTTGATCGGCATCGGCGCGGGCTTTACGCCCTCCAGTCCTGGGCACACCACGCTGGGCGGCCTTGGCTACGGTTATGTCTATGTGGACCGCCTCACGCAGATCAATTACACGACGCCTGCCTTCGGCGGACTGACCGCGACCCTCGGCCTATTTCAGCCGTTGGATGCCAATGGTGGCGACAGCGGCTCCGATCCGGGCCTGCACGGTAAGCTGGTCTACGCGTGGAAAGGTGGATTGCCAGGCACGGTCTCGGCGACGTTTTTGAACCAGGATATCGTCACGGACGCGGGCACTTCAGAATCGATCCAGGGGTTCGACCTCTTCGGTAAGCTGGATTTCGGTAACATCGGTTTGGCTGCCTCCGTTTTCAAAGGTGATGGTATGAGCACGTTGGCGCTGGGCGGTCTCGTTTTGCCGGGTTTTGATCCGGTCACCGGTACGCCGGAGGAATCGCAGGGCTACATGCTCCAAGGAACCTACCAGCTCAACAAGACCAAGCTCGGTTTGAACTACTCCGCCAGCGAAAGCGACAAGCTCGTTGACGTCGAAAACACCCGCTTGACCTTCGGCGTCTACCACTCGCTGACCAAGAATCTGACCTTGTTGGGCGAGATCTCGGCGATGGAAAGCGAGTTGGTCGCCGGCTCCGACAAGGTGAACACGTTTAACGTAGGGGCGTTTATCTCTTTCTGAGTCGTCTCTCCGGACCGCTCTCGAGTCTATTCTCCTGACCCGGAAGAGCGTTGGCCGGGGCCGCACAGTCAGTGGGCTCCGGCTTTTTTTTACCCTGCCCGCCACATGCCGCGGTAGGCGGCGAGCGTGAATTGGCAGGTGGGGATGAGGAAGCACGGAGGCCGTATAGTCGCGATCTGAAAAACCAACCGCGCGCGTACTTCGTTCAAAGGTATCAGGCGATACGTTCGGTGCCGAGATCGACACACCTGCCGCCGGGAAGTGCCGCGACAAACGGCGCTTGGGCGAACCACCTCTCCGCCGGGGCCTCAGGCGGTCGTGGGCTCGTGCGCGAGTGCCGCTCTGACGTCCTTGCTGTACTCGAAGCTGTCGTAGAACAGCCGATCCTCGGGCAGTCCGCGGGCGATAAATGCCGCTCGCGCCGCCGCGATCATCGGCGGTGGTCCGCAGAGGTAAGCGTCGAATCCGCTAAGATCCGGGTAGCTATCCATCACCCGTTCATGTACCAGACCGACCGCGCCATGCCAGCCGTCTTCGGGGGCGGGGTCGGACAGGACCGGCGTGACACGTACGGTATCATTCTGATCCGCCCAGGATTGCGCGAGCGTGCCGAGGTAAAGATCGCGTCGGGCACGCACACCCCAGAATAGATGCATCGGACGCTGGATGCCACGCGCGACAGCGTGCTCGATGATGGCCTTGACCGGCGCGAACCCGGTCCCGCCCGCGACCAGGATAATCGGGCGGTCACTGTCCTCGCGCAGGAAAAACGTGCCCAAGGGTCCACGCACTCGCAACAACGCCTTTTCCTTTAGCTCGTGGAACACCTGTTGGGTAAAAAATCCGCCCGGCACCGCGCGAATATGTAGCTGGAGCATCGCGTCATCGTGCGGCGGATTGGCGATCGAAAACGCACGTGCCTTGCCGCCTTTCAGCAATATCTCCAGGTATTGTCCCGCAAGGAACTGCAAACGCTCGCTGGCGGGTAACTTAAGCTCCATCAGCATGACGTCGTGGCTTAGGCGGCTGAGCGTGACCACGCGCGCCGGCAGCGTCTTGATCGGTATGTGGGCTGGCGCATCGACCACATTGGCTTCGATCTCGAGATCGCTCAGCGCGTGCGCCTGGCAGATCAGCACCGTGCCTTGTTCATTCGCCGCTGCCGTCAGGCCGGCTGGTCGTTCGCCGCGGTAAGCGATCTCGCCCGACCGCAATTGACCCGCGCAACTGCCGCAATTACCGCTGCGGCAACCATACGCGAGCGGCACGCCTTGGCGCAGCGCCGCTTCAAGCAGGGGCTCGTCGCCGGAAACGGTGAATTGGTGGCCACTCGGGCTGATTACGACGGTGTGGGACATTGTGTGTAGCTAGGCTGGCGTGGGTGAGCAATAGCGCGACATTGTACAGGCTCAAGATCCAAGCCCGTCGCAAGCCGATCCGGGGTAAGGACTTTTTGCGCCGACGCGTTGCGTACCGCCGAGCGAATCAGGTCGAGATTCGGGTTGGTCGATAGTACTGCGGATACTTGCTGATCATCCGGCGTTGTTCGTCGAGCATGCGTTTGAATCCGATCGGTACCTGGAAACGCAACACGATCAACGGGCGATCGATTCGCAATACGGTCGCCTCGAAGGCATCGACACCCTGTCCGGGATATTGGATCTCGCCGCCGATGGGCTTACCCAGCAGCAGATCGTCGTCGCCGTCGGATTGAATGCGCGCCCCGCCTTCCGCGAGTTCGAGAAGGCGGAATCGTTGTCCGTTGATGAACACACTCGGAGCATCGTCCGATGCGTCCTCCGGGTAACGTAATCGGTAGTGCGCGCGGCGCTGAAGCTCGACAAGTTCCGGCATTCCAGGTTACCTCACGATGGTAAGTGGTTAAGTTCTGGCGAAGACGCGGCTCCGGAGGATACAGGTCGCTCCGGACAGGGTAGGCAGGAGACGCCGTGATCCCGTCCCTGGGACTCGACGGTCGCGCCGTTGCGATCGCGGCTCCTGCCTACCCATCCCGAAGTACGAAGCCCAGGTGAACTCGGCGTTCCACGTCAATTGCCCGGCGTCTCGACGCTGAATCGGTTTGGCGGCGGGTCTGGTCGATGCCGACGCCACCCAAGCTGCGAAGGGCACCTGGCCGGCACCGGCCTCGATGCGGGCCAAAAGCCGTGCAACGCGCTTTCAGGCCGCTCCAACACAGTCGACGCGGTTGCGTTACCCTTGGATACACTAAGGCTAGGCCACGAGCTTTGGGCTATAGAGGTGCGGATAGTGCAACCGCATGCGGCGTTGTTCGTCGATCATGCGTTTGAGGCCGATTCCACGAAAAAACCGCACCACGATTTCGGTTCGCTCCACGCGCAGCACGGTGGCCTCGAAGGTGTCGTAGTCAACATCGTCAAAGTGAATTCGCCCGCGTATCTCGGTGCGCTCCGAAAAGCTTTTCTCTCCGGCTGCAATCCGGGCGCCGCCCTCGGAGAGCTCCACCAATCGGTAGTGCAGCCCGTCGATTTCAACATAAGGCGATTCCTCGATTTCCGCGAAGTAACGCAACCGGTAATACGATCTACGTTGGGTGTTATCGTCATCAGACATGGTGTATGGCCCTTGTTCTAGTTGTTATTGCGAGACCTGTCGCGAGCACGCGATTGCGTGCGCGGTTCCTTCGAGGCGGCCGAATGTCCTTTATGCGAATGCTAGGTGACAGGGTGGCGCGTGAACAGTACGTCATTCACACCCGGGATGGCGAACCGTCGCGGGTTGCCGCAAAAATGAGGAGCGGATTTACTGTTTGTCGACGAGCGTTCGCGCGGTTCGCAACGCGGCGACCAAGCTACCCGTGTCCGCCTTGCCCGTGCCAGCGAGGTCAAGGGCCGTGCCGTGATCAACCGAGGTCCGCACGATCGGTAGGCCGAGCGTGATATTGACCGCGTTGCCGAAGCCGACGTGCTTGAGCACCGGAAGGCCTTGATCGTGATACATCGCGAGCACGGCGTCGGCCTCGGCGAGCGACGCGGGGGTGAAGGCTGTGTCCGCGGGTGTCGGTCCGCGCAACTGGAAGCCCTCGCGCCGCAGCCGCGCCAGCACGGGCGCGATGACGGTAATTTCTTCGTCGCCCAGATGTCCGCCTTCTCCCGCATGAGGATTGAGGCCGCAAACCAGGATCCGCGGCTGCGGTATCCCGAAACGCTCGATCAAGTCGCGCCGCAGTATCCGCAACGTTCGTTCGAGACCACCGGGTGTAATCGCCGCGCTGACCTCGCGCAACGGCAGGTGCGTGGTCGCGAGCGCGACTCGCAGCGTATCCGCCGCCAGCATCATCACGGGCTGAACGCCGCCGCACAGGTCGGCGAGATACTCGGTGTGACCCGAGAACGCGATTCCAGCGTCGTTGATGATGCCTTTGTGCACCGGCCCGGTCACGAGCGCCGCGAACTCTCCGGCCAGGCAACCGTCGACGGCACGTCGCAGGGTGTCGAGCACATAATTGGCGTTGGCGGCATCGAGCCGCCCCGGCGTCGCGTCATGTCGCAGCGCGATGGGTTGTACGATCAACCCTGGTTCCGTCGCCTCGCGTGCCGACGACGCGATGTGGACGGCCAAGCCCAGTCGCTTCGCGCGTGCGCGCAACAATGCCGGGTCCGCAATGACCACGCTCGGCTGGGGCAGCTCACGCCGCGCCGCGAGTTGCAACACGAGGTCGGGGCCAATACCGGCGGGTTCGCCGGGCGTGATTGCGATCGGCGCGCGATTCGCGGTCATTTGTCGGGTCCGAGCGGGTTCGCTCAAGAGTTCGGTTGTTGGCCGATGCGATACTCGACGAAGGATTCATCGCGTAGTCGACGCAACCAAAGCTCCAATTCTTCCTCCCGTTTCTGGCGCGAGATGAGTTCACGCGCCCGCGAGCGCAGGGTGTCGTCCGCGACTTGGGCCTGACGCCGTTCGGTCAGTTGAATCAGGTGCCAGCCGAATCGCGATTGAAAAGGCTCGGCGATCTCGCCGGGGCGTAACCGGGCCAATGTCTCCTCGAACTCGGGAACGAACGCGCCGACCGCGTTCCAACCTAAGTCGCCGCCCTCGACCGCGCTCCCGGTGTCTTCGGAGAAACGGCGCGCCAGCGCGGCGAAGTCCTCGCCGGATTGAATGCGGCGCTTGTAGTCCGATAGTTGCTGGCGTGCGGCCGTGGCGTCGCGAATCTCGTTGGTCTTGAGCAGAATGTGGCGCGCGCGGGTCTGGGTGATTTGCGGCCCGCCCTGGCCACCGCGCTTATCCATCAGCTTGACGATGTGGAAACCACTGCCGCTGCGGATGACTTCGCTGACACCTTGTGGCGCGAGTTGCACGACCTGATCGGCGAAGATCGTCGGTAACTGATCCGCCGGACGCCAGCCGAGATCGCCGCCTTGCAGGGCTTGCTGACTGTTGGAATGGGTCACCGCGAGCTGCGCGAAATCCTCGCCCGCCGCGGCGCGCCGACGCACGTCCGCCGCTTTGGCTTGAGCGGTCTCGATCTGGGTCGGGTTGGCGCCTTCCGGTACCGCGATCAGGATATGGCTGACGCGGTACTCCTGCGCGCTGCCCGGCCCGAGGTTCTGCTTGGCGATGAGGTCGCTGATTTCCTGTTCGCTCACCGTGACCTTGTTGTCGACTTCGCGGCGCTGCAACTGCGCGGTGGCGAGCTCGGTCCGCACCTTGTCACGGAAGGTTTGGAACGCAATCCCGTCGCGTTCGATCGATTCGCGGAACTGACTGACGGTCATGTTGTTTTCCCCCGCGATATTTTGCACCGCGCGATCGAGCGTGATGTCGTCGATGCGGATGCCGACCGCATCGGCGCGTTGCTGTTGCAGCTTGTCGAGGATGATTCGGTCGAGTACCTGCTTGACCAACACCGCATCGGGCGGCGGCGTGGTGTCGCGTGCGCGCAGCTCGCGCACGATCTGGTTCAACGAGGCGCGCAGTTCGGTTTCGGTAACGACATCCTGCCCGGCCACGGCGACGATGCGGTCCAGCCAGCGCACTTCACCGTTGGCAAGCGTCGCCGCCAGGGCGAGACCAATGGCGAGAGCCCAGGACTTCAGTCTAATCGAGTGCATTTTGATATCCGGAAATCATTTGTTGGAGCAGGCTGCCCGCCTTGCCGAGTGAACCCAATCCCTTGAGAACGAGTTCGAAGTAAAACGCGTCATTATAGTCTTCCTGATCGTTCAGGATGAACCGCCGATTGAGCGCCCGAGCTGCCCAGCAGCAGCTTTCGTACTCCAGGCCGCCCATCAACTCCAGATGGCGAGCGTCTTCCACCGAATACAACCAGCGGCCGAAAACGCGCCAGTTGCGTCGCAACGGCCAGGCAAACGACAAATTGGTCTGCTCGATTTCATCGCGCCGCAAGCGATATTCGAGATTGACGATGCGTTCGCGATCGACTTGGTAATTCAGCATGACGCTCGATACGCGGGTTTCAAGTGCTTCGGAATCGACCAGTACGCTGGCACGTCCCGAGAGGCCCTGGCTGCCGGTGTAACTCAATTCCGCGGCATAGTCGGAGCGCGCGTCGTCGGCCGCGGCCCCACCCGGCAGTGTAACCTCGCGGTCGCGGAAGTAGAACACCTGGCCCAGGCTGCCGCGCCAGCGTTCGGCGCCCGAGTGCGCTCTCAATGCGCGCGTCGTCAATCCCAGTGTGATCTGGTTGGCGTCGCCAATACGGTCGGAGCCGCTGAATCGATTTTCGCGAAACAAGGTATTGAAGCTGAACGCGGTTTCGTTGGTATCGAACACCGGAAATTCATCCTGATCGCGGTACGGTACATAGGCGTAGAACAGCCGAGGTTCCAGCGTCTGTAGTTCGCCATTCGACGCATGGCGCTCGAAAAACAGGCCACTGTCCAGGCTGAACAGTGGCATGGCGCGCGTCAGGTCACGCTCCGGCTCGGTGTCGAACGCATCGAGCGCGTAGCGTGTGTAGTGCCAGGTGAACGCGGGTTGGACGTAATAACCGGGCCGCTGCCAGCGCAGGGCGGCGCGCGGCGCGAGTTCGAGACGATCGCCTTCGAGGTTGGCTTCGTGGGAAAACCGCGTCAACTCGCTTTCCAGCGACAAGTCATAGCGGTCGTCGCCGAACGGATCGTTGGCGTTGACGACGATCTGCGGCAGGCGGCGATACGGGCGATCCGCGCGCGCAATGCCGGGGTCGATCGTCTGAAACGCCTGCCCACGGATCAACCCTTCGAGGAATCGCCCGCGGTAATGCAAGTCGGCGCGGCGCTCCTGATGGGTCAGGCTGCGATCGTTCAGCGAATCGCCGAAGTCGGCGTAGTAATCGTTGTCCGACACACTAGCCGCGGTGAGGGCAAGTGACCAGTGCCGATCAAGCGTGCTGAAATGATCGAACAGGAGGCGGTGGCGGGTGTCATCGTATTTGCGGTCGGAAAGTCTATCCGCGTCGAGCACGCCGTGATAGCCGCGCCCCAGGTAACGGAACTCACTCGCGAGCATGAGACCGCGGTTATAAAAATAGCGTGGCGTCAGCGTCGAGTCGAAATTCGGCGCGATGTTCCAGTACACCGGCAGGTTGACGACGAGGCCTGAACCGGAGGTGCCGCCAAAACTCGGATAAAGCAGTCCGCTGCGACGCCGGTCGTCGATCGGAAACGTCGCGATCGGCAAGTACAGGAGCGGCAGGCCTTTGAAAAACAGTGAGGCATCGCGCGCGGTTCCGAAACCCTGGTCGCGATCGAGTGTGATCCGGTCGGCTTTGAGTATCCAATCGGGATCACCAGGGTTGCAGGTGGAGAAGGAGCTTTGTTCGAGTGTGGCGACATTGCCGCGGAGCTCGATGGCACTGGCACCGCCATACGCGTGGCGCGGGTTGAACTGGTACTGAACGTTGCCGAACCGGGCGTAGTCCTCGTCCTCGATGAATTCCGCCGAATCGCTACGGACCAGCATCGAGGGTTGCTTGGCCTCGATGTTACCTTCCGCGACGATCCGTCGCGGCGTCTCGAACACCTCGACCTTGTCGGCCGTCAGCCAGTTGTCCTGTTGTTGAAGCTTAACCGCGCCGCGGAAGAGCAAACCCGACTCACCGGGTGCGCTGTTGAGTTCGTCGGCACTGATGCGAGCCTCGCCACCGCGACCGTCGGGCTCGAAAGGTGGGCTGGGGTCGGCGAGCGGTCGGCATAGCGCCCAGTAGTCGTCTTGCGGTTCGGCACCGAGCACGGGCAGGCAGGCAAGCACAACAGCGAGGCCGAGCAATCGAGGCCATGCGCATGCACCTGGCGCGCGCGTGACGTGTTCGCAACGATGGGCGGGCTCGGCAACGGACATGGCAGGGCGATTATGGTGCACTCGAACGGGTCGTTAGCGTAGCTCGCGTCATCCCTCCGGGCAAATTCCAGCGGACATCCAATTGCCGCCGGCCGTGTGATCCGGCACGTCGGGACTAAAGGCTCTCGGCGAGACTCGTCTGGATGCGGGAAAAGATCTGTTCGATTCCGCCTTCGCCGTCGATGCGCGCCAGTTTATGTTGCCGCGTGTAGTACGCGATCAGCGGTGCGGTCTGTTCTTTATAGATACCGAGGCGATTACGGATCGTGTCCTCCTTGTCGTCCGCGCGATGCCGCAAATCACCGCCGCATTCATCGCAGGTGTCATCCTGGCGCGGTGGTGAGGTATAGCGATTGAATACGGCGCCACATTCCGTGCAGGTGAGGCGCCCCGTCATTCGCATCATCAGGTTGTCCAGCGGTACATCGATCAACAGCACGCGATCGAGACTCCGCTCGAGCGCATCAAGCATCGCATCGAGCGCCACGGCCTGGGCGATGTTGCGCGGAAAGCCGTCGAGTACGAAGCCGGATTCGGCGTCGGACTCCTGCAATCGCTCCTGGATGATACCGAGCACGAGGTCGTCGGAAACCAGTTCGCCGGCGTCCATCGCCTGCTTGGCTCTGCGTCCGAAGGGCGTGCCTCGTTTGACGGCCGTGCGTAGCAGGTCACCGGTCGCAATCTGCGGAATTCGCAAGTGCTCGATCAGAAGCTTGGCTTGGGTGCCTTTGCCGGAACCGGGGGCTCCGATCAAAACGATGCGCATGAATGCGTTCCTTAATGGTGCCGTGAACGAGGGTTCGCGCGAGTTATAAACCTTGAAGGGATATCCCGCAAGCGAATCGCCGGTTCGCCGCGTTTGGGCCGGACGATTCGTTCGGCTATGATTGCGCCGATTGTAACTTTGAGTTGCGTGGTGGCACCTGTGTCTATATTTCCGCTTGGCCTCGGGCGCGAACGGCGGACCGCGCTGGCTCGTGGCTACCTGTAAACGTACGGCAATGATTGAATGCGCGCGCGATGGCGCGGTTGACACACCGATGGTCACGAGTTCAAGCACGTACCCGGGCTACGTCGCGGCCGCGAATGCCGGGCAGCGTGGGGGATTCGTGAGCGCGCGCGCGATCCCGGCCGCGCGCTAAATTCTCGGCACACCACCGTGGTTCACCGCCAGGCCATCAAGGATACCCACCGCGAACTTGCGGTGTTCGGCTTGCGCTTCACGATTGTCGTGCTGGCGACGCTGGTGTTGGTGGCGCTGGTCGTCGGGCGGCTGGTCAATCTCCAGATTGTCTGGCACGAACATTACCGCGATCTGGCGAACAACAATCGGGTGCGATTGGTGCCGATACCGCCCGGACGTGGCCTCGTCTATGACCGTAACGGTGTGCTGCTGGCGGACAATCTCCCTTCCTATAACCTTGAGGTCACGCCGGAGCAGGTGCGTGATCTGCCGAATTTGCTACAGCGTCTGGGTGAAATCGTCGTCTTGACGGATGAGGATATCAGCCGATTTCAGCGCCAGCGTCGCCTCACCCCCGCGTATCGGTCCGTTCCGTTACGCTTCAATTTAAGCGACGAGGAAGTCGCGGCGTTTTACCTCAATCACCATTTGTTCGATGGGGTGGAGGTACAGGCGCGGTTGACCCGTACCTATCCCATGGGCTCGCTGTTCGCGCATGCGCTGGGGTATGTGGGGCGAATCAGCGAACGTGACCTCGAACATATCGACGAACGCCAGTATCAAGGCAGTACACATATTGGCAAGATCGGCATCGAGCGACATTACGAGTCACTGCTCCACGGCACGGTGGGCGTGCGCCACGAGGAGGTGAATTCCACCGGCAGGCGCGTACGAGTCATGCGTGAAGATCCGCCGAGCGCGGGACAGGGTTTGGTGCTCACGCTGGATCATCGGCTCCAGCGGGCCGCGCTCGAAGCCCTGGGTAGCGAGACCGGATCGGTGGTGGCAATCGACCCGCGCAACGGCGAGGTTTTGGCGATGGTCAGCACCCCAATCTACGATCCGAACCTGTTCATCAATGGGATCTCGGTCGGCGATTATGCGCGTCTGCGCGACGACCCCGAACGTCCGCTGATCAATCGTGCGATCAATGGCCAGTATCCGCCAGGCTCGACGATCAAGATGATTACCGGGCTCGCGGGCCTGGAGTATGGCATCACTACCGCCGAACGCACGATGTACGCGGCGCCATATTATTCGCTCCCAAACAGCGAACACCAGTACCGGGACTGGTTGAAGACCGGACATGGCTGGGTCAACCTCGACCGTGCGATCACGCAATCGTCCGACGTCTACTTTTATGATCTTTCCTACAAGCTGGGCGTCGAGCGACTACACGAGGTGTTCACGCGGTTTGGTTTTGGGCAGACAACCGGAATCGACCTGCCGGGCGAGTCCAGCGGCCTAATGCCGTCAGCCGCCTGGAAACTCAAGCGCTACAAGAAGCCATGGTATCCGGGCGAAACGCTGATTCTGGGTATTGGTCAGGGCTACATGCTCGCTACGCCAACGCAACTCGCCAGCGCGACCGCGTGTTTGGCCCAACGCGGTCAATGCCATGGCCCTCATTTGCTGAAAGCGGTGATCGGTAGCGCGAGTGAGACCCGATCAAAACAACCGTTGGCGCCGGATCATAGCGTCTCGCTCAAGGATCCGCGGTACTGGGATCAGATCCTTAAGCCGATGCAGCATGTTATTCATGCGCCGAACGGGACCGCCTATCGTGCAGGCCACGATACCGACTATCGCTGGGCAGGGAAGACAGGCACGTCGCAGGTATTCAGCATCAAACAGGACGAGCGCTACGACGCGAAAAAGCTCAGGCGCGAGTTGCGCGACCACGCCCTCTTTATTGGCTACGCCCCGCTTGAGACGCCTCGGATCGCGGTCGCCGTGGTCATCGAGCACGGTGGTGGCGGTGGCGCCGTGGCGGCCCCGGTGGCGCGTAAAGTGATCGATGTCTTTATGTCTCTGCACAAGGAGCGCGGTGAACAGCTTTCGCAACTACGAGAGTAATACGGCCCGCGGCTGGTACGCGAAGTTGAATCTCGATCCGATTCTGCTCGCCGGGATTCTGGGCCTGATGATCTTCGGGCTGGTGGTGCTCTACAGCGCGTCCGGGCAGAACGAAGCCGTGATCCAGCGCCAGTTGCTGCGCTACGCGATCGGCTTGGCCGTCATGTTGGCGATCGCGTCGATCGGTGTGCAACGCCTGTATTGGTGGTCGCCGCTACTTTACCTTGCCGGCGTTTTGCTGCTGATTCTCGTTGAGTTCCTCGGAGATGTCGGCAAGGGCGCGCAACGCTGGCTGGATCTCGGGGTGGTCCGTTTCCAACCGTCAGAGTTCCTGAAACTCGCAATGCCAATGATGTTGGCATTTTTCTTCAGTGAACGGCGATTGCCGCCGACCTGGAAGGAAATTTCGTTGGCGCTGGCATTGTTGGCGATCCCGGTCGCACTGATTTTCCTGCAACCCGATCTCGGTACGGCTTTGCTGGTGGCCGGGTCTGGATTGATCGTCGTGTTCTTCGCCGGGGTTCGCTGGCGCTCCATATTCGCGGCGCTGGCACTCGCGGCCGCGGCGGTGCCGGTGTTGTGGCATTTCATGCACGACTACCAACGCCAGCGGGTGATGACGTTTCTGGCACCGGAAAGCGATCCGCTCGGCGCGGGCTACCACATTATTCAATCGAAAATCGCAATTGGGTCGGGCGGCGTGTTCGGCAAGGGATGGCTTAACGGTTCACAGGCGCAACTTCAGTTCCTGCCCGAGCGCACGACTGATTTCATTTTCTCCGTCATTGGGGAGGAGTTCGGCCTGCTCGGCGCACTCGTGCTGTTTACGCTTTATCTGGTGGTCGTGTTGCGCGGCATGCAGATCGCCATGCACGCGCAGGACACCTATGGCCGCTTGCTGGCCGCCAGTCTCAGCGCGACGTTTTTCGTCTATGTCATCGTCAACACCGGCATGGTGTCAGGCCTTTTGCCGGTGGTTGGGGTGCCATTACCATTGATCAGCTACGGCGGAACATCGATGGTGACGTTGCTGGCGGGCTTCGGTATGCTCATGTCCATTCAGAACGAGCGCAGACTCATATCCAAATAATCATGGACTTCTCGCGATTTTTGCTTCCAACGCTGCTGTGTTTGTTCGGCTTGACCGGCGCGGTTCAGGCCAATGGTGGCGTTGTGCAGCGTGGTGACTATGTGCAACGCGAGGACGTTCGTGCCTTCATTCGCGAGCTGCAAGCGGACGGATTTCCGGCCGCGCGCGCCGAAGCCTTGCTGGCACAGGCGACACGCCAGCAAGCAGTCCTCGATTTGATCCAACGGCCCGCGGAGGGCAAGCCGTGGAACGAGTACCGCGCCATCTTCCTTACCGACCGACGCGTCAGCGGGGGGGTACGGTTTTGGAACGAGAACGAGAAGTGGCTGAAACTTGCGCGAGAACGTTTCGGTGTACCCGAGGAGATCCTGGTCGGCATCATCGGCGTCGAAACCTTCTACGGCGCGCAGATGGGCCGCTACAAGGTATTCGATTCCCTGGTCACGCTCAGCTTCGACTATCCGCCGCGTTCGCCCTTTTTCACCAAGGAACTCAAGAACTTTCTGTTACTGACCTTGGAGGAATCGATCGATCCGTTTGAAGTGCAGGGTTCCTATGCCGGGGCGATGGGCATGGGACAGTTCATGCCGAGCAGTTTTCGCGCCTACGCGGTCGATTTCGACGGCGACGGTCAGCGCGATCTCTGGCGCAGCACGGCGGACGGCATCGGCAGCGTCGCCAATTACTTCAAGGTACATGGTTGGGTCGCCGATGCGCCCGTTGTCGGGCCGGCGCGCGTCGATGGTGATGAATATCTGAAACTCGAAGCCAACAATCGCAAGCCCAGCTACCGGTTGACGGAGCTCAAACGTGCCGGTATCTCCCCGGAGTCCAGTATCGGCGAGCATGAGTCGCTGGTGTTCATGAACCTCGAGGGTATCGACGGCAGCGAGTTTTGGGTCGGTCATCAGAATTTTTATGTCATTACGCAGTACAACCACAGCGTCAAATACGCACTGGCGGTTTACCAACTCGCCGAGGCGATCAAACAACAGCGCCAACAGAAAGCAGCATGGTCAAACAAGTAATCAAACCAAGCGTAAGCCACGTCATCTGGATTCTGGCGGGCCTCACGACCATTGGGTTGGGAGGGTGCTCGCGAGTCATTCAGGATGGTCCCGGTCGTGCGGTCGACGTCGACCAGATCGCCAACGCGGTTCCGAAACCGGAACCGCTTTGTGCAAAAGGAAACCCCGACAGCTATGTTCAGGATGGGGTGCGCTACGTGGTGGCGCCGCAAGCCTACGGCACGACACAACGCGGCCAGGCGTCCTGGTACGGCACCAAGTATCATGGTCGCAGTACGTCCTGCGGTGAACCGTACGATATGTATGCGATGACGGCGGCGCACCCGACGATACCCCTGCCGGCCTACATGAGGGTGACGAACCTATCGAACCAGCGCAGTGTCGTCGTGCGGGTCAACGATCGCGGGCCATTCAAGGACGGTCGGATCATCGATCTTTCCTACGTCGCCGCGATGAAGCTCGGTATCGCAAGCGCAGGCACGGCCGAGGTGGAAACCACGCTGCTCGATCCGCGCGATCCAGCGCGCGGGGTGCCCGTGGAGGTCACACCGATCCAGGAACCGACGGCGCTGCGCGCGCAAGTGCTGCCCGTCCAACCTCTGCCGCAGCCGGCGTCGCAAGCGGTTCCGATTCCGACCGCGGCCGTTGCTCCAAGCGTCGCCGCGCCGTCGGTCATGCCGGGTGTTGCCTCCGCCGAGGCGTCGCCGGCGCCGAGTAGCGCAGGCTATTTTCTACAAGTCGGCGCTTATGTCGATCGCGGCAACGCCGAGCGATTGTTGCGCCAATTGGTCGATGCCGAGGTCCCGTATTCGGCGCGACTGATTCCGGTCGAAACGGGCGGCGCCACGCTGCACAAGGTACAAGTCGGTCCGTTCGATACCGAGCAAGCGGCGTTACAAGCCGGTCCGCAACTGCAACAACAGGGGTTTCGGTATCAGATGATCCGCCCGTGACCACGCACGTCGACTCGGACAGGGGGCCATGAATCAACGGTTCCCGCGGAATCGTCAGGCTCGCCGTTGAGGGCCTTTATCGAGCTGGGTCTTTTCGTTTTGGGTCGAGGCGCGGCTACAATCTCCGGCCCGGTTATCGGGACCACCGAAATCATCAGAATTTCAGAATGGATATGCGCAAGATTGTTTTCTTACTCCTAGGTTCGCTCGTCGTCGCCAGTCTCGCGGCTCACGCGCAAGCACCGACTCCAACCGTTATTCCGAAGCCGTCGCTACCCTCGGCCGCGATTCCTGAACCCGCGGCGCCGAAACCGCCCACCCTTGATGCGCGGAGCTTCATTTTGGCGGATTACAGCAGCGGTCAGGTGCTGGCGGAAAAGGATCTCGATCAGCGCGTCGAACCCGCGAGCCTGACCAAGGTGATGTCGGCCTACGTCATTTTCGACATGCTTCGCAACGGCAAGCTGAACCGCTCGGACATGGTCGTCATCAGTGAGCTGGCGTGGAAAATGGAAGGTTCGCGGATGTTCGCGAAGGTTGGAAGCCAACTGCCGGTGGGCGATCTGCTCAAGGGCATGATCATTCAGTCCGGCAACGATTCCACTGTCGCGTTGGCGGAGCATATCGCGGGTAGTGAAGAGTCGTTCGTGTCATTGATGAATCAGTATGCCCAGCGTCTTGGGATGACGGGCAGCCACTTTACCAACAGCGCCGGTATGCCCGACGCGAATCACTACACTACCGCGCGAGACATGTATTTGCTCGCGGTGGCGATGATTCGCGACTTTCCGGAGGATTACAAGGAATACTCGCAGAAGGAGTTCACCCATAACGGGATCAAGCAAACCAACCGCAATCGCTTGTTGTGGCTCGATCCGACGGTCGATGGCATCAAGACCGGGCACACCAACTCCGCGGGGTACTCGTTGATGGTGTCGGCGGTCCGCGACGGCATGCGTCTGATCTCGGTCGTGATGGGTACCGACAGTGACAAGACCCGCACGCAGTCGAGTCTGGCTTTGATCAATTACGGCTATCGCTTTTTCGAGACCCGGCGCTTGTACTCAAGCGCCGAGGCGTTGGCCAAGGCGCGGGTCTGGAAGGGTGAGGTTTCCGAATTTCCATTGGGCGTGAACAGCGATCTTTTCGTGACGTTTCCGCGCGGAAAATACGAGGAGCTCAAGGTCACGCTCGATCGCCCGCGGGTGCTTGAGGCGCCGATCGCGGCCGGACAGGATCTCGGTCAAGTCACGATCGTGCTGGCGGACCAGGTTTTGCAGCAAACTCCGCTCGTGGCCAAGGCCGAAGTCGCCAAGGGCGGTCTGTTCAAGCAGGCGTTCGACAGCCTTTTGTTGCTGTTCGAGTAGGCGCACGTGGCTGAGACATTGCCGGTGGTTTACTTGAACGGGGTGTTCGTACCCGCGGCCGAGGCGAAAATCTCCGTTCTCGATCGCGGCTTTCTGTTCGCCGACGGTGTCTATGAGGTGATTCCGGTCTATCGTGGGCGTCCGTTCCACCTCGCCGCGCACCTCAAGCGTTTGCGACGGAGCTTGACCGCGATCGGCCTCGAAGACCCGCATGAGGAAATCGAATGGTTGCGGATCTTGCGGCGCATCGTTCGCGAGAATGGGGTTGGCGATCTCGCGCTGTACATCCAGATCACGCGCGGGGTGGCGCCGCGCGATCACGCCTTCCCGGTGAACACGAACGCGACCGTGCTGGTAATGGCGACTGCCTTGCAGCCGCAGCCGCAAGCGGTTTTGTCGGAGGGCATCGCCGCGATTGTTCAGGAGGATCCGCGTTGGGGGCGTTGCGATATCAAGTCGATCGCGCTGCTCGCGAATGTCCTGGCACGCCAGGCCGCGCTCGACGCGGGCGCGCGGGAGTCCATTTTTGTCAAGGGCGGCTTTCTCACCGAAGCCGCGGTCGCGAATGTGTTCGTGGCGACCTCGGGCGAGGTGCTGACGCCGCCACTCGGGCCGGAAATCCTCGCTGGCGTCACACGCGGGGTGGTGCTCGAACTGTGTCGCGCCGCCGAGATTCGGGTACGCGAGACCAAGGTTTCGCACAATACCCTGAAACACGCCGACGAGATCTGGATCACCAGTTCCACCCGCGGCCCGCTCGCGGTGACACGTCTCGATGACAAAGCCGTGGGCACCGGTCGGCCGGGGCCGATCTGGACGCGGATCCGGGGTTTGTACGACCAACTCATTGCGCGTGGTGCGCGTGCCGACACCACTTCGCCGTCCGCGCCGACCGGCGCTTAGCCCGTTGTTTCGTGTAGCGCATAAGAAATGCGAAGCAACGCGGTGGCGATGGCGTGGTTTGAACCTAGAATCCTCGGTTGGACGTGCCGGAGTGTGCGGTATTCGTGGTGCAGGGCACAAATCCGCCTGGAGCGGATTTGGACAGCCCGTGGCTGGCCCGAAGGGCGGATGCCAGGGATGGCGTCCGCAACGCGCGACGACGCGGAATGGTTGTTCCCTTCCAAGGTGTTGCAACGCAGCCATGCGCCGCGAAGATCGTGCACTAATTCGTCGGAGCGAATTGAACGGCCATAGGCCGGCCCGTAGGGCGAAGGGCAGGACGCCCGGAGTAATCCGGCACGTAGCGCGGTGACCCGGAAGGTGAAGCTGCGCCTGACACAATATCTCCGCGTAAACATTACGTTACATATTCAAAGTAGCGGTCAACCGAGGATTTTAGGTTGAACCCCCTTAGCAAGAGTCCGACGATGAACACACCCCCCGAACCGGATCTGTTTCAGTTTCCGTGTGAGTTTCCGATCAAGATCATCGGGGCCGATTTGGCCGCGCTGCAAACCCTGGTGGAAGCCGTGTTGCGCGAGCACGCGCCGGATAGTCTGGCCGCGCCGCGCCCGACACGGCCCAGTCGAAATGGTCGCTATCTCAGCATGACGTTCACGGTGCGGGCCGTCAGTCGCGAGCAGCTCGATTCGATCTACCGGGCACTCACCGCGTCGGAGCACGTGGTGTGGGCCTTGTGAGGTTCGTCTGTGGCGCCTGACGTCAGGCGGCCGCCCAAGGTCTCCGTCGTGACGCTTGGGCGCCGCGATTACATTGAGGTCTGGCAAGCGATGCAAATGTTCACGGATGGACGCACGCCGACCAGTCCTGATCAGTTGTGGGTCGTAGAGCATGACCCGGTGTTCACGCTCGGGCAGGCGAGTCGCCCGGAGCATCTGATCGCACCGGCGGATATTCCCGTGGTCGCGACGGATCGCGGTGGCCAGGTGACCTACCACGGGCCGGGGCAGATTGTGGTGTACACACTGGTCGATCTCGCGCGTCGGCGTCTGGGTGTGCGTGCGTTGGTCAGCCTGATCGAGGGTGCGCTGATTGAACTCCTGGGCCAATACGGCATCGACTCCCATGCGCGCGCCGATGCGCCCGGCGTGTATGTCGGTGCCGCCAAGATCGCGGCGCTGGGGTTGCGGGTGCGTCACGGACGGAGCTATCACGGCTTGAGTCTCAACGTTGCACTTGATCTCGAGCCCTTCACGCGCATTGATCCCTGCGGTCATCGAGGTCTCGAGGTGACCCGATTGCTTGACCTCGGGATCGGGGCAGACTTCGATACCGTTGCCGCTGATCTGTGTTCGATCCTGATGCGGCGCCTTGATGAATCGTTCATTGGCGGGAGCACCCAACATGAGTGACGGACACGATAACCCCTGGAAAACGCTCGCGACCCGCGTCGCATTCGAAAATCCGTGGATTCGACTCGAGGAGCATGACGTCATCAATCCGCGCGGTGGCAGCAACTGCTACGGCAAGGTGTGTTTCAGGAATCTGGCGGTCGGCGTGATTCCGCTCGACCCGGACGGCAACACCTGGCTGGTGGGGCAGTTCCGGTACACCTTGGGTGAATACTCGTGGGAGATCCCCGAGGGCGGCTCGCCACTCGGTGAGAACCCGATCGACACCGCGCGTCGCGAATTGCGCGAGGAAACCGGTCTCAGCGCCGAGACCATTACTCCACTGATGCGAATTCACACGTCGAATTCGGTCACTGACGAGGAGGGTTTCATCTATGTCGCGGAAGGCCTTATTGAAGGTGAAACCGATTTCGAGGACACCGAAGCGATCACCGTGCGCAAGTTGCCATTCGACGAAGCGGTGGCGATGGTCATGCGCGGTGAAATCACCGATTCGCTCAGCATCGCGGGACTGCTCAAACTCGCGGCGCTACGCGGATTGCGTTCGGCGTGACGCGATAACGCGCGCGCTCCAATCTTGAACGTTTGTAACAACGGTAATTTTCGATGGATGAAAATTTGTATCGGTGTGGTTAAGGCCGTTACACTCTGCCGGTCGTTAAATCAATCGGGAGTTGAAAATTCATGAAAAACAATCTGTTACTCTGCTTTGCATTGATCGCCGTGGTCGCTTTGGCGGGTTGCGAAAAGGCATCGGAGCCGAGCGGTACGGCCCAGTCTCCGACCCAGGGTACGGCGACGACGACCACACCGGCTGAACCCACGACCACACAAAAGGCCAAAGAAGCTGGCGCTGCCGTCGTTGAGGGTACGAAGGGTGTGGGTTCAGCCGTGGTCGAGGGCGCCAAGGACGCTGGGAGCGCGGTTTCGCAGGGTGCGAAAGACGCCGGTTCCGCGGTGGTCGAAGGCGCCAAGGATCTGGGTAGCGCCGCTGCTGGCGCTGGATCAGCGGTCGTCGACGGTGCTAAAGACGCCGGTTCCGCCGTGGTTGGTGGTGCCAAGGATCTCGGCTCGGCGGCCGTTGAAGGCGCCAAGAGCGCGGGCGGTGCGGTCGTCGAAGGCGCGAAGGACCTCGGCGGTGCCGCGGTCGAGAAGGCCAAGCAGGCTGGCGCGGCAGTCGTCGATTCCGCGAGCGGCGCCGCTGGCGCGGCCAAGGATGCGGTTTCCGCGCCGGCCGCGGGGCAGTAGTCTCCTCGACACGGGTCGGAATGTCGCTCGGTTCACGAGCGGCATTTCCCTGTCGCTGCGTAGGTGTTCATAGCTGGCGTTCCGTCAGCGCTCGAAGGTATAGATCAGATCCGCGCCGCTCGCGGCGCCCGAGGTCGCGTGCAATGCAAGTTTTTCGGTCAGCTTGTAACGCAAATTGAAGGTGCTGATCGCGTTGAACAAACCAATCCCGTAACTGACGTACAGATCCGGCGTAAGGTACTTGCCGAGGGTATAGCTGCCACCCTTGGTGCCCGGTGGTTGTCCGAGCAGAATGAACGACAGGATGCTTGCGTCGGGCATCGACGGCTCTGAGTAGAGTTGCAGCAAGGGTGCCTGGGCCGTGCCGCGTACCCGCGCGCCGGCGGTCACCTCGTAGGCTTCAACGCGCCGCGCGACGTCCATGTCGAGGCGCGGATTATCGATGGGCCCGCCACCGAACAGGATTCGGCCGCGCTGGATATTCAGCGTTTGGCCGTAGACCACATAGTCACCGTTGACGATTTCGATTGTGCCGGTGCCGCGCGGGGCGAGTTGCGGGGTCTGCTCGACCTGCAAACTGCCTTTCAACGCGCCGCGAAATTCGCCCGCCTCGACCTTGATGTCGTCGCCCAGCAGGATGCGCACGTTCAGATTGAGATTGCTCGCCTTGCGTTCGGGCTCGATCCGCCCATCCGGTTCGACAATGATCACATCGCTCGACAGCGCGACGGTTTTTTGCCCGCCGCCACCTTTGGCATTGAAATAAGCCTGCGGCACCTGTACCTCACCTTCGACGCGCATGCCTTGGTCGTCCAGTGCGAGGTTCAGGTTGGGGCTGATTCGGGCGCGTACGGTTTTGGCGTTGGCCGCCTGGAACTCGCTACCCGTCAGCTGCAACTCGAGGGCACGGGTGGCGGGGTCAAATTGGCCGCCGAGTTTCAATGTGCCGGGTCCGGACGTGGCGGCACCGTCGATGGTGAGTGGCCCTTGGCCGTCACTTCGGGCGAGGAGACGTCCGTTCTCGATGCGTATCGCGACGGCCGGTACCTCGGCGCTGAGCTCGGACAGCTCGAATTCGCCGCCGACCGATGGAACCTCCAACGTGCCGCCGAGCACGAGATCGGCGTCGAGCCGACCGGTGACCGACTGCAGTTGCGGCGCCAGGGCGCTGAGCGGCGCGAGGTCGTCGAGGCGGACTTTCAGGGTGCCGTCGACGCGGGGTGTGCCCCCCAAATCACCGATCCGGGTATTGGCATCGGCCCGACCCATTTCGCCGAGATCAATCGCCATCACAACGTTCGCGTCGTCGCCGTCCAGGCGCGCGCCAAGGGTGCTGGCACCGAGCGCGATTCGCAGCGGATCGCCATTCGTTTCAAATTCGAGTCGACCGGGACGCAACCTGAAATCCGCGTTCGCGCGCAGGACGCCGCGTGGGTCGAGCATGCCGTCGGCCTTGCCCGCCAGGGCGGTATCCAGCTGGATACCCGCGGGGAGCCAGGCGGCGAATCGCTTCGGTTCCAGTCCCTCGAGCGTGACTTCGCCGTGCGCGCCGTCGGTACCGCTCCAGTCGGCTTCGGCGCAGACACGGGTGGGCGGACTGGCAAGGCAGAGCGGCTCGACGCGGGCCGCGCCCGATGCGAGGCGCAACGCGGCGGGCTGGGCGAGGGTCCAGTCGCCGAACTCGGTCTTTTGGGCGGTGAGTTCGGTGATCTGACCTTGCCATTGCCGATCTTGGACTGCGCCGCGCAGCGCGAGTTCGAGCTGTCCCGGCTCGCCTCCGAGCTTGAGCGTCAGCGCGTGCTCGCCGGGTGTGCCGCCGCCGTTCAAGCTGAAGTCACTCCAGGATTGGCCCGCGAGCGTCAGCGATGTTGCCTTGAAATCAACGTTGGAGCGACTGGCGCCGGCGAGGTCGATTTGAGCCGCGCCGGCGAGCTGCTTGATCCGTGCCGCGCCCGCCGCGAGATCGGAGACCTTCAGATCAAGCGTCGCGCGGGGCTGCGTTGGGTTGCCGCCCAGCGTGCCGTTACCCTGTATCGCACCGCTGAGGCCGGGTGCAAGGCGCGCGAGATCAGGCATCGACAGGTTCCAGCGCAAATCCCAGGTGTCGGCGAGGCGGCCATTCGCTTCAAGGCGCGCGTCGCCACTCGTCAGGCGGAGGTCGCGCAGATCCAGGGTCGTGCCACGCAGGTCCAAATCGCCTTGGCCGCGTACGGGCTGACCGCGAAACGTGCCGGAGAGTTCGGCGATTTCGGCGCTCAGCGCGGGTCCGTCGGCGGTGAGTGTGCCGGCGCTCTGTACCTGAAGAGCGAGTTTGCCCGGTAATTCCGGCCAGTGCGCGCCGGGGTTTAGGCCCTGTCCGCTGAGCGCGACTTGCCAGACGATTTCCGGCTGCCAACGCGCATTGCCCTCTAGACGCAGCGTGCCTTCGAGCAGCTTGCCGTTCAAGGTGAACGCTTGTAACGCCTCGGTGGATCCCCGACCCGATAGGTTCCAATCGCCCTTGGGCAAGGTGGGTCCCTGCGCACTGGCACTGAGTTCAAAGCGGTAGTCCTCGAACTGGCCGCCGCCGGCGAACTGTCCGCTTGAACTTTCGAATTGCGGGGTGCCGCGTAGCGGCCAAGTCAGCGATTGCCAGTTGCCGCGGGCCTGAAAAGTCCTGGCGCCTGGATCGAATTCGCCGTCGGCGGAAAGCTGTAACGGGCCGTCGAGCGCGCGCACGGTGAGCGGGTTCAGTTGCAGCTTTCCCGCGGTACCGGTGGCATCGAGACTCGCATCAAGCGCGCCGAGCATCGAGCCGTCAAGACGGGTGCGCACTTGGGCACTGAAATCGCGGGCGTCGCCCTTGAAGCGCACGCTGCCTTGTGGGCTTCGATACAGAGGTTCCGCGCCGACCATCGGCCAGTTAAGTGCTCGCCATTCGCCGTCGAGCTCGGCGCGCATTCCGTCAATTTCGATCTCGCCACTCACCCGCGCCTCGGCCGGACCGTCGGCTTGCCGCAGAGCGATTTCACGTAGCCGAATGCGTTCGGTGTCGCCGGTGAGTTCGAGATCGAGGCGGACTGGCCCAGTCTCGGCAAGTGTCGTCGCAAGGGTGCCTTGGGCACTGAAAGCCTCGATGGTGCCCGCGGAGGTTAACTCGGTTCGCAGCGGTGCGCCCGCGAGACGAGGCACGAACTGCCCCAGATCCTCGCTATCCACCGTGATGCGCGCATCCCAGCGTGGTTGTCGCACTAGGTCGAACAGCTCAGCATCCAGGGACGCATGCGCCGCGCCTTGCAGTTCGTGCGTCAGTCGTAACTGTGCGAGATCGCCCTTCGCGGCGGCATTGCCCGCGAATGGGCCGAATTCGGGATGGGCATATTGCCAGTCGAGCTCGAGCTCGAGCGGGTAGTCCCCGATGGGTTGGAGCGTGCCGTTGAGATTGACCTCCAGCGTGGGGGCACGGAGCTGAAATTCTACGATCTTGAGTGTCGCGTCTTCGCCGGCGGCGTTTAGACGGAGCTGTTCGACGACGACGGGGCTGCTGGCGCCGTGTGGATGGATACGGACGTTTTCGATGTCGATGTTCTGCAATTCGACCCCGAGCGGCAAGCGCAGGTTCGGCAGCCGCAACGGCTCCCGAGCCGCCGGCTCTGGACCGGGTGGCGGTAGCTGGATGTCGAGATCGCGAAGATGGAGTTGTTCGACCCGCAATGTGCGCGTGCCAAGGGCGCTCGGTTGCCAACGCAGCGCGAGGTGGCCGAGCGTGATCGCGAGTCCGTCCGGTTGTCGATAACTGAGGTTGCGTAGCCACAGCGGTCCGAGCAACCGGCCATGGGCCTCGTCCCACCTGAGCTCGCCGGGTGCGAAGCGTTGGCCCAGCGCCAACAGCCGCTGCAAGCCGCTGTCGGTGGCGGCGAAGTAACCCGTCGCGCCGACCATGACCAGCAATAGCGCGACCAAAGCCCAACCCAGGAACCGCAGCGCGCGTGCGATCATAGGTCGGGACCTATGGTCAGGTGCAGCCGCAGGTCGCTGCCGGGCGGCTGGTCCAGGCCATGCCCGAGGTCGATTCGCACGGGACCGATCGGTGAGCGCCAGCGCAATCCGATACCGATCCCGGTCTTCAGTTCGGGCTCGTCATTGAACGCGTCGCCCGTATCGATGAACGCGGCCACGCTCCATTTATCCTTGACCGGGAATTCGTATTCCAGGCTGGCCTCGCCCAGATGTTTGCCACCGACCGGCTGCCCGATTTCGTCGCGCGGCGCGATGATCTCGTATTTGTATCCGCGCACGCTACGGTCGCCCCCCGTGAAATAGCGTAACGAGACCGGCAGTGCGTCGAAGTCGTCGACCCAGGTGGTGCCGAGCGCGGCGCGACCGATGAGGCGACCGCGGTGATCAAAACTGTGGATCCACTTCGCGGCAACCAGCGGTTGCAGGAACGAGGTATCGGATAGCAAGGATTCGTAGGCGCCCCGCAAACGTAGCTGCAACCAGGCTCCATTCACCGCGTAGATCCGGTCCTCGAGTTCGCCGGGAATCGTCCGCGTCCACTCGACGCTCGGAATCAGCAGCGCGCTGGTCGGCGTGCGTGCTCCGATTTCGAACTGTTCGACGCGATAGTCCAGCGCCCAGGTCTTGACCCAGAGTCCGTCGCGGTATTTGTAGTAGCCGCCGATGTTGAACGCGCGATAGTCGCGGGTATCAGAGTGTTCTTCCTCCAGCGAGGCGCGCAGGCCATAAGCATCACTGCGCGGATCGCGCCCCGGAATGATGTATTCGCCGGCCACGCCATATTTAATTTGAGCGATCAGCGCCTCGGCGTTGTAGTGGTGCCCCCAACGGTTCACGCGCCGTCCGGTGATCCCGGCCTTGACTCGCGGACCCGTATCGGTGCCGTAGCCGATGCCGTAGGTGTATTTGCGCGGTTTCGTTGGAAACAATCGAACCTCGACCGGGATGATCAAATCGAGCGCCGACTCGGGTGAAGCGTTGATCTCGACCTGGCGGAAGTATTCGGTATTGCTGAGATCACCCTGGAGTTGCTGCAAGTCGCCTGCGTCGTAGGGTTGTCCTGGCTCGATTTCGACGTAGCGCTCCAGCATCGAGGGGGCGAGCCACTCGCGCTCCTGCCAGAAGCTGACGTCGCCGAGCTGGTAGCGTTGCCCGGTTTCGAAATGCAGCCGAACCGAACTCGAATAGGCCGCCAGATCGATCTTGATTTCGTGCGCGGTGAGCTGGGCATTGAAATAGCCGCGCTCCGAGGCGAGCACCTGAAAACGTCGTTTCAATGCCTCGTAGGCAACCTGATCAAGGGCGTCGCCGCGCTTGAGCGGCGTTTCGGCCAGTGCCCTGCGGAACTCCGGGTCGGCCTCTCCGGCACCGGTGACCTTGATGTCGAGCGTGCCGATCGGTATCACCGGTCCGGCGTTGATCTGATAGCGTGCGTCCCAGTCCGTCGCGGTCCGTAGCAGTTCCGATTCGATCCGAGGTCGGAAATGACCATGGGCCTGAAGCGCTTGGGTGATCTGTTGCTCGGCGGCGCGGTGCAGGTAGCGAACCCGCGCGGGCGAGGGTGCTGTCTCGCTGGCAAGCTGCTGAATTTCCAAGTGTCCGAGCACGTTCTCGAGCAGTGGACCTTCGATTCCGTTAACGGTGACACGCACCTTGCCGGCGCGGTCGGACTCGAGTTCGGGCGGCTGTTTGGCCGTCGTTGGCGATTCCTCCGCCGCGAACGCCTGCGGCACGAACGAAACCAGAAACAGGGCGATCCACCGCATGCGGTGACGCTGGGCTTCGACACGGGCATTCGGTTTCGTCTGGCGCCGGTCCGTTGGTCGGTCTGACGGGGGTGGATTAGGCATGTTTTTGTGCGTGTTTCCTGCAGTCGGAAGTATAAACGATCGATCAAGCCGGGTAGGGCGCGGCACGCCATTGCGCTGGCGAACTTGCGTCGCAGCGCTTTTCGGTGGCAGATTGGCGAGATCGCAACTCACAACGGATGCTTCGGATGAGCGAACAGACGCCCGCACGCACGCGTGGCTTCAAGGAGCGGGGCGCCGCCAAGACAGCCCGCATACCGATCAAGGTGGCGGTGACAGCAGAAACGCTCCGAAAGCCGGAATGGATACGGGTCAAGGCGCCAACCGGCGCGGGCGTGCTCGCGTTGAAGCAAAAGCTGCGGGAGGGCGGTCTGCACACCGTCTGCGAGGAGGCGTCGTGCCCCAATCTGAGTGAGTGTTTCAGTCACGGTACCGCCACCTTCATGATCATGGGCGATATATGCACCCGTCGTTGTCCGTTCTGCGATGTGGCCCACGGGCGGCCATTGGCGCTCGACGACCAGGAGCCGGAGCACCTCGCGCGCACGATTCAAACGCTGGGCTTGAAATATGTCGTGATCACCTCAGTCGATCGCGACGATCTGCGCGACGGCGGCGCGGCGCATTTCGTCGCCTGTATCGAGCGGGTTCGCGCGTACAACCCGGGGATCCGTATCGAGATTCTGGTGCCCGATTTCCGCGGCCGGATGGAGGTCGCCGTCGCGGTGTTGCGGCAAGCGGCCCCGGATGTCTTCAATCACAACCTTGAGACCGTGCCTCGGCTGTACAAACAAGTGCGTCCTGGCTCCGACTATCCGCACTCGTTGCGTCTGCTGCGCGAGTTTAAGGCGCTTTATCCATCGGTGCCGACCAAGTCGGGCCTAATGTTGGGTATCGGCGAGGAGATCGCGGAGGTGGAAGCCGTGATGGCGGATCTGCGCGAACACGATTGCGACATGCTGACGCTTGGACAGTATCTCCAGCCGACCCGCGGCCATTTACCGGTACAGCGTTTCGTTCATCCGGACGAGTTTGACCGGCTCGCGGAGGTAGGCGCGCGGTTGGGGTTTCGCCATGTCGCCAGTGGTCCATTGGTGCGGTCGTCGTATCATGCGGATCGCCAAGCCGCCGGCGTAGGTGAATAAGATGCCGCACGTCTGTCGGTAGGTCGCAGTCGTACATTAAACGGAATCCGTTGCGTGGCGCTGGTTTTTGCGCGGCCTTCGCGCGATCGCCGAGTGGTTCATTCGCAATATTGGTTCACCCTGATCGCGTCGGCGCGATCCCAGACCTGGACGGAAGATGCCGGAAGTCTACTTGACCCGTTTGATCGAGCTGTTACTGCTACCGCCGGGTGGCGTAGTCACGCTCGGAGTGATCGCACTGTTGGCGTTGCTCGCGGGCGCGCGCCGTGGCGCGACAGCCTTGCTTCTGATCGGCGTGGCGCTGCTTTGGCTGACCAGCACGCCGTGGTTCGCGTTTTTGCTGCTGGACCCGCTCCAGGATCGCTATCCAATGCTGGAGCGCGTGCCACCCGACGCGGACTCGATCATCGTGTTGGGCGGCGGTACCGCCGCGGGCGTGACCGAGTTCGGCACCCTGGGCACGGTGGTTGACCATGGTCTGATGCGTGCGCGGTACGCGGGCTTTCTTGCGCAACGCAGTGGTCTGCCGGTGATCACCACCGGCGGGGATTTTGGTGGACGCGAGCCGTCCGAGGCCTTGCTGGCGCAGGCGTTTCTGGAGCGCGAACTCGGGGTCGCCACGGTCTACTCGGAATCGTCGAGTCAAACCACCTATGAAAACGCGATTCAGGCCCGCGATATCCTGGATGCGAAAGGCCTGCGCCGGCCGCTGATTGTGACGCACTACTGGCACATGCCGCGCGCGATACGGAGTTTCCGTGTGCTCGGCATGGACGCGATCGCCGCGCCGGTGGCGAGGGTCACGCGCGGCAGCATGGAACGAGGCGCGTGGCAGTGGGTGCCGCAGGTCGATGCGCTCCGTCATACCCGATATGCCTTGCACGAATGGCTGGGACAGATTTGGTACGCGATTCGCCCGTACTTCAGTCTACCGCGGCCGGTAGCGCCAGTCGTTCCATCAGGTAGCACAGGCAATCCTGCCGGATAATCGTGATGTCGCGGGTCAGCATCGATGGCATCACCCCGCGACGGATCAGCAGCTGGCCATGACTACATTCGAAATAGTCGTCGGTAACGTCGGCACCCGAGTCGTCGTTGACGATGAGTCGCGGCATCGCGCCGCTGCGGCACTCGGCGAGCAAGGTGCCCGGCGGAATTTCCTGGAAGTTCATTTGTTCCAGATCCTCTGCGAAAACGAGCACCCCTTCATTCGGCGCGAAGGCGAAGTCCAATGCATCGGGCACGCGTACCTGGGCGACGGTGTGAAAGAGATGGATGTCGTTCGCGGCGATCGGGTGCCGTGGCACTTCGGATAGATGCAGGCAGGCGTCGACGAACTCGGTCGCGTGTTCGACGCCGTGCGGTTCTCCGGGTTTGCCGCATTCTACGGTCACCGCCGGGCTCACCGCCGGCATCGCGGCGCTCTGTGTGCCTTTTGGCGTCTCGAAATACACCACGGTGCGGCTGAACAGGCTCGCGAGTTGCAGGTTCGCCGTTGTCAACGCATTCACGCAGGCGTAGTGCGGGTTGATGCCCGTGTTATTGTGCAGATCGATGCTTGCGAAAACCGCGCGTTCGCGCATTTTGGCCACGACCTGTGCCATCAAACGGGATTCGTCGCAGTCGGGTAGTTGCGTGCCTGGCCACACCCGATTGTAATCGTGTTGATCCGCGAGGCGACGCAGGCCGTGGCGCGCCGCGTCAACGTTGCCGATCAGCACGCACAACGCGCGCGGTAGCTCGTGGTTCGCGTGGCGTTGCAACAGGCGCTGGATAGCGAGCAGGCCGGTGAATTCATTGCCGTGCAACAGCACGCTTACAAACAGCGGTTCGGGATGTCGGCCCGGTAGGTACAACAATGTCGGCCCGGGCAACAAGCGGTGCAGGTCGGTCGCGGCGACCTCGAGTAACCCCGCGGGTATCGCGTCGATCTCGTGAAGCGTGATCACCTTCAAATCTCCCATTCGTGTACGGGCCGATCGGCCGCCTGATTTTCGAGATAAGCGCGGAGCAGACCCTGGAAACTGCCCGCATGCGCAGCGATGAAGGCGCGCTGCCAGTCCGCGCCGGTGCGGTGGCTTGTTACGCGGGCCTCGATGATCCCGAGGTAGCGCTCAATATCCGCGGCGTCGATGCCGAGTTGTTCTAATCCGAGCGCGGCCTCGCCGAGCAGTTGGTGGCGCGCGAGCCGATGCAACGGAAGGCGTCGTCCGTCGAGCCAATCGATCCGCGCCAGTGCGCCGTGGCGCGCGGCGGCGTAAAAATTGCCGCGCGCGTGGGCGAACTCCAAATCTTCAACCGGCCGCTCCAGGTAATACCGTACCAGACCGAGAAACAACGCGGTATTGGCAACGGAATCGACGAGACTCGGACCAGCCGGCAGCGTTCTGTGCTCGATTCGAATATGCGGCGAGCCGTCGTCGTCGAAGCCGACGATGGGGCGGTTCCAGCGCCAGATCGTGCCGTTGTGCAGCCGCAGGTGCGCATAGGGGCGCGGACCGTCCTCCAGCATTGGCAGCAGCACCGGAAAGTGCGCGAGATTCTCCTCGAAACACTCGAGCACGCTGCGGCGGGCATAACCGGAGCCGAACGAAACCCGCTGCAACGGACCACCGCGCGCGCCAAAGCCGCCGAGGTCGACCGATTGTTCGAACACGGAAATGCGGGTTTCGTCCCAGAGATCGTGCCCGAACAGGTAGGGTGAGTTCGCGCACAGCCCGACCATTGGCGCAGAAATCAACAGGCACGCGTTATAGGCACGACGAACGAGTCCGAGTGGCGGCTTGAGATGAATTTGCAGTGAGGTGGTGGCCGCCTCGAGCATGACGCTGCCGTGAGTCACCACCAAATGTTCGCGGCCCGCGATATCGAGCCGAAGCGGGTTGGCTTGGTGTGCGGCATGCACTTGTTCGTGGAGCGCCTGGTAGCGGTTGAGTGGCGAGATATTCGCCAACGTCAGCGCGCGCGCCTCGAGCGTCGGCAGAATACCGCATAGCACGAGTCGCATGTCGAGGTCCGTGGCGGCGTCTTGCGCGTCGCGAATCGAGCGCTCGAGTTCGCGATGCAAGTCGTGAAGCATGCCGCCGCACGCACGCCGCGGCGTCGTGTTGAACTCCACGTTGTGGAGCGCGAGTTCCGCCGACGCAAGCGGGTTATCGAGTCGGCGCAGAAATTCCTGGTTACGCATCGCCGGGCGAAGTGACTCGGTGGCGACCAGACAGGTCTCGAGTTCGCAGCCGACGATAAAATCCGCGTCGTCGTGGGTGGTCTGGTTGAAATGGTCAATCAGCGCATCGGTTTCGGCGCGCAGCCGTCGCGCGAACTCGGCGTATTCCTCGGCGCTGAACTCGGTGTGGTCGATTTCCTGGCCCATGCCGTGATTGTAGCGGGTCGGGTGTTGGATGGGACCCACGCGGTCGATGTACCCGCCTACCCAACTCGGAGCGGCGACGCCCCGCCGGGAACCCGGCGTGTCAGTTCAATCGTGCTCTCAACACGCGGAGACGCTCGGGAGTGCCTACGTCCAGCCAGAATCCGCGGTGGGGCTCACCCGTGACTTGCCCATTCGACATGGCGACCCGTAACAGCGGTGCGAGCGGGAATCGGCCCGGCGCACAACCGGCGAAGAGTTCCGGGTGATACCAGCCAATTCCGCTAAAGGTCAGACGTGACTCGGCTTCCGCCGAGACGTGACCGTCGATCAGCGCGAAATCGCCGTGCGGATGGTGCGCCGGATTTTCGACCAGTACGAGGTGCGCAAGGGTCCGGGTGCCGAACGCGGGTGGCGCGAGCGGGTGCTCTGACCAAACGTCGCCGTTGACGACCAGAAACGGCCCCGCTCCGAGCCAGGGTAGCGCGCGCAAGATGCCGCCACCCGTTTCTAGAATGTCGGGCCGTTCGTCGGAATAGCGAATCGCGACGCCATGGTGCGAGCCGTCACCGACGGCGTCGTGAATTCGATCGGCCAGGTGGTGGGTGTTGATGACCAAGTCGGTGTAACCCGCGTCGCGCAGGCGGATGATGTGATGCTCCAGCAGCGTCGACGCGCCAACCTTGAGGAGCGGTTTTGGCGTGTGATCGGTCAGTGGCCGCATACGCTCGCCGCGTCCCGCGGCGAGTATCATCGCTTTCATGTCGAAAGGCGGCGCAGCAGTTGCAGGTCGTCGATCAGGCGCGCCAGCGCTTCGGTTTCCGGATATCCAGGGGCGACTTCGAGGATATAGTTCAGTGTGCGCGGGATATCTCGTAAATAGCCTTGCTTGCCATCACGGCGCCATAGACGGGCGAAGATGCCGCTGGCTTTGAGATGGCGTTGAATGCCCATCAAATCGAACCAGCGCAGAAACTCGCGCTCGGTACGTCCGGCCGGCAGCGCTCGGCGCATCAGTGCATCGCGAAATGTCAGAGCCCAGTCATGAACGAGGCTCCGGGGCCATGCGATGTAACAGTCGCGGAGCAGTGATACCAGATCGTAGGTGAGGGGGCCGCGCACCGCGTCTTGATAATCGAGCACGCCCGGGTTGTGCTGTCGCGTAACCATTAAATTGCGCGAGTGGTAATCACGGTGGACGAAGACTTGTGGCTGTCGCAGCGCGCTGTCAACCAGGACGTTGGCGACCTGCTCCAGCGTCGTTTTTTGCGCCGGCGTCAGTTCGATCCCTAAATGTCGTTCGAGCAGCCAATCCGGAAACAGTCGCATCTCGAATCGCAGCAACTCGGATCCATAGTCCGCCAATCCCTCGCTCGGTGCGCTCTGAATCTTGAGCAAGGCCGCGATCGCGTCGGCATACAGGTGATCGACGGTACGCTCGTCGAGCAGTTTCAAATAGAGCGAGCTTCCAAGGTCGTCAAGCAATACGAAGCCCTGGTCGCGATCGACGGCGTGGACGTGCGGAACATGCACGCCGACACTTTCCAATCGGCTGGTGATGTCGACGAATGGTTCCGTTGCCTCGCGCTCGGGCGGTGCGTCCATCACGATGAAACTACGCGTCCCGTTCACCGCGCGGAAGTAACGTCGGAAACTGGCGTCCTCGGAAGCCGGGCTGATTTGCGAGGGTGTGAATCCGAGCTGGGTACGCACCCAGTGACTGAGATTCTCGATGCGTTGTTCCGAGGGTGACATGGTCCGTTCTTTATACTAAAGGTAGGCTTTCCTAAGCATAGCACCGGCTAAAAAATAAACAGGCCGGAATGGTGCGCGACGGATACCGACTGTCGGAGAGTCTGCCCGCGGCGCGCGACGATAGCATAATTTTGGCTTGGGACAAGCCGCGAAGGCTGGGGCGAAATGCCTCAAGATAAAAGTTACCGAACGTAGTCGTCTTAAGGAATCGTTGCCTCAAGTTAAAGGTTACCGAAATATCAAAGGTAACCTGCCATGGGCAAACAAGAGCGACG
>JBHJOI010000094.1:0-5919 GCA_050329935.1 Thiotrichales bacterium | reverse complement strand
CGGAACTCGACCTGGGCGTAACCGCCTTTCACCGCATTGGCGCGGGCCTTTGAAAGCATGTCGGGCGTCATATCGACCCCGATCACCCGCCCGCTCGGGCCAACCGCGCGAGCGGCGAGAAAACAGTCGAAGCCCGCGCCGCTGCCGAGATCGAGCACCGTTTCGCCGGGTTTGAGCGCGGCGATGGCTTGCGGATTGCCGCAACCGAGCCCGAGATTCGCGCCTTCGGGGACGGCGTTGGTTTCCTCGGTGCTGTAACCGATGCCGCGCGATAACAGGTCGGCGACGGATTGATCCGAGGGCGCGCAGCATCCGTTCGCGGTCGCGGCGGGGGTGCAACAGCCGCCGGCCGTCGCCGGGGTCGAGTCGCCGGCGCGCGCGACGGCGCCATAAGCGGCGCGGACTTGTTGCCGGATATCGTCGTGTTCGAGGTTTTGCATGGCGTGTTCCTTTAAGCGAGTAGCGAGGGGTGTTGCCGATTCATCTCGAGTCCGACAGGCTCCTAGCAGCAGGACTGACCTGATGCGGTCGGTGTGCAGCAAGCGCCGCTGCTCTCGACCACCGCGATCCCGGAAAACGGGTCGCGCCGAGGCGCCGCGGCGGTGGGCGCCATCGTTTCCGTATAGGCGTCGTCGAAGCGTGCGTCCAGTTTCTGCGCGGCCTCGTCGCGGAGATGGCGCGCAATCTCGATCACTGTATCGATCTGTGATTTCGGCACCCCATAACCCTTCAGTTTTTCGACCTGACACAGGCCTTGATCCGGATGGTTGGCAGCGACGCCCGCGGCGAGCGAGACCAATGCGACGATCGAGGGATGTAGTTCGGCGCTCATATCAAGAAGTTCCTCAGGCTGTTGAACAGAATGCCCACCAGCACGAAGCTGGCGGCGAGATAGGCGGCAAAGACGCCGAGCAGTGGCCACTTGACGACCTTGCGCAGGATCAGCATTTCCGGCAGCGACAACGCGATCACCGCCATCATGAACGCGAGCACGGTGCCGATTGGCACGCCCTTGCCGAGTAGCGCCTCGGCGACCGGGATGATACCCACCGCGTCGGAATACATCGGCACCCCGGCCGCGACGGCGACCAGCACCGAGAACACCGAGCCGTCACCGGCGATGCGAGCGACGAAATCCTCGGGCACATAGCCGTGGATCAGCGCACCGATCCCGACCCCGATGAAGACATATTTCCAGATCCGGCCGACGATCTGTCGTACCTCGTTCCAGGCGTATTCATGCCGTGCGCGCAGACCGCCGTCGTGCGTCTCGGCGATCCCGGCCTCGCCCATGCGGATCTTCCACACGTAGTCCTCGACCCAGCGTTCCAGCCGCAACGCCTGCAGCACATAACCGCCGACGAAGGCGATGGTCAGTCCGGTCAGCACATAGACCAGCGTCATTTGCCAGCCGATGACGCCGGCCAATACCACCACCGCGACCTGATTGACCATCGGACTCGCGATCAGGAATGACAGCGTTACCCCGAGTGGAATACCCGCCTCGACGAAACCGATGAACAATGGAATCGACGAGCAGGAGCAGAACGGCGTCACCGCGCCCAGGCCCACCGCCATCAGCCGCGCCCCCGGACCCGAACGACCGCGCATCATCGCGCGCACTTTCTCGGGCGTCAGCAGCGCGCGCAGCCAGCCCATCAGGTAGATCACGGTGGTCAACAGCACCAGGATCTTCGCCACGTCCATCACGAAGAATTGCAGCGCGATACCCGCCTGGCTGTCGGAAGCGAGGCCGAGCAGATCGAACGCAACCAGATCGCCGAGCGCGTTAAACATGGTTTATTGCCCGCAACAATTGTCGCTCGCGCGAGCCAGCTGGATCGGCGGGCAGGGCACGTCGCCATACGAGCAGAACACGCAGCAGTCGCCCAGCCTGGGGGTCAGCAAAGTGCCGCAACCAGGGCATTCGAAATACCACTGGCAGGCATCGCCAGGCATCGTCGCCGTGGTGGCCCGACCGCAATCGGGACAGGTGACGGTGGCTTGCAGAATCGGAGTCATGCGGATACGCCTCGTTCATACCAATCGCGACTGCGATTGACCACCTTCACCACCAGCAACATCACTGGCACCTCAATCAGCACGCCAACCACCGTCGCGAGCGCGGCGCCCGATTGGAAGCCGAACAGTGCGATCGCTGCCGCCACCGCCAGTTCGAAGAAATTCGAGGCGCCGATCAGTGCCGACGGACAGGCGATGCTGTGTTTTTCGCCGACAACGCGATTCAGCCAATAGGCGAGCGACGAGTTGAAAAACACCTGGATCAAAATCGGCACGGCCAACAGTGCGATGATCAGCGGCTGCGCGATGATCTGTTCGCCCTGGAATGCGAACAGCAGCACCAGCGTCACCAACAGGGCGATGATGGAAGCGTGGCCGAGGGTCGCGAGCGTCGCGTCGAACCGCGCCTGACCCCGACCGAGCAGCCATTTCCGCCAGATTTGCGCCAGAAAGACGGGGATCACGATGTACAGCACGACCGACGTGAACAATGTGTCCCACGGCACCACGATCGCGGACAATCCCAGCAGCAGGCCGACGATCGGCGCGAAGGCGAAGATCATGATCGTGTCGTTCAGCGCGACTTGGGATAGCGTGAAATAGGGGTCGCCCCCGGTCAGCCGACTCCAGACGAACACCATCGCCGTGCACGGCGCGGCCGCCAGCAGGATCAGCCCGGCGACATAGCTGTCGAGTTGCTCGGCGGGCAGATAGGGTGCGAACAGATGGCGAATGAAGATCCATGCCAGCAACGCCATCGAAAACGGCTTCACCGCCCAGTTGACCAACAACGTGACTCCGATGCCCTTCCAGTGCGACTTGACTTGCGCCAGCGCGCCGAAGTCGATCTTCATCAACATCGGGATGATCATGATCCAGATCAGCACCCCGACCGGAAGGTTGACCTGTGCCGCTTCCATGCGGCCCAGCGCGTGAAACGGCGCCGGGTACAGTTGCCCGAGCAAAACGCCGGCCACGATGGACAGCGCGACCCACAGCGTTAGCCAGCGTTCGAACAGATTCATCGATTTGGTTGCGCCGGCGGCGCGTTTCGCGGTCACTTCACATTGAGCGGACATCGTCGCGACTCATCTAGGCGCCGGAACACGCAACGCAATCCACGGCCCGCGCGTCCGGCGGCGCGGCCATGCCTTCCTTCATATGCCAAAGCACGCGGAACGCCCAGGTCGGCAGTTGCGGATGAATCCGGTAGTACATCCACACCCCCTCGCGGCGTGCCTGCACCAAGCCCGCTTCGCGCAGTACCGCAAGGTGGCGCGAGACCTTCGGCTGCGGCTGATTCAGCGTGCCATGCAATTCACAGACACAGCGCTCGTCAACCTCGAGCAACAACGTCAGGATGTGACGTCGCACCGGGTCGGCCAGGGCATTGAACAGCGCGTCTTCATTCATTCGGATTTGCACATGAATACTATCAATATATGAAGACTAAATCTGAACTATATATGCGGTCAAGTGAATATCTAAGGCGATGCCTCTGCGCCTTGGCGTTGACCGGGTGTCTTGCGGAGACGGTTACGGTCGGGTGTCCGCCCGCCGTGGCATGCGTGGGGCTAAGAAACAGCTCTGCCATGAATCGCCGCGCAAAAAAAGCCGCCCCGAAGGGCGGCTAAACCAGGTTCGCGGAGTTGCGAACCGAGCGGGGGATCCAGCGCGGCTATTGATTGACCGGCGACTCCGGCGCGATCAGATAGGCAACGATATTCGCGATCTGCTCCGGCGAGAGGACGCCGTTGTGGCCGAGGCGCGGCATGTTGGAACAGGCCGTCATCGACTGCGGGTTGTAGAGTTTGTCGTAGGTATATTTCACGATCTCCTCGCTTGCGCCGCGCATCTTGCCGTAACCGGTGAGGCTCGGACCGAGGTTGCCGGCGGCGACCTCCTTCTTGTCGAGAGCATGGCAGGCGTAGCAGTTTCCGCCGCGGGTCTTCTTGGGGTCATCCGGCTCAATATTGCCGATGCGATAGGCAAAGCCCGCCTTGATCAGCTTCTCACCTTCCTTCCAGTCGCCCATCAGCTTGCCGTCGGCGGGGTATTTGAGATTGCCCTTCTCGCGCTCGACCAGCGCGGCGGCGAGCTTTTCCGGTGGCTGATTGCGGTGTTCGGAGCAGACCTTTTGGGATTCATCCTGCACCAGGCGGGACAGGTCCTGTCCCTCACCCGGCTTGAAACTTTCCTTCACCAGTTGGTCGACCCGCGCCATGAGGTCGCCGCCGGCGTACGCGACGGGGCTGGCGAAAGCCAGCAGGGCGATGGCAAATAATGATTTATTCATGGACCGACTCCTTAGCGCTTCATACCGGGGATGGAAAGGATGCCGCCATCAGCCTGCTTCATCAGAAAGCTGATCAACGCGACCGATGCCGGGGACCCGTAGTCCACGTCCGGCGTGCGCATCTGCCAATGGCAGTCCCACATCCGATGTTGCAGGTTGCGCACGACATTGTGCGAGACCCGATAGGTTGGCCAGGTCGTCATGGTCGCCTGGATTTCCTTTGGGTTGTAGACATTGCCCAGATCCTGCAGGCGAATACGCTTGCCGCTTTCGGCGTGACAGGTCGCGCAGGAGAAATCGAGCGGCCCATGCCGGTGCCAAAAATACGCCTCGCCGACCTCGGCGGCCTCTTTCTCTTTCGGGTGCGCGACCGAGTGCTTGATCGGCATGTCGGCGGATTGCGCCGCGACATAAGTCGCGATCGCCTCGAGATCGGTATTCGCTTCGTTCTTGCGCTGATCGGCATAGAGCTTTTTCTTGATCGCGCCCTCGTCGAAACCTTGCAGGGTCGTCATGCAGGTCACCAGGCGCGACTCGAGATCCTGCACCCGGTCGGTGTCCTTGAAGTAGCGCGGCAGCTCCGCGTAGGCACCCTTGAGCTGCCCCGGGCCCTTGCCAAGATCGCACTTTTCCAGCGACACATATTTCGGGCCGCGCGGCGACTTGAACAGCTCCTCGCCGCGGTCGATAACCAGCAAGCCGGGGTTGGCGAACGGATCGGAAAGCATCTCGCGGTACTCCGCGACGCTGGCGTCTTGCGCCTGCGCGTTGACGGCGATCGCCGCGCCGAGCGCGAGGGCGATGGTCTTGAGTTTGGTCATGTGGCGTCTCTCCTCGTTGTGGACTGGCTTTGCTAGCCGGGTCACACCTTGCAGTAGTCGTGCCATGATTACGCGACAGGCGCGTTTCTCGCGATTTCAGCGACTTGGATCGACATGGTGCACCGCGGCCACGGCCACGTGAGTCTTGCGTCACGCAAGACTCTTGCATTTCGCAAGCATGGGCGGGGCGTTGAACCGGGAACTCGGGGGCCGCTCGCCGACCTACCCGTGGCGATGGGTCACGTGTTTCGGGCGTAACGCGACCACCTCGCCGTGCCTCGGAGTCGCCGCCCGCGACCGTGAAACCAACGCGGGCATGGCGTCACTGCGTTCCGGCGCAAGCTTGAACTCCGCGACGGCCTGGGTCAGCGCATCGGCTTGTTCCTCGAGCGAGGCCGCCGCCGCGGCGGCTTGTTCGACCATGGCCGCGTTTTGTTGGGTGGTTCGATCCATCTGGTGGACGGCGACGTTGATCTGCGCGAGGCCGTCGCGTTGCTCGCCGCTGGCGTGCGCGATCTCGTCGATGATCCGGGTCACGCGCGTGACGGCCTCGACGATCGCCTGCGTGGTTTGCTGGGAGGATTCGACTTGCCGCCGGCCAAAGTCGACCTTTTCCGAACTGTCTTCGATGAGTGACTTGATCTCGCGCGCGGCCACGGCCGAGCGTTGGGCAAGATTGCGCACCTCGCCGGCCACGACCGCGAAACCGCGCCCTTGTTCGCCCGCGCGAGCAGCTTCGACAGCGGCGTTCAGAGCGAGGAGGTTGGTCTGGAATGCGAT
>JBHJOI010000093.1:0-13386 GCA_050329935.1 Thiotrichales bacterium | reverse complement strand
CAATCTCAGCGTCGGTCAGGTCAGCCTCGCCGGCACCGCGACCGACGACGGCAAGCCCACGAGTTCAAGCCTTGCCGTTACCTGGAGTGCGCTGAGCGGCCCCGGTCCGGTCGGTTTCGGCAATGCTTCGGCGTTGGCGACGACCGCGGGTTTTTCGGTGGCGGGCGAGTATTGGTTGCGACTCACTGCGAACGACGGTGAACACGTGACGAGCGATGATCTCAAGGTGACGGTGATTCAGGATGCCACGCCCGTCAAGCGGATCGTGCTGTCGGAGATCTTTTATAATCCGCCCGCGAGCCTCGGTAACGCCTACGAATTTCTCGAGTTCTACAATGCCGAATCGACCGCGGTCGACCTCTCGGGTTACGCGTTGACACAAGGAGTGGCGTTCACTTTCCCGAGCGGGGCCAGCGTTGCGCCGGGCGCGTACTTCATCGTGGCGGCGGATGGATCGAAATACCAAGCGCCGGGGCGCACCGTGTTCCAATGGTCCAGCGGGCAACTCGACAACGGCGGCGAGACGATTACGCTGGCGGATGCCGAGGGGCGCATCGTTGCGAGCGTGACCTACGACGACGCGGCGCCGTGGCCAACCGCGCCCGACGGCAACGGACCTTCGTTGGAGTTGATCAATCTCGCTGGCGACAATGCCGACGCTGGTAACTGGCGGGCGAGCGCAAACAATGGCGGTTCGCCCGGTGCGGCAAGCGGTGCGGGAGGGGGCTACGAGCCGCCGCCGCCCGCGGTCGTGATCAACGAGATACTCGCCTCGAACGCGACCGTGCTCGCCGACCCCGATGACGGGGTGTATGGCGACTGGATCGAACTGCACAACACCTCGAATCTGCCCGTTAACGTCGGCGGGTTTTATCTTTCTGACGATCCCGCCGGCAACCCGGCCAAATGGCGAATTCCGGACGGCACCACAATCGCTCCGCTCGGCTTCCTGCTTATTTGGGCCGACGACGGCGACAAGCTCGGCCAGGCACTGCATACCAATTTCAAGCTGAGTCAATCCGGCGAGGCGGTCAGCCTGGCGGACACGACCGGGCGTATTATCGACAGCCGGGTATTCGGTCAGCAGACGACCGACATTTCCTACGGGCGTTCGCCGGATGGGGGCGATACCTGGCTGCTGTTTACCAACCCGACACCCGGTGCGACAAACAACAGTTCGTCGGGCTCGACGCAGTTGGCGCCACCCGCGTTCTCGAAACCCGCCGGCTTCTACAGTGGCAATCAGACCGTCACGATCAGTACCAACGAGCCCGGGGCTCAGATCGGCTATACCCTTGACGGTTCGGAGCCTGCGAGCGCAAACAGCGGAAGCTCCATTCAGGTAACGCTCAGCTCGACCAAGGTGCTGCGTGCGCGGGTATTCAAAACGGGGCGCACACCGAGCCGAACCGAAACGAATACCTATTTTATTAACTTTTCAACCACGCTCCCGGTATTCTCGGTCTCGACCGATCCAAAAAACCTCTACGACGCCGCGATTGGTATTCTGCACCCCAATAACATCAACCAGGATTGGGAGCGCGAGGTCCACGTCGAATTCTTCGAGACCGATAAGCAGAGAAAAATTGCAACCGGTGGCGGCATCGAACTCGACGGCCAATCGACACGTAACCAGCCGGTCAAGACCTTCGCGCTGCGTGCCCGTTCGGAGTACGGTTCAAGCACTTTCAAGCACAAGTTTTTTCCGGATCGCAAGAACGACGAATTTACCAGTCTTGTGTTGCGCTCGTCCGGTAACGACATGGGCGTGACGTTCATGCGCGACGCGCTGGCGCATTCGCTGCTGGTCGGGCAACTGGACGTGGACCGATTGGCCTATCGTCCTGGCGTTATGTTCCTCAACGGCGAGTATCTCGGGCTCCGCAACATTCGCGAAAAGAAAAACAAGTTCTATGTCGCTGATAATCACGGCGTCGACCCGAATCAGATCGATATGCTCGAAAGCTATGACAACGGTGTCATCGAGGGCGATGCGAATCATTACAACGCACTGAAGAACTATGTCTATGGCAACGATATCCGCTTGCCCGCCGTGTACGCGCAGGTCGCCTCGCAGATGGAGATCGACGAGTACATCAGCTATTACCTGACGCAGATTTATGTCGCTAATTTCGATTGGCCGGTTAAGAACATTCGCTACTGGCGTCCACGCGTGAGCGGGGGGAAATGGCGCTGGATCCTTTATGACCTCGATATGGGTTTCAACATCTGGAATGGCTCGCCGCCGAGTTCCGACGTCTTCGCCTATTTGTTGAACGAATCCGGGCAAAGCTGGGAGCTACAGGCGAAGCGTTTGTTCCAGAACCTGATGCGTAATGCGTCGTTCGAGGCCGAATTGATGCAACGCCTCGCGGGATTGTTGAACACCAGCTTTGAGTCGAATCGCGTGATCGGAATCATCAATGGAATGTCGGATGTGATTCGGCCGGAAATGCCGGCTCATATCGCGCGCTGGAACGGTCAGACCGGACCCTACGGGATGTCCTATTGGGATGACCAATTGCAGATATTGCGCAACTTCGCATCCCAGCGCCCGGGCTATCTGCGCTCGCAGATGCTTTCTCGTCTGGGTTCGAAAACGACTGGGTTCGCGCAGCTTACGGTGGAAAACCCATCCCCCGCGTCTGGTCAGGTGCTCGTTTCGGGCGCCCAAATCCCGGCACAGGTGAGTTTCTCCGGGCAGTGGTTCAAGAATCTTCCGCTCAAGTTGAAGGCGGTTCCAGCGCCAGGAAAACAGTTTGTACGTTGGGAAGGCGCCGTGAGCGGAGCCACGCCAGAAGTCACATTGACGATGACAGAAAACCGAAGCATCCGGGCGATTTTCGAATAGTTGAACCGAAGCCGCTCGTTCGCGAGCGGCTGTTCGAATTTTAATGAGTGCTCCTAACGGAAATAGTGGGGTGGGGAAATGAGAGGGCTGAACATTTTTCGCGCGGCAGCGTCGCGGTCGTTCGTAGATTTGGGCAAGGCGTGCCGGGGTCGCTTACGCCATGCTGGATGGCCGATGGCGCTGGCATTCGCAACTTTATGGGTGCCAACGGCGGTACAGGGGGCCCCTGCGCCGGTGTGTGGATCTACAGGGTCGGATGTGGATTTCGACGGAATTTCCGATCACCTGGATAACTGTTCGTTGGTGGCGAACCCGGATCAGCGCGATACTGACGGCGACGGCTTTGGCAATCGCTGCGATGCCGACCTCAACAACGACGGTGTCGTAAACGGTCTCGACCTGGTTCAGTTTCGGCAGCGCTTTCTCACGACGGATCCGCATGCGGATTTCAACGGTGATGGCACGGTCAACGGATTGGATCTGGTGATTTTTCGACAGTTATTTTTGACCGAGCCCGGCCCCAAGAGCTGCGACGCCGCACCCGTCGCGAATTTCAATTTCGTATTGAGTTCCGGCGCTGGCGCCAACACGGTGAGCTTTAACGCGTCGACATCGAGCGACGATGGCGCGATCGTACAGTACGCGTGGGATTTCGGTGACGGCACGACGGGAGCGGGTGTAACGACCACGCGAACCTACGCCGCCAACCAGCCAACTTATACCGTAAGGTTGACTGTCACCGATGATCGCGGCTCGACGAGTACCACGACGCGTGCGGTGACTTTACCGCCGGGGCTCGCATCGCGTCCGTCGAACTCGACCTGTACCATGCCGCCGCGTTCGAGTACCCCGGTCGGCGCGAGTTTGCAGCGTGTGTTTACCAATCTGCCGTCCTGGGTTTTCAGTAAGCCACGCGCGTTGGTGAAAGCGCCCGGCGATACATCGCATTATTATGTGGTCAACCACAACGGCTTTATCGTGCGTTTCAATCCGACGACTGCCGCCACCCAAATGTTTCTCGATCTCTCCAGTGTGATCAAGGAGGATTACGAAACCGGGCTGCTGGATTTTGCGTTTCACCCGGACTGGAATAACGGTAAACCTTACATTTATGTGTTTTATCAGCGGCCACCGTCGGCGAGTGGATTTTTCGCGCAAAGTCGTCTGTCGCGCTTTACGATCGTGAATGGCGTCACCGATCGTAACTCGGAGCAGGTTTGGATCAGTTTTAATAAGCGCATTCCATACCACGCGGGTGGACGTCTCGATTTCCATCCAACTGAGAAATTGCTTTACCTCAGCACCGGCGACGACGCCTACGAAGATGACGATGGAAACGGTCAAAGTACCCGTTCGTGGCAGGCAAAGATGCTGCGTATCGACGTCGATACGCCGGACCCGGTCCGTGGTAAGCCCTACTCGATACCCTCGAATAATCCCTTTGCCAGCAGCGCCAGTTGTAATAACGGCGCAGGCTGCCCGGAAATCTATGCGATGGGCTTACGCAACCCGTGGCGCTGGAGTTTCGACGCTGTGACCGGCAACCTATGGCTCGGGGATGTCGGGTACAACACCTGGGAGGAGGTGAACGTCATCACGCGCGGGGGAAACTACGGTTGGAGTTGCAAGGAGGGGCGCAACAACTACAACTGGGGTGACTATGCGAGTTGTCCGGGGCCTTACATCGACCCGCTGGTGGTGCATCACCATGGCGATAATTTTGACGCTGTGATCGGTGGTTACGTAGTGAACGGTCATTACATTTACGGATCGTTCAATGGCCAGATCTGGAGCGTGCCGGCACAAACCAGCGGAACGCCAACGCCGCAACGCTTGATTGCCTCGACGGGTATGTATCTGGCGGGGTTTTCGCTCGGGCACAACGGAGAACTTTTTGTCATCCCGCATTCGCCGAGCGGCCAGGTCCACCAGGTACACCTGACTGGGGGCACGACCCGGACCTTGCCGGCCCAGCTGAGTCAGACCGGGTGCTTTGAAGCCTCGAATCCGACCCAACCTCGCGCCGGCGTGCTGCCTTACGATCTCAACTCGCCGCTGTGGTCCGATCGCGCGGGCAAGCGGCGCTGGATGGCATTACCGAATGGCACCAACGTGAGTGCGGCGAGCGACGGCGATTGGAATTTCCCGATCGGGACGCTTCTGATCAAGGAATTCGATCTGGATGGCAAGCGCGTGGAGACCCGCTTTATGGGACGGGATACCGACGCAAACGGCGGTTGGTTCGGTTACACCTATAAATGGAATGATGCGCAAACCGACGCCAGCTTGGTGGCCGCGAGCGGTGAAACACGAACGGTCAACCTGCCGGGCGGTGGCAGTCAGCAATGGTCATACCCAAGCGTGGCTCAGTGCCTTGAGTGTCACACCGACGTTGCCGGCCGTGCGCTTGGTCCGGAGCATGGTCAGCTAAATAAGGGTTATCACTACCCGCCAACCGCGAATCAGTTGACGACGTTGGCGAGTATCGGTGTGCTTTCGGGGGGCGTACCGAACCCGGCGCCGACGCTGCCTGATCCGGCGGACACCAGCAATACGCTGGAGCAGCGTGCAAAGTCGTATCTGCACAGCAATTGTTCGTATTGCCACCGCCCCGGCGGTCCTGGCGGTATCACCGATCTGCGGTACACGACACCGCTCTCTGCGATGGGGGTATGCAACGTCGACCCCGCGCGCGGCTCGCTCGGCATCTCTGGCGCTAAGTTGTTCAAACCGGGCGCCGCGAGTCAGTCGATCCTGCTGCGTCGCATGCAGAGCACTGATGCCGCAGTAAGAATGCCGCGGATCGGGGTGACGCTGGTCGACCAGGCGAGCGTCGATCTGATCACGCAATGGATCAACTCAACGATGAGTTGTCCATAAGTCGCGTCGAATTGGCCTTTGGCGGTCTGCTCAAGCTCGAATTGCCCGTTTCCAGGGACGCCGCGCGCTAAGTTGGCCAGCCGAAAGCGTTCGCCGCAGGGGGGGTGACCGGCGAGCTCAGCGATGGATTCACGGCGTTATCCGTTTGGACGGCTTGGTGCGCCTTTGTTACACAGGGGGGGGCCTCGGCATGAATGTCTGGGTGTGAACGCGCGCGCAGCGCGGCTCGCCGCGCGTTACAATGGCGGCCCATCGTGGAATTGCGAGCGCCATGTCGGACCGATCGATTTTAATTTCCGGATGTTCCAGCGGTATCGGCTTGTGCGCGGCCGAGGGATTGCGCGCGCGCGGTTACCGCGTGTTCGCGAGTGCACGTCAGCCGGAGGATGTTGCGCGTCTTGCGCGAGAGGGCTTTACGGCGGTACACCTCGACCTCGCGTCCAGCGAGTCGATCGCGCAGGCGGTCAACGAGGTTCTCGCCCACACCGGCGGTACGCTCGATGCGCTGTTCAATAATGGCGCCTACGGCCAACCGGGGGCGGTGGAGGATTTATCCCGCGCGACACTACGCGAGCAGTTCGAGATCAATTTATTCGGAACCGTCGAACTCACCAATCGCGTGATCGCGGTCATGAGGCGCCAGGGTCACGGGCGTATCGTGCAAAACAGTTCCGTCCTGGGATTGGCGGCTTTTCCGTATCGCGGCGCCTATGTGGCAACGAAATTCGCGCTTGAGGGGATTTCGGACACCTTGCGCCTGGAACTCATGGGGACAGGTATCGAGATTGTGCTGATCGAGCCGGGCCCGATTGAAAGCCGTTTTCGCTTGAATGCGCTGGTAGCGTTTCGTCGCAATATCGACATTGAGGGCAGCGCGCACCGGGAAGCCTATCTCGCGCAAATCGACCGGCTCGAAAAATCCGGGCCCGCGGCACCGTTCACTTTGCCGGCTGCGGCCGTGCTGAAAAAACTGATTCAGGCACTCGAAGCGCCGAGGCCGAAGCCGCGTTACTACGTAACGGTGCCGACCTATTTATTCGGCACTTTGCGGCGCCTGTTGCCGACCCGGTGGCTCGACCGGGTCTTGCTGGCAAGTTCTGGCGGGGGCAAGCGTTGATCCGCGGCAGCCATCACGCAGACCGGCGCTGGGTTGCGTCGCGAGCGGGCGCACTGATCAGTGTGCGCCAACTGCTTGCGGCCGGTGACTCTGCATAATGAGTTTCGCTTCTGCTTCGCCCAGTCCGTGGCGGAACATCAATTCCTCGACGTTGGCGCCGCGGCGCGCGGTTTCGATCGCCTGGAGGTAATTGTTGTTGTAATTGCCGTAGAGTTCACGCACGTGGAATTCCTGTCGGGTCTGGTCGAGCGAGGCCTGAAGTGCATTGAGCGCGTTGCGGGTTTCCGCGATATCGGTGCTGGCCGCGTTCAGGCGTTTGGTCAGGTCGAGCCCGCGCAGAACCACGACGACCTGCACGGCAATCAAGACGACGAGAGCGATGGACAGTGCCATCACGATGTCTAGTGGATTCAATTGACTGAGTGGTGAAAACATTCGAGCGTTCTCCTTGCGATAAATCAATTCAGTTGTGGATACCAAGTGTTCCGGGTGAATCGGGCCGCGCGCGGGTCAATCCGACCAGTCGCCGATTCCAGCACGGATGCGTGCGATGGCCTGGCCGTGAATTTGGCTGACGCGGGACTCGCTGACGCCCAGCACCGCGCCAATTTCCTTTAGGTTCATGTCCTCGTTGTAGTAAAGGGCCATGACGAGCTTTTCCCGCTCCGGCAGGCGTTCGATCGCATCGGCGACGACGCGGTGAATTTCCTCACTTTGCAACAGTTGTTGCGGCGTTGCGTCGGTCGAGGCGACATCGAACGAACGTTGACCGCCTTCGTCGTCGCCGTCATCCTGCTCATCGATCGAGAGCAACTGCGCGAATGACGCCTCGCGCACGATTTTCTGATAGTCGCCGAGCGGCATTTTCATCTCGGCTGCGATTTCGCTTTCGGTCGCGCGTCGGTGCAGTCGCGCCTCGACCCGGCGCACCGCGTCGCTGATCTCGCGCAGGTTGCGGCTGACCGAGCGTGGGGTCCAATCCGAACCGCGAACTTCGTCCAGCATGGCGCCGCGCACGCGAATGCCCGCATAGGTTTCAAAACTCGCGCCTTGCGTCGGGTCGAACTGGCGGACGGCTTCCATCAATCCGATCATGCCGGCCTGGATCAAGTCCGAGACCTGTACGTTGTCGGGCAAGCGTCCGGACAAATGATGTGCGATGCGCTTAACCAGCGGCGCATGGCGTTCGATCATGTCTTCCAGCGGGGCTTGCTCGACCTGTCCCCAAGGCGCTTTTTGGCTTGCGGCGTATGTCATACGGCTTCCTGTGCCAATAGTCGTTCAAAAAAGAATTCGAGTCGGCCAGTCGGCACTTCGGGTAGCGCAAGCGCCTCGATTCGCGCAGCGAGACGATCAAACGCGCGCGCGGCGCGGCTGTGCGGATAGCTTTGCGTGAGCAGCTTGCGTTGTTGGTTGGAGCGTCGAACGAATTCGTCCTGAGGCACGCTGCCGAGAAACGCAACGTTGACGTCCAGAAAGCGGTCGGTCGTGTCGGTGATCCGACGAAATACCGCGAGCCCATCTTTCTCGCTTTCGACCATATTGGCGAGCACCTGAAACTTGCGCACGCCATAATCGCGGTTGAGCACTTTGATCAACGCATAGCTATCCGCGAGGGAGGACGGTTCTTCGCAGGCGACCACGATGACCTCATGGGCGGCGTTGCAGAAGCTCATCACGCTGTCGCTGATGCCGGCGGCGGTGTCGATGATCAAGGTATCGACCGGGTGGGTGAGGGTGCTGAACGCGCGGATCAGCCCGGCGTGCTCCGCTTTGCTGAGATCCGACATCTTTTGAACGCCAGAGGCGGCCGGAACGATAAGTAAGCCGCCCGGGCCCTGCAACACGACTTCATCCAGCGTGCGCTCGCCACTCAGTACGTGAAACAGGTTGTAACGCGGACGCAGGCCCAGCAACACGTCGATATTGGCTAGCCCGAGATCGGCATCGAGCAGCATGACCTGATGCTCTCGCAGGGCGAGGTGCGCGGCGAGATTCGCGGAAATGGTGGTTTTGCCAACGCCGCCTTTGCCGCTGGTGATGGCGATGACTTTGATCGGTTTCGGTTCCATGATCATTATGTCTTATCTGTCTGCGGTTACTGTTGCGGAAGGCTTTTCTGCGGAAACGCAAGCTCGTCGGCGCGTGGCAGAAAGTTGCCTTGCGCGCGTTCGACCGACTCCGGGTCGTGCAGCTTTGCGAGCGCAACAGCCTTTGCGACCAGATGCTGGGGGGTCGCGACGTGCAGATCCTCGGTAATTCGGGGACCATCGCACCAATACGAAACCGGCAAGCGATGCCGGATCACCGCCGAAAGCGCGCCACCCAACGTGTTGGCTTCGTCCACCTTGGTCAGGATGCAGGATTTCATCGGCGTTCCGGTGAACGCGGCAACCACGCGGTCCAGGGTGTAGGGTTGCATGTGCGTGGGCAACACCAGGTAGTTCCGGAGCTTGGGCAGATCCATCCAGAGCGTGGCGAGGCGCCGCGGATTGGAGATGTCCTCGGTATTCATGCTGGGCGTGTCAACCAGCACCAGCCGCTTGTCGGTAGTTAGGGTCAGGATTTGCTGTATTTCCTCTGGACGTTTGGCCCATAGGATCGGCACATTGAAGAGTCGAGCGAACGTCAATAATTGCTCGTGCGCGCCGATCCGCTTGTAGTCGGTACTCACATACATGATGTCGCGCGCTGTGTAGCGTTGCAGAAACTGCGCGGTCAGCTTCGCGATGGTGGTCGTCTTTCCAGCGCCGGCGGGTCCGAGCAGCACGACTTGGCCACCGTCGCGCAGGATTTCATCGTCGCCAACGGGGATGTGGCGGACCAAGAGTTCCAGGGCTTGCTTGGTGGCCACACGGACGTCGAGCGCGTCGACATTCGGTAGCGCCGAGATCACTTGCGACGCGAGGCCACGGTTCAGTCCGAGGCGGGTCAGATGGCGCAGCAACTTGGTGCGGTTGGGACTAAAGGCCGCCCATTCGCGTGTTTGCAGCGTGTTGAACTGGGTTTCCAGCATGCCCCGCAGTTGATTGATCTCGTTGCGTACGGAATTGATCGAGGCATCGGGGTCGGCGCCATAGGCGGCATCCAAGGGTACGCGCGGCTTGCCGTTGACGTTGGTGGGTGTTTCCGGTTGCGGCGCGGCGTTCGCCTGACCGCGGTCGCCCACGGGTTGACGAAACAGGGTTTCGCGCGGTGGCGGCTGTTTCGAACTCTCCGGTCCGGCCTGTGGGTAGGCGTATGACCGTCCCGCTCCGGTATCGCCAGGCGCCGTCTGGGCGCTCGCCCAGGGGTGTGGCTCGGGTCGTTGCGGTGGCGACTGCGGCATCGAGTAGCCGCGTGGTTCCGGACGCGCACCCGGGGTATAGATCGAGTCGTCTCCGCGCGGGCTGCTCGTTTGCCATGGGTCCGCGTTTACCGGGCGCGAATCGTTCACGCGCGCTTCGCGTTGTTGCAGCAGATCACCGAGATCGGCTTCGAGTTCACCCTTCTCGCGGAGTTCGTCCGCCTCGTCCAGCGCGGCGATGATCTCGACCCCGTCGGCGGTCGGGCGATTGCTCATAATGATCGCCTCCGAGCCCAGTTCGCGACGCACCAGCAGTAACGCCTTGCGCGTGTCGGCAGCGAAAAACCGTCTGATCTTCATTTACCTTACCTTCCTTGGATAAGCGCGGAGCTATGCCGCGTGTTCAATGCTGCCTTGTGTCAGCAGGTTGCCTATGTTCGCCAATACGCGAATCCGTTTGTTCTCGGCGATCTCGTTGTACGCCAGCACCCGTAGTCCAGGTACCGAGCGGTTCACCAACCGCGCCAGCCCCATGCGAAGCGCCGGGGAGACGAGCAACACCGCGGGGTGTCCGCTCATTTCGAGACGCTGTGTCTGTTCGCCGAGTACTTCGGTCAGGCGCTCCGCGAGTCCAGGTTCCACCACGACGGCATGCCCGGATTGCGGTTGTAATGACTTAAGCAATATCTGTTCCAGCTCCGTGCCCAGCGTCACGACCGGGAGTTCTTCGTCCAAGCCATTGATTTGTTGCGTAATCATGCGGCGGAGCGCGACCCTGACCATCCCGGTCAAGGTGTCGGCATCTTGACTGGTGTTCGCGTGCTCCGCCAAGGCTTCGGCGATGGTGCGCAGGTCGCGGACCGGGATGCCTTCGCGCAGCAGGTTTTGCAGCACCCGCGCGACGGCGCTGAGCGGCAGGGTCTTCGGTACCAACGATTCGACCAGCTTTGGCGCGCTCTTGCCGAGGTTGTTCAGCAGTTGCTGTGCTTCCTCGTGGCCGAGCAGATCATGGGCGTGTTCGCGCAGCACTTTGTTGAGATGCGTGGCCACGACGGTGCCGGCGTCGACCACGGTGTAACCGAGCATTTGCGCGTGTTCGCGTTGGCTGGGATCGATCCAGACCGCGTCCATCCCGAACGCGGGATCGCGGGTCGGGGTGCCGCGCAATTCGCCATAGACCTCGCCAGGATTGATCGCGAGTTCCTTGTCGGCGAGTACCTCGCCTTCGCCCTCCGGTACGCCCAGCACGGTGACGCGGTAGTTGGTCGGTGCGAGTTCGAGGTTGTCGCGGATATGCACCGGCTGGATCAGAAAGCCGAGTTCCTCCGAAAGTTTGCGGCGGACACCCTTGATCCGTCCGAGCAGGCTGCCGTCCTGTTGGCTGTCGACCAGCGGGATGAGCTTGTAGCCGACCTCGAGGCCGATAATGTCGACTTGCTTGATGTCTTCCCAGCCGAGGTCGCGCGATTCCGGGTTACTGGATTCGTTGATTTCGGGTGGCGGCGTGTTGGCGGTCAGCGTTTGGCGCTGGCGAATCTTCCAGGCAGCGGTCCCGGCCAACCCGGCCAGACCAAGAAACACGAGGTTGGGCATGCCCGGCACCACGCCGACGATGCCGAGGATCCCGGCGGTCACGCCCAGTGCGCGCGGATCCTTGAACATCTGTTGGGTCATCAACTGCCCCATGTCTTGTGAATTCGACACCCGAGTCACGATGATGGCGGTCGCGGCCGAGAGCAGCAACGCAGGGATCTGCGCCACCAAAGCGTCTCCGATGGAAAGCATGATGTAGACTTCGGACGCGGCCGCGAACGGGAGCCCGTGTTGCGCCATGCCGATCGCCATGCCGCCGATCACGTTGATGAATAGAATCAGTAACCCGGCGATCGCGTCGCCACGGACGAATTTGCTCGCGCCATCCATCGAGCCGTAGAAGTCGGCCTCTTGCGTGATCTCTTGGCGTCGGGCGCGGGCCTCTTCCTGCGTCAATAGTCCGGCGTTCAAATCCGCGTCCACCGCCATCTGCTTGCCGGGCATCGCGTCGAGGGTAAACCGAGCGCTGACCTCCGATACCCGCCCAGCGCCTTTGGTGACGACCACGAAGTTAATGATCACCAGGATCGCGAACACCACGATGCCGACCGCGAAGTTTCCGCCAATGACAAACGCGCCAAAGGCTTCGATCACCTGACCGGCCGCATGCGAGCCAGTATGCCCCTCCAGTAGCACCACCCGGGTTGAGGCGATATTCAATGCCAGCCGCAGCAAGGTCGCGACCAACAACACCGTCGGAAATGCCGAAAAGTTCAGCGGCCGCAGCGTATACACAGTGACCATCATCACGACCAGCGAGAGCGCGATGTTGAAGGTGAACAGCACATCCAGCGCAAACGGCGGTATGGGTAGCATGATCATGGCCAGCATCAGCATGACCACCAATGGCGCGCCCATTCCGTTGCGGCTCGCGCCGGCGATGAATTGACCCAGGTTTGCGACTTGCATATCCCTTGCTCCTTATTTCAGCCCTCGGCCCGCCTCGTGCGGAACGAACGATTTTCGTATTGGGGTGGCGATCCGCGACCGGAAACCTGGCATTTCGCCGTCACCCACGCAGCTCGACTACCGCCTGCGCTTCCTTTCCAACGCCGCGATCTCGTCCGGAATCGGTAACTCGTCGGGCGATTCCGGCATCACGCCACCGTTGCGCACGACCGCGCGTAACTGGTGCACATAGGCCAGGATGCGCGCGACGGCGACGTAAAGCCCGGTCGGGATCTCGCGTTCCAGTTCGGTGCTGTAGTAGATCGCCCGAGCCAGCGGCGGCGCGGCAAAGATGGGTACGTTGTGCGCGGCCGCGATTTCGCGAATCTTGAGCGCGACCTCGTCGACGCCACTGGCCACGAGCGTCGGTGCACCGGATTTGCCGTCCTCGTACCGCAACGCGACCGCATAGTGGCTCGGGTTGGTGATGACCACGCTTGCCTCCGGCACCGCCTGCATCATCCGGCGTTGCGCCCATTCCCGTTGCAAGGCCCGTATCTTACCCTTGACCTCCGGATTGCCGTCGGTCTCCTTCATCTCTTCCTTGACCTCTTGGCGGGTCATTTTGAGTTGCTTGTTGTGCTGCCAAAGCTGAAAAGGTACGTCGACGGCCGCGATCAATACCAGCACCGCGACCGACCCGAGTAACAGGCCGTCGAGTAGCGAAGCCGCGTGCACCGCCGCCTGTTCGAGCGGTTCCGCCGCGAGGCC
>JBHJOI010000092.1:0-12851 GCA_050329935.1 Thiotrichales bacterium | reverse complement strand
TACTCGAACAGGTTGCCGAGCAGTTGCATCGCCATGTCCTTGAAGGCCAGCGTCGGGCCGTTCGACAGTTCGAGCAGCGCCAGCTTGCCGTCCTCGAGCCAGGTGATCGGCGTCACCGCTTGGGCGTCGGAACCTTCGCGCGCGAAGCGGTAGGTGTGCGCCGTGTAGGTCTGGTCGCAGATCGCCTTCAGGTCGGCCGGCGGAATGTCGCTGATGAACTTCGACAGGATGCGGAAGGCCAGATTGGCGTAGGGCAGCGCGCGCCACTCGGTGAGTTCGGCGCTGGTGATTTGCGGATACGACTCGGGCAGATAAAGGCCGCCATCGGGTGCCAGGCCGCCGAGCAGGATGTCGCAAAACTGTTGGGTAGGCGCTTGGCCGCGAGTGGAAAGGTAACGCATGAATGGATCCGGAAAGTGTTGGAAACAGGCGCTTTGGATGAATTTGGCAATCTGCCGAGGGTATCACAGCCTGTCCGGTCGACGGCGATCGCGGTCGCGATTCCCATTGCACGGGAAGCAGCAGCCGAGGCAAGAAAAATTTTCATCTGCCTGCCTCCAATAGGCGTTCTGCCGGGTAGTACCTGTATCAGCGAGGTTGTCGCGCTTTTCGCGACCTTGTTGGTGACCTTTCCCAACTACTAAAGGTTATCGTCATGAGCAAAATTCGAGTATTTGGTGTTGTTGCCGGTGCGCTGGCGGTTTCGGTTGCGGCGGCGGGGTCGTTTTCACAGGCGAACTTGCCGGCGGAGGTGCGAGTGCCCGAGGGTAACTCAGTTGTGATGGAGACGGTGGGGGCTGGCGACATTACATACGAGTGCAAGCTGAAGAAGGACGCGACGGATCAGTACGAGTGGGTGTTCGCGGGTCCGGATGCGGTGTTGTCGGATCGCGGTGGCAAGTCCGTTGGTAAATACTTTGGTCCGCCGGCAACTTGGGCGAGCAGTGATGGTTCCAGTGTGACCGCGACGCAGCTTGCGGTGGTGCCGGGTGGTGCGGGTAATATTCCTTTGCAGCTGGTCAAGGCCAATCCGGCTTCGGGGGCGGGCGCCATGCAGGGGGTGACCTACATCCAGCGTGTCGCGACCAAGGGTGGTGTGGCACCGGCATCGGCATGCGGTGCGGCAAATGTGGGCGCCAAGGAGGTCGTTAAGTACCAGGCGGACTATATTTTCTGGAAGGCGAGTTAAAACCACTCTGGATTGTCATGGTGTTCAGCAGACATTCCGGCGTCACTTACAATCGGTTGATCCTTGCGGATCAACCGATTTCTTCTGGACTCGATGGCGTTTGACTGACGACTCATTCGATTACGACGCGGCGCTGCGGGCGTGTGCCCGCGGTGACCAGTATGCGCTCCGGCGCATTTATGAGCAGGATGGCCGGCGTCTGCTTGGCGTGGCCTTGCGCATCGTGCGGCAGCGCTCGCTGGCGGAGGATGTGTTGCACGATGCGTTTGTTAATATCTGGCGCAGGTCGGCAAGTTTCGATCCCTCGCGCGGTACCGCGCGGGGCTGGATTTACAGCGTGGTCCGACATCAGGCGTTGAATCTGCTGCGTGATCGCCAGTACGAGAGATATACCGATGAAGAGACGCTCGACGCGCTCGACGAGCAGTCGCCGCACGAGGATCACGATCCGTTCGAAACCGTTGCGGAGCTGGGCCGGTTGCACGAATGTCTAGAGCATCTGGACACGGCCAAGCGCAGTTGTCTTCTGTATGCCTACATTGACGGTTGTAGCCACAGCGAGATCGCGCGGCAGTTGAAAGCGCCGGTCGGCTCGGTCAAGGCCTGGATCAAGCGCGGCCTGGCGGCGTTACGGGAGTGTATGACATGAACCCGTCGGACGATCTGGATACCCTGGCCGGTGAGTATGTGTTGGGTACCTTGCCGGCGGCGCAGCGGCGCGAGATCGAGCGCCGCCTGACATCGGAATCGGCCTTGCGCGATGCCGTGGATCGCTGGGAGCAGACGCTATTGCCGTTGACACGTATACCGCGGGAGCAGCCGTTGCCGGAGGCGTTGTGGCCGCGCATCGTCGAAAGCATTCAGCCCGCCACGCGCCCGAAGGTCAGTGATCCGCAAGGCTGGCGGGCGTGGTGGAACAACCTTCAGTTCTGGCGCTGGAGTGCCGCTGGCAGTCTGGCGATGGCGCTGTTGCTGGGTCTGACGCTGTTATTGCGGCCGACCACGGAGTTGAAGTTCATGGTGGTGCTCGTGGACCCCCAAGGTCAGGTGCCGGGCTGGATCGTGCAGGCCAAGCTCGATCGGCAACTGGATCTGGTGCCATTGGGGCAAGACCGGTTGCCGGCGAACAAATCGCTCCAGTTCTGGACGAAAGCTGACGACTGGCAAGGGCCGGTGTCGCTGGGGTTGGTTCGCCCTGGTGAAAGCGGCACGTTTACCCTGGATCACTTGCCGCCGACGCAGCCAAACCAGTTGTTTGAAATCACGCTCGAACCCGAGGCCGGTTCGCCCATCGACCGGCCGACGGGGCCGATTCTTTATATCGGTCGTGCGGTGAAAATGATCTGACACGCGCGATTGAAAGGGGCGGGCCGGCTTGTCGCGACGAGTCTTGTCGCGCGGGTTCGCGATAACGCGCTTGCTATGGCTGGGGACGGACCTTGACTCCGATCAAATCTTGTTTCGATCAAAAACCTTAACTTAATACTCAACTATTCGAAACCAGGTTGATTGAGGACAGGAGCATGGAAAAAGTCGTTTTGATCACGGGCGCGGCCTCGGGCATGGGTAAGCTCACGGCGGTTCATCTGGCGCGGCACGGCTACCGCGTGTACGCAGGACTTCGTGGCGCGAATGGCGATGAGTTATTGCGCGAGGCCGAGGAGGCGAATGCCTCCGTAAACACGGTTGCGCTCGACGTGCAGGACGCGGCATCGGTCAAACGCGCGGTCGCTGAAATCATGCGGCGCGAGGGCCGCCTTGATGTATTGGTCAATAATGCGGGTTATGGCCTGCTGGCCACGGTCGAAGACGGCACCGACGACGAAATGGTCCGGCAATTCGACGTCAACGTCTTCGGTCTAATGCGTGCGACGCGCGAGGTGTTACCGATCATGCGGGCGCAACGTTTCGGTGTGATCATCAACATAAGCTCGTTTCTCGGCAAGATGGGGCTACCACTGCTCGCGCACTACAACGCGAGCAAGTACGCGGTCGAAGGCATCACCGATTCGCTACGCTTCGAGGTACAACCGTTCAACATCCGGGTGCATTCTATCCAGTCTGGATTGTTCGGGACCAATTTCGTCAGGAAGGGGCTCGTCGCCAACCCGGCCACGACCTCGCCCGATTCTCCCTATGCCGAGTTGGTGGCGCATTTCGTGCCAATCGTAGCCAAGGCCATCAACGAAGGTCCCTCGCCGATGCCGATCGCCGAGGCGATCAAGTATGTCATCGAGAACGAAAACGCGCCGATCGCCCTACCGGTCGGAGCCGAAGCGGAAACGTTCATTCCGATGCGAAAGAGCCTAAGCGACGAGGACTTCGAGCAGAAGGTGAAAGCAACCTTCGGTTTGTAGGCTAAACGCGCCCGCGCGTTGCGCTGCGTCACGCGGTGGTAGGCGGCGCGCGCCTGGCGCGCCGCGTTGATCAGCGGATTGGGTGCGTGATCGGCACGAACAACGTCGTTCCCGGTTTCAGCTCGCCCTTTTTCAAGCCATTGAATCGGTGCAACAATTCGCCGCGGAGGGCATCCTGATCGACCAACTCCTCGGGTGTGTCGCCGGCGGCGACTTGGTGGCGATATCCGGCGATGACCTCGACGATCGTGTCGGCGCCGGCGGTACTTGGCTTTAGGATGTATCCGAGGCGCAGGTCCTCGGCAACTTCGATGGGTTGGGCGTCGGCGCCGAGGCGAGTGATCAGCGCGTAGTGATCGGACGCGCCGGCCTTGAGCTGATGCGACCAATGCCCGTCGGCCGACACGGGGATCGGGTCGAGCTTGCCGCCATTGAGTTGAATTTGGACCTGTGCCGTGCCGGAGGGCGCGACGCCGTTGATCTCGATCACGTCGCGTTCGGGATCGCGCCCGACCGACGCGAGCAGTTGGTGCGGGATCAACCTGGGGCGCGGCTCGGCAACCTCGGTTTCGGGTGATGGCGGTGGGCTCGGCGCTGGTGCGCTTGCTGGCGCGGCGACCGGGGGCTCGGGTGAAGCCGTGGCTGCGTTGCCAACTGGCGTGTGCGCGGCGGCGACCAGATCGACCGTGTCGGGCCGAGGCGCGGCATCGCGCGATGCTTTGTCCGCGGTGAGCGCGTCCACCGCGCATCCGTCCGCTGGTGCAGGCTTTCCGGTCGTAACGTGCCGCGTTGACGTGGGCGCGGCGCAATCCGGGGCGGTCGTTGCGGTCGCGAGTGTTTCGGTGGCGGACGCCGGCGTACGCTCGGGCAGGACCGATTGCGCGACGACCGGAATGGGTGCCGCCGCAGGCGTGTCGGGGCTGGTGATCGCGGCTTCGGGCCGGGTCAGGCCGTCACAACCGCGCAGGTTGAACAGGATCAGGCTCCCGGCGAGCAAGAAGACCGCGAGTGTCGCCAGAATCTCTTCAACACTGAGATCGGTGGATTTGATGTTTTCGTCCGTCACGGTAAGTATTCCGATCGTTGGCTGGGTACACTTTCAGTTTGCGGGGCACGCGTCGGTTCGCTTGCGACGTGGCGGTTTGCAACCGCCGCGTCGTTACTCGTTTGCCGCGCGGCGCGAGGGTTAGTCCTTGCGCAACTGTTTCATCCAGTGCTCCATCTGCCGGCCAGCGGCCTCTCGTCCACCGAGTCCGAACGACAGCGCGACCGCGACTGCGACCGCGCCGAGGGTGAGACCGAACGCGAGGTTGACGATTTCATCGGCGATTCCCATCGCGCGTAGACCCATCGCCGTCACTAGGCCGAGAATTGCGAACCGGGCGATGTTGGCCAAGCCGCTGTTCGCGCCCGAGACGCGCACGATCGCCGCGTGGGCGAGACTGGAGAGCCAGAAGCCGGCGGCGAGAATCACCGAGCCGAGCAATACCTGGCCGGCGAACTCGATCAGCATCGTCACGACGTCCCGCACTTGCGCGAAGCCCAGCATCCCGGCGGCCTCGACCGTCGCGAACAGCATCGCGAAGAACCATACCAGCTTACCGACCACGATCGACGGCGCGTAACTATCGCTGAGTTGGGTCAGGCCGAGCTTGGCGGGCCATTCGTCGACACCGGCGCCGTTCAGTACCAGACTCAGCGTCAACGCGGCGAACCGCGCCACGAACCAGGTCAACACCAGGATCGCGGCGGCCGAGAGGATATTCGGCACCGCGGCGAGCATCTTGTTCAGCATGTTGATCGCCGGGCCGGAAATGGCCTCAATGTGTAGTGCGTTCAGCGCCGCGATCAACGCCGGTACGAACACCACCGCGAACACGATCACGCCGATCAGTTTCGAAGGGCGCGTCGCAGCCTGGAAACCAGCGCGCGCGCCGAGGCTGTCGACCCGGGTGGAGGCGAGCAGATTGCTGGTGAGATCGCGCAGGATGCGCGCCACCAGCCAGCCGACGAATCCGATGATGCCGGCACCCAGGATGTTCGGCAGCATCGCGAGCACCTTGTCCACCATGCCGCGGACCGGTTCGAGCAGTCCCTGTAGTTGCAACGCGCCAAGAATAGCCGGCAGAAACAGCAGGATAATCAGCCAGAACAGAATATTGCCGATGTTGTTGCCGATCGGCTCCATGCCGGCCCGGGCGGACAGGCGCTCGTCCAGTCGGGTTCGGCTCAGTCCTTTGGTGGTGAGGGTGCGCACCACGGTCGCGAGCACCCAGGCCACGAGGATCAGTACGCCGCCCGAGATCAGCCGCGGCAGATAGGCAAAGACTTGATTGACCAGCGCGTTCAGCGGCTCCGAGACCATCTCCAGCTTGAGATTGTTGAACACCGCGATCAAGGTGATCAGGATGATCAACCAGTAAGCGCCCTTGGCGATGCCACCTTCGAGATCCATTGCGCTTGCGGTTGAATCGCCAACCCGGCGATTGAGACCAAGCGCGCGGAGCGCACCGCGGACGCCGGCGCGAACCAGAATCGCGACCACCCAACCCACGATCAGGATCAACACGGTTCCAAGGATGTTGGGCAGTAGCTCGCCTAGGCTGCTTTGCAGCGATCCAAGCAGTTCCTGAAGATTCAACGATTGCATTTGAAAGGCTCCTTCTGTTTTACGCTTAATTTCGAGTTATCGGTGCCGTGGCGTTCAATTGCTGGCGCATGGTTGGATCCACGGTCCCAACGAAGCCAACCGACCCGAAACGATTCATCGTTACGGGGCATGCGACGAGCGAGGTGCTGCGTGTTTCAAAACTTTGCTGAAGACAGTGACGTGCCGGAATCTGTGATTCACGTCTACATTACAGGGTTGACTTTTAGCAGGTATTTATAACCGTTTGTCGAGAATAAACGTTAAATAGTGATAATTCTGCTGAGCTCGTAAGGTTACTTGGAGGGTGGCCACCGACCCGATCACGACCTTTGACTGTGGCTCCGTATGAATTCGCCCAGTAAACGGAATTCCTCGCCGCGCGCGCTGCCTCTTCGCCAAACGAGTCCGATCTCCCGGTAGGCACCGGCATCGAGCGGATAGGTTTTGACCCGAGTGTTCGCGAGCAGCGGCGAGCCATCGGCCATGGCGGGCAGGTAGGTGATGCCAAGATCGGCGTCGACCATTTGCACCAAGGTCAGCAAACTGCTGGCAGCGAACCGGTTGAGCTTTTCTTGCTGCCGCAGCTTGCATGCGGCGAGCGCGTGATCGCGCAGACAATGGCCGTCTTCCAGTAACAAGACGCTGTCTTGCTGCAAACGGTTGAAGCTGTAGTGTCGGGGGTCGACCAGTTTCGTGTCGTCTCGGCACGCCAGTCGGAAAGGGTCGCGAAACAGCGGCATGATCTCGGCGTGACGGACATCGTAGGGCAAGGCCATCAAGACCACGTCGATTTCGCCGTTCAGCAGTGCATCGAGCAGATTGGCGGTTGTGTCCTCGCGCAAATAGAGCTGCAGGCGTGGGTAGGTCTCCTTAAGCGGTGGCATGAACACCGGCAACAGGAAGGGTGCGATTGTCGGGATCACGCCGAGACTCAACTGTCCCGCCAGCGGCGTTTGCGGGTGCCGCGCGAGTTCGACCAACTGCTCCGCGTCGCGCAAGCACAAGCGTGCCTGGGTCGCGACGTCGCGCCCGATCGCGGTGAAGGTCACCTGCTTGTTGGTCCGGTCGACCAGTTGCACATTGAGGGTACTCTCGAGTTCGCGGATCGCGACTGAAAACGCCGACTGTGAGACGAAACACGCCTCCGCGGCCTTGCCGAAGTGCTGATGCTCTTCGAGTGCGACCAGGTAACGTAGCTGCTTGAGCGTGGGGAGATGGGTAGAGGACATCGTTGATCTATATTTTGGGATGCCAGTATTCAAACAATCAATTTCATGAATTATTGCCCGAAGTGTAGAGTCACTTCAACGAATCCAGCACCTCCAAGGAGATCGCCCCATGAACAAGACCTTCAGCTTCGCCGTCATACACTTCAGCGTCGCGTTTACCGTGGGTTATGTGATGACCGGGAGCGTGTTGGTTGGCGGCGCCATCGCGATGGTCGAGCCGACCATCAACACGGTTGCCTATCATTTTCACGAAAAGGTCTGGCGCCGGATCGAGGCGCGCCGCCGCGCGACCCCGTCGGCCTATATAACGGTATAATCGCGCCAACCCAGCTACAAGAGGTTTAAGTCATGAACGCACAAGCCATTGATATCGGAATTAGCGCAGAAGACCGCGCCGACATCGCGCACGGACTCTCGCGTCTGCTCGCGGACACCTACACGCTGTACCTCAAGACTCACAACTATCATTGGAACGTGACCGGACCCATGTTCAACACGTTGCATCTGATGTTCGAGCAGCAATACAACGAGCTTGCGCTGGCGGTGGATTTGATCGCCGAACGTATTCGAGCCTTGGGACACGCCGCACCGGGTTCCTATCGTGCTTACGCCGAGCTTACCGTGATCACGGAGGAGGGCGACCAACCGGACGCGGAAACCATGATCCGGCGTTTGGTGCAGGGGCAGGAGGCGGTGGTGCGGACCGCGCGCCAAGTGTTCCCGGCCGCGGACAAGGCAAGCGATGAGCCCACCGCGGATCTGCTTACGCAACGCATGCAGATTCACGAGAAGAACGTGTGGATGCTGCGAAGTTTGTTGGGTTGAGGCTACACATGGCGCGCGCCATGTGCCCGGGGGCACCGAGGTTCCTTTGATCGGTCCCTGCGGCGTTCAGGCGCGTCTGGTCGACCGTCGCCGCGGCGCGGCCATACGGCTCGCCGCGGCTCAATAATCCGAGTACCGGTTCGGATTGATTGTGTCCAGCATGTTACGCGTCCGCGGTGAACGCTTCGCTGCGTGCTATACTTCGCCCGCCTCGACCGCGGTGAATCGGCGCATTTCCGCTCATTCTCAATAGGTTGTGGTCATTAATTGAGCGGCGAGCCGGCACGCGGCAAATAACTCGCTGGTCCGATGGAACAGTCACGGAGCGAATTCCCGAACATGAGTCGATGGTATGTCATCCATACCAAACCGCGGCAGGAGGATGTCGCGGAGGGTAATCTCAAACGTCAGGGTTTCGAGGTGTTTCTGCCGCGTTGTGAGCAGCAGAAGCGTCGGCGCGGCAAGTGGAAGGGTGTGATCGAGCCGGTATTTCCACGTTACCTCTTCATCCACCTCACGTTCGGCGACCAGAACGTCTCGACGATCCGATCGACCCGCGGCGTTTCTGGGCTGGTGCGGTTTGGCGAGCAGCCGACCGCGGTGCCGGAAGATTTCATGCGCTCGCTGCTCATGGCATCGGACCCCGACAGCGGCCTATACCGAGTCGGCGTCGAGGTATTCAAGCCGGGCGATGCCATCCAGGTCATCGACGGCGCGCTCGCCGGTTTGCAGGGCATCTTCAAGGCAGAATCGGGCGACGAACGGGTGTCGATCCTGCTCAATTTGCTGGGTCGCGAGCACAGTATCGAGGTGGAGCGCGATCAGATCATGCCGGTGGGTTGATACCGTTCGACCGCTCGCGTTTGCGATCCGTCACAGTTCTTTGTCCCGGTTCTTGCGACATGGCTTGCCGCCTTCCACACTTTGCGCGCGGACACATGCTGAGGGTGTCCGTTAAACCATCCGTTTGCAAAGGGAAATCGTCGCGTCATGTCGTATCCATTCGGAATCAAAAAGTTATCGCAGGCCCTGCTGCTTGCAACGCTGTTCGGGCTAAGTGCTGGTTGCGGCAAGGATCCCGCCGCGGCAACGAAATACCTTACGACCGGACAGGCGTTTTTCGAGCAGGAGAATTTCGACAAGGCGCGGGTAGAGTTCCGCAATGCCATCAAGAATGATCCCAATGGTGTCGAGGGCCATTACTGGCTCGCGCAGACATTCGAAAAGCAGGGCGATGCCCGACAAGCGTTTGGGCATTTTCTGAAGGCGCACCAACTCGATCCAAGCCATGTGTCAGCGGCGGTCAAGGCCGGCAACTACCTGGCGCTTTCGAGCGACTACGTGCAGGCCGAGGCCGTTGCGACGGCGATCGAGGCGGTGGACCCGAACAACATCGATGCCGTGCTGCTGCGCAGCCGCGTCGCCTATCGGAGTGAAAAGCTGATCGAGGCGATTGCTTACGCGGAACAAGCCATTGCGCGGGAACCCTACAACGTCTCGGCAAATGTATTGCTGTCCTCGCTTTATAGCCTGAACGGACAGGGCGACAAGGCACTGGGTCTGGTCGCCAATGCACTGAATAATCTGGGCGAGTCGCTCGATCTGCGCACTCAGTACGTGCGCCTGTTGGTCACGCGCGACGAGCTCACCAAAGCCTTGCCCTGGATGGAGGAGAACGTCAGGCTCGATCCGACGAACCTGGAGCATCGGCTGTTACTGGCAAAGACCTACCTCAACCTGGACCGAAAGGACCATGCTGAGACGGTTATCCATCAGGCAGTCACTGAGTTTCCGGAGCGGCAGGATGCCAAGTTCCTGTACGTGGATTTTCTGCGCCAAATTCGTTCACCGACTCGGGCCGAGCAGGCATTGCAGGCGTTCATCGATAACGATCCAAAGAATCCCTCGTTGCGATTCAAACTGGCAGAGCTGTTCGCCGAAGGCGGTAAGCTTGATCAGGCACGTCAAACTTATGAAGACATTCTGAAAACAGTTGACGGAAAGGCCCATATCATCGCGGCCAAGAACGCCATGGCGGTGTTGCATATTCGCGGTAACGAGCTCCCGCAAGCCCACCAGTTGATCGAGGAGGTCTTGCGGCAGTATCCCGACAATACCAGTTCGATTCTGCTGCGCGGCAAGCTTGCGTTGCTGGAGCGCGATGGCGTTTCGGCGATCTCGGATTTGCGCAGCGCGCTCAAGTTCGAGGCCCGGTCCGCGGAGGTGAGGCGCTTGCTGGCCCAAGCCCATCTGTTGGTCGGCGAAACCGATCTGGCGCGTGAAAACCTGCAAAAGGCCCTCGAAATCGATCCGCGCGACAGCGCCTCGCTGATCGCGATGGCGCAGTTACAGACACAAAGCAAGAACTTCGTCGAGGCGGCCAAGTCACTGGAAAAGGCGCTCGAGTTCGACCCGAAGTCCGCCGACGCGCACCTGAATCTGTTTCGCTTGAAACTGGCCCAGGGCGACAAGGCCGGGGCGTTGAAGGTGACCGAGCGGGCTCAACAGGCGGCCCCGGATTCTCCAGTCGGGTATTTTCTCGCCGGGCTCGCGCACAAGCTCGACAACGACAAGGCGCGCAGTAGCGAGGAGTTATTGCAAGCCCTACAGCACCAGCCCGATTCGCCTTTCGCGTTGGCGTTATTGGTGGACAATCTGGTGGGCGACAAACGTTACGACGAAGCTGAACGACGCCTCAAGCTCGCGCTCGAGACGCAACCCGAGAATGCATTCGTACAGAATTTTCTCGGACTTGTGATGCAGAAGAAGCAGGATTTTCCGGCCGCGGTCCGCGCCTTCAACGCTGCGATCGAAACCAAGCCCGACTGGTGGACGCCGTACCGCAACACCGCCGACACCTATGTCGAGGCGGGCGATCTTGACTCCGCGATCAACGTCTACAAGAAGGCGCTGCAAACACTGCCCGACAACGGCGAATTGCTGATCAATCTGGCCGTATTGCACGAGCGCGTGGGGCAAATCGACGATGCCGTGGCCATCTATGAACGTCTGCTGGCACTGGACTCGAATCACCTCGCGGCCACCAATAACCTGGCGTTGTTACTGGCGAAAACCCCCCGCACGCCGGCGGATACACAACGCGCCCAGGCACTCGCCGATTCGCTCTCGAACATCGATCATCCCGAGATCTGGGACACGCGCGGGTGGATCCATCACCTGGTCGGTCAGCGTGAGCAGGCTTTGGAGTTGCTCGACAAGGCGGTCAAGGCCGCGCCGAACAATGGTTCGTTCCATTATCACCTGGCATTGGTGCATCTCGCGCGCGGCGACCTCGCGTTGGCGCGCAAACATCTCTCTACCGCGCTTGAGCTTGGCCTGGATCAAGAGACTCGCGAAGCCGCGCAAGCCGAGCTGCAGAAGCTGCGGCGACCGCTGGGTTGAGCTATTCGCGCCTCGACGGTTTGCGTGACCGGCTAAAGCGCCAGACCAGCGAGTTGCGCTTACGCGTTGCGGTTAACGATACGCGCTTGGTGTACGGCGCATAGGCCGCACAACCATTTTATCGAGTCGTTCCGAAAATCCGCGATCGCAGCTTGATCGAACGCGCGGATTAAAGTCCGAATTCCCCGTAACTTTTCCTGGCCAGGGGCACGTGGGCACTGGTTCGGCAGGCCGTCGTCGCGAGAGGACGGAGCGCGTCGGAACGGAGGCCATTGGCTCTTGCGCGTTGGGATCACACGATGTGATCAGCGTCAGGAAATTCGAAAGGGAATTGAAATGTTTGGGCTCAAAAAATCTATCAAGGCCGGCGTCTCGGCCGCAATTCTGAGTAGTGCGTTGGTTGGCGGTTCGGCGCTGGCCGGTACGTTGACGGGTGTGAGTGTCTCCGCGCTGGACGGCGGCAACACCGTGCTCGGTTCGGCGTCGGTTTACTCCGGCGCGCCCGCCAATCTGCATAACTTCACCCTGAACAACGCAGCATTCTCGATCGGTAGCGTGGATTACGCGGCGGTCGCGAATTGGCTGGTCGTGCTGACGGGCACGTTCGATACCGCATTCACCGCCAATGCCAGCGTGGCCGGGAAGTATGCGTTGGACCTGTTGGTCGGGCCGGCGCCAGGTTTTAATGTGACGGTGAAGTTTCCGTTCTCGGACGACGCGATCGGTTCCACGGCGTCGTTCTCGTTCGCGGCCGATGATCTCGTCGCGCCTTCTGGGACGAGTTCTCCGCTCAGTGAGCTCAAGTTCAGTATGACGACAGCGGAGGTCACACCGGTGCCCGTTCCGGCGGCGGCCGTCCTGCTCGGTTCGGGGTTACTCGGGCTGCTGGGCTTGAATCACCGTAATCGGCGCAACCGCGAGCAAACAGGCGCGGTCTGACCGCGCGGTGAGGGCTCTGGAAAAGCCCCGCGTCAACGCGGGGCTTTTTGCTGCTGGTCGGAAAAAACTACCGCTGACGACGATCACAAATTTCTGTCTACCACTCAAAAAAGTGTGATTCGAATCACGTTTGCGTGTAAGTCAAGACCGTTCATCGCCTGAACGCATTGTTCTGGCCGAATTCGCGGACTAGATTAATCTCGTCGGGCTTAACAATTAACTTGGGGATTCTGAAATGACTGGGCTTAAGCGCTTTTTTA
>JBHJOI010000091.1:0-8871 GCA_050329935.1 Thiotrichales bacterium | reverse complement strand
GCCGCTTCAGGAGACCTCAAAATGGCGTCGTAGCTTCGTGCGAATACGTCAGCTCGATGAGTTGGTGAAACAGGTCAGGAAACTCGAAAAGCAACTCTCCGAATAGGCGGTCCAATGCTTGCAGACGCGTCCCAGTCTACGTCGATACAAATCGATATACAGGAGATCATGAGTCTCTTGCCGCATCGCTACCCGCTATTGTTGATTGATCGCGTCCTCGCCTTCAATCCAGGCGAGTCGCTGACGGCCCTTAAAAACGTAACGTACAACGAGCCGTTTTTTCAAGGGCATTTTCCAGGCCATCCGATCATGCCCGGCGTATTGATCATGGAGGCTTTGGCGCAGGCGTCCGGTATTTACGAGTTCGCCTCGCGCAAGGCCAACAACGAGCCGCGGGACTTTTTATACCTGTTCGTCGCGATCGATAACGCGCGGTTCCGGCGGCCGGTCGTACCCGGCGATCAATTGATCCTGCGGGTCGAGCCGATCTCGAAAAAGCGCAATATGATGAAAGTCAACGCCGTCGCGACGGTGGACGATAAGATCGTGGCAACCGCCGAACTCATGTGCGCGCAGCAGGAGATCAACGCTTGATTGACCCAAGGGCCATAATCGATCCGGGTGCCGAGCTCGCCAGCGATGTCGAGGTCGGACCGTTTTCGATCATTGGGCCCGACGTGCGGATTGATTCGGGAACCTCGATCGGTCCGCATGTCGTCATCAAGGGTCCGACCCGAATCGGCAGGGACAACAAGATCTTTCAATTCGCGTCGCTCGGCGAGGCACCGCAGGATCTCAAGTATCACGGTGAGCCGACGGAACTCGTGATCGGCGACCGAAACACCATTCGGGAATACGTGACGTTGAATCGAGGCACAGTGTCCGGCCACGGCAGGACGGTGATCGGTGACGACAACCTGTTGATGGCCTATGTGCATGTCGCGCACGATTGCCGTATCGGTAACCGCGCGGTGTTCGCCAACGCGAGTTCGCTCGCGGGCCACGTCGTGATCGAGGATCAGGCGATACTCGGTGGGTTTACGCTGGTTCATCAATTCTGTCGAATTGGACAACACGCCTTTACCGGTATGGGGACCGCGCTTAATCGTGATTTGCCACCTTATTGCACCGCCTCCGGCAACTACGCGCGTGCGATAGGGATCAATAAGGAAGGTCTCAAACGGCGCGGCTTTTCCCAGGAAGCGATCCGAGCGCTGACGCAGGCTTTCAAGACTCTGATCAAGGGTTCCGATTGGGATAACAATCTGGCACAGGTCGAGACGCTCGCCGAGTCCTGTTTGGAGGTGCGTACATTTCTCGATTTCGTGCGCGCGAGTCAGCGCGGCGTCGTTCGCTGATCGTCATGTCCGCGTTCGATCCGATGCTTGTGTGGTATTTCTTGACGGGGTCTTTCCGCAACCAATAATCCTGACGCGTCGCTAGCGGACTGATTGCGGCGTACGTTTCGTGCCCGGACGCGATTGTCAGTCCGTCCAATTCATGATATCGGCGCCGAGGCATTCTTCGCCGTGCTTTTAACGCTCACTTGACCAGGTCGCGAGGAGCCGGCGATAAACGTCGATAGATTCGATCACGGCGCCACGTTGGGTGACCACGAGGCTGGCGAGCGCTTGCGCGGCTGCTAACATTTTTGGCCAGGCCCAGCCTCGGCTCAGGCCGAACAGCGTGACTGCGGCGAACGCGTCGCCGGCGCCCACGGTGTCGATGACCGCGCTCGTCGGTTCAGGTCGGATCTCGGTCGTGCGGCCATCGGTCGTATGGAGCAGTGCACCGGCGGCACCCCGAGTCAGAATGACGACTTCGCAGCCGGTGTGTTGGTGCAATGCGTCGAGCCGTTGAGTCAATCCCGACACTTGGGGAAGCAATCTTGCCAATTCGTCGTCATTCAGCTTGACGTAGCGCGTGCCACGCAGGCGTTGCAAGACAGCGTCGCGTTGCCACCACGGATCCCGCAGATTGATATCGCTGAATATCGTCATGTGCGGTAAGGCGCGCAGTGTGTCCAGCGTCGCAGCCGACCGCGCGGCGCGCGCGGCAAGGCTGCCATGGTAGAGCAGGGCCCCGCTCGTGGGTGGCGCGAACGCCGTGGGTGCGACAAAGTCGTAGGCCTGCTCGGGCAGAATGTGATAGCTCGGCTGTCCGTCACGTAGCGTGACGCGCACCGTTCCGGTCGGGTGAGCGGGGTCACGCTGCATCAATGCGGTGGACATGCCCCAGCCGCGCATCCGCTCCAACAACGCGTCGCCGTTCGCGTCATGGCCAACGCGACTGATGAATAGGGGATCGGCCCCGAGCGCCTGGAGGTGCCAGGCGACGTTGAACGGCGCCCCACCGGGCACTGCTTCGCCATTCGGGAATTGATCGTAAAGTACTTCGCCAAATACCACGATCGGCGGCGTGGGTATGGTCACGGTAGGTCCTCCTCGGTCGCAAAAATGCGGCGTAGCAACGGTCGATGAAAGTGCTCGATACCCTCCAAAACGCCGGCCGCATAATTCCCATTCATGCCGAACGCGGACTCGCCGCGCGCCAGATATAACGCGTTGGCGTTACCGTTGGCGGCGACGATTCGTTCTGCCGCGGCGCGAACGGCGGCGGTCGCATTGGCGACCAATACCCCGGGAATTGGGCTGGTCAGCACCGCCAGATCATTGCCGCTGTCGCCCGCAAATAGGCACTGATCGTGGGTAAAACCGAGGCGTGCGGCGACGAATTCGATTGCGCGGCGTTTGTCGGCGCGGGGCGGCAGTATGTCGAGCAATCCGGTGGGAAGCGTTTCATCGACGCTCCAGATCAAGCTTGCGGGAACGGAAAGGGTAGCGAGTCGTGCTTGGATCGTGTCGCACAGAGCCGTCGCGTCAATATCGTGAGGCGCGTAGAAACTGAGCTTGTATCGATTCTGTTTCGCGGATTCCTGCAACCGCAGTGCCGGAGAAACCAACCGCAACGCCGGGTATAGATCGGCGGCAAGCATTCCGTGCCATTCCGTGCCGATCTCGTCCGTCCAGGCGTGATCCAATCGCCAGCCGCCGTCGTGGTATTGATACAACGTGGTGCCGACGTCACCGATCAGGTAATCGGGTCTGGGCAGGTGCCACTCGATCAGGGCCGCTTCGACCAATTCGAGGTAGCGGCCGGTCACATAGACCAGAGTGACCTCGGGCGCCCGCGCCAGTTCGGCAAAGCGCGCGCGCGCGCCGGGTGACTCGGGTTGCGGTCCGTTGGGAATGATCGTGCGATCCATGTCCGTGCAGAGCAGCAATCGGTCCATCATGGTGCGGTCGCGGTGGAGACCAGGGCGTCGTCGTCGCGCGACGGTACCCGGCAGGTATCAAAGAAGTCGTAATGATCGATCGCTTCGAGAATGCCGGCGGCATAGGGCTGCGTCGCAAAATAGATGCGGTCGCGGTCCGATAACCCGGACAGTTCCTCGTGATGGCGATTCGCGACCACCACCGCGAGCATGTGGCCTCGCATCATGTCTTCATCCGCGCCGGAGCCGCCCGCAACCAGAATACGCGCCAGGTCTTGTTCCCGTTTGTGCGCCCAATAGCGCAACGCAAGTCCTTTCGAAGCGCGAATCGGCACGACATCGAGAAACTGGCCGAATGACAACAGCATATTGACGGTTTGGTCATGGTGACGTAACAGGCTTTGCAGTTCCTCGATCGGCGCCGCTTTCGCGGGATCGTAGTAGTAGCTGAGCTTGAAGCGGTCTTGGTGTTCGCGCGGTTGCGGAGTGATGCCTGGTTGACCGGCGAGCAGTCGACGCACCACGTGTGGCGTCCACAGATGGTCGATGTGCTCGATCCAGGCCTGGTCGGCGGTGAATTTTGGCGCGTAATTGATCTGTGTGCCGAGCGAGGTGATCAGAACGTCGGGTTCGGGAATCTCGTACTGTCGCAGCAGTCTCAGCGCGGTCGCCAGACCGCGGCCAGTCGCGATACCGAATTGCACGCACCGACGGTGGGCGCGCAATCGTTTGACGTAGGCATGCAGCGCATTTGGATCCCCGAGCAGGGATTGGTCGAGGTCCGAAAAGATCGCGCGATCCTGTAGTTTGGGTGGTTGCGTCAGTGTCGTCAGACGCGGTTGACGCGTCGAATCGGCCAGTAGCGGGCGCGCGACATCGAGGTAGGTTTCGGCATGTGCGGACCAGAGATAGTGTCGCCGGACGCCGCTCAAACCGTTGCGGGCATAAGTTGTCCACGCGCCGCGATCGCTCAGCACGCGTGACAATGCGTCGGCGATGGACGCTGGATCCAGCGGATTGATCAGCAGACCGTTGCTACAGTTGGCGATGATGTCCTGCGGTCCACCGTCTTCGGTGGCGACGACCGGTAGCCCACTCGCGGCCGCTTCGAGCAGCGTGAGACCGAAGGGTTCGGTGAGCGCCGGATTGACAAATACGCCGCCGCTTGCCGCCGCGAGTCGGTAGAACTCCGGTACGTCGTCGATACCATGGTGTTTGGGATAGGCGACCTTGCCATAGAGATCGTATCGGTCGACCGCGATGAGAACTTCCTGCAGAACCTTCTTGGGGCCTTCGTCGAGTTCCGCGATGTCCTCGCGATTACCGGCCACGATGATCAGATTGGCTTGCGATTGCAGCGTTGGATTTTGGCCGTAGGCCTCGATCAGGGCGGTAAGATTCTTGCGTTCGTCGGCGCGCGAGAGCGCGAGAATCATTGGCTTGTCGGGTTCGCGCAGAAATCGTGCGAACGATCGGAACAGCGCGGCTGACCGTTCGCTGCCATCGGGTGGGTGAAATCGCGACAAATCGACGCCCGGTGGGATGACGACCATCCGTTCCGGTGCGTAGTGATCGTAGAGGCCGTACTGCTCATCGATCTCATTGCGGGTGGAGGTGATGACGCGTTCGGCGGCGCCGAGCGTGAGTTCCTCCGCCTCGATGCGGCGCCTCATGTTGTAGCGAAGGTCGATCTCCGACGCGGGCAGGCCGGTTGCCAACAGCCGCTGCCGCTTCACGCGTCCGAGCGAGTGGCCGGTGTGTATCAACGGCACGCCGAGCAGGCTCGCAAGCCTGACGCCAACGTAGCCGGCGTCGGCGTAGTGACTGTGAATCAGGTTGGGTGACAGTTGGTGGCCGCGCAGCCACTCGAGCGCGTTGTCCGCGAAATCGTCGAGGTGGTCCCAGAGGGTTTCCTTGCGCAGGTACTCGGCCGGGCCGGCCTCGATCCGCACGATTCGGACGCGGTCGCCGATCGTTTCCTCGGGTATGCCGTAGTCAGGGCTGATGGCGGGATCATTCAGACGACGCGTCAACAGGTCGACACGGCTGACCTCTGGATGTTGGGCGAGGGCGCGCGCGAGCTCCACCACATACAGGATCTGCCCGCCGGTATCCGCGTCGCGTCCCAGTTCCATGTCCCGGCCCCGAATCAGGCCGTGAACGCTGATGAGTACTATATGCATAACAACCAACTGCCCCGCGCCACGCCGAGTGGTGGGCTTCTTCGCAACTCGATCTTTCGTTTTCAGGATCCCGGTTTGCGGCACTCATGTCAAACCCGAGGGTCCAGGGCAAGTAAACTGACGTCGGTGCGAAATTGAGCGTAGTCTAGCGCCGCGCGGGCGCTATTCCACCGACGCATCGCTAAACCAAGGGTTCACGAGCATGACCGACGAAACGGCACTCACCCATCCCTACGCCAACTTGACGCCGGATTGCATCCTCGACGCGGTGGAGCGCGCGGGCTATCACCCGACGGGCTCCCTGCACGCGCTCAACAGCTATGAGAATCGCGTCTATCAAATCGGCGAGGAGGGCGCGGGTTTCTTGGTGGGCAAGTTCTATCGACCGGAGCGCTGGAGTGACGACCAGATCCTCGAGGAACATGCGTTCGCGCTCGAACTTGAGGCATTGGAGATCCCGGTGGTGGCGCCGCTGAAAAGTGACACCGGCGCGACGCTGTTGCATCACGCCGGCTTTCGGTTCGCATTGTTCCCACGCCGCGGCGGACGTAGCCCCGAACTGGATGACCCGGATACGCAATACCGCCTCGGCCAGTTTCTTGGACGCATTCATGCCATGGGGGCGGTACGGCCGTTCCAACACCGACCCGCGCTTACCGTCGCGTCGTTCGGCACCGAGAGCGTGCGGTACCTGTTGGCCGCGGACTGCATTCCGCGCGAGTATCGGCCGGAGTACCAAAGTCTGACCGCGGATCTGTTACGCGAAGTCGATGCGCGCTTCGCGGCCGCGCCACATAGTGACATCCGCTTGCACGGTGATTTTCATCTGGGCAACGTGCTGTGGACTGATACAGGCGCGCATCTGGTCGATCTCGACGATTGCCGCATGGGGCCCGCGGTGCAGGACGTCTGGCTGCTGCTGAGCGGCGATCGCGAGCAAGTGGCGCTTCAGCTGGGCGAGATTCTGGCGGGGTATGAAGAGTTCCACGACTTCGACCGGCGCGCGTTGACGCTGATCGAACCGCTGCGAACCTTGCGTCTGTTGCACTATGCAGCCTGGCTCGCGCGACGTTGGACCGATCCAGCGTTTCCGCTCGCGTTTCCATGGTTCAACACCGTGCGATATTGGGAGGATCATATCGTCACGCTGCGAGAGCAGCGCCAGCGATTGAGTGAGCCACCCTTGTTGCTGGGTTGAGACCAACCGTTCCGGATCAATCGGATCGCACGACCAACGTGACCGAGTTCGCGGTTTGCTTTACTTTATCCGCCGGAAACGCTCAAATACCGAGCCTGAGGGTTCATTGAGAGAGGGTGTCCTGAGCATCAGGCGCGTAGCATGAAAGAAAAGATCCGTCGTACGATTACGTCAATTCTGCCGGTGGCGTCCAATCGCCGGGGGAGCTGTAACAATTGCGGGGAATGCTGCAAGCTCCCGTCGCCATGCCGCTTTCTGAAATATCACGATTCGGGCGAGAGCTACTGCGGCATTTACAAGATTCGCCCGTTGAATTGTCGCAAGTATCCGCGCAGCGCGTCGGAACTCATTACTGCCGAAACCTGCGGCTTTTGGTTCGAAAAATCGCCGGAAACAGCAGTCGAAAATCCAGCGTTCGCGGTGTTGAAGTACGTCCCGCTCAAACGTTTTCTAGGCTAGTAAACCGTCGTCGCGCGGGCAACGGCGCTCCGGCGATTCGAAGGAGTCAAGCGGATGCATGTCACGCTCGTTCACGTTAGGGTGAAATCGGAGCATATCGCGGAATTCATCGAAGCGACCGCGCGAAACCACGCGGGCTCCGTGAGCGAGCCCGGATGCCTTCGTTTCGATGTCTTGCGCGCCGCTGATGATCCGCACTGCTTCGTGTTGTACGAAGCCTATCGCACCGCCGCGGCCGCAGCCGCGCACAAGCAAACCCCGCATTACGCGATCTGGCGCGACGCGGTCGCCGACTGGATGGCCGAGCCTCGACACGGCATCCGGTACGAAGGCCTCTATCCTGACTTGATCTGATCGGTGTCCAACCTGACGTCAGCTCTGGCTGCTCCATTCTCGATCGCGCGGTTGCCGCGAATCGAGTTTGGAGCCGGTACGTTCAAGCGCGTCCCAGGTATTGCACGGCGGTATGGACGGCACGTAATGGTCGTCACCGGCGGAACGTCGTTTACCTCCAGCGCGCGGTGGGCATGGTTGGAGGCGGAGTTGACACAGTCGGGCATGACCTGGTCCCTGGTCCGGGTTGACGCTGAGCCATCGCCGCGGTTGGTTGACGATGTGGTCGCCGCTCACGCGGATTCCGGAGTCGAAGTCGTGCTCGGGATCGGCGGTGGCAGTGCCCTCGATGCCGCGAAGGCGATCGCCGGATTGCTGCGCGTCGGTCGCAGTGTGATGGACTACCTCGAAGGCGTCGGCCCGGAGTTGCCTTATGAAGGTCCCGCGATACCGTTTATCGCCGTACCCACCACTGCTGGAACGGGTAGCGAGGCGACCAAGAACGCGGTGCTCAGTGTCGCCGGACTGTCGGGTTTCAAGAAATCGTTTCGCGATGACCGCTTGGTTGCCGAATTCGCGGTCGTCGATCCGGATCTGCTTGCGAGTTGTCCACCCGCGGTGATCGCGGCTAATGGCATGGACGCATTGACGCAATTGTTGGAATCCTATGTCTCCTTGCGCGCCAACCCTTTGACCGACGCGCTCGCGACGAGCGGTTTGCGTGCCGCGCGTGATGGCCTGATGCCGTTATTCGATAGCGCGGGCGCGGATCCAGTCGCGCGTGAACGCATGGCCTACGCCGCGATGCTCTCGGGCATCACGCTGGCGCAGGTTGGACTTGGCTCGGTACATGGACTGGCTTCACCGCTTGGTGCATTCTACCCGATTCCTCATGGCGTGGTGTGTGGTACCTTGGTCGCGGCCGCGACCGAAGTCAACATCAAGGCCTTACGTAATCGAATGCCGGAAAGCGAGGCCTTGCGTCGCTACACGAGGTTGGCGGAGATTCTCGTCGGGGAGCGCATCCGCGAATCCGAAACGGCGTGGGGGCGGTTGGTGGAAAAGCTACACGATTGGACCGAGAAACTGCACTTGCCACCGCTGTCCCGTTACGGCGTGAACGAGAATGATCTGGATCACGTCGTCGCGCATTCGAGGGGCAGCAGTATGCGCACCAATCCGATCGAGTTGACCGACGACGAAATCAAGTCCGTGCTGCTGGCGCGGCTCGCATGATGAATTAGCCGGAGACGTCCATGACGAACGACTTGCACCCGCAAAACGCGCTTGAGCGGGCGATTCTCAGTTTTCATCGTGGCGAGGTCGACGCGGAAGCCTTTGCACATTCGCTTCCGCCGATGGAGGTTTTCGTTCCGGTCAAGGGTGATCAATCGCCAGTAGGCGAGCTTCAGTTTTCGACGCGC
>JBHJOI010000090.1:0-5912 GCA_050329935.1 Thiotrichales bacterium | reverse complement strand
ACGGCTCGGCGAACGTGAGCCAAATAATCGGTAGGATTAGAATTGCGGCGGCGGCGTTGTAGAGCACGCGATAGTGCGGAAATAGCGCCGGCCATCGCGCGCGAAACGCCGCCTTGAAGTGCTCCGACGCCCACCATGAATGCAGCGCAAAATAAGCGATCCATCCCGCGACCAGCACAGAGATCCGCATCATCCCGGGGCCTAGACCTCGAGCACGGCAAGCTTCGGTTGTGCCGCCGGTGGCGCGGTGTCACGGCGGCCAAAGAAGTCCGGATCGAGCATTTCGATGAATTCACGCGCCTGCGGGGTGAAGAATTTGTTTTTCAGTGCCACCACGCCGTAGCTGCGCGAGGGGAAATATTGATCCAGCGGAATCGCGACCAGGTGATCGCAGTCGGTCAGGCAGATCTCGGTGACGATGGATATCCCCATGCCGAGCGCGACATATTTCTTGACCACCTCCCAGCCGCCGGCCTCGAGAATGACCTTGTATTGCAGGCCATGTTGCTGGAACACCATGTTGACGATGCTCCAGGTCGAGAGGTGCCGCGGCGGCAGGATCAACCCATACTTGCTGACATCCTCTAGCGTCACGCGCTTCTTGCGCGATAGCGGGTGGTCCTTGGCCGTGATCAGCATCGGCCGATAGGTAAAGGTCGGGGTGTAGGTGATGTCGCTCGGCACTTCGAACATCGAGCCGACCGCGAAATCCACCTCGCCCGCGCGCAACAAAGCCATGCCGTCGCGCCCGGTCTCGTTGTGCAGGTGGATGTTCACCTGATCGTATTTTTGATTGAACGCCTGAATGTATTTCGGCAGCAAGTACAGAATGGTGGATTCACCTGCCGCGATATCGAGGCTACCGGTGTTGATGTTGCCCATGCGCGCGGCGAAGAACTCCGGCAGCCGCTCCATGCCCTCCACCAGCGGCAGCGCGACCTCAAGCAGGGTTTCGCCGGCCTGGGTCAGTTCGATGCGCGGACCCTTGCGCGTGAACAGTTCGGCGTGGAGATCCTCCTCCAGCGACTTGATCAGCAATGAAACGCTCGGTTGACTGAGCTGGAGGCGCTCCCCAGCTTTCGACACACTGCCGGTTTGCGCCGCCTGGCAGAATGCGCGTAGCTGGCGCAACCGATTCGAGGTGCGGGGCAGTTCTGACATGACTTTGACGCTACTCTCCACTATTGGGCGGATCAATTCTACAATCGTTTAGGATTGTAAAATATTTAGGCTTGGCGTGCCTTGATTAATGCTTGGACGTTGAATTTGACCGCAACGAGGTCTATCTCTAGGCTACGACGAATCCACACGACGAGTGACTGATCTGTGTCAAATCTTCCTGCCGATCCGAACGCGCCGCGGTTGCGCGGCCACCTCCTGCGAGCCCTGGGCCTCACGTTGATGGTGGTGACGCTGCTCGTGCCGGCGTGTCGCGCACTGATCATCAACGTTGTTCGCTAGGAGACCGCGATGGCCGAGCGAGTGACTGGAAAGCGCCCAACGGTGCCCAACCTGAAAGGCGCTCTGTTGGGTGTGGTGGGCGTATTGATGATTCCGGCGGCGATCGTCAACCTGTTTCAAAGCCAGTTGGGCGGGTTTTTCACGGCGGTTGTGGTCGGTGTACTGGCGTTTGGCGCGGCACACTTGACACGCAAGGGCGAGACGCAAGCGGCGGAGTACCGGCGCCGCTACCTCGCCGCTCAACCGACACCCTACAAACGCTATGCGATGCTGGTGACCGCGGTGATCGCATTGTTGTTGGCGTTGCCGCTGAATCATTTCTCGCTCCCGGTCTCGATCGTGTTCGGGATCCTCGCGGCCGTCGGCTACTATCTGACCTACGGCACGGATCCGCGTGGCGACAAGATCGCCGAGCGGCTCGGCGGCTATAGCACTCCGGAACTGGCCGGTATCATTCAGGAAGCCGAACGCAAGATTCTCGACATCGAACACCAGGGACTCAAGCTCGGGTCGGCCGATCTCAGCGCGCGTTTGCGGCGCATCGTCGACATCGCGCACGATGTGATGGAGTTGCTTGAGAAAAAGCCCAGTGAGTTGCGTCGCGCCCGCAAGTTTCTCAATGTTTACCTCGACGGCGCGCAGCGCGTGGTCGCGGGGTTCGCGCGCACGCAAGCCAAGACGCATTCCGAGCTCTTGCTCGGTAACTTTCGCGACGTGCTCGAAACGATAGAAACGACGTTCCGGCAACAGCGTGAGAAGCTGCTTGCGAACGATATGCTCGATCTGGACATCCAGATCGAGGTGCTCAAAAAACAATTGCAGGACGAAGGTATCTAGTCCGTCCGTTCTCAACTCACCAGGAGCTCATCATGACCGAGACCCAACTGCAAACCGCGACCACCGCTCAGTCCCTGACTCCGCTGCCGGAGGTCAAGGATGAGCTGGTGGCCTACGAACAGGCGCCCGAGAGCGAGCAACAAACGCTCGATCGGATTCTGGCCGACCTCGATATCAGCGATACCCAGTCCATCATAGGCTTCGGCAGCAAGGCGCAGGAGCAGCTCACGGTAATCTCGGACAAGATGCTCGAGGGCGTGCGCGCCAAGGATGCCGGTCCGGCGGGGCAGGCGCTCACCGAAATGATCGCGGTAATGAAGGGCTTCGATCTGAAGGGGCTGGACCCCAATCGTGAGCCTGGATTTCTTTCGAAATTGTTCGGCTCAGCGAAACCGGTGGTCAAGTTCATCGAGCAATACGAGAGTGTGAGCAAGCAGATCGACACCACGATCAATCACCTCGACGAACACAAGACCCGGCTACTGACCGACATCGTCTCGCTCGATCGTTTGTATGGTGCCAACCTCGACTACTATCACGAGCTGGAGCAATTCATCGCGGCCGGTGACGAGCGCTTGCGCCGGCTGGATGCGGATGAGATTCCTGCGTTGCAGGCCGAGGCCGACCAGAGCACCGACATGCTGAAGGCGCAGCAGTTGCGTGATCTGCGCGCGCGCCGCGACGATCTCGAACGGCGTGTGCACGACCTGCGCCTGACGCGCCATGTCACGCTGCAAACGCTGCCGAGTATCCGTCTGGTGCGGGAGAACGACAAGGCGTTGGTCACCAAGATCAATTCGACGATGACCAACACGATTCCGCTATGGCGCCAGCAGCTGGCGTACGCGGTCACGATTTATCGTTCCGGCGAAGCGGCCAAGACCGTCAAGGCCGCCAGCGATCTCACCAATGAACTACTGGAGAAGAACGCCGAAAATCTGAAAACCGCGAATGCCGAGGTGCGTACCCAGATGGAGCGCGGCATCGTCGATATCGAGTCACTGCAGAAGGCGAACGAAACCCTGATCGAAACCATCGAGGAAAGTCTGCAGATTGCCGAGGACGGCAAGCGCAAGCGCGCCGAGGCGCTGACCCAATTGCAGCACGCCGAGGAAGAGCTCCGCGGCGCGTTGGCCGCGGCTAAACCGCGTGCGCAAGCGGCACAACCGGGCGCTTGATACCGCCTCAAGGAGATTATCGCGATGAGCTTATGGGACATGTTACGTGGCGAACTCGTCGACGTCATCGAGTGGACCGACGATAGCAACGACACGCTGGTCTGGCGCTTTCCGCGCTACCGAAACGAGATCAAGTTCGGCGCGATGCTCACGGTGCGTGAGTCGCAACAGGCGGTGTTCGTCAACGAGGGGCAGATCGCCGAGGTATTCGAGCCCGGTCTGTACAAGCTCGAGACGGCCAACCTGCCGATTCTCTCGACCTTGCAGGGCTGGCCGCATGGATTTCAGAGTCCGTTCAAGGCCGAGGTCTATTTTTGCAGCATGCGCCGCTTCACCGATCTCAAGTGGGGCACCCGCAACCCATTGATGTTGCGGGACAAGGAGTTCGGCGCCGTGCGCCTGCGTGCCTTCGGCACCTACGCGATCCGGATCAGTGATCCGCGTGCGCTGGTGCGGGAGATCGTCGGTACCGATTCGCATTTCACGACCGACGAGATCAGCAACCAGTTGCGTAACATCATCGTTTCGCGTTTCGCCAATGTCGTCGCCCAAAGCGCGATTCCGGTCCTCGATCTGGCCGCGAATTATGACGAACTCGGCCAGTTCATTCGCGACCGGATTACACCCGAGATCAATGCCTACGGTCTGGATCTGGTCGAGTATCTGGTCGAGAACATCTCGTTGCCCCCGGAAGTGGAACAGGCACTCGATAAACGCACCAGCATGGGCGTGATCGGTAACCTGCGCGATTACTTCACCTTCAGCACCGCCGATGCGATGCACGCCGCGGCCAGCAATCCAGGCGCGGCGGGCCAGGGCATGGGGCTTGGGGTCGGCATGGTGATGGCGCAACAGGTCGGCAACGCGGTGGGTGGTGTCGCCGCGGCCGCGCCGGCTGGCGGCCCGCCACCTTTGCCGGCGACGCAGTTCTATGTCGCCCTTGGCGGGCAACAAAGCGGGCCTTACACGCTGGAGCAGATTCGGGTTTTGGCGGGTGGCGGTCAGCTTCAAGGCGAAACCCTGGTATGGACGCACGGCATGTCCGATTGGCAGCCGGCCCAGCGTATCGCCGCGCTCGCGGGCCTCGTCGGTGACGGACCGCCGCCTTTGCCACAGGATGAGTGAGGAACGGTCACCGCATGACCGCGGAGTTTGCGCGCACGTCGTTGATGACTTCCGGATCGACGCGTGACGGCGCAGGCCGAATCCCGCAATGGCCGGGCACGACGCCCTATCATCCAAAACTCCATGAATTACAGGGAAACCCAGCGCAGGATCATCCAGGGCCCTCCCAAGTCGCCGCGTGCATCCGGCGAGGCGTGGGAGCATTTTCCGTGCGAGGAGTGCGGTGGCACGGTGCATTTCGCGCCGGGCCAGGACGCTCTCGTGTGTGCTTATTGCGGGCATGCCAACCCGATTCCAGATGACAATCACGTCATCGAGGAGCTGGACTACGTCGCCACGCTAAGCCGGCTTGTCGAACACGAGCGGGCGGTGACGGAGCTCACCCTGAAATGCGAGACCTGCGGTGCCGAGTTCCGGATGGCGCCCGACGTGCACGCCGGTCACTGCAACTTCTGCGGCTCGAATATCGTCGCCGACACGACCGAACACCGGCAGTTACCACCCGAGGCGGTGCTGCCCTTTCAGATCACCCAAAAGCAGGCGGACGACTCGTTCGTGCATTGGCTGGGCCGGCTATGGCTGGCACCAAACGCGCTCAAGCAGCATGTCAAGGGGGTGCAGAGCCTCTCGGGTGTCTACGTGCCGTACTGGACCTTCGACAGCAACGCGTCGGCCGAGTATCGCGGCGAACGCGGCACCTTTTACCAGGTACGCGAACAGGTGATGGTCAACGTAAATGGGCGTATGGAGCTGCGTACCCAAATGGTCACCAAGGTGCGCTGGACGCCGGTCGGCGGGCGAGTCGCGCGGGTGTTCGACGATGTGTTGGTGCCGGCCTCCGAAACCCTGCCCAAGTCGATGCTGAACCGTTTGCGTACTTGGTCGCTGACCGCGCTCAAGCGCTACCAGGCCGCCTATTTGGCGGGCTTCAAGAGCGAGTTGTATCAGGTGACACCGGAACAAGGCTTCGTCGCCGCGCGCGAGGTGATGGATAACGTGTTGCGCAACGACATCGTACGTGACATCGGCGGCGATCTGCAGCGAATCACGCATATGCGCAGCGCGCACCGCGATGTACATTTCAAGCATATCCTGCTGCCGATCTGGGCCGCCGCCTATCGGTTTCGCGGTAAAAGCTACCGCTTCGTGGTCAACGGTCAAACGGGAGAGGTTCAGGGCGAGCGGCCGTGGAGTTTCTGGAAGATCGCTAGCCTGGTGCTGCTGGCCCTGCTCGCGTTGCTGGGTGTGTTTTGGGCCGTCGACCAGGGATATATCGACCTTGGCGCGTGGGGGCACTACGGTGGTGCCTAC
>JBHJOI010000089.1:0-14186 GCA_050329935.1 Thiotrichales bacterium | reverse complement strand
CTGATCCAGAAGGAAATTCAACCTAAACTGAAAGCCATCTTCAAACTGCTTCGGTAACTACCGAGCTTGAAGCAACGAATCAGACCTTCGGTAAGGTTTTATCTTGAGGCAATGCGGGGCGAATCGTGTGGAACCTGGGTGGAACGCGTTGGGGTCATACGCCGATCCCGGCGGCGATGGCCAATCGGTGGCGTCCAAGGTAGTCGCGGTGCCTAGTGCAACGGTCGCAAGTCGCGTCGCAGATCAAGCACCAGCGTTCGCAACTGCTCGGATTCGTCTTCGTCAAGTTGCGATTGCTGGGTGTCGAGATAGAGGCTGAGGTCCTTGAGCGCGGCGTGATTGCATTCAAGATCGCGCAGCAATAGCCCGCGCTCGCGGCGCTCTTCGTGCTGCCCGGGGTCGATCGCGAGCAGCATGTTGTAGATTTCGATCGCGTGCGGATGATCCTGTTGTTGCAGATAGATGAGTTTGAGATTGCGCAGGAGCCGCAGCAGGATGTCGTGGCTATTGGCGGAGGCCAGCCATTGTCCGAGTTGCGAAATATCCGCCTCGCGATGGTGGTGGCGCAGTAACCGCAGTAGTTCGTCCTCGCCGAGGCTGATGCCGCCGTGGTAGGGGTCCAACACGATGACGTGCTCATCCAGATTGAGTTTGACCAGGAAGTGGCCGGGGAACGACACGCCCTCGAGGTCAAGCCCGATATGCCGCGCCAGCGACATGTAAATCACCGCCAGCGTGATCGGGATGCCGGTGCGGCGCTCAATGACCTCGTGCATCAAGCTGTTGCGCGGGTCGTAATAGTCGTCGTCGTTGCCACGGAAGCCGAGTTCGTCAAACAGATAGTGATTGAGGCGCACCAGACGCTCCTGGGTGCCGGCATCGCCGGGAATCCGTGTGCGCAGGGTCGCGGCCCAGTCGCGAACCAATGCGAGATACGGCTCTGGGTCGAGTTCCGGCTTGGCATGGCTCGCGACAAGCAAGGTCCCGACCAGGATATCGGGTTCCGCGTCCGTTGCGGCGAGATAGCTACGCAGGGCTGCGGCCGGTTGCATGTTTCGCCTCGGTGATTCTGCTTGTTGATATGAGGATCCACGCTCGCTGGGATCAGGTCAAGCCACCGCGTCATACCGCGCAGTAAACGACCTCGGTGTCGACGCTGCCATCGGGATGCAACACGATACGTCGGTAACCCGGGGGCAGCTCGGCCACCGCGAAGCGCGGCGCGCGGGGCTCAAACTGCATGCAGGTCGATGGACTACCTAGGAAGCGGATGCCCTGTTGTTCGAGATCGAACGCCTGATGAATGTGGCCCCACAACATCGCGCGCACCTGTGGATGGCGTTGAACGATCGCGAACAGTTCGTGCGGATTGGTCAGCATGAGCGAATCCATCCACGCGCTTCCCGTTGGCAGCGGATGGTGGTGCAGCGCCACCAGCGTAGGGCTGTCGAGGTCGCTTGCGAGACCGGTGGCAAGCAGTTCAAGTTCATTCGGACTTAGACTGCCGCGGACTTCGCCGGCAACCCAAGTGTTCAGCAGCACGAAGCGCCAGCCGCCGCGTTCGAATAACGGCTCCCAATGGAACGCCGGTCCGCTCAGTAGCGACCGGGCCAAGGGCGGATCGTCGTGGTTGCCTGGCAGGCAATGCAGCGGGCAGTCAAGGCTCGCGAGTAGCTCGCGCAACTTGGCATAGGCGGTCGCCGAGGGCCGATCAACCAGATCGCCGGTGCACAGCACCAGATCCTTGGGTTCCTTGCGGACATGGTCGAGCACGTGGCGTAACGTGTCTTCCGTGGTTCCTTCGCGGTGGTGCAGTGGTTTCGCCGGCGAATCCAGGTGTAGGTCGGTCAATTGAATGACGCGCAAGGATTCGTTGCTCAAGGTCGAAGTCCCCTGTGTGATACTCGATATCACCCGATGTTGGTCGAGGAGGCGCGACTAGGCAAGAAAACTGGTTCACAACCATACACCCAAACCGGCGCGCGATCTGCCGAAAACAGCGTTGCGGCCGGGTATTGCGTAGGCGTGAGTCGTCGGGCGCGTGCGAGTGAACGGCGTCTAGGCAACGGCGGACGTCGGGCGGTGATCGACGCGCCGACGACGCCGAGGTTCTGTCACCAGAAATAGCGCGCTTCGAGATAGGCGTGACGCGCCGCGGCCGGAATCGCGGCACCGATGGCGACGTCGCTGCCGGCGACCCGATTGATGCCGCTCAGATGCTCGTGATAATCACGGTCAAACAGGTTTTCGAGTCCACCGCGAATCCGCCAAGCTCCGTGTCGCCACTGCGTATGCAGATTAAGCACGGCCCATCCCGCGCTGGGTTGCTCATCATTGTATCCGGCGACACGGTCTTGCCTGGAAGCGGCTTTCAGCTCGAGACGATGGGTCCACCGGCCGCGTTGATGATCGGCGTAGAGGGTGCCGTTGACAGGCGCGATGCGATAGAGATTATCGCCGGTATCGCGATTCTCGCCATGAATGAATGCGATGGTACCTCCCAACGACCAGCTGGGTGACAAACGCCACCGCCAAATGCCGTCGATGCCATAGAGTTCCGCTGCTTGATTCTGGTACTGCAACACGGGTTTGCCATTGCCGTCGACGCGTGCGATTGGCGTGCCTTGGATATAGTCGCTGACCCGGTTGTAAAACAGCGCGGGCTTCATTTCCAGCCCGCCACGGTTAAAGGTCAAACCGACCGCGGCTTGATGCGAAGTCTCGGGTTCGAGATCGATGTTTCCCAGATAAGTACGGCCGTCGGCCTGACCCGCGCTGGCTGAGAGCGGTGTCCAGAGGTAGCGCTCGAGCAGACTTGGCGAGCGCGTCTTGCGCGCGATACCGAAGTCAAGGTCGAGGCCATCGTCGAGCGTGTGACGCCAACGCGCGGTCGCGTCGAAATGGGTGTCGTTGGTATCGTGGCCTCGCGCGTTGAATGCGATGCGATCGGGTGTCGATGGCATGAAATTCGAGGTAATCGCGCCGGTATCACTGGCGATCCGGTCGATTCGGAGCCCGAGTTCGGTCTGCCATTTGGGTTGGCGTGAACCGGTCCATTCGCCATATATGCCAACTCGGTCGCGAGTCGCGCCGTTGAACGTGTCCTGAGTCGCGCCGGTGGCGACGTTGCGCTGGAACACATCCAGCTCGTTGCCGTGGAACTCGCCACCTACTTGCAGCCTGCCGCCCCAGGCGGGCCGCGCGACCTTTGACCCGAGACCGATGTCTCTGCTCGTCGAAGGCGCTTCCATGCGCATGCCGGAATTCGGGCGCATCCTGAAGTTGTCCATCAGGTGTTCGATATCGTGCCAATAGGCGTTAAGTTCGAGTTCATGCGCGCGATGAGTACCTCGGTAACCGAACCGGATCCGGTCCGCGTCGTCCGTGATCATGTCCATCGGCAGGGTCGGCGTGCCAGCCTCCTCGCTGCGGTGGACCCCGATTTCGAGGAGCGCGCGACCCGAGTTCGTTTTCGCGTCGAGGCGCACCCCGCCGCGTTGGTTGGTGTAGCCGGTCGTGGCGATCTCGCCGCCGTCGATCCGGGTATTGCCGGCGTCCGCGAACGCGGCGCTCGCGCTTAGGACATACCGTTCTGCGCCGGCCTCCAGGCGAACCGACGCGGTCGCGGCGTCGTTCTGGCCGTTGTAGCCGGCTGCCGCTTCACCACGCGTGCCGGGTTCGCCAGCCGCGAAAAACTCGGGGTCGATCGACCGCGCCTGAATCGTACCGGCGATGGAGTCGCCACCAGCGCTGACGGAGGTGAGGCCCGGCGATACGACCAGGTGGTCGAGCTCGATAGGCGCGGTGTAATGGAGCGGCGGGTCCATGTGGTTGGGGCACGCGGGGGTGATGTTCATGCCGTCAATGTCGATTCGCACCCGTTCGTTGAACAATCCGCGCAACTGGGCGATACCGGTCAATCCGCCGTTGCGCACGACGGATGCGCCCGGCGCTCGCTCCACCAGGCTGCTTGCGTCGGCGTATGGCGCGCTTGGGGTCTCGGATGGGCGGAGTACGGTCGCTCCAGGCGGAGCAGGTGTTCGAGTTGTGACGGCGTCGACGGCGTCGAGACGTTGGACGGGCTCGGCGTGGGCTAGCGTGGCGACCAGGGCGAGCGGCAGGACTAAGCGGTGACTGTTATTGATAATTGACATTGGACAAATACCCCCTTCGTGTCGTAGCACGCGCAGGGTAACGATGGCAGCGGGGCAACGGAATGCGTCATGTTGTCGCAATGCCACGCGACTCGACCGCGTCGCGGAACGCCGATGGTCAGTCGTTCAGGCGGAAGCGAATGGGTATTTCAACCCAGCTGGCGACGGACTGTGCGCCACGTCGTGCAGGCACGAATCGCCACCCGCGCACGGCCTCGAGGGCGGCGCGGTCGAGCAGCGTGTTGCCGCTCGGTCGTTGCAGCTTAATAGCGCCGGGCTCACCGGTGGGAAATACCTCGGCCTGGAGCAATACCTCGCCTTCGAGACCCAAGCGGCGGGCACGGTCCGGATACGCCGGGGCGGGGTTGTGGTCGTAGCGCGCCGGTTGAAGATCGAGCTCGCGCGGTGGCGCGGATGCCCGTGCCTCAGCCTCTGCCTCTGCCCCAGCCGGTACAGCAGTCGCGGGTTCGCTCCTGGGCGACCTCTCGGCCACTTGCGGAGCGACCGATGCCGCGATGGGAGACCAGAGCTGCTGATCGTTTTGAACCGTTGGTGGGAGAGATTTCGGTGGCACCTTCCCGCGGGTCGGCTTCGCCGGTGGTGCCGCCGCTTTGGCCGCTGTCTGCGTTGCCGGCGGTGTCGGTTCCGCGGGGGACGGTGGCGTTCCAGGGGGCGCTTGCGCTGCTGGAGCGGAGGCGGCGATGAGTTCGATGCGCAATGCGGATGGCACCGGTGGGGTCGGCGACGGTCGCGTTTCCAGCGCCCAAAAAAGCACACCATGAGAGATGAGACTCAACAGTACCAACAGCGCTAGTCGAGAGCGGTGCGCGGTCGTTTCGGGCAGCACATCGGTGTTGATCAGCGCCTCACTGGTATCCCGGCCGGCAGTCGCGGGCAGTCGTCGTTGCGCGACGGCCATGTCAATGGCGAATGGTTTGATTGACGCTTCGTCCAGGAGCACTGGGCGTAACGGCATTGGTCTAGCGATTGCCATGCGGGCATTATACGGGTGTGTGCGCGTGAGTTTGCCTGCGTCGAAATGTCGCGCGCCCTTGGCGTACGGCGGCAGTGCATTACAATCCGGCGATGCCGCGTCGATTGCGATCCTTGTTTAGCGAAATTTCCGGCCTGCCGCCGGCCGAGATCCTGCGCCGGCTGTTCTGGTTGCGTGGGTTCGCGGTGCTCGGTCAGCTGGGTTTGGTCCTGGGGGTCCACTACGGTTTGGGCATGCAGCTGCCACTGGCGTCCGTTTTGCTCGTGCCCATGCTGCTCTCGTTGCTCAATCTACTGGTATTGCTGAGGCTCGGTCAGAGCGTGGCGGTGACGGAGACCGAGGTGTTCATGCACCTGTGTGTGGATCTCGGCGCGTTGGCGGTGTTGCTGTTCTTTACCGGCGGATCGAGTAACCCATTCGTGTCTCTGTTCCTGGTGCCGGTCGTGTTGGGCGCGGCGTCGCTCGCGCCGATGTTGGCGTGGACGATCACGACGTTAGCGACGCTCGCCTACACGCTGCTGCTGTTTATTTATGTGCCATTGCCCGCGCCACCGTCGGGTGGCGCGACCGCCGCGTTTTCGCTGCATGTCACTGGTATGTGGCTCAATTTTCTGTTCAGCGCGGCACTCATGGCTTTTTTCGTCACCCGCATCACCCACGCGTTGCGCGAGCGGGATCGGCTGCTCGCCGATGTGCGCGAGCAGGCCTTGCGACAGGAGCAGGTGGTCGCGCTGGGCGCGCTGGCGGCGGGTGCCGCGCACGAGTTATCGACGCCATTGGGCACGATCCGACTGCTGAGCGAGGAGTTGGAGCACGCGCTTGGCAACGATCCCGCGCTGGCTGGCGAAGCTCGGCTATTGCGCGACGAGGCCGAGCGCTGCAAACGGATTCTTACCCAGGTCGTGGATCGGGCGGGGGCGCCGCGTGGCGAACATCCGCGCGCTGAGCGATTGGATCACTGGCTTGCCCAGGCGTTGTCGGATTGGCAGGCGGCGCACCCGGATGCGATGTTACAGCGCAGCTTGGCGGGCGCACGACCGGCGCCGCGGATACTGGATGACCCGACACTGCGGCACGCGATCTTTAATCTCTTGCAAAACGCATTCGAGGCGTCGCCCGCGGAGGTCGCAGTCGAAGCCCAATGGGACGACGCGCGGCTATCGTTGTGCGTGCTCGACCGTGGCCCCGGCTTGACACCGCGATTCGCCGACGCCGCTGGCAAGCAGATTTCTTCCACCAAGCGCGAGCGGGGAGGCCTGGGCGTTGGGCTGTTTCTGGCGCGCGCGACGATGGAGCGACTTGGGGGCACGCTGACACTGCAACCACGCTCGGGTAGCGGAACGATCGCCTCATTGGAACTCCCCCTGCGTTTGATTCGGATGGAGGATTCGTGAACTCGCCTATCGACGCAGACGATAAGCCTAGCTTGCTGTTGGTGGACGACGACGAGCCGTTCCGGCGCACCCTCGCTCGCGTGCTGGAACGGCGGGGTTTCGCCGTCGCCACCGCGGAGGACGTGCCCAGCGCGCGCGCGCTGGCGGAGGCCGATCCGCCGGAATACGCCGTCGTGGATCTCAAGATGCCGGGAGATTCGGGATTGGTGTTGGTTCAGGCGCTGCACCGGCTCGACCCCGGGACGCGGATCGTGGTGTTGACCGGATACGCCAGCGTGGTGACTGCGGTCGAGGCCATCAAGCTGGGCGCGATTCATTACCTATCCAAGCCGGTCGGTGGCGACGAGGTGGTGGCGGCACTGAATAAAGCGGATGGAGATCCCGGCGTGCCGGTGGGGGACGATCCGGTGACACTCAATCGCTTGGAGTGGGAGCACATCCAGCGTGTACTGGCCGACCACGGTGGCAACATTTCCGCCACCGCGCGGGCACTCAAGCTGCATCGCCGGACGTTGCAACGCAAACTCGGGAAGCGACCGCCGCGCGGCTGAGATGCCGTGGGTGCGGGTCATGCCACGCGGTGCCGCGAGACCTGGTTCGCGGCGAGGTCGAATTCGCAGGCGCCAGGGAATCGAGGTGTGTCGGGACGCGGTGGTTGCGGGCGGCGATCCGTCAGGCTGTCAGCGCCTTGATGAAAATTTTCGAGCGTCGTTGAAAGTTATACAGTTTGGCGCGCTGTAACGGCAGCGCGTCCAGTTCGCCGGCGAGGTAGCCGCGCTCCTGAAACCAGTGCATCGTCTGCGTCGACAGTACGAACAGGCGCGTAAGACCCAATCCGCGGGCGTCGGCCTCGATGCGTTCGAGCAGGGCGTCACCGCGCCCTTCGCGCCGAAACTCGGGGTGCACGGCAAGGCAGGCGAGCTCGCCGATACGTTCCTCGGCGAACGGAAACAGCGCGGCGCAGGCGAGGATTTCGCCATTGCGCTCGATCACGGTGAAATATTGAATCTCGCCCTCGAGCTGCTCCCGCGGGCGATGCACGAGCGCGCCTTTTTCCTCCAGCGGTCGTATCAGCGCCAAAATGCCATCGACATCGCCGCTGTCCGCGCGCCGCAGACCTTCGTGGCCGCCGGCGGAAATGAGTAGTCCCGAACCCTCGCGCGTGAACAGTTCCATCAACATCGCGCCATCGCTGTGGGCGTCGACGATATGGCAGCGGGGGACGCCGGCTTCGATCGCGCGCGCGGAGTTGTTCAAGTGCAGTTTGAATTCGGCCGCGAGTCGTTCGTCGTCCAGCATGGCCGGCAAATCGTGCAGACCGAGTTCGGTTGCAAGACCGGATTCGAGATGGGCGTCGTTGAGCAGGATCAACTTGTCGGCGCGCAGCGCGATCGCGGTGCTGGTCGCGACTTCCTCGCCGCTCAGATTGAACACCTCGCCGGTGCGTGCGTAACCGAGGGGCGAGAGCAACACGCAGTTGCGTGCCGCGAGTTGCGCTTGGATCGCATCCACTTCGATGCGGCGTACCTCGCCGGTATGTTGAAAATCTACCCCGTTTCTGACGCCAAGCGGGCGCGCGACGATGAAGTTGCCCGAAGCGACTCGAATCCGGCTGCCCGACATCGGCGTGTTCGCGAGACTCAAGGTGAGTTTCGCCTCGATCGACACGCGCACTCTGCCTACAGCCTCAATGACGGCGTCGAGCGATTCGGCGTCCGTGATTCGCAAGCCCTCGGCGTAATGCGGTTCGATTCGCTGCAACGCCAGGCGCGATTCGATCTGCGGGCGCGCGCCGTGTACCAGCACCAACCCGATCCCCAGCGCGTGCAGCAGCGCCAGGTCGTGGATCAAAGTATCGAAGCCTCCATTGGCGATCGCGTCGCCGGAGAAGTAAACGACGAAGGTCTTGCCGCGATGCTGGTGAATATAAGGCGCCGCATCGCGAAACCAGCGCACGATATGGGGCGGAGTGGGGGGGTTCATGCGCGCAAATTAGCACCCGCGACGATGGAGATAAAGGCGCGCGCCATCTTTGCCGGCGGCTTGATCGCCGATTTAATCACCGCGGGAGACACATTAAAATTTTTTGCTGGCGGGACGCGCGCCCTTTATCTACAGTACGCGAAGAATTATCGGCGTAGTAGCGATTGATTCATAAGAGATTACTGATGCAAAGGGTCTCCATCGGACAGATCGTCTCGGTGCGGACTACACCAAATCACCTAGGTTGTGGAGGATATATCGTGTTCAAGCGGAGTTTACTCGTGAGCGTCCTGGTCGTGGCGGGCGCGGTTCAGACGGCGCAGGCCTTCGATTTCAGTCCGGGACGTTGGATGAATCCGACGCGCTGGTTCGATAACGATTACGACGATCGCTATGGACGGGGCGGCTACTATCCGCCGCCCGGGTATGGTGCGCCGGGATACGGGTATCCGCCGGTTGGACCACTTCCTTATGGCTATCCGCAACCTGTCGCGCCGGGATACCCGTATGCGGCGCCCGGGTATGCGCCTCCGGCGGCACCTCCCGCGCCAGCGCCGCAGTCCGCGCCAGCGAGCACCTACGCGCCCATGCCGGCGGCCAACACGACCCCGACGCCGTCGATGCCGGTTCAGCCTGCGCCGATGCTTGCGCCTTCGTCAGGTTGGAACAGTCCGGCGGTCAGCGACGAGCGCCTGGTCTTTCCGCCACCCGATCCGTCGGAGGCCACGACTGCCGCGCCTTCGTCCATCGTTGCGACACCACCCGCGCCCTCGGCGAGTTTTGGCACCGGCGTGGCGCCCGCCGCGGCGGCGACACCGCCCAATATGGCACCGAGTACCGAAGGCGGATCCACCTCGCAGTACACGTTTCCACCCGTCGAGCCGCAACCCGCTGGAAATTGAGCGGTCCGGTCTGGCGGTTCAGATCACCGGTATCCCGTTGGAGCCTAGCGCTCCGCCGGGGGCGCGACGCAGAACCGGTGTATGAGCTGTTGCAGCATTCCGGTCATTGTCGGTATTGACTCTAGCGTCAGATATTCGTCCGGCTGATGCGCCTGGTCGATATTGCCGGGCCCCAGAATCAAGGTGTCGATTCCATACTGATTCAAGAACGGCCCCTCGGTACCGAAGCCGACCGCGCTGCTGCGGTGTCCGGTCAACGCCTCCGCAGTCTGGATGATCGCGGAACCGGCTTCGGTCTTAAACGCTTCGATGCCGGGAAACAAGGCTTCGAACTCGACCTCTAGATGGCGGCGCGCGGCGACGTGGCTCGCACGTTCGCGAATGCCTTGGCGCACTTGGTCGATAGTCATGCCGGGCAGATGGCGCAGGTCGAGATGCAACTCGCAGGCGCCGCAGATGCGATTGGGGTTATCGCCGCCGTGAATGTGGCCGAGGTTCAGCGTCGGGACCGGAACGGTGAAAGCGTCGTTGCGATAGCGTGCCTGCAACTCGGCGCGGTATTCGAGTAGCGCGGACATGACCTCGTGCATGCCTTCTAGCGCACTGTTGCCGAGGCGCGGATCGCTGGAATGGCCAGACTGTCCAATCAGCCGGATCGCCTCCATGAGAATACCCTTGTGTTGTCGCACCGGTTTCAGGCTGGTGGGCTCACCGATCACGGCGTAGCGTCCCCGATCGACGTCGCTCCGGATCAGTGCGCGGGCGCCACTCATCGAGGTTTCCTCATCCGCGGTCGCAAGCAGTATCAGCGGGCGTGTGAATTCACGGGCGTTGAACTGGCGTGCGGCGTCGATGGCCAGCGCGAAAAACCCTTTCATGTCCGCGGTGCCGAGCCCATAGAACCGACGGTCATCCTCGGTCAGCTTGAACGGATCGTGACGCCACCGGTTGGCATCGTACGGCACGGTGTCGGTGTGTCCGGCCAGTATGAGGCCGCCGGCGCCTTCGCCCAGGGTCGCGATCAAGTTGTACTTGCCGGGAAAACCGGCGATCTCAAGCACGCGCGCGTTGAATCCCAAGGGTTCAAGCCAGGTCGCTAGTAGTTCGACCACCGCTCGGTTACTCATGTCGAGTGCCGGATCGGCGCTGCTGATCGAAGGCGCGGCGATGAGGCCGCGCAGCATGTCGGTAACCGAAGGTGTGATGTTCATCGTTTCGCGGTGTTGGGATGGCGCATTTAACGTTAAAGCATAGGCGTCGGCCACCGGTTTGCGAAGTCTACCGGTCGCTTGACAAGCGGTGATACCGCGGTACAAGTTGAGAGCGGAGTTACTCATGCCAGTCCGGCTCGGCGCCGGTCAGGCTCATCTTGCCCGGAATCACCGCTATGCAGCTTTCATATCCATTCGAATCTTTTCGTACTGGCGTCCTGTGGTGGGAGTTGGCTTACACCTCCGGGCTCACGATGTCGCTGAGATTTATGCGTCTGGCACCGCTGGGGGCGCCGCTGCGTCTTGATGATCCAGAATGGGGCCGGATGCTTACCGAGAAGGTTCAGGCTTCCCTGGAGCTACAGAACGAAGTGTTGGGTATCTGGATGGATTTCTGGAGCGGTCGTTACAATCCGTGGGTGGCGACGCATCGAACCCTTAAGCCGCTGCATCGGCGTACGACGCACAACGTGGTTCGGCTGGCGACCGCCAGAAGGCGGTAGGGGACGAAAACCGCGCGCGGGCCGATGGCGAGGGCGCCCCGGCCTGTGGTGCGCATTCCTTTGGTGAGAGATCGGATTCAGAAAGCGGATGTCGGGTTCGTTATAATCGTCGTGAATGCGTGGGCGAGCAAGGCCGTCGCCTCGAATGGCACGCAGGTCGATGTCCACTGGCGGAGGGAGGCGGCCGGCGCTAACGTGCGGTCTCCGCCGGCAATTTGGCTCGATATGTAGCGGTATTCCGCGTTTCGGAATACACGATGAGCGTGCTGGCCTGGCGGCGATGCCTCTTTCGTTTTTTGCTACTCGTTTTGACCCAGTATAAATTGTTACGCGCGTGGCTTCGGCTATGCTTGGTTTGTTTTCACGCTTCACCAAAGGATGACGCATGCCTCTGAATAAGATTGTCTTCGCGCTGGCGTTTGTCAGCGGAGTGGCTGTCGCGGCGGATCCGCCAATTGCCACCGGGAAAATGCTGGGAAATGTCTGCGCCGCCTGCCACGGCACGCATGGCAAGAGCTATGACGAATATATGCCGTCGCTGGCCGGAATCGATCGCCAACAGCTGGTGCAATCGATGCGCGATTATCGTGACGACCGTCGTCAGAGCGTGGTCATGAATCGAGTGGCAAAGGGCTACTCCGATGCCGAGATCGAAGCGCTCGCCGATTTTTTCTCCACGATCCGCTAGGAGCTACCCGCATGAGTTTTAATCGACGCGAATTTCTAAAGCTGCTTGGCGCGGTCGGCGCGACTGGCATCGTTGGGTCGGCCTTAAGCGGTTGCTCGGGCGCCCAAGCGAGTCCGCATGTGGTCATCGTTGGCGGCGGTATTGGCGGATCGACCGCCGCGAAATATCTGCGTTTCGCGGATCCCGCTGTCAAGATCACGCTGATCGACCCCAGCAAGGAGTATCTCACCTGTCTGCGTAGCTCTGACGTGATCGTCGGGCATGTCGGGATCGAGGAGATCACCTTCACCCATAGCGCCTTGCGCGATCAATATAGCGTTGAAATCGTTCAGGAAAAGGTTATCGGTCTGGACGCCGTGAAACGCCAGGTCACGACCGAGGGCGGTACCAAGATCGGCTACGATCGCTTGATCGTGGCGCCGGGCATCGATTTTCGCTGGGATGCGATCGACGGATACAGCGAGGAGGCGGCCAGCACGACCATGCCGCATGGCTGGAAGGCGGGTCCGCAGACGGTGCTGTTGAAGCAACAACTCGAGGCGATGCCGCAAGGCGGGTTGTACGTCATGGTGGCGCCGCCCAATCCTTATCGTTGTCCGCCGGGTCCCTACGAGCGCGCTTCGCTGATCGCGGAATATTTCACGAAACACAATCCGACCGCCAAGGTGATCATTCTCGATCCCAAGGATGCGTTCACCAAGCAAGCGGCATTCATCAAAGGCTGGGAGCGGCTCTATGGCTACGGCACGGACAAGTCGATGCTGGAATGGGTCAGCGGTGCGCAAGGCGGCACGGTGCTGAGCGTGGATCCGAAATCCAGATCCATCAAGACGGATTTCGAGGACTATCAGGCTGACGCGGTTAATTTCATACCGGCACAGAAGGCACCACAACTGGTGTACGACATGGGCCTGACCGATGAGTCCGGCTGGTGCCCGGTTGACCGGCGCAGTTTCGAATCGCTGATCGTCCCTGGGGTGCACGTCATCGGGGATTCCTGTATCGCCGACGCGATGCCGAAGTCCGGCTACTCCGCGAATTCACAGGCCAAGGTGGCGGCGCAGGCGATCGCGGATTTGTTTGCCGGACGGCAACCGGGGGAGCCGTCATTGTTGAATGTCTGCGTGAGCCTGGTCAGTGCCGACTACGGGATATCGGTAGCGGCGATCTACAAGTTGATCGACGGCAAAATTGGAAGTGTCGCGGAGTCCGGCGGGGTTTCACCAATCACCGATTCGCCTGCGCAACCGTTGCTCGAATCGATTTATCAGCGTAACTGGCATCGTACCTTTGCCAAAGACGTCTTTGCGTAATCAGGAGAACACCATGCAAACACTCAAGATTCTGGTATTCATCCTGGCATCGGCGTGCGCGAGCATGCTTGCGGCGAGCGAGAAGCCGAGCGAACCCGCGCGCGAGTGGGACCCGGCGCAACTCGAGGCGTCGCTCGCGATCACGGCGCGTGGCAATGCCGAGGCAGGTCAGCGGCTCAATCATTTCTACTACTGCTCGTCGTGCCACGGCGAGACCGGTGCTTCGGTATCGCGCAACTGGCCGAGTCTCACGGGACAAAAGGCCGATTACCTCGTGAAGACGCTGATCGACTACCGCGAAAACATGCGCCGCGATAATTATCGCAAGTCGGAAGTCATGCACCGCGTCGCGCAATTGCTGAGCGATCAGGACATGGCCGATCTTGCCGCGTACTACGCCACGCATTCCGCGCCGCCGGTACCGCCACAGACCAATCAGGAAGTGGCCAAGGCCGGGGCGCAACTCGCCAATGAAGGCGACAGCGCGCGCGGCGTTGCGGCGTGTGCCGGTTGCCATGGCGCACAGGGTGAATCTGGCGTGACGCCCGACACGCCCGCGCTCGCCGGGCAGACGCCAGAGTACTTCATCCAGGCGATGCAAATGTACCGCGCCGGCATGCGGACCTCGGACGTCGGCGGATTGATGCGCCTGTTCGCTGCCCCGCTCAGCGACAGCGAGATCGAAGCCTTGGCTCATTACTATGCGTCCCTCGGCCAAGCCGCCGTGACGCAGAGCGCCGCTGGGCAATAATTGAGACGCAATGCAGTCGTTCCAGGGGGCGTTTATCGCCCCCCATTTTATGGGCGTATTCGTCGCGACCGTTGGTCAACGTGAAACGCCGGCCTCACGGCGTCTCCCGCCAACCGTGCCCGGAGCGGCTTTCATCATCCAGTGTCCTCGCCGAAAAAAAGTAGTACAAACAATCCTAGAATCCTCGGTTGGACGTGCCGGAGTGTGCGGTATTCGTGGCGCAGGGTACAAATCCGCCTGGAGCGGATTTGGACAGCTCGTGGCTGGCCCGAAGGGCGGATGCCAGGGATGGC
>JBHJOI010000088.1:0-30624 GCA_050329935.1 Thiotrichales bacterium | reverse complement strand
TGGCGTTCCATGGTCCGCTGAAAGGCGGGATTCGCGTAGGTGACTTTGTAGTCCTTGTCGGTCACCAGGATGCCCGCCGATGCGCTGTCGAGAGCCGACTTGAGGCGTCCGATCTCGATTGCACGGCGTTGCAGCTGCGAGCGATCCGCGCCGAGTTTGGCTTGCATCGCCGCCAGCGCCTGGAGGACTTCGCCGATCTCATCCTGGATAGCGATGGTAATCCGATTGTTGAACTGTCCGTTGGACAGGTTTGTGAACACCTCGCGTATATGCCGCAGGCGACCTACAACGGAACGCGACATATGGTTGAAAGCGACCATTATGAGGCTCAATCCGAACAGTATCGCGATCGCTTTGACGATCATTAGATTCCGGTTGCTGGCGATGCGCCCCTCAAGCGCGAGCGTGAGGCTCGACAGCGCGGCGTCATAGACTTCGAAATTCCGGTCGAGGACATCGTTACTGAGTCGCGTGACCTCGGCATGGGACAGGCGATTACGGGCGTCGGATTCGTAGGTCTCGCGGAGCCGGGATTGAAACAAGTCCACCGCGTGTTCGAGTGCGCGAAACTCGTTCTCAATGCGCGGCCTTAAATCTGGATCGCTTGCGAGCGCGGATTCAATGTTCGCGCGCATGCGGATCAGGGTTTGCGCGGTTTCGTTCTGGAGGGTCGTCAATAGAATGCGTTCCAGTTCCGAACTCTCGCCAAGCTTGTTGAGGCCCAGCGCGGTTCGACGCAATTGGGTCGTCTTTTCCATTACGAGCGGCAACTGATTGATGACCAGGTTTACCAGGCGGAAGGTTTCGACCTTGGAGTCAAGAATCAGGCCTGAACGCTCGCCGACGACGTCAAGCATTGACGTCGTCGAATTGATCAGAAGGTCGTGAGTCGCGATGATCTCGGGCAATCCTTTCGCGCCGCCTGCCTGGACCAGACCGCTCCAGCGCGCCTTGAACTCCTGCCAGTGTTGATGTCCGCCTAGTGCGAGGGCGCGGTTGCCAGGGTTCTCATCCAGATGAGCTATGGCCGCTTCGATGCTTTGACGAACCTCGGCGAGTTGGCCTTGCGCATCCGGCCGACCTTCCATCGTGTCGCGAGTCAGGAGACGGTGCGCAGGGAGCAGTTCGAGCAACTGCCGCAATGTTACCAAATGGGGTATGCCGGCCGACTCCAACTTCGCCGCAGTGTACGCTTGCCAACGATCGTACCCGTAGGCCACGCTGAGCACGATCAGCGGAATCAGCAGGGCGATCAGCAACAGCGAGAACTTGCGGGGTAGCGACAGGTTCTGGTACCGATTCCATGGGCGTATTGCCAGGGTAGCGGCTCGCGTCGCCGATAAAGTAGGGTTGGTGCGAGACTGTGCGGTGGGTTCGGTGGAGCGGTTCATGGACGACCTTATTGGGTGGCGAGTTCAAATTAAGTTCCTGAGTCATATCGATCCGTGGCGAAAAATATAAGCAAAACTCGTGCCCAGACTCGATCAGACATTTCGACAGCCTCTGCGCGACGCGGTGCACGGCTTGGTCGCCGATCGACATCGCAAGTACTGGGTTGGCGGCAAATGGCAGCGCCGAAGCGGCAGGAATCCGCCGCTATCGGTGCCCGGCCCCCCAGTTTGTCGATGCTGAATCAAGTTGCCCATCGGGCCTGAAATCGATCGACGTTAGTCGTGTGAGTGAGGCCGCCTCTCCTGGTCTGTGACACTGCGCCTGGTTTGCTGTCCTGCATGCATGGCAAAGGCGGCGCAGCAGAAGCTGTGGGCCGGATCGGCGGGATACGCCGTTATCCGCTCCATTACGACAGGTGTCTGGCGTGTTCGTATCCGCTCGACTCGATGTCTTGCGGGAGATGCGCCTTATGCGATTCGAGCGTGGCGCCAAGCGCGCGTTGTCGATCGCTCGGGTGGATTGGGTCGAAAATGGGGTCGCCTAAAACGCCTCCCAACCACCGCCTACTTTGGCCGAGTGGCTGCGTTCGTTGGTTGCCACGGCGGGTTTAGGCTGATGCTTGGGCGGGTGTGACCAGGGACGATCGGCCTTGCGTCGCTCGATACGGTTCGGGGCACGCGACTCCGGTGGCGCGTGGTTGACGATGTGGCCCGCGTCCTCGTGGATTGAGACGCGGAAGAACGCGACGAGGTCGGTGACGTTCCGGGCTTGATCCCCAAGCGATCTGCTGGCTGCGGCGGTTTGTTCGACCAGTGCCGCGTTTTGTTGGGTGGCATCGTCAATTTGGCGGATGGCGGCGGTCGATGCCTCGATGCCATCGAGTTGTTCCGCGGTCGCGCGCGAGATTTCCGCGATCAGGGCGCCAACCTCGCGCACTGAGTCGATAATGCCGGTCAGCGTATGTCCGGAGTCATTCACCAGTTGGGTGCCGTTGGCGACCTTGGCGCGGCTATCCTCGATCAACGCCTTGATTTCGCCCGCGGCCGCGGCGCTGCGTTGCGCCAGGGTTCGCACTTCACTGGCTACCACCGCGAAGCCGCGGCCCTGGTCGCCGGCGCGCGCGGCTTCGACCGCGGCGTTCAAGGCCAATAGGTTGGTTTGGAATGCGAGGTCATCGATCGCGCCGATGATATTCTCCATCTTTTCGCTGGACGCGGTGATCTGGCTCATCGCGGTGACTGCCCGGTGAACTGATTCGCCACCGAGTTCGGCCCGCGACCGGGTCTCCGCGGCGAGTCGATTGGCGCGCTCGGCGGTGCTGGCGCTGGTTCGAACGCTTTGCGTGAGCTGGGCAATATTGGACGCGCTGATCTGCAGGTTGGAGGCTTGCTCCTCGGTGCGTTGGCTCAAGTCGAGATTGGCCTGAGCAATTTCGGCGGATCCGTTTTTGACTTCTTCCGCGGCCGCACGGATCCGCGTGATCGTTTCAGTCAGGCGCTTCACGGTGGCGTTGACGTCGCAGGTCAGCTTGCCAAATTCGCCAATGCAATCGGATTCGACCACGCGCGTGAAGTCGCCATTGGCGATTGCCGTCATGGTGCGGCGCACGGTCGCGAGCGGATCCAGGATCGATCGCGTGATACGCCGGTACAGAAATAGCGACAGGGCGACCGCCACGAAAAGCACGCCTAATTCGAACGCCAATAGATTGAAGTTGTGCTGACGCCGGAGCTGGATCAGTTCCTCCAGATTCGTTAACACCGCGTCGTACAAGGCATACAATTGTTTCGATACTTCATTGCTTAATTGCACCGCTTCGCCCGATTGCGCCGCGATCGCGGGCGATTGCAAAAAGGCCGTGCGCAGGTTTAGGTCGAGACGTTTGCCGGACTGCTCCAGCGCATCGAACTCGCGCGCCAGTCGTGCTTGCAGCGGCGGATTCGCGCCGACCGCTGAATCAATATCGGCGCGTATGCGCTGCCGCAACTGAGTGGCTTCGTGTAGCAGTGTCGAGAGCTGGATGCGCTCCAGTTCGGTGGACTCGTTACGTTCGGCGAGGCGCAAGGCCGTGCGACGCAGCTGGGTGGTTTTATCGATCGACGCCGGCAGCTCGTTCAGCGCGAGGTTGATCAGTCGCGCGCTGTCGAGATTCGGATTCAGGATCAGTCCCGAGCGATCCGCGACGCCGTTCAGGATCGAGGTGGCGTGGTTGATCACCTCGTCGTGTAGGCGAATGGTATCCGCGAGGTTCAATCGGCCGTCGGCCGCGGTCAGGGCGTTCCATTTTTCGCGGAAACCCTGCCAACTCGTATTGCCGGTCAACAGCGACCTTGGCGTGGCGTCGAGACTTTCAAGCGTGGCGATGATCGCGACGAGCTGTTGGCGTTTGGCTTGCAATTGCTGCGCCGCGCCAGTCACCTTCTCAAGGTTGTCGCGGGTCAACTTTCGGTGCGGCGGCAGGTGTTCCGTCAACTGCCGGATCGCGTTCAGATAGGGGACGCCACTCAGCTCCTGTTCCGTCGCCTTGATCTGGTGCCAGCGCGCCTGGGCCGACAAGGTGCCGAACATCAGCAGCGGCATCAGCAATGCCGAGAGCAGCAAGGCGAATCGACCGGGTAGCGAGAGCCGGTGCAGCCAGCCGGACGCGAGCTTGGGTCGCGGTTCGAATGCAACGCCCGCCGAGGCGTGACTGGTGGCGCCGTGGCGCGTGGTTTCAGGCGTTGAGTGCATGCGGAGCCATCCCCGAGTCGGTTCTTATGGAGTGTCGTCGGGAACCCTTGCGTTCACCGTAACGAGAAGCGCAGCAAGTTGGGTGCCAATGCCGAGGAGGCTCGATTCGATGCCGTTATCGAGACCGCTCGCACAGGGATTTCGAGGTCGCGAACCGATCGGTGTGGCGTGACCCGGCAAGGTTCGTCGCTTGCGGCAAAATCAGGCCTTCGTGGATAGCCGCCGGGTCAACGCGCGGCCATCCCGTCGCGCGCCAGCAGCGCGGCGCCATAGGCCGCTTGCTGATGCACCGCGACGTCTACCGGACAGCCGAGCATGCGGGCGCGTATTCGGGTCCAGGTCGGATTGCGCGCGCCGCCACCGATACTGAGCACCCGCGTCGGATACGGCGCGCCAAGCTCCTCTAGGCGCTGGTATCCGGTCCGTTCGATTCGGGCGATGCCTTCGAGCAGGCCGTGGAGGAAACTGGCGCGATCGGCCGGTCGGGGATCTAGTCGTGGTGCGAGCGTCGGATCCGCGTAGGGAAATCGCTCACCCGCCACGGTCAGTGGGTAGTAGTCCAGCCCGCTGGGGTGTTCGGGATCGATTTGGTTGGACAGTTCCGCGATCTCGGCATCGCCGAAATAGTGTCGCAACACGCCACCGCCGCTGTTCGACGCGCCGCCGACAAGCCAACGTTCGCCCAGGCGGTGGCTGTAGACGCCGTATTCCGGGGCGAACACGGGCCGCGCGGCAAGCAGTTTGATCACCAGAGTACTTCCAAGCGAGGTCACCGCGTCGCCTATGGTGTCCGCGCCGGTCGCGAGAAAGGCGGCGATGCTGTCGGTGGTGCCGAGGCAAACCACGGTCGCGGACCCCAGCCCGAGGCGCTTGGCGGCGTCCGCCGCGAGCGGCGCCAGAGGCGAGCCTGGCGCGTGCGTCTCGGGCAGCCACGCGCGTGGCACACCGAGCGTATCGAGCCAAGTGGGCCAACTCAGATCGATCGGATCGAAGCCGAGCTTGAGGGCATTGTTCCAGTCGCTGTGACCAAAGCATCCGGTACAGCGGCCGACCAGCCAGTCGGCTTGATGCAGTACATGTCGGCAAGCATCGCTGGGCCTATGGCGCATCAACCAGAGCAGTTTGGCGAGGCCGGAGCTGGCGCCGTGCGCGCCACTCCCGGCCGGTGCCGACGCGCGGATAAGGGTCGCTTCATCGAGCGCGCGGGCGTCGTTATAGGCCAACGCCGGGCCGAGGGGGGTTCCCTCTGCATCGGTACACAGGAGCGTACCCGAGGTCGCATCAAATGCCAGTGCGACCACGCGTTGGCGCAGAGCCGCCGGCAAGGCCCGCACCACCGCGATCACGGCGGCCCACCAGTGCTCGGGGTTCTGCTCCAGGATGGTGGTGCCAGGCGCTCGCGCGGTGGGTGTGTGTCGAGTTGTCAGCGCCTGCCCGCAGGCGTCGATGACGCTACAACGCACCCCGGAGGTGCCGACGTCAATGCCAAGATAAAAGCCATCGCCGATCGCCACTGCGGTCAACGCGAGGTCAGGGCAGGCGAACGGGGTCGGGCGCGGTCCATCCGGGCTTGCGATATTCCGCGATCACGTCGGTATAAACGCCGCCGCGCACGTTGAATACTCCGGTGACCCGCATGAAACGCGGTGACGTGGCACGCACCAGGTCGTCCAGGATTCCGTTGGTCACCGCCTCGTGAAATGCGCCCTCGTCGCGATAGGACCACATATACAGCTTGAGCGACTTGAGTTCGACGCAGCGTTGGTCCGGCACATATTCCAACGTGATGGTCGCGAAATCGGGCTGGCCGGTTTTCGGACACAAACAAGTGAACTCCGGGATGCGGATACGGATCGTAAAATCGCGCTCCGGGTGTGGACTGGGGAAGGTTTCCAGGTTTTTACTCGGCAAAGTGCTCATCGGTCATGCGAACGGTTTCGAAACGGAATGGCCGAGTATACCGGGCGGGTCCGGGTCGGACGAATTGGCATGCTGGCCCGCGGGACAGGGAGGCGTGAAAAGCCGTGCCCAGCTGCCTTGACATGTACTTTACGTGTAAATGGGTATAGCATCCGCTCACCTTCAGCTCAGAATTTCCTCCTAACCAGGCTTTTTCGGGGTGACTCGAAGCGCACTTAGGTTGAAACGAAACGAAGGCGTTTTTTGAACGACTCGGGACGTTACAAGGGTCAGCCCTTCCGGACCGGCCGCCACGCAGTAGCGGTCGCGACCACGCAAGGGTCTGGCGAGCCTGTAAATTTCGTCACGTTTCCACCTTTTAAAGTCTCGGCGCGAACAAAATCCTTGTTCGGCTTACGGAACGGAGAAGTATTGATGAAAAAGCAAATGAAGTTCTTGGCAGCTGTCGCAATCGGCGCCTCCGCCCTGGTCATGCAGGATGCGATGGCGTGGGGTGGCGGTGGCCCTTGGGGCGGCGGTCCCGGTTATGGCCGTGGCTGGGGCAACGGCATGGGCGACATGATGAGCGACATGATGGGCGACGGCAGCGGTGACTTCAACTTCGGCATGAGCGGTCGCGGTAGCGGCAGCGGCGCCGGTCGTGGTTATGGCTCCGGTTACGGCGACGGTCGCGGCCAAGGCTACGGTTACCCGGGCTACGGCGGCTATGGTGGTGGCTATCCTGGCTACGGTGGTTATGGTCCTGGCTACGGCTATGGCATGCCTTACGGCGCACCTTACGGCGCACCCGGCTACGCAATGCCTCCGCAAGCCGCGCCGGCAGCACCTGCCGCCGCGCCTGCCGCGAAGTAATTTCGCTCGCGCCTAGGCGCGTTCGCAAATTAGCCAAGCAATGGCCGTGCCGGGTTGTACCCGGCACGGCCATTTTATTTGGGCGGAGCCGACTCCGGCCCGGGGCCGACCGCAAGGACGTCGGTTGCGCGCCGTGGCGGTGACAGGTACCTTTCCGCTCTCCAAGTCAGTCTGACCCATATTCGTCGCGCGATGCGCCTTAGCAAGATCAAACTCGCAGGGTTCAAATCATTCGTCGACCCGACCGTGATTCATTTACCCGCCAATCTGATGGGAGTGGTGGGTCCGAATGGCTGCGGCAAGTCGAATGTCATCGACGCGGTGCGCTGGGTGATGGGGGAAAGCTCGGCCAAGTATCTGCGTGGCGAGTCGATGGAGGATGTGATTTTCAACGGCTCGTCATCGCGCAAGCCGGTCGGACAGGCCTCGATCGAACTCATTTTCGATAACTCGGACGGCAGCATCGGCGGCGAGTATGCGCGTTATGCCGAGATCTCGACCAAGCGATTGGTTTCACGCGACGGACAATCCGTTTATTCCCTCAACGGCGCGCGCTGTCGGCGGCGCGATATCACGGATCTGTTTCTCGGCACCGGACTCGGACCGCGCAGTTACGCCATTATTGAACAAGGGATGATCGCGCGGATTATCGAGGCGCGTCCCGAGGAGCTGCGCGGATACCTGGAGGAGGCCGCCGGAATCTCAAAGTACAAGGAGCGCCGGCGGGAGACGGAGTCGCGGATGGAGCACACGCGGGCCAATCTGGAGCGCCTGAACGATGTGCGGGACGAGCTCGCGCGTCAGCTCGAACACTTGCAGAAACAAGCCGACACGGCGGAAAAATACACCGCGCTGCGGGCCGAGGAGGGGCGTGTCCGGGCTGAGCTGCTGGTGCTGAAGTTGCATGATCTGAGCCAGGATCTGGAGCGGCGGGAAGCACATCTGCGCGAGGTCGATACCGTGACCGAACGTCATGTGGCCGACGTGCGACGCTTGGAGAACGAGCTCGCCGAGGTGTTGCTGCAACGCGAGCAGGCGAGCGAGACCTTCAACGTCGCGCAGGGCGAGTTCTACCAGATCGGCAACGGCATCAGTCGCACCGAACAATCAATACAGCACCAACGCGAATTGCATGCGCGCCAAACCGCAGAGGGTGACGAGCTGCGCGCGGCCTTAAATGTCGCGCAGGCGCGGCTGGGTCAAGATCAGGCCCGGCTCGATGAACTCGCCGCCCGGCTCGCACAACTGACACCCGAGTGGGAGGCGGCGCGGGCGCGGGCGCAATCGGAGCTGGCGACCGCCGCGCTTCAGGAAACCGAGTTCCGCGAACTGCGCCGCGACTGGGAACGATTCAACCAGCGCGCCAACGAGCCGGTGCAGCGCGCGCAGGTCGAGCGCGCGCGGATGGAGCAATTGGAACGACACAGCCAACAACTGCGCGAACGGCGACAAAGACTCGCGAGCGAACTTGCGCAGCTTCGGGATGCGGCGCCGGAGCATGATCTCGAGGCGCCACGCATGGCCCTGGCCGAGCGCCAGGAGGCGTTGGTAGTGGCGCAAGCGGCACTCGACCAAGGCCAGCATGAGATCCAACTGCAACGCGAGCTTGGCCGCGAACAGCGTGCCGAGCTTGACCGGCTGCAGCGCGAGGCCCAGCAACTGCGCGGTCGCCTCGCGTCCCTGGAAACCCTGCAGCAGGCCGCCCTGGGCAAGGAGCAACGTGGCGTGGTCGCGCAATGGCTGGAGCGTAACGGTCTGCGTGACGCGCGACGGCTCGGTGAACTGGTGCAAGCGGACGCACCTTGGCGCGACGCCGTCGAACGCGTGCTGGAAGACTGGCTGGAGGCGGTCGAGGTCGATGCCATCGCGACCCGGGCGGAAACGATCACCAGCGTCGCCCAGGGCCATCTCGCGTTATTCGAGGCGTCGTCGGTATCAACCGGAGCCTCGACGCCGACGCGCGGCGATACCCTCTGGGCGCGGACTCAGGCTCCCGACGTACTCCGAAGCGTACTCGACAAGATCCGCGTCGCCGATACCCCGGCCGATGCGCTTTCGATGCGGGATCAGCTTGCCGATGACGAATCCGTGATCACACCGGACGGATTCTGGTGTGGTGGCAACTGGCTGCGATGGCGTCGCGAGCGCGAGGGTCATGCCGGAGTCATCGCCCGGCGCCAGGAGATCGCGCAACTGCAGGCCCAGGCCTCGGCACTCGAGGACCGCATCGCGACGCTTGCCGACGCGCTGGAGCAGGCGCGCCTGGCCGTCGCGACCGCCGAGTCCGAGGCGCGCGCGCAACAGGTGGCACTCGCCGAGGCCAATCGTGGTTACGCCGAGGCCAATGCGCGCTTATCGCGGCAACAGTCCCGCCTGGAGCAGGTTGCCGAACGCAGCCTGCGCATCGAACAGGAGCAACGGGAGATCACCGCCCAACTGGAACAGGAGCAGGAAGCTCTGGCGGACGCGACCGAAGCGCGTAACGAAGCGATGCTGGAGGTCGAAACCTTGCAATCCGAGCGCGCGCGGTGGCAGCAACGGCTGGAGGAACGGCAGACCGTGCTCGACGCGGCACGGGCCGAGGCGCAAACCGCGCGCGAGACCGAGCACCGCCTGAACGTCGAACGCGAAACCAGCCGGGTAGCGGAGCAGGGTACCCGCGAGGGCTTGCAACGGACTGAACAGCAGATTGCCGGCTTGAACGCGCGTCTCGTAGAACTCGAGTCAGCACTCGCGGCAGGCACCGAGCCGATCGAGCGCGCGCAGGCCGAACTCGCGGCACTGGTCGCGAGTCGGCAGGTCGCCGAAAGCGCGCTGCAACAGGCGCGGCAGCACTTGCAGACCCTGGATCAAGCGTTGCGGGAGCGTGAGCGTCTGCGTCATGCGGCCGAGCAGGCGGCCACCGAACAACGCGCGCTGGCTGAATCCTTGCGCCTAGAGCGACAGGAACGCCTGGTGCGCCGGCAAGCCGTGCTCGAACAACTCGCGGCCACCGAGTTCGACCTGCACGCGTTGCAGGCCGAGTTGCCCGAAACAGCGCGGATCGTCGACTGGGAACAACAAGCGGAACGTCTCGCGCAACGCATACAACGCCTCGGGCCGATCAACCTGGCCGCAATCGACGAATTCCGTGAACTTAGCGAGCGCAAGTCCTATCTCGATCGGCAGTTCGACGATTTGACCCAGGCGTTGGCGACGCTCGACACGGCGATCGAAAAGATCGACCGTGAGACCCGCGCGCGGTTCAAGGACACCTTTGAGATCGTCAACACCAAGCTCCAGGAAATGTTTCCGAAACTATTCGGCGGCGGGCAGGCTTATCTCGAACTGACCGAGGACAACCTGCTGACCACCGGCGTCACGATCATGGCGCGACCGCCCGGCAAACGCATTTCGAGTATCCATTTACTCTCGGGCGGAGAAAAGGCATTGACCGCCGTCGCGCTGGTCTTCTCGATCTTCGATCTGAATCCGGCGCCATTCTGCATGCTCGACGAGGTCGACGCACCGCTCGACGAAGCCAACGTCGGCCGCTTTTGTGAATTGGTCCGGCAGATGTCGCAGCGCGTCCAATTCATTTTTATCACGCATAATAAGACCACGATGGAGCTGGCGGAGTGCCTGGTCGGCGTGACCATGCGCGAGCCCGGCGTTTCGCGAATGGTGGACGTGAATATCGAAGAAGCCGTCAAATTGGCAACGGGATAACAAAGATGAATGAACTGCGTTGGTATTTGCTCGGTATTGGAGTCGTCATCCTGCTCCTGATCTACCTGCTGCACCGCCGTCGTGTCGCGAAGGGCAGCTACGACGTATTCGGCGGCACGCCGGACGATGAGCGTGATGTCTTGCTCAAAGGCCAGGGCGCGCCGGGCGAGGGACCGGATGATTTCGAACCCGTCATCCTGCGTGATGTGGTACGGCCAGGCTGGCTTTCGCCCGAGGGCTCGGGCGCGCGGGAATCCGATTCAACCGTGCGGGTCACGCCGCCGACCGATGTCCGTCACGCGACGGGCGATCGCGAAACCCCACGTGAATTGCTCGACATCGACGAAGAAGAAGCCGGCCTCGCCACTGCGGAACCGGTCGCGCCGGAACCGGAGCGTGTGCCCGAGCTCATCGTGCTGAACGTGGTCGCGCCGCGCGACCAACCGTTTTCCGGCAAGGCGGTGTTGAAGGCGCTGCATGTGCACGGATTGAAACATGGCGAGCTGAAGATTTTTCATCGGTTCTCCAAGGATAATTCCACCCGGCCCGTGTTCAGCGTGGCCAACATGGTGAACCCCGGAACCCTGGTTCCGGAGGAAATGGTGACAGCGGAGATTCCCGGTCTCACATTGTTCATGCAATTGCCAACGGTGGTCGACACGGTGTTGGCTTACGACGAGCTGGTCCATTGCGCGCAGCAGCTGGCTTCGGTGTTGGGTGGCAAGGTCAAGGATTCGAGCTTGCATGACATGCAGCCGGAACTCCTCAGCGCGCAGCGTGAGCGTTTGAAACTGGCGAACTCATGAGCGAAGCGCCGGCGGCGAGAATCGCGGCGCTGCGCGCGACGCTCGACGAACACAATTATCGCTACTACGTCCTCGATGCGCCGGTGATTTCCGATGCCGAGTACGATCGTTTGCTCGAGGCCCTCAAGGTGCTGGAGGCGAGCCACCCGCAACTGATCACGCCGGATTCGCCGACCCAGCGCGTAGGCGCCGCGCCGCTCAAGGGGTTCGGCGAGGTTCGCCATCGGTTGCAGATGACCTCGATGGACAACGCGTTCGCGGCGGCCGACGCGCGCGCCTGGGATGAGCGGGTACGCAAGGGTTTGGGCGTGGCGGCGAGCTACACCGTTGAACCCAAGTTCGATGGCACGTCGATCAGTCTGCGCTACGAACAGGGCAGGCTGGTGCAGGCAGGCACCCGCGGCGATGGCAATCTGGGCGAGGACGTCACGGCGAATGTCCGTACCATCCGCACCGTGCCGTTGCGGCTCCACGGCGAAGGCTGGCCCGAGGTGCTGGAGGTGCGCGGCGAAATCGTGTTTCCGATCGCGGCCTTTCGCAAGCTCAACGAGCAGCGCCTTGCCGCGGGCGAGCACGTGTTCGCCAATCCGCGCAATGCGGCCGCGGGCAGTCTGCGTCAACTCGACCCCCGTCTCACCGCGACCCGTCCGCTGAGCTTTTTTCCGTGGGGTCTCGGCGAGACCTCGGCGCCGATCGCCGCGCGCTACAGCGAAGTCGTGGCGCGGTTGCACGCTTGGGGCTTCAAGACCACCGAGCACTTTCGAAGCGCCGCAACCATCGACGACTGCCTACGCTTCTACCAGGAGATGTTGGCGCGCCGCGAACAGCTACCGTTCGAGATCGACGGCGTGGTCTATAAGGTCGACGAGCTGGCCGCACGGGAGCGCCTCGGACAAACCGCGCGAGCCCCGCGTTGGGCGATCGCGCACAAGCTGCCCGCCCGCGAGGAAACGACCGTGGTCGAACACATTCTGGCATCGGTCGGCCGCACCGGGGTCGTGACCCCGGTGGCGCAGCTGCGGCCGGTGCAGGTCTCGGGCGTCACGGTCAGCAACGCGACGTTGCACAACCAGGATGAGGTCACCCGCAAGGACGTGCGCGTCGGTGACACCGTCATCGTGCGGCGCGCGGGCGACGTCATTCCGGAGATCGTCGGTGTCGTGCTGGAAAAGCGGCCCGAGGCGACCCAGCCGTGGTCAATGCCCACGGCGTGTCCGGTGTGCGGCTCGCATGTGCATCGCGAGGACGATCAAGCCGCACACCGCTGCATGGGCGGGCTCGTCTGTCCCGCGCAACGGAGCGGCGCGCTGCTGCATTTCGCTTCGCGCCGCGCGCTGAATATCGAGGGGCTCGGCGACAAGCTGGTGGCGCAATTGGTCGACAAGGACCTGGTGCGCTCGCCGGCCGATCTGTATCGACTCGACCTTGCGACCTTGACCGCGCTCGATCGGATGGGCGAAAAATCCGCGCAAAACCTGCTCGATGAGATCGAGAAAAGCAAACGCACGACGCTGGCGCGATTTTTAAACGCGCTCGGTATCCCGCAGGTGGGTGAGACGACCGCGGCGCTGCTCGCGCGTGCCTACGGCGATCTCGACCCGCTACTGGACGCGGGCGTCGAGCAACTGGAATCGATCCACGGCGTCGGTCCGAACATGGCGCGGGATATTCGCGCATTTTTTGACGAACCGCATAACCGCGAGGTGATTCAGCGCTTGCGCGGCGTTGGCGTGGATTGGCCCGCCGTGGTGGTCGAGTCGGCTGCGGTGCGGCCCCTGGCCGGTCGCACCTATGTACTGACGGGCGCACTGGCGGGCATGACGCGCGAGGAAGCCGGCGCGCGGCTACAGGCACTCGGCGCCAAGGTGACCGGCAGCGTTTCAAAAAAGACCACGGCGGTGATCGCGGGCGCCGAAGCTGGTACCAAGCTCGACAAGGCGATCCAGCTGGGCGTTCCGGTGCTGACCGAAGCCGACCTGAATCAGTTACTCAAACCCGAAGGAGACACGTCCGATGCGTAGGCTATCGTGGATTCTGTTATGCGCGCCGCTGGCGCTGTTTGCCGGCGAGAGCGGCGAGACGCATTACGACCGGATCAGTTTGTCCGCCGCGGCCGCCGACCGGGTCGACAATGACCTCGCGACCGTTACGCTGAGCGCGCAGGAAGACGGTGGTTTCCCGAGCGAACTCGCCGACAAGGTCAATCAACGCATCAAGTGGGGCGTCGAGACCGTCAAGCAACGTCCCGGCATGAAGGTTCAGACCCAGTCCTACAACACCCAGCCGGTCTACCGCGACAACCGGATCACCGGCTGGCGCGTGAGTCAGGCGATCGCGGTCGAGAGCCGCGATATCGCCGGGGTGAGCGAACTGCTCAGCGTGCTGCAAAGTCGCCTGAACCTGCAGGGGATGCACTTCAGCGTCTCGCCCGAGACCCGAGAAGCCAAGGAGAACGAACTGATCACCCGAGCGCTGGCGGCGTTCGAAAAGCGCGCCGGCCTGGTCGCCGAGAATCTGAAACGTTCGGGCTACAAGCTGGTGGACCTTCAAATCAGCACCGCCGACTTCGCGCCGCAACCGCGCTTCATGGGTCGCGCGATGATGGCGGAGGCCGCGATGGACGTCGCCGCGCCGTCGATGGAGGCGGGTGAGTCGACGATCACAGTGACAGTGAGCGGTGTCGTCGAACTGAAGTGAGGTAACCGCCAACCTCGGCATGCACGGCGCTTGGGTTTGGGGTGGAACCAAGTCGTGGTTCGCGGCGCGATAGCAACCGTCGCATCGCGCCTAACGTTCATGGCGAGGGCACTGCCTCCAACCGGGGTAGCCTTACCGGACGCTCTAGAAGTCGTGAACGCCCCAGTCGTTCGACGCCAATAGGAATTAACTACCGGGAGTTGACCCGAATTAATCTTCCGGTCAAGCCTCGCGTCAGAACTTCGCGATCTCCGCATTGATCCGTTCCGAGTGCGTAACAGGCGCCATGTGTCCAAGGCCTGAGAACTTAGCTTTCCGGACGCGAGGCAGTATCGGTGGCCGGATACGCGTCACTGCGCCGAGCTACTGGCGCTTGCGTGGATGCACACTCACCGTAGTTCGTTTGCGGAGAGCTGCGCTCGGTACCCCTCAGGTGGGTGAGACGACCGCGGAGCTGCTCGCGCGGTCGGTTGTCCGGTCACGGACCGAGCCAGTCGTTCGCCACGGTCACACGGAATTTCGCCACGCATACTGACCCATTTCCCGCGCGAACGCGGGGTTGTACGCCGCCAGACCTCGATTTGCAGCCATAGTTTAAGCGCGTGATCAGGAACGTAGTGGATCGTGCGCGGCGCAATAACAATCGTCGCATCGCTCCTAATACTGGCGATGTGGCAGTCGACTCAGGCAGGTGAAACCGCGGCAACGCCCAAGTTGCCGCCGACGGGTGAGTGCGCGCGGGAGGGTGGAACCGCAGGGCAGCATTACCTCTTTGCGATCGACAACGATTTACTACTCGGTGCTCAGTTCGATCGGGACTACACGGGGGGTATCTCGCTGATGGCGGCGGGGCCGACCGGGTGCTCGGCGGTCGCGCGGGCGGTTTACGATCTGCTTGCCGGGACGACACGCGCCTGCGCCGCGACCGGCACACCCTCGAGAGATGCGCCCTGGTGCAGTCTTCAATTCAGTGCCGCGTTGTTTACCCCCAACCGTTCGGATGAACCGATCGATCATGACGGCGACCGGCCCTATGCGAGTCTGTTGCAGCTCGCCATCGGCACGCTCAAACCCGTTGATCCGGCGCGAACCGCGCACGCCAGCAATCTCAGCGTGGGCGTGCTCGGCAGCCAACTGGGCCGGCACGGGCAGGCGTTCGTTCACAAGGTATTTGGCAACGGAGAGCCCCTGGGATGGGCGCGGCAAATTTCCGACGGCGGCGAGCTCACCGCGCGCTGGAAGCATGAGCGCCAGGCGTTCGCGGGCGAGACCACGACCGCGCGTGGCGCGCGGGTCGAGTGGAAAACCGCGTGGGACTTGCAACTCGGCTATCTGACCGGAGTCGGCGCCTCGGTCGGGGTGCGCACGGGCCGCTTTCGGACCCCGTGGTGGCTGTTCAATCCGCAATCACAGGACTACGACCTCCGCGATGCACCCTCGATTTCCGATGGCCGATCCGAGCGCTTCTGGTACGGCGGCATCCGCATCAAGCTGATCGGGTACAACGCGCTGCTTCAGGGTCAATTCCGCGAAAGCGCGCTTGCGTACGCGGCCGATGAGCTCAACCCCGTCATCGCGCAGGGTTGGGTTGGTTACCGTCACGCGTTGAACCGCAACGCGACCCTTGGCATCGAGTTCCGGTTCCAGACGGCCGAGCTCGATACGTCGCAAGGCGAGCGACCGGCCTACTGGGGGAATGTCACGCTCGATTGGCGCGAGTGAGTGCGGGATCAGACCTCGGCGCGTCCAACGACTTTCAGCGCGAAAGCATAGTTGAACGCGACTTCCTCGAGTCGGGAGAATCGACCCGACGCGCCGGCATGGCCGGCGTCGAGGTTGATCTTGAACAGGATCGGTTGCGCGCCGGTCTGGTGCTCGCGCAGGCGGGCAACCCATTTGGCGGGTTCCCAATAGGTGACGCGCGGATCGGTGAGGCCCGCCTCGGCGAGGATCGCGGGATAGGCTTGGGCGCGAACATTGTCGTAGGGCGAGTAGGCGGCGATCGTGTCGAAGTCGGTGGGCGATTCGATCGGGTTGCCCCACTCGGGCCACTCGGGCGGCGTGAGCGGCAGGGTCTCGTCGAGCATCGTGTTGAGCACGTCGACGAACGGCACTTCGGCGATGATGCCGGCAAACGCCTCCGGCGCGAGATTGGCGACCGCGCCCATCAGCATCCCGCCCGCGGAGCCCCCTTGGGCGACCAGGCGATCGGCGCGGGTATGGTCGCTGCTGACCAAATACCGGGCGACGGCGATAAAGTCGAGGAAGGTGTTGCGCTTGTGCTCGCGCTTGCCGGCCTCGTACCAGGCGAAGCCCTTGTCCTTGCCACCGCGGACGTGGGCGATGGCGTAGACGAAACCGCGATTCACCAGCGATAGGCAGTTGCTGTTGAACGCGGCCGGGATGGTGATGCCATAGGCGCCGTAGCCGTAGAGCAGGCACGGCGCGCTGCCGTCGAGCGGGGTGTCGCGCAGCCGCAGCAGCGAGACAGGTACCTCGGCGCCATCGTGCGAGCGCACATGGATGCGTTTGGTGACGTAGCGCGATGGATCGTGACCGCTCGGAATTTCCTGGGTCTTGAGCAAACGCCGTTCGCGGGTGCGCAGATCGTATTCAAACTGCTGGGTCGGCGTGGTCATCGACGAGTAACTGAAGCGGATCAAGGTCGTGTCGTATTCGTCCGAACCGATGAAGCCGAGCGAATAGGCGTCCTCGGCGAAGGCGATCGCGTGTTCCTCGCCGCTGGCGCGGTCCCGGACGATGATTCGCGGCAAGCCGTCGACGCGTTCCAGCCAGACCAGATGATCGCGATAGGCCTGGTGCTCCAGAATTAGACGTCCCGGTTGATGCGGCACGAGTTCGCGCCATTGCGCCCGCTCCGGCGTGGCGACGGGGGCGGTCATGATCTTGAAGTCCTTGGCGCCGTCGGCGTTGGTGAGGATGAAGAACACGTCGCCGCCTTCCTCGAGGTCGTATTCGACCCCAATCTCTCGCGCTTGTACCCGTCGCGGCGGGGTCTCGGGCCGGGCGGCCGGGATCAGGTGGTACTCGGACGTCTCGTGGTCGTGAATGTCGAGCAGGATCCAGTCGTTCAACCGGGTCTGACGAACGCCCATGAAAAAACCCGGATCGGCTTCCTGGTAGACGAGACGGTCGGACGCCGCGGATGTGCCGAGCGCGTGATAATGGATGCTCGATGAGCGGTGGTTTTCATCGAGCCGGGCGTAGAAAAAGCCGGCGCTGTCGGCATCCCAGGCGCCGCCGCCGTCGCTGTCGTCGACCCGGTCGGACAGTTCGCGATCGGTGGCGAGGTCGCGTACGCGCAGCTCGTAGAATTCAGAACCTTTATCGTCGTGCCCCCACAACAGCTTCGTGTGATCCGGCGAGTGGTCGGCGGCCGCGAGTCGAAAGTACGCCTTGCCCGCAGCCTCGTGATCGCCGTCGAGCAGGATCTCGGGTTCGCCGCCCGCGCGCGGGGTGCGGAAATAGCGTGGGTGCTCGCCGCCTTCGCGATAGGACACGCCGTAGGCAAACGGTCCGTCGGGTGCGGGCACCGAAGAATCGTCGGCCTTGATCCGGCCTTTCAACTCCGTGAACAGGGTGCGTCGCAACGCGGCGGTGTCATCCATCAGCGCGTGCACGTAGCCGTTTTCGGCTTCGAGATGGGCGCGGATCGCCGGGTCGAGCAAGCTGGGATCCTTGAACATCGCCTTCCAGTTCGCATCGCGCAGCCAGGCGTAGTCATCGAATAGCGTGCGGTCGTGGACCTTGCGTTGTACGCGGCGTTTCTCGGGATGTGGGGCGGGGTGCTCGGCGTTGGTTTTGAAGGTCGTCATGGTGGCTACGATTTGGAATGGTTCGACCCATGATACCGATCCGTGCGCGGTTTGACTCGGACCCGCTGTCATCCTCTGCGGCAGCGTCGGCGCGTTAAATACCGCGAAGTCGTTGGCACAAACACTCGGTGCATGCGCCGGGATGGGATACTGCGCGCGGGTCAGGCAACGCGGGATCAATCCGGAAATGACGAAGGTGCTGCTGGTCGATAACGGGTCGAAGCGGGCGTCGGCGGTACGCGGTTTACGCCGTGTTGCCGAGGCCTTGGGTACGCGTGCCGGTGTCACGGTTGACGCCGTGCCGCTGCAACACGCCGACGCGATCCCGGCCGCGGCGCTCGCTGGTCGGCCGGCGCGCATATTTTCGACCTATCTTGAGGATGCCTTGGTCGAGGGTTGCCGCGCGTTTCAGATCGTGCCCCTGTTCTTCGGCGCCAGCCGCGCGCTGACCGCATTCATTCCCGAGCAAATCGCACTCGCCGAGGCGCGTCATGGGCGGTTCGACTGGCGACTGGGCGAGGTGCTTTGTCCCTTGCCCGAGGGCGAACCGAGACTCGCGGATATCTTGTACGACAATTTGTTGACAGCCTCGGCCGCGCGGATCGATGCGGTCGATGCCGTGGCGCTGGTCGACCACGGCTCGCCGATTCCGCGCGTCACGGCGGTGCGCACGCACCTGGCGACGCTGCTGCGGCGACGCTTGCCCGATACGGTGCCGTTACACGAATGCGTGATGGAGCGTCGCGAGGGGCCGGAATACGACTTCAACGGTCCGTTGTTGCAGGATCTGCTGGATCGACTGGCGACCGAAGGTGGCGTATCGCGCGTCGCGCTATCGATGTTGTTTTTGTTGCCCGGCCGCCACGCCGGCGCGGGCGGCGATATCGCCGAAATTGCGGCGCGGGCGATGCGGCGGCACCCAGGCCTTGAGGTGCTGATCGCGCCGTTGATCGGTGATCATCCCGGCCTAGTGGAGTTGCTGTATCAGCGCTTGCGTGCGCTTCAAGCGTCCGAGACTGGCGTGGACACAGAATCCGCGGCGTGAGCGCCGTGCCGCAGCATCTCCAACGCCAGGGCGGCGACGCGCCGCGAAGCCCGGTCGTCGCCCAGTTTGTCCCGGACCTCATTCAGTCCAGCCTGGAGCGCGGCGCGATACTCGGTGTCCTCAAGCAGTCGCAGTAATTCCGGCGCGATCGCCTCCGGCGTCGCGGCGTGCTGCACGAACTCGGGCACGATGCGGCGCCCGGCCACGATATTGACGAGACCGATGTCGGGCACCTTGACCAAGCGGCTGAGAATCGCGTAACTGAGCGGCGCGACCTTATAGGCGAGGACCATCGGCACGTTCATCAGCGCGGTTTCGAGTGTGGCGGTGCCCGAGGCGGTCAGGATCACGTCGCAGAGCTGCATCGCATCGTAACTCGCGCCGTGGGCGAGGCTGATCCTCGGTTCCGGAGGCAACAGTGAGGCGACCCAGGCGCGGTCGAGGCCGGGCGCGACCGGGAGCACGAACTGAAGATGCGGGCGCAACGCGTGCAAACGCAGGGCCGTCGCGGCGAACAGCGGCAACAGTCGGCTGACCTCGCTGCGCCGGCTGCCCGGCAGCAAGCCGATGACGGGGTGGGCCGGGTCAAGGTCGAAATCCCGAAAGCAGTCCGCCCGAGCGCGGGTGGGTTTGACGTGGCCCACCAGGGGATTGCCGACGTAGCGCACCGGGATGCCGTGGCGTTCGTAAAAAGCGACCTCGAACGGAAAGATCACCGCCATCATGTCGATGCGCTGGCCGATGCGTTTGACCCGGTGCTCGCGCCAGGCCCAAACCTGCGGACTGACGTAGAACAGCACCGGCACGCCGAGCCGCTTGGCGGTCAACGCGAGTTTCAGGTTGAATTCGACATAGTCGACGAGGACCAGCAGATCCGGCCGCTCGCGTTCGAGATAGTGCTCCAGCGAACGCAGCACGCGCCTGATCCGCGGATAGTGGCGCAGCACCTCGATCAGCCCGACCACGGCGAGGTCGCGATTGTCGACGACGATCTCAACCCCGGCCGCACGCTGGGCGTCGCCACCCATGCCGCGGATTTCCACCGCGGGGTCGAGCAGGCGCAGTTCGCGGGCAAGATTGGCGGCGTGCATGTCGCCGGAGGCCTCGCCGGCTACCAGCAACACCCGCCTGCCAGGGTCAGTCGAGCGCGGCGCGGATGACATGCGTGACCTGGATGATCTGGGTGTCGGTCATTTCCGGGAAGATCGGCAATGAGAAGCAGTCGGCCGCGACCGCTTCGGCGACGGGCAGGCTGAGGTCCGCGCAATCCTCGGCGAAGACCTTTTGCCGATGCAGCGGGATCGGATAGTAGATCGCATTGGCGATGCCGGCAGCGGTGAGTGCCTGTGCGATCGCGTCGCGTCGTGGCGAGCGCAAGGTGTACTGGTGGAACACATGGCGTCCGATGCCATCCTCGTGCGGCAAGGTCACGCCGGTGTCCGCGAGCAATGCGTTGTAACGATGGGCAACACGCCGCCGCTCGTTGTTGAACCTGTCGATATGCTTGAGCTTGACGCGCAGGATCGCGGCCTGGATCTCGTCGAGGCGGCTGTTGTAACCGATTTCGTCGTGGTGATAGCGCACCCGGCTACCGTGATTGCGCAGACTCTTGAGACGGTCCGCGACGGTGTCCGAGGTCGTGCTGACCAGACCGCCGTCGCCGTAGCAGCCGAGATTCTTGCTCGGAAAAAAGCTGAAGCAACCGGCGACGCCGAAACCGCCGGTTTGACGTCCGCCCACCTCGGCGCCGAATGACTGGGCGCAATCCTCGATCAACATCAGATTGTTGCGATCGGCAATGTCGACGAGCGCGGCGATATCGGCCGGCTGACCGAACAGATGCACTGGCATCAACGCCTTGGTGCGTGGCGTGATGGCGTGCTCGACCAGCGCGGGATCGAGGTTGTAGGTTCGTGCGTCGATATCGACGAACACGGGCGTCGCGCCGACTTGGCAAATCGCCTCGGCGGTCGCGATAAAGGTGAACGGCGGGGTGATGACTTCATCGCCCGGACCGATGCCGGCGGCGCGCAGCGCGAGATGGAGCGCCTCGGTGCCGTTGGCGCAGGTGATCGCGTGCGGCAGACCGAGATAGGCGGCGATCTCGGTTTCCAGCGCCTGCACGTTCGGACCCAGGATGAAGGCCGTGCTGTCCAGCACCGCGGCGATCGCCTGGTCGATTTCCGTTTTCAATTGATGATACTGGATCTTCAGATCCACCATCGGGATGCTCATCGGGGCGTTCCTGGTTTATTGCGTGCCGAGCGCGGGCGCGGCGGAAAAGAGGGCGTTGATGCGCAGCGCGGTCGCGAGCGCGCGGCGACCATCCTCGCCACTGACGAGGGGCGTTTCGCCGCTGCGAATCACGCGCAGGAAATCCTTGATCTCCTCGCGCAGCGCGTCACTAACGCCGCAGTTGACCTTATCGTGGGAGATGTTCGGAATACCGGGGAACATCTCGCCCTGACCTTTTTGATACACGTCCAGCGCTTTTTCCTGAAAGTCGAGGGTGACGTAGGCGTCCTTCATGAACAACCGCATCTTGCGCTCGGATTTCTGGCTCACGCGGCTTGATGTGACGTTGGCAACGCAACCGTTGGCGAATTCGAGCCGCGCATTGGCGATGTCGACCTCGTCCGACAGTACCGACGCGCCGCTCGCGCGAATATCGGTCACGTCTGATTTCACCAGGTCGAGGATGATGTCGATGTCGTGGATCATTAAATCAAGGATGACGTTGACATCGGTCGCGCGCGGTTTGAATGACGCGAGCCGGTGAGATTCGACGAACAACGGCGCCTGCGTGAGACGTGTGTTGAGCGCGCGCACCGCGGCGTTATAGCGCTCGAGGTGACCGATTTGCAGCGTACAGCGATGGGCGCTCGCGAGCGCGATCAATTCGTCCGCCTCGGCGAGCGTGGTGGTGATTGGCTTTTCCAGCAACACGTGAATCCCGCGTTGCAGGCATGCGCTCGCGACCGCATGGTGGGTCACAGTCGGGGTCACAATGCTGACGGCATCGACTTCGTCGAGGATCGCGGTGTAATCGGTCTCGGCGCGGCAACCGAGTTCGCCCGCGATCTGTGCCGCGCGCTCGGCGTCGGTATCGACCACCGCGACCAGGGTGGCCTCGGGCAGCGCGGCGTACTTCTGCGCGTGGAACTTGCCGAGATAGCCGGTGCCGATCACGGCGCAGCGGGTGTTCATAGGGCTGAAATTGTCCAGAGGGTCGAATCGTTACTCCAGCCCGGAGTCTATCACAGCGCTGGAAATTACCGGCACCCGGCGGTTCAGCGGGGGACGCGATGCGCGCGCTCGCCGCGACCGCGCCCACGCTCGGGTTAGCGTGAAGCGCCGAGTTCAACGGGTGCTTCGCCGCGCTCCGGGCCGGGTAGGCGGGAGACGCCGAGAACCCGTCCCCGAAGGCGCGATGGCTGCCTACGCGCGGCCGACGCGCCCACCTACCCATCCCGAAGCGGCTTTTATCCTCCGGCGCGGCGTCCGTGACCGGAACGTAAGCGCGGAATCGGCGCGTCGCAGGAAAGTACGAAGCCAGCCGGGGAAGACCGGGCGGGGGCCGATGTGGCCGACGCCGCGCGTTGGTCCATTGCGCTCTAGAAGCCCTCCAACGCCTTGATGTCGAGGGCGTTGAAGTAGGCTTCCTTGTCCTCCAGCGACGCGCTGCCGGAGATCTGTACCAAGACCTTGCCGATCATCGCGGTCATCTCGCCTTCGCCGTCGATCATGACCTTTTGCCGATTGATGCGCTTTTGGGTGCCGGCGGCCCCCATCAACGAGGGGTTGTTGAACATGCCCGCGACCGCCGCCATCATCGGGTTATCGGCCATGAGCTGGATATTGACGTTCTTATCGCCCTTGACGTAATTGGACGAGGCCATTGTGCCGCCGCCGAACATTCCCGCGCCGAGTGCCTGGGTTTCGCCTTCCTCGCGTTTCCAGCCCGCCAGTTCCTTCGGCAGCATCTTCGACAAGCCGGTCGCCTTCTGCTTGGCCAACAGTTGGCTGGCGTAATCGAGATCCTCCTTCGCCGCGACGAAGTCGCCGTCCTGGTATGCCTTGAGCGCGGAATTGATGGTGTCGACGATCTCGTCGGCATAGACAGGTCCGATCAAAGAGGTCGAAAGCAGCAGCGGAAGTAATAGCTTCTTCATGGCATCCTCGCGATTGCATTGTTGGTTCCGAATGAGCCCAGAATCAATGAGTATCTTCCTGCCAACCCAGGACCGGCGCAACGCCGTTGGGCACGGCCGGACTCGCCGCGGGTATGAATGGACTCGCCGCGTCCGCCACCATGTCGGGTTTCTATAGGCGGCAAGGCTCGGGCGTCGAGGTTCGGCGCGCGTGGTAGCCTGTGCGCACGAAAATCAAACCAACGTGGTGACACGATGACAGTCTTGATCGCAGGTGTGGACGAAGCTGGGCGCGGACCCCTCGCGGGACCGGTGGTCGCGGCGGCCGTGATTCTCGACCCGGCACGGCCGATCGATGGCTTGCGCGATTCAAAGCGCCTCTCGGAACGCCAACGCGAGGCGTTGTTTACGTTGATCACCGACCGCGCGCTGGCGTGGAGCCTGGGGCGGGCCGAAGCGGCCGAGATCGACGCGATCAACATCTTCCAGGCAACCCTGCTCGCGATGCAGCGCGCGGTCGCCGGTTTGGCCGTGACACCTGAACGCGTGCAGGTCGACGGTAACCAGTGCCCGCGCCTGGGCTTGCCGACCGAAGCGATCGTCAAGGGCGACAGCAAGATCGCCGCGATCTCGGCCGCGTCGATCTTGGCCAAGGTCACCCGCGATCGGGAGATGCACGATTTGCATCGACGATTTCCCCAATATGGTTTCGATCAGCACAAGGGTTATCCAACCGCGGCACATCGCGAGCGGTTGCTTGAGTTCGGAGTCGCGGACTGCCATCGCCGGAGCTTTCGCCCCGTCGCCGAGGCCTTGGCGCATGTCGGGCGGCAACAGGATCGGTGAAGGGCAAGCGGAGGTTTTGAACGCCTACGATTAGAGCGGCACCGTGTGCTATACGAATACTATCGAGGCCGAACATCAAAAGGAGGCCATCATGGCAACCAGTTTCAAGGAATCGCTCGAGGCGCTGATCAAGGAACGCATCGCCAACGGCGAGGATCCACGGGATTTATTTGAGGAACTCGCACGCGAGGCTAACGCGGTGTTCGGACATTACAACCTTGAGTATGAGATCGGCCTGTTTCTCAAGGAAGCGCCTGGTGAACGGGTTTAGGCGGCGCTCGACTTGTCCTCAATCCGGCGGCGGGGACGAATGCCAGGGTCGACAACCCCCGTCAGGTTTGCCGAATCAAAGTGGTGTCTGCGCTAGTAGAGGGCAGTTCGATGCCAGGTCTAGCCAATAGCGCGCCTGGCATTCGCGCGCGGGATTGGTGATCGGTAAGCGCAGCAGCCCGCGCGCGGCGAAAAATGCCTCGGCGTTGGCATGAGCCTTAACCAGTACGCTGTCGTAGTGTTGCGTCTGGGCGGTGGAGGCGACGGCGGCGAGCAGGCGTGCTCCGATGCCGCGAAGATGGTGTTTGGGGTCGACGTAGATGCCGTGCAGCAATAACGCCCGATGCCCGGGTGGTGTGTCGTGTGTGGCGGCCGGTTCCATCGCGGCGATGCCGACGATCGCGTGGCCGGTCATTTCGGCGACGATGATTTGCTGATGCGTCAGGTCTTGCGCGCCGTAGCGGTAGCTGGGCAGTGCCAGGCGTTTCACGCGTTCGGGTAAATTCCAAGTCATGATGGCGCGTTCGACCACGCCATTGATGGCGTCGAGATCCGCTGAGCGAGCCGGACGCACGATACGATCGGTGCCGTATCGTACTGAATCAGCGGTCGCTTCCAAGCTCAGCCGGTCTCAACCGATTCCCAGCCACTCGTCGCCATCGTCGCTGGTTCGCTGCCGGCGCGGCGCGGTGTGCCATTGGTTCCAGATTCGAAGCCACGCGTCGCGCCAGCTCTGTCCGGTGATTTGCGTCGAATCGTCCTGGGAAGCGCCATCGCGCATGCGTTCGTTGGCAAACCAATAATCCGGGGCGGGCTCGAGCGTTATCGCAAGCGATCGGTTTGGTTTGCACCGGTCGCGCCCGCTCGCGGCGGGGTAGGCGGCCAATATTTCGGGTTTCATACCATCTCCTCCTGGCAAGGCCCTCGATCGGCATCGGGGCTCGTCGTGAATTCGTATCATTGGACGCTAAATCACGCGAGGTCTCCATTTGGATTTATAGCCCAAGACGATCGAAAAAATGGATCGTGTCGTCGGAAATGCGGAATAGGCTGCGATTGTGCGCGCTGCCTGCGACAGGGTGCGGGTAATCCGGCGGAATCGCGGTCGCGGTAGGCTGAAGCCTCCCGTAGTTACCTGGCATCTGAATTGCATTAAAACCCCGACTTTCGATCGGATTGCGCCAATTCGGCGCGCTTTTCGGTCTCGAGTGCCCACCATGGCACCGACTCGGTGCGTTGATTGAACCAAAACTGTGCATGAGGATGTGATGGAGCCTGCTACATTTCCGCTCGATACGTTGTTTGTTCTGGCCGGCGCCGTGATGGTACTGGCGATGCATTCCGGGTTCGCGTTCCTGGAGGTGGGCACGGTGCGGCATAAAAACCAGGTCAACGCGCTGGTGAAGATTCTGGTGGATTTCTCCGTTTCAACGATGGCCTATTTCTTTATCGGGTATCTCATCGCGTACGGCACCGGATTCTTTTCGAGCGCCGCGGCACTCGCCGAAAATAGCGGCTACGAGCTCGTCAAGTTCTTCTTTTTGCTCACGTTCGCGGCGGCGATTCCGGCAATCATCTCGGGTGGCATCGCGGAGCGGGCACGGTTTTATCCACAGTTGATCGCGACCTTCGTCGTCGTCGCGCTGGTGTACCCGTTTTTCGAGGGCATCGCGTGGAACGGCAATTTTGGGTTTCAGCAATGGCTGGAAAGCACCTTCGGCGCGCCGTTCAAGGATTTTGCGGGTTCAGTCGTGGTGCATGCGATGGGCGGTTGGCTCGCGCTTGGCGCCGTGGTCATGCTCGGGCATCGGCGCGGTCGCTACGGCAAGGGCGGTGAGGTGTTCGCGCATCCGCCGTCGAGCATTCCGTTTCTAGCGCTCGGGGCTTGGATCCTGACGGTCGGCTGGTTCGGCTTCAACGTGATGTCGGCGCAAAAGATTGGCGATATCAGTGGCTTGGTCGCGGTCAACTCGTTGATGGCGATGGTGGGCGGCACGATCGCGGCGCTGTTCGCCGGGCGTAACGACCCGGGCTTCGTGCATAACGGTCCGCTCGCGGGTCTGGTGGCGATATGTGCGGGATCGAGCTTGATGCACCCGATTGGTGCATTGCTGACCGGCGCGATTGCCGGCGGCGCGTTCGTCTGGCTGTTCACCTTGACCCAGAATAAATGGAAGATCGACGACGTGCTCGGCGTTTGGCCCTTGCATGGCATTTGCGGCGCCTGGGGTGGAATCGCGGCGGGCATATTCGGACAAACCGCGCTGGGGGGTGTCGGCGGTGTGTCGCTGATGTCGCAACTGATCGGAACCGCGCTCGGTGTCACGATCGCCGCGGTCGCCGGTTTCGCGATCTACGGTGCGCTTAAATTCACCATTGGCATTCGCTTGTCGCAGGAGGAGGAGTTCAATGGCGCCGATCTGTCGATTCACCGGATCAAGGCCAATCCGGAATCGCCGTGAATTCGATCCTGGCGTTCGAGCGCGAGCCGCTTGTCTACCGCCGCCTCGGCTGTGGCCGGATGTGGATAGCGTTCATGATTTAGTCCGAAGGAAACACCCATCGCCATCGTCCATACTTGGGGGTAGGAACAGCTAATCCAGGTGTTCGTCATGCGAATACAACTCGGCGCGATCGTTTTGGGGTTAGGTCTGGGCGCTGGCGCCTTGGCGGTCGAGGATTACACCAAGGCGCGGGCCGAGATGCTGGCACTGATCGAGCGCGATGTTCAGGAAACGGCGGTTCATCTCGGCAAGTCGGCACTCGACCCTCGGGTGCTTGATGTCATGCGCGTGGTGCCGCGCCACGAGTTCGTGCCGCGCGCCGAGCGCAAGAACGCCTATGCGAACCGGCCGCTGCCAATCGGCCATGGGCAGACCATTTCGCAGCCCTATATCGTCGCGCTGATGACCGATCTGCTTGCGGTCGAGCCCGGCGACACGGTGTTGGAAGTCGGCACTGGGTCCGGCTACCAGGCGGCGGTGTTGTCGCCGCTGGTGGCGCGGGTGTTCAGCATCGAGATCGTGCCGCAACTGGGCGAACGGGCGCGCGCCGATCTCGCCCGGGTCGGCTACAGCAACGTCGAGGTTCGGATCGGCGATGGCTATTTTGGCTGGGAGGAGCACGCGCCGTTCGATGGCATTGTCGTCACCGCCGCGGCGAGCCATGTGCCGCCACCGTTGATCCGGCAGCTCAAGCCGGGCGGGCGGATGGTGATTCCGGTCGGCTCGCGCTTCATGGTGCAGGAATTGCTGCTGGTCGAAAAATCGGAAGCGGGCGAGGTGACCACGCGACAGATCCTGCCGGTTGCGTTCGTGCCGCTCACCGGAGGTCATTGAACCGAGGGCCGGGTGACCGCCAATACCACAAGCACGGGGCGCGCGCCGATTGTTTCGGTGGCGTTGCTGTCGATCGCGGTGCTGGCCTATGAAATCTTGCTGATGCGGCTGTTCGCGATCATCCAATGGCACCACTTCGCGCACATGGTGATCAGCCTCGCGCTGCTGGGGTTTGGGATCAGTGGGACCGTGGTGACCCTGCTGCGCGAGCGTTTGCTGGCGCGGTTCGCGTGGTCGTTCCACGGCTGTATCGTGTTGTTCGCGGTCAGCGCGCTGGGGAGTTTTCTGGTCGCACAACGGTTGCCGTTCAATCCGGAGATGGTGCTGTGGGAGGTGCGCCAGCCGTTGTGGCTGCTCGCGCAATACCTGTTGCTGGCGCTGCCGTTCGTGTTCGCCGCCACCGCGATCGTGCTCGCGATGACGCGATATCCGACCGCGCTGAATCGGATCTATGCGTTCGATCTCGTGGGCGCGGGCTTGGGCGGGCTGGTGGCGATCGGATTGCTTTTCGTGCTGATGCCATTGCAGGCGTTGACGGTGGTCGTGCTGCTGGGCTTGTTCGCGGCGCTCGTGGCGGCCGTGGAAACCGGAGCTGTCTCGCGTCCAGGTCGGCTGGCGTGGGTCGGGGTGGCCGCGCTTGTACTGTTGTGGCTGGGTTTCGCGAGCGAACCGCGTATCTCGCCGTACAAGGGTTTGAGTCAGACGCTGTTGATTCCGGGCGCAGAGGTGGTGGCGACGCACTCCAGCCCGCTCGGTCTGCTGACGGTGGTCGCGAACACGCATAATCCGTTTCGCCACGCGCCGGGACTGAGTCTGTTCGCGACCCAGGCGCCGCCGGAGCAATTGGTCGTGTTTCACGACGGCGACGGCATGACCGCGATCACCCGTGACAGCGGCGACCCGGCGCGGCTCGCGTGGGTCGCGCAGACGACCTCGGCCTTGGCATACCAACTGCGCGCGATCGAACATGCGCTGATTCTCGGTGCGGGTTCCGGCGGTGATCTGTTGCAGGCCGTCCACCTGGGGGTGCCGCGGATCACCGCGGTGGAACTGGATCCGCGCATCGTCGCGCTGGTGCGCGATGACCACGCGGCGTTCGCCGGGCGTTTGTACGATCGGGTGAACATCCACATTGGCGAGGCGCGCGGTTACGTCGCGCGCAGTCAGGACCGCTACGACCTGATACAACTCGCGCTGCTCGATGCCTTTGGCGCTGCGGCGGCCGGTCTGTATGCGCTGAACGAAAGTTATCTCTACACCCGTGAGGCGTTCGACAAATACCTCGCACGCTTGCAACCCGGTGGCTATTTGTCGATCACGCGCTGGGTGAAGTTGCCGCCGCGCGACACCCTCAAGCTGGTCGCCACCGCGCTGGAGGCGCTCGAACGCCGGGGCGTCGCCGAGCCATCCGCGCATCTCGTGCTGATCCGTAGCTGGCAAACCGCGACGTTGTTGGTGAAGAACGAACCATTCAACGCCGAGGAAATCACCCGGATGCAGGCGTTTGTCCGCGAATGGGGCTTCGACCTCGCGTGGTATCCAGGGATGTCGGCTGCGGAAGCCAATCGCGTCAACCGCCTGCGCGAACCGTATTTCTTCGACGCGGTGCGCCGGCTCGCCGGCCCGGAACGCGCGGCGTTCCTACGCGACTACAAATACGCGCTCGACCCGGCGACCGATGATCGGCCGTACTTTTTTCATTTCTTCAAATGGCGGGTTCTGCCGGAAATTCTGGCGCTGCGTGGCCAGGGCGGCATGCCGCTGCTGGAGTGGGGCTATCTCGTGCTCGTCGCGACTTTGATTCAGGCACTGGTCGCGAGCGCGGTATTGATCCTGTTGCCCTTACGGCTGCTGCGTCGACGGCGGCAGGGTACGCGCGCCGCCGTACACCGGGGCCGGGTGTTCGGATACTTCGCCACGGTGGGCCTCGCATTTCTGTTCATCGAGATCGCATTTATCCAGCGTTTTACCTTGCTGTTGCATCATCCGCTGTACTCGATCGCGACCACTTTGAGCGGATTTCTGGTGTTTGCCGGTCTTGGTAGTTTCGCCAGTCAGCGCTGGGCACGGTCGGACCGACGACGGCGCGCGGTGATCGTCGCCATCGCCGGCATCGCGATTTTCGCGCTGGCGTGGCTCGCATTGTTCCAAACCTGGCCTGCCGCCATCATCGGTTGGCCGCTACCGGCGAAGATCGCGCTTGTGCTCGCGTTGATCGCGCCGCTCGCGTTTTGCATGGGCTTTCCATTCCCGCTCGGTCTATCCTTGCTTGGCGAACGTGCCCCCGAATATCTGCCCTGGGCCTGGGGCGTCAACGGCTGCGCCTCGGTCGTCAGCGCGGTGCTCGCGACACTGCTCGCGATTCACTTCGGCTTTACGTTCGTCGTTCTGCTCGCAGTGGGATTGTATCTGGGCGCCGCGTGGCTGATCCGGTTCGAACCGCGTGGCGCGCAACCGTGAACAGGCGCGCCGGCGGAATCAGGCCGTGCGCACGCGGATGCCGTATTGCCCCGTGCCACTCGCCTGGCGGTAATGGCGAACCTGTGCCCAGTATTGCCCGGGGATCAACTCGGCGGCGATGCGGGCGTTCAAACCCTGGCCGCTGTCGTCGTCCTCGGCAATCAGCGTGGTCTGACTGTCGGGGCCGAACAATTGCATCACCACGTCGGTGTTGCCCGAGGTTTCGATCACATGGCGTCCGCCCTGTTCCGTGACGAAGCGGAACACGTCTTCCTCACCAGGCGTGCCGATGTCAGCGGCGGTCGCGGTCGGTGCGTCGATGGTCAGATCCACTGCCGCCGAGGCCTCGCGCGGATAGGCGTGTTCGCTGGCGATAAAGGCCTTGTCGAGCCGCGAGAGCATGTCATTGTCCTGGGTGCTGACGCCGTTTTTCGTCCAGCGCGCCGGGAAGAAGTACAGCATGATCGACTCGGGGTCGAAGTCCGTGCCACGAATTTGGTCGACCGAGTATTTGTTCAGCACGTTGTGGCGGATTTGAGCGGCGGTCCAGTTGTTGGGTGGCCCCGCGAGTTC
>JBHJOI010000087.1:0-2608 GCA_050329935.1 Thiotrichales bacterium | reverse complement strand
CGCGTCTGTCAGTCGGGGTGGCGGGAAACCCCCGGCGCTTTGTTGGCAGCGCGTTTTTCATTGACCCCAACTACCTGCTGACCGCGGCGCACTGCGTCAACGAAGCCAAGCACGGCGAGTCGTTCTTTATTGAACCGTTCGCGGGTCACGGCGAACGGTGTGTCGAGGTCGTCGACCGGCACCCGCAGCGCGATGTCGCGTTATTGCGGGTTGTCGACCCGCGGCAACGCTCGGAAGCGTGGATTCCGGTGCCGCGATCGACGGCGACGCCGGAGCCCGGCGCAGCGGTGACGGTTTGGGGCTTTTCGCCAAACGTTGCGAGACCCGATCCGCGCGCGACGAGAATCATCGAACCGTCGGAGGAATACGACGCCATCCGACTGGATCAAAACATTGCCAAGGGCATGAGTGGCGGCCCGGTTGTCGACGAGAGCGGAATGCTGGTCGGCGTGCTCCACGGCAAAAGCATCGATTCGGCCTGCCAATACGTTGTCCCCGTTTCCGCGTTCGAACCGTGGCCCGATCAGAAGATCGCGCTGTCGCGCCACCCCCACTTGCCCGCGTGGCTTAAGGGCTACCTCGACAACCTCATCCGTAAACTGGAGGACATGCCCACCGACGTGATGCTGCGCCGACTCGGCGGGAATAGCGCCAGTCAACATCTCAAAACACGCGCGCTGTATGTGCCGTTGCACGTGCCGTTTTCGTGGGGTGAGTTTTTCAGGAGCGACGCCGGGAAACTCGGCTCCCGCGACAGTGACAAGCCCGTGCCATTGCTCGAAGTCCTCGCGCTGCAGAAGCGCCTGGTGGTGCGCGGCGACCCCGGCTGCGGCAAGAGTACGTTTCTGCGTTACGTCGCGCTGCGGCTCGCCGGCCGATTGAAAGGAGAATCCCGCCAACCGGATGAACACGACGAGGCGTTGCCCGAGGCGTTGGAGCGGACGCTGCCATTGTTCGTCGAACTTAAGACCTTCTATCGTTGCCTCAACAAAACCGACACCCCGATTGCGGACGTACCGAGCGCGGCAGACGTCGAAACGGCCATGCGCGCCTGCCTCAACGAGGGCTATCGCGAGCTGCGTGAAGGATCGGATCGGCTCGCGGCGCTGCTCGCCAGCCAACCGGAATCCGGCTTGAATCCGCTGTGGTTGCTGGATGGACTGGACGAAATCAACCTCCCGGACGAGTCTCGCCACCTGTTGATCCGAGGTTTGGAAAAATGGGCTCGCGATCTGCCGCCCACGCATCGCGTCTGTCTCACGACGCGACCCTACGCCTATATGGGCCAACCCCTGCGCGATTTCGATAATCGTCTGGTGAACGCTCTGGAAGACAAGGAGATCGTAGCGTTCGTCCGCCGCTTCTGCCGGCACAACGGCAGCCTGTTCCGCCCAGGGGCGACCGCAGCCGAGCTGGATGAAATCGCCAAGGAACTGATCACGGTCCTCGAAGCACCTGAGCGTGACGCCCTGCGGCGCATCGCCGGCAATCCGCTGTTGCTGACGCTGACCACCGCGATGTTCTGCAAGGAAGGCGAAACCGCATTGCCGCGCGACCGTGCCGAGCTCTACCGCATCTGCCTAGAAGCGCTGCTCACGCGTTGGGAAGAAAAGCTGGATTATCCGGATGCCACGAAGGTGTACAGCATCCACGATGCGACATTGAGCGAAGCGGATCTGAACGCCGCGCTCGATCAGATCGGCTTTCAGGCCCACCTGGGGCTTACCCAAGCGGGCGCCGCCGCGCAGGACAGCGGCGATCTTCCGCAGGCGCTTATCGAGCACGCGTTTAGCTCCCGACTCGGTCAGGGTTACAGCGCAGCGCACGTGGTCGACTACCTGCGCAACAAGACCGGCCTGTTGCTCGCGCGCGACGACGGCAAGTTCGCGTTTATCCATCGCAGTTTTCGCGAGTTCCTTGCCGCGCGTTACCTCACCCTCACGGATTCGATCCGCGACCTGAACCAAGTGCGTGACGCGACTCGCAAGGATCCTGGCTGGTGGCGCGAGGTATTGGCGCTGGCGGCCCGGCTTGGAGACCGCTGCGGCGGGGTCATGACAGTGACGGACTGGCTTACGTACTTGCTGCGTTTCGACGCCCAGGACCACGACACCGACTTTGGCGATGTGACCTACTGGTTAAGCGCGGAAGCAATCGCGAACGCGGAAGCCGAGCGGGACGTTGACCCAATCAATCTCGACCGCAAGGGACTGCGGCGGCGTTTGATCGGTTGGCTGGTCAAACTGATCGAGGACAATCAACTCGCCACCGCACCGGCGCAACGCGAACAAGCCGCAATCACCCTCAGCCGTCTCGGCGATCCGCGCAAGGGGGTCGGGCTTGATCCGGAGTACCCGCTGATCCCGGACATCGACTGGGTCGAAATCCCGCCGGGGAAAGTGGTTCTTGAGCGCAACGCAGGCGAATTCACCATTGAACGACCCTTTCAAATCGCCCGCTACCCGATCACCAACGCTCAGTTTCAGGCGTTTGTCGACGACCCGTGCGGGCACGTAAACCTCGAATGGTGGCGCGGATTTGAATCGCAACGCAGGGAACCTGACAAATCGCATTGGCCGGAGGCGAACCATCCGAAAACCGAAGTTTC
>JBHJOI010000086.1:0-4676 GCA_050329935.1 Thiotrichales bacterium | reverse complement strand
GGCGCAAGCTCGGGCTGCGCTGCAAGCAGGCGCGCCGGTTCAAGGCGACGACCCAGTCCAACCACGCCCTGCCGGTGGCGGAGAACCTGCTCAATCAGGACTTCACCACCGAGCGCCCGGGCAGGTGTGGGTCAGCGACATCACCTACATTCCGACCGCCGAGGGCTGGCTGTATCTGGCGGGCATCAAGGACGTGCACACCCGCGAGATCACAGGCTACGCCATGGGTGCGCGCATGACGCAGGAACTCACCGCGCAGGCGCTACGGCGGGCAAGCGGTGCGCTTCCTACGCCAGCGCACCCTACGTGGTCTAGTTCTATTCGCCCAACAATCCCTCTACCGCCGCCTCGATCGCACGCGCATTCCGGTCACCCTCATGCGTCTCGCCGACAAACCGGGCGCGGAGGTTACCGTGTTTGTCGATGAGGTAGAACGCGGGCCAGTAGCGGTTGTTGAGTGCCCGCCAGTAGCTGGAGTCGTTGTCGAGCATGACGGGGTGTTTCAGGCCGAATTCGCGGATTTTGGCGGCGACGGCGTCGCGTTCGCGTTCATGGTCGAATTCGGGGGTGTGGACGCCGACGACTGCGAGGCCTTGCCCGGCGTACCGTGATTCCAGCGCCTTGAGCCAGGGGAACGAGCGGTAGCAGTTCCAGCAGCCGAAGGTCCACACGTCCAGCAACACGACTTTGCCGCGCAGGTCGGTGAGTTTAAGCGGTGGGCCGTTGAACCAGTCGCTGGGGTCGGTGTGGGTGAACTCGGGTGCGGGACCGAGCTCGTCCACGGCGCGAGCCGGTTGCGGGCCGAATGTCGCGAGGGCGCCGATGACGGCCACCGCCAACAGTAGCAAAAGCAGACGGGGATACGCGCTTGGAGTCATGGCATTTCTAGTAAACGGATTGGTATGTGAGATTAGATACGCGTGGGTCGGGGCGATGGACGCGAGCCAATCGTTTTCGCGAATCCGTGGCCGGTCGGATGGGTGCGGACTTGAACGTTCCCGCGCAAATCCGTTCGCACTTCGGAACGGGTCCATCTAGGCGCTGAGCACGGCGCGGTGCATCGCTCGCGCGGCAACCACCGGAGCGGACATCCCAACACGAACGATACGCCGTGTGCGCTCGGCGCGTCCGCACGGGTCTACCCTCGTCGGCCGCCCGCCGACGCGGCTGTCTCAACCGTCTGCGAGACTAGCCACGGTCGCGAATTCCCCGCACCTGGCGGGGCTGTTCGCGCCGCCGTCTGGTTCGTCGCGATACTCCCGTGAATGGTTCACGTTCGCGTGTTTCGGCACGCGCCAATATTCAGCTGCCGCGGAGGATTTCGCCATGCCAAACACCGTTCGTCTCCATCGCGTGCTCCGCGCGCCGCCTGAGCGCGTTTTCCGCGCGTTTCTCGACGCCGATGCCATGGTCAAGTGGCTGCCGCCGAACGGGTTTACCGCCAAAATGCATGAGATGGAAGCCAAGGTGGGTGGCCGGTTCCGCATGTCATTCACGAACTTCACGACGGGCAACAGCCATGCGTTCGGTGGCGAATACCTCGAAATCACGCCGCATGCACGCCTGCGGTACACGGATCAGTTCGAAGACCCTAACCTGCCGGGGGTCTTGGAGGTGACGGTGGAATTGAAGCCGGTGTCCTGCGGCACGGAACTGAATATCGTGCAGACCGGAATCCCGGATGTGATTCCGCTCGAGGCTTGCTACCTCGGGTGGCAGGAGTCGTTGCTGGCGCTCGGCAAGCTCGTCGAGGCCGAGATTCCCGATTGAGGAGACGCGACGGGCGCGGCACTGCGCCTGTCGTCTGCTATTCCAGCACCACGCGCTGTCGCTCGTTGAACGAGCGACGCGTACCGACACGAACGGCGATCAGGGTCGCGAGCCCGTTCGCGGTGGTAAACAGAAGCAGGACTAAAGCCTGGTATTTCACGGCTTCCAGCGGTCGCGAACCGGTGAGGATCTGACCGGTTATCATGCCCGCCAGACTCACCACGCTGGCGGCAGCGTCGTAACCGGGCGGGAATTGCTCGCGGACCGTAACCGCCCGTCAGGCGGCTTCGGCCTGAACCGGCGCGGAACATTCGAATGCTTCACGAACCCCGAGATTCCCCTTTGCATTGGCGCGAGCGCGTCAGTATAAATTCGAACCATGATGCAACCTCGGCGCGTTTTCGCGGTCTTGAGGAAACGAACCATTCAAATTCGCGGACTTTTCAGGGATCAACTCATGTCGCGCACCGCTATCCTGCTGATTCATTGCCCGGACCAAAAGGGCATCGTCGTCTCCGTCACCGAGTTCATCTACAAGAATGGCGGCAACATTGTGCAACTCGCGCAACATGTGGATCCCGAGCGCGGGGTTTTCTTCATGCGCATCGAGTGGGATCTCGATGGATTCGCGATCCCGGCCGACAAGATCAGTGAGTATTTCCAGACCTTGATCGGGTCACGCTTCACGATGCAATGGCAGCTGTCGTTCTCGGATGACCGGCCGCGCATGGCGCTGTTCGTTTCGCGTCAGGCGCACTGCTTCCATGACATTCTGGCACGCCACGAGTCGGGCGAGTGGGCGGCCGAGATCCCGTTGATCATCTCCAATCACACCGACATGGCGCCGGTCGCGGAACGGCACGGCATTCCGTATTTTCATATCCCGGTCAACGCCGGCAACAAGGCCGACCAGGAGCAGCGGCAACTCGAACTGCTGGCGGAACACGGTATCGACTTCGTCGTGCTGGCGCGTTACATGCAGATTCTGAGTCCCGCGTTCATCGAGCGCTATCCGCAGCGCATCATCAACATCCATCACTCGTTTCTGCCCGCGTTTCCCGGCGCCAAGCCTTATCACTCGGCGAATGCCCGCGGCGTGAAGATCATCGGCGCGACCAGCCACTACGTAACCGCCGACCTCGACGCGGGGCCGATCATCGAGCAGGACGTCGCCCGCGTGAGCCACGAGGACACAGTCGACGACATGGTCCGCAAGGGCCGCGATCTGGAGAAAATCGTGCTGTCGCGCGCAATCTGGCACCACGTCCGGCGCAACCTGCTGGTGTATGAAAACCGTACCGTGGTTTTTGCCTAGCGATACGACGATCCACGCGCCGACGCGCGCCATTCAAATTGCACCAGCACGGTGCCGAGCAACGGCAGATCGTTGGAGTCGCTGACCATCAGGTATCGATCGTCCCGGAACCGCGTCAGGCCCTCGAAGTTGTCGGCCTGGAACTGTTCGATCCGGTGCCAGAGCGCGATCGTTTCGAACGGACACGTAGCGCTGGCCGGCGCGGCGCATTCCGGCCCGAGCCAGACGCGTTTCAGCGACAGTCGCAACGGCTGCCAATAGGAGATGAACGACCGTTCCAGAATCAGCACGCTTTCGTCGTCCAGCGCCTCGAGGGCGACCACGCCGGCCGCGAGGCTATCCAGTCGTGGCACTTGCCAGGTCGCGCCCGACAGCGCATACAGCGTGATGAACGCCCTGGGAGCCGCGCGCAAGGGCTGCTCGGGCGCAGTGATGACGCCGTGGCGCGGGTGATCGGTGACCGATTCGAGCGCGTCGTTCGGCCGCTGGTACGCGGATGGGTGTCGCAACGGCTTGGGCAGTTCGAGTTTGCCGCGCTGTTGCCCGTCGGGGTTGAACCGCCCGATCCGCGGTCGCATTTCGAACGCGATCAGCAGTTCGGTGTCGCCGCGCTTGCCGTTGTTCGCGTTCCGCAGCGCGAGCCCCTCGGCGTCCCCCCACTCGCCCTTCAGCCGCTTGCCCTCGGCGTCGCGCAGCGCGAACCCGCGCAGCACATCGACGCCCACGAGTTCGCCGGCATCGGACAGCCCCGGCCGCAGCCAAAACAGCACCCCCCGATCAGACAGCGCGTACAGCACCGATTCGTCGTCGTCCCACGCCAACGCCGAAAGCTCGACCACCGGGTGGCCGTCGACCGGCGTCGCGGGCACCGTGATCGCACCGTGCAACGTGACGCGATTGCCGTTCTCCTCCAGAGCGATTCGATCCGGCAGATCGATGCGGACGGACTGCGCGACACACGCGGGCAAACCGACCAGTAACGGCATGATCATCAGGTATCGAGCGGCTCGCGGCCACGTTTGCGGCATGCATCGGCCTCCGGCTGCGCAAGTCCACCGATCGCGAACGGGCACGCCGCACGCGGCCGCGTTTGCGGTTAGAATTCGCCGCAGCTTACCGGCAATCGCCGCGACGGGCGAAGTTCGGCAACGACTTCAGGTGTTTCGGGTGATCCGAACCTAACCCGTGCCGTTGCCGCACCGGGGAATCGTGCGGTGCAACGAGCCGGGGTTGTGATTTAATAGGCGCGTTCTATCGAGAGTCAGAGCATGGTAAAGAAAGCAACTTCGCCCGATCCCCGGCCCGCGCACAAGCCGACGGATCCCAAATCCGACAACGGTACCGACGCGAATGACGCGGACGCCTTTTCCACCCGTTCGCGGCAAGATCCTTGGGTCACGGCACTGGCCGTTTTCGCGGTCGGACTGATCGTCTGGGCGCTGTTTCTTGGTAGCCAGGATTCCCCGACGCCCGATCTGTCGCAACGGGAGGTGACCACGGCCGCGCCACCCAGCCTCGCGTTCGCGCTCGAGGGCAGCGAAGCCCGCGATTTGATCCGTCGGGCGGCGCAAGACAATACCCTCGATCTCGA
>JBHJOI010000085.1:0-55477 GCA_050329935.1 Thiotrichales bacterium | reverse complement strand
CAATCCGCACTACAATCCTGGCAATTCGTCCAACGAGTCTGGTTCTCATGGCGGATCGACGAACGATTCCAGCGCGATTGGCGGTACTCCGAAGCCCAACGACGAAACCTGCTACGACGGTAAATGCGCGCAGCCACCGCGGGATCTCAATTGCAGCACCGGGGATTGCGATCAGCCGCCGCATGATCCGAACTGCAGTACTGAGGATTGCTACAAACCGCCCTACGATCCCAATTGCAGCACCGGAGATTGCTATCAGCCGCCGCAGGATCCGAACTGCAGCACTGGGGATTGCTACCAACCGCCTTACGATCCCAATTGCAGCACCGGGGACTGCAATCAGCCCCCGTTTGATCCGAGCTGCAGCACCGGAGATTGCTACAAACCGCCGTATGATCGGACATGCGACGAAGGCGGTTGCGGGCCGGGCATTCCTCCTGACTCGACCGAGGCTGGGGAAGGCGCCGCGGGCTAGTCGCCTCTGCTCGACCTGAGCGGACCCTGTTCCGCTCGGGTCGTTGCAGCGCTGCCATTTCACGCGTCGGCCCCGGCTTGTCCGGGGCCGACGCGTATTCGTTGCGCGTCCTGGGTGGCTACTGGTTACCGGATGATCAGCGGTATTCGCGAGCCGACGCGCGCGAATGGAACAGTCAATGCGCTTTCACAACCCTGCATCGCACGCGTCTAGTGCAGTGTCGTTGGGTCGGCGCGTCGCAATCATCCGGTCTACAGCAACGGCCTGAAATACCGCGCGCCAAATTCCACCGCCTGTTCCAGGGTGTATACGCTATGGTATTCAAGGTCGCCCCCGTGCCAAGTTTGGGCGGCGGCGTCATCGCCGAGAAACACCATTTCCATACATAGACTGTGCGCGGCGCTGCCGAGCGGCGCCTGCCAACGCACTCCGACGCGCGTGGCGGTCGGACTGGCCTCGACGATGCGTTCGGCGTCCTGCTGGATTTCGATCGTGGCCCCGGTCACGCGGCAGCGTGAGTGAATTGCCACCGGAACGTTGTACATCGGTCCGACCGAAAGCGCATCGAGGGCGCACATCGCATGGATCCGTTGATCATTGACCCGGACCTCGTGCGGCGTGTTTTCGGTCGTTACCGGGTAGGCACCCAGAATTTCGCGGCGGTCGGCGGAGAGCACGACAAGGTCGTCGGCGCCAAGTCGCGCGAGCGCGGCGTCGACCTGGTCTTCACCCACTTGCGCGGCGACGTCCGACCGACTGGGTGCCCGGCCGCGTGTCACGAGCGATGTGATTACCGCTTGATGTAGTGCCTTGAGCGTCGGCGAGAGTTGATCTTGGCGTGCCTTGAGCGGAAGTAGTTCGTTAAGGCGGAGCAGTGAATTATCGATGAATGCAGACATTTCGGGATCTCGTGGGTGCCGGGTTGCGGAGGCGTTTGGGTGAGGGAGTCGGCGCTTGTACAGCGTTTCTTGCCAAGTAGGGTACTGCGTTGACGCAATGTTGGGTACCGGGTGCTATGCCTGGATTCACATACGGATTGGGCACGCGATGTTGTTTGCGGCATATCATGCTGCGACGCGGACATGGTGGCAGGCAGAATGCAATCGTGCAGGCGCCGTTCGTGCATTCTGCAATATGCCGATTCGCCAAACTCGGAATAAAGGTCTGTTTTTTCGCGCGATTATTTTTTGCCTTGGGTTGGTACGCTAGTTGCGAGCGATCATAGCGATTGGGTTTTGGACCGGGCGCCCGTGGTCCACGATGCCAATCCTCAACGCCTATTCAAGGCGATCACAAAGGAGCCAGGGTGTTCTTAGCGAGGTTCTTTCTCACCTGCCGATCGCCGCGCGCGCGGGTCGTCAACGCGGCGTTGGCGGGCCACGACCCAGCGAGGATTCGATCGACGGCCGCGGCGCTGTTCGGCGTGGCGTTGGGTCTGGGCTCGGTCGGCTGCTCGCGTGACCTGGCCGACGCCCCGCCGGAAGCGTTGGTCACGATCGAAAACGCAAGTCCCGCGGTTTCCGCGCCGGTACTGCTTTCCGATCAGTCTCGTGCCTGGATCGGCGAAGCCGAGTATCTGGTGAAGGCGGCGGGCAGTGGCCGGGCGGAAGCGGGCGATTTCAAGCGTCGGGTCGAAAGCAGTCGCGAGTCGCTGCGGGCGATCATGCGCGCCGTTCCGGTGGATGACCGCGATCGTTATCACGATATGGTGTTGATGGTGGCGTTGCTCGATGCAGCCGCGGCCTGTCACAAGGCCGGCTATATCATTTGTCCGCCGGATTTGATGCAGCAATTGCGCGCACAACAGCAGCGTCTGCAAGCGTCGTTCGGAACCCCGATATGACTGCGGCGACAGTTTTTGATCCGCTAGCGCCGGTTTTGCTGGCCGCGATTTCTATCCTGCTGGATGCAGGATTCTGGATCGTCATCAGCCTGTTCATGGCCGGATTGGTATATGAATATCTGGGTACCTCGCGCCTCAGTCGCTTCATGCGTCATCAGGGCGTGGGGAGTCTTGCCGGGGCGCTCGGGGTGGGTGCGCTGTTGCCGATCTGCAGTTGCGGGGTGATTCCGCTGGCTGTCAGTCTCAGGCTGGCCGGCGTGCGTCTGGCCGCGGTGATGACGTTCGCGGCCGCGACGCCGATCATCAATCCGGCGGCCGTGCTGTTGTCGTATGCGTTACTGGGGCCGCAGATCACGCTGGTCTATGTGGTGTTCGGACTAACGGTGCCCGTTGTGGCCGGCTTGATCGTCGAGCGGTTTGGGTCGCAGGCCGACACGCCAGTCGCCGTTCAGCTCAAGAGTTGTTGTTCGAGTCAGGCGTGTTGCGGTAGCCAACCCGACACCCGCGGTCAGCGCTTTGCTCGCGCGATGCGTTGGGGTTTTTTGGAGTTGGGGCCGACACTCGGTCTGTATCTCGCCGTGGGTATCGGTCTGGCCGCCTTGGTCACAACCCTGGCGCCGTCGCAATGGATACCCGACCACATGGGCGCATCGGCACCACTAGGTTCTTTGCTGATCGTTGCTGTGTTGGGCATGCTCATCTACGTTTGCGCCGTGGCGCATATTCCGCTCGTGGCCGCGTTGCTGGTCGCGGGCGCGAGTCCGGGTGTCGCGATCGTTTTTCTAGTCACCGGCGCCGTCACCAATCTGCCGGAGTTGATCGCGCTGCAACGCATTCTGGGTCGTCGAACCATCGCGGTTTATGTGACGAGCCTCGTTGTAGCGTCAGTCGCGGCCGGTTGGTTGCTGAACCTGTGGTTGCTACCGGAATTCAATCCGCGCCTCGACCCACTGGTCAGCCTGGAGTGGGGCGATCTGGCGAACCGAATGACGTTTATCGTCCCGCAACCGATCGCGATCGTGAGTGCGTTCGCGGTGGGGCTACTTTGCATTTGGGGCGTTGCCAGATGGATCCGGGCGCGCACGGGCAGTCCAGAACGGTGTCCCTCGACGCCATGAGGGGTATTGCAAAATTCCCACGAAGCTTCCAGCCGCTTTCATATTGCAATCGGACGCGCCGCGGTGAGTCCCTCAAATAACGCCGATGTTCAGGCACCTACGCGGTGTGGGTGATGAGCATGAATATTGCTTCAACGAAACCGATCGCAATTGAAGGATGCGTTTCGGTGTGGTCGCGCCGACGGTCGATCGATCGGCTGTCGTCACGGGTCGCAGATTAAGTTTTTAACCGGGAGATCAAACGAAGTGAATAAGCGCACAGTGCCACGGAAACGAATGCTCAGTTTGTCGGTGTCCATCGCGTTGCTCGCGGGATCCGCGATATTTTTGGCGGGTTGCGGCAGCGAGAACTCCTTGGCGCCGCCCGCGGCACCCACCGTGAGCACGGTACCCGATCAGGCGCTGTTCGCGTACTACACCGACAACGCCGATGTTCGCCAGGTCGCGCGGATCGATCCGGTCACGCTGGAGGTGCTGGAGAGCAAGGAAAATCCGATCAGCGCGCCGGGCGGCAAGCAAAAATCCTATTTCTACGAAGACGGTTACGTTTGGGGTATCGCCTCCAGTAGCGTCTATGCGCTGGATCCCGAGACGCTCGAGCCGGTCCCGGGTTTCGTCGGTCCCTATATCCAGGGCAGTCGTTCCGGTGTGGTTGGTCAGGGGCAGGTGAACAAGGTCGGTGCGTCGACGCCGTTGTCGGCGGAAAATGTGGTGTACGATCCCGATCGCACGCGGTTGCTACAGAAGTCCTACTTTACCGAGCAGGAGTTGCGGGAGGTCGATTTGTGCGCATTGCGTAGCGAGGCGACCCAAGCCACGCAAACGCTGGTCGCGTTCGCAAAAAATGCCCGCTCCGGGCTTACCGAGAACGATGTGCGGATACATAACATCGGCTATGGCAACGTGGGCAATGAGACTTCGCCAGATGGCAAGTTGCTGATGACGGCGGTGCGTCAAGGCGACCATATCCTGTTCATCGATACCGATCCGGATTCTGCCACCTTCGGCAAGCCGGCGCGCCTGGTCTATCCACGCTACGGTACGGTCAAGGATGCCAACAACGCGGTCGTGAGTACCTTCACCTCGTCCTATACCGCCGCTGGTGGCCTGGCACCCGGGAACAATCGCTGGACCCGCGGCACTGACAACGCTTCTGCCGCGGCGATCGAAACAGATCGCGAAACCTACGTGGAGCCTTGCGACTCCACCATGCTGCGCAATCATCAGGGCCAGGTCTGGAGTTGGACGGTCGATGTCGACGGTGACACCATCACCGGAGTCAACGTCGACAAGATCAATACAGCCACGCCCGAGGTTTACAACATCCAGGTGCCGGTGGTCCGGCAGCGCAACTTCCAGGCCAACATCGCGACCGCCGGGCCGTGGATGGCCTCATTGGCGAATCGCAACGTAGGGGCCAACGAGTTCTTGCTGTTCATCGAGTACGAGGGTGAAAACGCCGAAGGTGTGTGGGACCTTTCGACGCCTTCCGCTCCGGTTGAATTGCAGCGGATGTACACCACGCTGGTGGACGTCGTGGATGAAGCGCCGACTGCGTTCGTCAACGGCAGCTTGTACGGCGTCAGTGTCAAATATGCCTCGACCGGTGGCGCGAACACCGTGGTCCAATATCGCTACGTCGGGCTGGCGGGGGACAATGGTACGGGCGCAAGCCCACCCGGCGGCGGCACAACCGCCTATCTGCAAAAGGTCACCGCGACCGATCCCGGACCGTCCTACCTGCTGAATGGACTGAGTGGTCGTGCGCTCACCAGCAGCCCCGCGATGTCGCGAATCGTTGGCAGCGGTGCGAATACCACCATCTACAGCGACGAGGTCTGGCTCGATTCCAACGCAGCGAACCTCGGCTGGGACATCGTTGATCTGAGAACGAGTTTGCCGTGGCGGATCAGCGAAACAATCGCACTCAGCTCCACCGCCGGGCACTGGTTCAAGGACAGCCTGTTCCAGGTCATCGGTGGCAAAATCCAGGTAATCGATCGCGCGAGCCGTGGCTTGGTCAAGGAGATCAGCCTCGGTAAAGGCGTCAATAACATTGCTTTCGGCACCTACCAACGCGTGCCGACCGCTTCGGCGAGTGGCGGAAGCGCCGCAAGTGGCGGCTCGGGCACGGGCGGGGGTGCGGGCTCCGGCGGCAATCCGGTACTACCGCCCAATCCCTGCGGCGGTTGACCGGAGTCCAAGCACGCAGGCATCTCCCATGCGGTGATGCCTGCCTTGCACCTCAGCCACCGTCCCACAATCGATGAGGAACCTCAATCATGCGCATTGCCTACGTTTTTTCCACGTCCAACGCCAGCTACATCCTCGAAAAAATGATTCTGCCGCAACTCGAGGCAGGAACGCACGGCGTCAAAGTGGTCGGGATGTTCTTTTTCGTCGACAACAACTACATGCTGGAGGCTGGGAACCCGACGGCCGAAAGGCTGGCGGCGATTGCCCGCGACACCGGCATGTTGGTCATGGGCTGCGACCAATGCTGCGAATTGCGGCGAATCGACGACAAGATTCAGGAACCATTTGTGATCGGTTGCTTCCCGAACCTCTATGGCGCGATCCAGGGCGCGGGCGGAGTAGACCAGGTGATCACGCTGTGACCTAGGGGCTTGCCCCGGTAGGTCACGCGTTTTGTTTTGTATCCCGTGGCTTTTTTGCCACGCGGATGCGGATACCTGGCAACCACAGGGCGAACCGCTAGATCTCGCGCGGTTCCTGCATGACGTGATTTCGTGGCGTGCTTACCGCTGGCGTTGAGGGTGAGGACGCTACGTCGGAGGGTGAAAGCCGCTGTTCGGGGCCGGTTAGGCAGGAGACGCCGCGAACGCGTCAGTGGGCTCGACAGCCGCGTCGCTGCAGCCGACGCGCCCGCCTACTTACCTACGAATCGGACAATTCACATAACAAGCTATCCCATCGTAGATGCGATTAGCCGTTTAATTCGTCTGAGACAAATTCAATCGCCGAACGCAACCCCGCGCCGCTTATGAAACAATCGGCTCACGTTGCTCGTCGTTGATATCTTGATGGTGCCGAGAAGAGGACTCGAACCTCCACGGGTGTTACCCCACTAGAACCTGAATCTAGCGCGTCTACCAATTCCGCCACCTCGGCATAAGGGGCTGTAAACAGGGATCGAAAGGTACCTTTACGGTACAATCTTGTCAATGAGCGTAAATTTCGACGTTGCGACGTCGTTTCCATTGACACTACGGACACCTGTTGAATGACTTCCAGACATGACCCCTTCGGTACGCGTGAGGCCGAGAAATACACCAATCCAATTGCCAGCCGCGAGTTGATCCTGAATGTTTTGACCGACGCCAACGGTCCGTTGAAGCGAGACGATTTGGCGGACGCGCTTGGGATTTCCGACGAGGACGGGCTGGAGGCTCTACGCCGACGCTTGCGCGCGATGGAGCGCGATGGTCAGATCGTGCAGAACCGGCGCGAGGGTTATTTGCCGGTGCAGCAGGCTGAGCTGTTTCGCGGACGCATCATCGCGCATCCCGACGGATTCGGATTTCTGGTTCCGGATGAGGGCGGCGATGATTTGTTCTTGTCGCCGCGACAGATGAATAGCCTGTTGCATGGCGACCGTGCGGTGGTCCGCGTCGTCGGCGTGGATCGGCGCGGCCGGCGTGAGGCGGCACTGGTGGAGGTGATCGAGCGCGCGCACGAACTGATCATCGGGCGTTTTCGCCTGGAGAGCGGCATCGGTTTCGTGGTGCCCGACAACAAGCGCATTCACCACGATATTCTGATCACGCCGGATGCCAACGCGGGCGCGACCAACGGCCAGATCGTGATGGCCCGGATCATCGAGCAGCCCACGCCTTACCGTCAGCCGATCGGGCGGATCGTCGAAGTGTTGGGTGAACACATGGCGCCGGGAATGGAGATCGACATCGCGATCCGCTCGCACGAGCTGCCGTATCGATGGTCGGCCGAGACCGAAGCCGAGATCGAGGCGTTCGGGGTCGAGGTACCCGACGCGGCGAAGGAGGGCCGGGTGGATCTGCGTCCGACGCCGCTGGTCACGATCGATGGCGAGGACGCGCGTGATTTCGACGACGCGGTCTATTGCGAACGGCATGCGGACGGCTGGCGTCTGGTGGTCGCGATCGCGGATGTATCCGCCTATGTCAGGGTTGGCACAGCGCTCGACGCCGATGCGCGCGAACGCGGCACCTCGGTGTACTTCCCGAAGCAGGTCATTCCGATGCTGCCCGAGGTGTTGTCAAACGGATTGTGTTCGCTGAATCCGCAGGTCGATCGTCTGTGCATGGCGTGCGAGATGTTCATTGACACAGAAGGTCGCATGCAGACCTATCGTTTTTTCGAGGCGGTGATGCGGTCCTGGGCGCGCCTCACGTATACCGAGGTGGCAGCGATGGTGGTCGAACGTGACCAGCAGCGGCGCGACGCGTATGCGGAACTCGTGCCGCACCTCGATGAGCTGCACGCGCTCTATAAGGTTCTCCGCGCGACGCGCGAAAAACGCGGCGCGATCGACTTCGAATCGGCCGAGACGCTGTTCGAGTTCGACGCCGAGCGGAAGATCCAGCGTATCGTGGCGCGCGAGCGCAACGACGCGCATAAGATGATCGAGGAATGCATGATCATCGCCAATTGCGCGGCGGCGAAATACGTCAAAAAGTACGAAATACCTGCGCTACATCGGGTTCATCCCGGCCCAAAATTGGAGAAAGTGGAGGATCTGCGCCGTTTTCTGGCGGAGTTTGGGTTGCGTCTGGACGGCGGTGACAAGCCCGTGCCGAACGATTACGCCAAGGTCATGAGCTTGATCGAGTCTCGTCCGGACCGCCACTTGATCCAGACCGTGATGCTGCGTTCGTTGTCGCAAGCGGTTTATTCGCCCGATAGCGACGCGGGCCATTTCGGACTGGCGCATGATGACTATGCGCATTTCACCTCGCCGATCCGGCGCTATCCGGACTTGATGATTCACCGCGCGATCCGGCACCTGCTGCGGGTGGGCAAGGCGGCAACGTTTCCGTTCAGCCACGCGGAGATGGTCGCGTTGGGCGAGCATTGTTCGATGTGCGAGCGGCGTGCCGATGATGCGACTCGCGATGCGGTCGAGTGGTTGAAGTGCGAATTCATGCGGGACAAACTTGGCGAGTCTTACACCGGCACGGTCAGCGGCGTGACATCGTTCGGCCTGTTTCTCGAACTGGACGAGGTGTTCGTCGAAGGATTGGTGCATATCACCTCATTGCCGCGGGATTACTACCAATTCGATCCGGTCGGGCATCGCCTGACTGGCAAGCATTCCGGGCGCGCGTTCCGTCTCGGCGACCGCTTGCGTGTCACCGTCGCGAGGGTCGACCTTGATGAGCGCCGAATCGACTTCGAACTCGAGGAAGAGGTCGAGCGCAAGTCGAGCCGCGGCAAAAAGAAGCCCGCCTGAGGTTCGTGCGGCATGGCTGAACGCGAAGCGATATTTGGCGTACACGCGGTCGAGGCAGCGTTGCGCAACGATTCCGGGCGGATCGAGCAGCTCATGCTGCGACACGATCCAGGCAACAAGCGCTTGGCGCCGATCGTGGAGCTGGCGCGTGAACGGCGCGTGCAGGTGCAGTGGGTCGATGATCGGGCGCTCGAGCGCCACGCGCGAGGCGGGCGGCATCAGGGCGTGGTGGCGATCTACAGCGGCATCGCCGAACGCAACGAATCCGACCTCTGGACCTTGCTCGACGCACTCGACGAGGCGCCGTTGTTACTCGTGCTCGATGGCGTGACCGATCCGCACAATCTCGGGGCTTGCTTGCGCACCGCCGACGCGGCGGGGGTTCACGCTGTCATCGCGCCGCGTGATCAGGCGGTTGGGATTACCCCGGTGGTGCGCAAGGTTGCGAGCGGCGCGGCGGAGTCGGTGCCGTTCGTTCAGGTCACCAATCTCGCGCGGACACTGGACGACATAAAACAACGCGGCGTCTGGCTGGTGGGCACGAGCGATCAGGCCGATAAGAGTCTGTACGACCTGGATCTTCGCGGACCCATCGGGCTAGTGATGGGCGCGGAAGGCGCTGGATTGCGCCGCCTGACGCAGGAACGATGCGACTACGTGGCTAAACTCCCCATGCGGGGACAGGTTTCAAGCCTCAATATTTCGGTGGCGACCGGCGTGTGCCTTTACGAGGCATTGCGGCAGCGTCGCTGATAGCCGCTGGGGTTGCTGGCGGGGCGACAAGAGAATTCTCTAAAACCAAGGAGCTGACGATGCTGCGAGCATTAAGCAAGGGTGGAATCCTGGGGGCGTTGATTTTGTTGGCCTGGGGCGCTGTTTCGTGGCTGGCGTTGCCCTGGCATCTGATGACGCTGGAGAAGTTTCCCAACGAGGAGGGTGTGGCGCGACTGGTGCTAGACCAAGTGCCGGCCTCGGGCATGTACGTACTGCCGCTCACGTTCAAACTGCCGAATACTGCGGCGCCGGAGGATGTGGAGGCTGCCTACGTGCTCGCGGAGCAACGCAAGCGGCAGGGCCCGGTCGTGTTCGCGGCGATCGACCGCGACGGCGTCGCGGCGTTCGAAACTTCGCTGGTCGGTATGCTCGGCATCAATCTGATTGCTGCCTTGCTGGTCACTGCCCTGGTCTGGCTGGCTCGCCGCGACGGATTCTGGGAGCGATGGATGCTGGTGACGTTGTTCGCTTGCGCCGCGGCCGTCGCGGTGCATCTGCCTTACTGGAACTGGTGGGGTTTTACCAGCGGTTATACCCTAGTCGCGGCGCTTGATCTCGTCGTGGGCTGGATGTTGGCCGGGTTCGCCATCGCCTGGGCCACCGCCCGTCCTGTGAATTGATTCACTATAAGCACGCTGTCGTTCGTGAACGCTCAATTTTCTGACGCACTTAACTGAAACCCGTAGCCGAAAACGCGATCATAAAAATGTGTAACGCGTTTGAACTGCATGGAATCAGGGAGAGTTGGCGATGGTTTTCAGGAGTGTGCTGCTCTTGGTATTGAGCTTCTGGGTCGCGGGTGCCCAGGCAATGGATATGTGCGAGACCCCGCGAAATGACGTGTTGGGTTCGGTCGTGCGGGTCGTTGGCGATGGCGTGGAGGGATCCGGGGTCGTGGTGGCCGACGGGCGGGTAATCACCGCCGCCCATGTCATCGACGAAGTTGTGGATCTGCAAGTCAATTTCGACGGCATTCATCGGCCGGCGCGTCTGCTTTCGGTCTTCCCGGACCGGGACGTCGCGTTACTGGCGGTGGATACGCGCTACGCGCGCCCGCTCGCACTTTTAGATCGTTCACCGCATGTGGATGAGACCGTGTGGGCCGTGGGCTACCCGCTGGGCGGTAATCAGGTGGCAACGTCCGGTCGTTTTCACGAGGAAGTGCGCGGCGATCTGCATACCTCGGCGTCCGTCAATCATGGTCAATCCGGCGGTGCGTTGCTGGTCTGCGAAAACGGCCGTTTTGTCGTAGCCGGCATGATCACGGCCTTCGGCGCCGTACGCCGTGGTGATCAACTGGTCCGGCTCGACGACTATTCGGTCTCGCTTTCGGTCGACGAGATCCGCTATTTTCTGACCTCCAGTCAATTGGTCGCGCGCCGTTAGACCGGAACGCGGGACGAATGCTTCGACACGCCCGAACTCACTCCGGGCCATTTCCCTAACCGGGACGTACCGGCGCTTTGCGCCGGTTTTTTTTGACCATCAGCGGTAAACCGCGCGCAAGGCGCGTTCGCTGGGGTGTTAAGGTTACCAGCGCACCCTGATCCGCTATAATCCGCGCTCCATTCAAACCGCCCGGGCGCACGCTTTCCATGTCTCAATCTCCTGTTCAAAAGGTCGTTCTTGCTTATTCCGGTGGCCTCGACACCTCGGTGATCCTGCAATGGCTGCGCGATCAATACGATTGCGAAATCGTCACGTTCACTGCCGACATTGGGCAGGGCGAGGAGCTCGAGCCCGCGCGGGCGAAGGCGCAAGCCATGGGGGTGAAGGAGATCTATATCGACGATCTCCGCGAGGAGTTCGTCCGCGATTTTGTGTTTCCGATGTTCCGCGCCAACGCGATTTACGAGGGTGAGTACCTACTCGGCACCTCGATCGCACGGCCATTGATCGCCAAGCGCTTGGTCGAGATCGCGAACGAAACCGGGGCGGACGCGATTTCGCATGGCGCGACCGGTAAAGGCAACGATCAGGTCCGCTTCGAGCTCGGTGCCTACGCGCTGAAACCGGGAGTAAGAATCATCGCGCCGTGGCGCGAGTGGGATCTGAGTTCACGCGAATCGCTGATGGCCTATGCCGAGCGTCACGGCATCCCGGTTGAACTCAAGCGCGGCACCAAGTCGCCTTATTCCATGGACGCGAATCTGCTGCATATCTCCTACGAGGGCGGACCGCTCGAGGATCCCTGGCATGAGCCCGAGGAAGACATGTGGCGCTGGTCGGTCTCACCCGAGCGTGCGCCGGATCAGGCGACCTATGTCGAGATCGCGTTTGCCAACGGCGATCCGATTGCGCTCGATGGCGAGTCACTAGGTGCCGCGGCGTTGCTGGAGCGGTTGAATGGCTTGGGTGGTCAGAACGGTATCGGCCGTCTTGATCTGGTCGAAAACCGCTACGTCGGCATGAAGTCGAGAGGCTGCTACGAGACCCCGGGCGGCACGATCCTGTTGAAGGCCCGGCGGGCCCTTGAGTCAATAACACTTGATCGCGAGGTGGCGCACCTCAAGGACGATCTCATGCCGCGTTACGCGAGCCTGGTCTACAACGGCTACTGGTGGAGCCCCGAGCGAACGATGTTGCAGGCAATGATCGATGCCTCGCAACGACATGTGAACGGCGTGGTTCGAGTCAAACTTTACAAGGGATCGGTCGCGGTTGTCGGCCGCAAATCCAGCACTGATAACCTGTTCGATGCCAGCATCGCCACGTTTGAGGATGATGCCGGTGCGTACGATCAAAAGGATGCGGAAGGGTTCATCAAGCTGAATGCGCTGCGGATGCGGATAGCGGCGCAATTGGGCCGCACCGGCGGCTGAATGCGCCCTCTAATGCCACTGCTGCTGGCGTCGCTCGCGGGCTGCGCCAGTGTGCCTGAGGGATCACGACATCCTGGCGACCCCTGGGAGTCCTATAATCGCGCGGTTTACGAGTTTAACGATGGCTTCGATCGGCATTTGCTAAAGCCCGCCACCGAGGCTTACGTCGCCGTCACGCCGGATCTGGTTCAGACCGGCGTGAGTAACTTTTTCGCGAACCTGGATGACGCGCGCAACTCCGTCAACAATCTGCTGCAAGGGCGCCCGCTCGCGGCCGGATCCGATCTGTTGCGGCTGACCTTGAATACCACGCTGGGCATCGGTGGATTGGTGGACGTGGCGAGTGAGCTGGGTTTACGCAAGCACAACGAGGATTTTGGCCAAACGCTCGGCGCCTGGGGCCTCGAATCCGGACCCTATTTTATGTTGCCGTTTCTCGGTCCGAGTTCGGTGCGCGATACCGTCGGGCTTTATGGTGATTACTACACCGGTCCGATCAGCTACCTGAGGGATGACGAGACGCGTTGGGGTTTGCGCGCGCTTTATGTAATCGATCTGCGCGCTGACCTGCTCAAGGTCGAGCGGGTTCTCGGCGACGGTTTTCACGATCGTTACGCTTCAATACGCGATGCCTACCTCAAACGCCGCGAGTCCCAAATTCGCAACGGCGAACTCGGTGCCGAACAGGGCCAGTCGTTACTCGACGAGCTGAAGGCACTCGAGGATTTATAGTTCCCCGATCGCGTCGATCCCTGAAAACCAATCGAGTTTTCAACCCGATATCGTCTTTGGGCACAAGCCCGACAAGAGTGGCGTACAGACTGTGGGCGACTTGCGCGAGGCTTGATCATTCGAGCCTGCGATTTACAATCTATTGACAATCGGCCGATAGAAACACTGTTTTTATAGATGGCTGACATTGGTTGAAGACGATAGCGTCTGCATAATGCGCACATCAAGGAAGCACAAGAACGCCGAACGGAACTCACGCGGAACAAGTGACAAGGAGTGAAGGTTGGAAATGGATTTCCCCTTTTTCTAGTTTGATGGCGCAGATTGAAACTAGGGCAGGCTTGATCCTGTAAGACCCTTATTCGCAAGGTAATCCTAGACTTCGTATTCGCTCACCCGGGGCTGAGTCATCGGTCCCGGGTTTTCCTGTTGCGAGTGATCGCTCATTCGAAACTACCCTAAAATCGGCGGAAATCTCCCGCACGGCGGAACCTGATGGTCCTTAGCCACTCTAAGTCACGGCACTGAAAAAAATCAGAATGGCGCGACGCATGAGGGCGCTTCCGGCATGGGCACCACACTCAAGATCGGCCTGTGGGGAACCGACAACCGGTTTCGCCGCATGCTTTCACTTTACTTGTCGAGGAAAACCGGCGATGCATTCGTTGTCAGCGACCTTGCCGACGCCGACATCGCCGTGGTCGATCTCGACGGCTTCAACGCGGACCAACAGTGGAAGGCATTTCGGGCTCAGTACGGACATGTACCGGCGCTGGTTCTGTCGGTTGAGGAGCGTCAGTTGCCCGAAGCGTCCTGTGTCCTCAAGCCGGTCCAGGGTGATGAGCTGCTGAGGGCACTACGCCGGCTTGAATCCCGGGCGTTGAAGCAGCGTCGCGTCGCGACACCCAACGTCACCGCGACCACCGGCCCGCGCCCCGCGCCAATAGGCACGGCCTTACACGCGGCGCGACTATTGGGCGCGCACGAGATCGCGCGTCTGCAACCAAGCTTGCGTGCCGACGATGGCAACAATGGCAGTACGCGCGACGATCCAGCGGCGTACTACGACCCGAGTGAATACCTGCAAGGCGTCGTCGACCGCGCACTGTCGAAGGCACGTTCGGCGTCGGGTGCGATCGTGATTCGCGGGCTTGGTCAGGACATTGAGTTTTCAGAGGGCGGTGAGCTTGTTCGAACCACGCTGAATGAAGCGCAGCTTTGCGCGTTGTGTCACGTCCGGTTTGACCAGAGCTTCACGCCGTACCTCATTGCCGCGCGCGACGCGCCGTTACCCACGGGTAGTGCTGGAGTGGAGCAACCGATCGATGCCTTTCGCTGGAAAGTTGCGCTCTGGAGCGCGCGTGGCCGGTTGGCGACCGGTACGCACACCGATCGTTCGGTTCGGCTGCGACGCTGGCCGAATCTGACTCGCTGGACGAGACTCAAGTTCGATATGCAATTGGCCGCGCTCTGGTTCGAGTTTGGATTCAGTCCGCAGGGCATCAGCGAGCGTTTTGCGATACCGCGGCGATATGTTTATTCGTTCCATAGCGCATGTAGTGCGCTCGGACTCTTCGAGCCGTGCGATGAATCGCACGATCGAAAGCCGTTGCGGGAGGTGCGGCCAAGTGCCGAGAAGCAGGGCTTCATGTCGCGTTTGTTGAGCTTTCTCGGCGGAAAGAGGCGAACCTGACGTGGCGAACTATAAGATTGTATTCACCGGTCCGGTCGGCGCGGGCAAGACAACCGCGATCGGGGCGATTAGTCAGATCGCGCCGATCAACACGGAAGCGATTGCGCGCGACGCGACCCGTCTGCGCAAGCCAAGCACCACGGTGGCCATGGATTATGGTCTTCTGACGCTCGGCAAGGAGGAGCGCGTTCATCTCTACGGCACGCCCGGTCAGGAACGCTTCGATTTCATGTGGGAGATACTGGCCGAGGGAGGGCTTGGCATCGTGCTGCTGCTGGATAACAGCAGGGTGACCGCACTGGGCGACTTGGCGCATTATGTCGAGGCGTTTCGGGCCTCGATCGACCGCTCCCGGCTGGTGGTCGGCATCACCAGGATGGACGAATGCCGAAAGCCGGGGCTGGCAACCTATGCCGCGCGGCTGGCGCAAATGGGGCTGCGGGCCCCCGTGCTTGAGGTGGACGCGAGACGTAAACCCGATGTTTCGCGGTTGCTGGAAGCGCTATTGTACTCTATCGATCCTGGCCTCGATTTGGCCAGCCCGGCTTGAGTCAGACCGCCATCGCGTGCAGGGGTAGCGTTGGCGTCGATCGTCAACGCCATACGAGAATCCGATTGACTACACGAACCGTTGGGGATTGATTTCGCGTAGGGAAACTGGGAGCGACGCTGCAAATCAAAGAGCGATCGCCGCCAAACAAGTCCGATAAAATCTGCTCAGGGGCTAATAATGATGCGAGCCGAAATGCTGAACGCAATCCTGCGTGATCTCAATGGCACAACTGCCGATGTACTGGCTTCAGCCGTGGTTTCAACCGATGGGCTCGTCATGTCGTCGGTCCTGCCGCAAAGCGTTGACGAGGATCGTCTCGGCGCGATGAGCGCGGCGTTGCTTTCGCTCGGCGAACGGGTCTCGCTGGAGTTGGGGCGAGGTGAGCTGGAACAGGTGCTGGTCAAGGGGCGCGAGGGTTTCGTGATCATGACCCACGCCGGCGAGGACGCCGTGCTGACAGTCATGACCCGGAGCAATGCCCGTCTGGGCCTCATCTTCCTCGATATCAAGCGCGCCGCGCAGGATATCGCCGGCCTGATCTGAGCCGCGGGGGTTTCGCGATCGGAATCGGCGATGGTATCGTCGCGGCATGAAGCTCGCGGCCCACCAAATACACTCGCACCTGACGCGCGATTTGGCGCCGGTCTATCTCGTTTCCGGCGATGAACCGCTGCAGCGGATGGAGAGCGCCGACGCAATTCGCGACGCCGCGCGCGCCAAGGGCTACACCGAACGCGTCGTGTTCGATGGGGAACACGGTGCGCGCTGGGACGCGTTTATCGCCGAGTCCTCGGCCTTGTCGTTGTTCGCCGAGCGCAAGATCCTGGAGGTTAGACTGAGTGGCGGCAAACTCGATCGCGACGGCGAACTAGCCCTGACGCGATACCTTGAGCGGCCATCGCCCGACAACGTCTTGCTCATGACTTGTGGCCGGCTCGACAAAAAGGCCCAGGCGAGCGGATGGGTGACGGCGTTGGAGCGTGCCGGAGTCTGGATTCCGGTCTGGGAGCTCGATCCTGGACAAACCGTGGATTTCGTCGCGGCGCGCTTGACGCGGTCAGGGTTTCAGGTCGAGCGGACGGCGGTGCGTCTCATCGCGGAACGCGTCGAAGGCAATCTGCTCGCTGCCGCGCAGGAGGTCGAGAAGCTCGCGCTGCTCTATTCGCCAGGCCCGCTGTCGATCGAACAGGTCCAGATGGCGGTAGCCGACAGCGCGCGCTACGACGCGTTCGAATGGGTCGACGCAGCGCTGGCCGGCGATGTCACGCGGCTCATGCGCATTCTGCGCGGGCTGCGCGGCGAGGGCGTTCCGGAAACGCTGATTTTGTGGGCGACGAGTCGCGATTTGCGCTTGTTGGCTCAATACCTGTCACTCCAGGAGAGCGGGGGCGATGCCGAACCGGTGCTGCGCGGGTTGTTCGGCAAGCGTCGCGACCTGGTGATGCGCGCGACCCGCCGCCACGATAGCCGCTTCTGGTGCGGCCTGCTCCGGCAAGCGGCCGATATCGATTTCCTAATCAAGGGCTTACGGCAAGGCAATGTATGGGACGAGCTGTTACAATTAGGGCTTGCGATCGCGGGTCGTCCAGTACTGACGCGCGTGGAACCGCTGGCCTGAGGCCCGCCGCGCGGGACGATCGTGTCCGGCACGCCTCGAATGAAGCCACGACATCCGAAACCTAAAGCATGAACGCCAACTCAGAATCGACCGAAGACATTCGGACTTACATGTTGCAGACCGGCGTGCGCGCGCGAGACGCCGCACGCCTCGTCGCGCGCGCCACCACGGCCGAACGCAATCAGGCGTTACTGGCAATGGCGGTCGCCCTCGAGGAAGGACGCGAACATTTGCGGCGAGCCAATCAGATCGACCTCGAGGCTGGGCGCATCGCGGGTCTCGCCGCAGCCGCGCTCGATCGGCTGGCACTGACCGACAAGGTGATCGACGGAATGGCCGACGGTCTGAGGCAGATCGCCGCGCTGCCCGATCCCATCGGGGCGATCAGCGACTTGCAGTATCGCCCCACGGGAATCCAGGTGGGACGCATGCGGGTACCACTCGGGGTCATTGGCATCATTTATGAATCCCGTCCCAACGTCACCGCGGACGCGGCGGGGCTGTGCCTCAAGTCGGGCAACGCCTGCATTCTGCGCGGCGGATCGGAAGCCTTGCATTCCAATCAGGCGATCGCCGCCTGCGTTCGCGCTGGTTTGCGCGCGGCAGGCTTGCCCGAGGCCGCGGTGCAGGTGATCGAGACCGCCGACCGCGCCGCTGTCGGCGCGATGCTGGCGCTCGAACGTCATATCGATGTCATCGTGCCGCGTGGTGGCAAGGGGTTGATCGAGCGTGTCAGCCGCGAGTCGCGAATTCCGGTGATCAAGCACCTGGACGGCATCTGCCATGTCTACGTCGACGACGAGGCCGATCTCGACAAGGCGGTGCGGGTTTGCGACAACGCCAAGACGCACCGTTACGGGGTGTGCAACGCGATGGAAACGCTGCTGGTCGCGCGGTCGATCGCGCCACGGTTGTTGCCGCTGTTGTGCGCGATTTATCGCGACAAGGGTGTGGAGTTGCGCTGCTGTCCCGAGACCCGCACGATTCTTGAAGCCGCCGGCTTCAGTGGACTGATCGATGCGACCGAGGAGGACTATCGCACCGAATATCTGGCGCCGATTCTGGCGATCCGCACGTTGCCGGGACTCGATGCTGCGATCGAGCATATCAATACCCATGGCTCGCAACACACGGATGCGATCATCACCGAGCACTACACCCGAGCGCGGCGTTTCTTGCTCGAGGTGGATTCGAGTTCGGTCATGGTCAACGCCTCGACGCGCTTCGCCGACGGCTTCGAGTATGGTTTAGGCGCGGAGATCGGCATCAGCACCGACAAATTGCACGCGCGCGGTCCCGTTGGGCTCGAAGGGCTGACCACGGTCAAGTTCATCGTGCTGGGCGACGGTCATGTGCGCGTCTAGGCGCCTGGCGAAGTAACGCGTGGCGGTTCATTCCGCTCGAAGTGCGGCGGCGTGACGATGATCGGTCTGTTTGGCGGCACCTTTGATCCGATACATTTCGGTCACTTGCGCACCGCGCTTGATGTGCAGGAAGCGCTCGGTCTTGCCGCGGTGCGCTTCATCCCCGCACGACACCCACCGCACCGGGCAGCGCCGGGCGTGGCGCCGACCCAGCGGGCCGAAATGGTCCGCTTGGCCCTGGCCGACCAGACCGATTTCGTCCTCGATACCCTGGAGCTGGACCGTCTCGGTCCGTCGTACACGATCGACACGCTCGTCGCGAGCACGGCCAGCGCGTCGAGCACGCTGGTCCTGATCATGGGCGCGGACGCGTTCGCGGGCCTCCCGACCTGGCACCGCTGGGAGGCATTGCTCGACTATGCGCACATCGCGGTGATGAACCGCCCCGGCGTTGCGTTGGTTGCCGATCGGTTTCCCAAAGGCTGGCTGGAACGCGTGTTGGTCACCGATTCCGATGCCTTGCGCACGGCGTCCTTCGGACATGTGATCAATCTACCGGTCACCCAGCTCGCGATCTCCGGCACCGACCTGCGGACGCGTGTGGCCACGGGTAAGTCCCTGCGTTATCTGGTACCGGAGGCCGTCAGGGCCTATATCGAGTACCATCGGCTCTATCGATAACCACTAGCAGCGCGAAACTGACTGAATGGAATTGAATCAACTCAAGACTCTGGTCGAGGAAACCCTCGACGAAATGAAGGCACAGGACGTCAAGTCCATCGACGTACAGGGCATTACCAGCATCACCGACCTGATATACGTCGCCACCGGCACCTCGACCCGGCATGTCAAATCAATCATCGACCGAATCGTCGAACGCGCCAAGGACGCGGGGGTGTTGCCGCTCGGCACCGAGGGCGAACAATCGATGGAATGGATGCTGGTCGATCTCAATGATGTTGTGGTGCATGTCATGCTGCAGCAGACGCGCGATTTTTATAATCTCGAAAAGCTCTGGGAGACGCGCGTCGACAGTCGCGTGACGCGACTGACCGCCCAGGGTTGAGCGACCTTGCGGATCCAGCTCATCGCGGTTGGCCAACGGATGCCGGCGTGGGTCAGCGCCGGTTACGACGAGTATGCCAAGCGACTGTCGGTCGATTGCAGCCTCCACCTGACAGAGATTCCTCTGAAATCGCGCAATCGCACGAGCGACTTGCAGCGCTCACGGCGCCATGAATCGCTCGCGATGTTGGCCGCGATCCCGGCGCAAAGCCGAGTGATCGCGCTCGAGGTGCACGGCCACTCCTGGAGTACCGAGCAGTTGGCGGCGCAGATGCGCGACTGGATGCACGGCGGGCGGGATGTCGCGCTACTGGTGGGCGGCCCGGAAGGCCTGGACACGGATTGCCTGGCGCGGGCGGAGCAACGCTGGTCGCTATCGGCCTTGACCTTGCCGCATCCACTGGTGCGGATCGTGGTGGCGGAGCAGCTTTATCGCGCCTGGTCGATACTTCACAATCACCCCTACCATCGGGCCTGATCCGGCGCGTGTCGCGCGCTAATCGAATGCCAAGTCCGCCGTGCCGGGCCGATCACACTGCGAGTCGATCGAGCGCCGCGCGACTTTGCGTGCGTCGCGGGTTTGTGTAGCCTGTTGTCCCGTTCATGCGCATCAGGGTTGCCGTTGATCCACCCACGTTCGTCAAACTCCGCGGACCTCGCGGAAGCCGACCCACCGATCGTATTGGCTTCGGCCTCGCCGCGTCGGCTTGAGCTACTGTTACAAATCGGGCTGTCGCCACGGGTGTGGGTCTCGCAGGTGCCGGAATCGAGATTGTCCGGCGAGTCGCCGCGCGCCTATACCGAGCGCGTTGCGCGGGCAAAGGCGCTAGCGGCGACCGAGCATTTCGCCGATGCCGTCGTGATCGGCGCGGATACCGTGGTGGCATTGGACGCGGAAATACTCGGCAAGCCGCGCGACCGATCGGATGCCGCGCGAATGCTGCGCGCGCTTTCCGGTCGTGAGCACGAGGTATTCTCGGCGGTCGCGGTGTGGCGGGCCGGGCGGATGCTATCGTCCGTGTCGCGATCGCAGGTCCATTTCGGTGCCTTGAGCGAGGCGGGGATCGCCGCCTACTGTGACACCGGCGAGCCCGACGATAAGGCGGGTGGCTACGGCATTCAGGGGCGCGCCGCGGTGTTCATCACGGAATTGCGCGGGAGTTATTCCGGCGTCGTCGGGTTGCCGCTGTTCGAAACAGCGGAATTATTACGCCAACATCGTATCGAACTACTGAACCATGCTGGGTCTGATCGCTTATGAGCAATGAAGTGTTGATGAACGTCACGCCGCAGGAAACGCGGGTCGCGCAGCTCGAGCATGGCGTGTTGCAGGAGGTATCCATCGAACGCACGCGGCGTCGCGGTCTGGTCGGCAGTATATTCAAGGGCAAGGTGTGCCGGGTGTTGCCGGGCATGGAGGCGGCCTTCGTTGATATCGGGCTCGACAAGGCGGCTTTTCTGCACGCCTCGGATGTCATTCCAACCATGCTGGAAGAAGAGGCGCCGGTGGAGCGTCCGCGCAGCATTTCGAGTCTGTTGCAGCAGGGGCAGGAAATCCTGGTGCAAGTGGTGAAGGATCCACTCGGTACCAAGGGTGCGCGCTTGACCACGAATATCACCATCCCATCGCGCTACCTGGTGCTGATGCCGCGCGGCAGCAACATCGGTATTTCGACTCGAATCGAGGACGCAGCGGAACGCGATCGCTTGCGCCAGGCGGTAACGGCGTTGCGTGGCGACCAAGAGTTCGGCTTCATCCTGCGCACCGCGGCCGAGGGCGTGGCGATGGACGAGTTGCAGCAGGATGTCGAGTTCTTGCAGCGCGTCTGGAACAAGGTGCGCGAACGCGATGCATCGGCGAAGGCCGGAGCCTGCATCTACGCCGACCTGCCGTTGGTCAAGCGGACCTTGCGCGACATGGTCGGCAGTGGGTGCGAGCGGGTGCTGATCGATTCGCGCGAGACGTTTCTCGCGTTGCAGGAGTTTGCCGAGGCCTACGTGCCGGAGATGGTGGAGCGGCTGACGCTCTACACCGGCGAGCGCCCGGTCTTCGATCTCTATGGCGTCGAGGACGAGATTCTGCGCGCGCTCGACCGCAAGGTGGTGCTGAAATCGGGTGGCTACCTGATCTTCGATCAAACCGAGTCGATGACGACGATCGACGTCAATACGGGTGGTTTCGTCGGTTCGCGTAACCTCGAGGAGACGATTTTCAAGACCAACCTCGAAGCGGCGCAAGCGATCGCGCGGCAATTGCGGCTACGTAACCTGGGCGGAATCATCATCATCGATTTCATCGACATGGTGGAAAGCGATCACCGCCGTCAAGTGTTGCGCGCGCTGGAAAAGGCGCTGGAAAAGGATCATGCCAAATGCGTGGTTTGCGATGTGTCGCCGCTTGGACTGGTGGAGATGACCCGCAAGCGCACCCGTGAAAGTCTTGAACACGTGCTATGCGAGCCCTGCTCAAACTGCCAGGGACGGGGCTACGTCAAGACCGCGGAGACCGTTTGCTACGAGCTGTTTCGCGAGATTCTGCGCGAGGCGCGGCAATATGACGCTCGCGAGCTGCTTGTCCTGGCGTCGCAGGACGTCGTGGATCTGTTGCTCGACGAGGAATCCTCGAGCCTCGCCGAGTTGCAACAGTTCATCAACATCCCGATCAAGTATCAGGTCGAGGCGCAGTACGGTCAGGAGCAATTCGATGTGGTGCCCGTCTGAGGTCTGCCGCTGGTCGCGTGCGCCGAGCGCGTATGCACCCGCGTGGATCGATAGGGGCATGATAGCTTTGTCGCGACCCGCGCGAGCGAGCCGAACGGGCAGGGCATGAAGCTGCTGCTGGTTCGCAGCCTGTCGTGGGGCTGGGGGTTGCTGGTCGCGATCGTGGTCGTAAGCGCGATCATCGTGAGTGTCGCGCGGATCGCCGCGCCCTTCGCCAAGGAGTATCGGGGCGAGGTGGCCGCGCAGTTGAGCCGGATGTTGAAACGGCCGGTCGCGATCGATGGCATCGATCTGGGTTGGCACGGATTTTCGCCCAACTTCACGCTCTCAGGCGTCCAGATCAAGGATGACATGGGACTTGAAAGTCTCTTGCGGTTCCGTGAGGTGAGGGTGCGGCTCGATCTGTGGCGAAGCCTGCGTAATTGGCAAATCGAACCCAATCTGGTCGCGCTGATCGGCAGCGACCTTTCGATTTCTCGAACCCGCGACGGACGGATCCTGGTTCGCGGCCTGCAACACCTCCAGCGCGGGACCGTGGCCGCGATCAATCCATTGGAGTTGCTCGCGGGTCTTTCCGTACGACTGCAAGACATCAACGTGCAGTGGCAGGACGCGCCGCTCGGCCGCGATTTCGCGTTTACCGCGACTCAGGCCGAACTCCAGGTCCAGCCGCGTCGTCTGGCGTTCGAAACCACCATCCGTCTGCCGCAGCATCTCGGTAACACTGCGCGGGTAGTGCTGCTGGCCGACGGTCCGATTGAGAACTATCTGGCGTGGCATACCCGTTTCCATATCGATGGAGACAATTTAGAACTTGCCGGCTGGCCCTTGCACTGGTTGGAAGGGGTTCCCGGCGTACGCGGGGGACGACTCGATCTGCGTCTTTGGGGGCAACGCTCGCCCGCGCGCGGCTTCGAGACCCTAGGTGATTTCACGCTGCGTGATTTCGAGATCGGACCGGCCGGAGATTTCGACCAGCGCCGCGTGTTTCCGCAAATCACCAGCCGGGTCGCGTTCAATGGTGGCGCGCCGCGTTGGCGACTGGACCTGGACCAGCTATGGGTCGTGGCCGGTGGCCGCGCCTGGCCCGCATCGGGTCTGAGCGTTGAGTATGTCGCGGAAACCGATCGTGCCACGCTCGCGCTCGCGGCCGACTGGGTCGACGTCGGCACGCTGTCCGAGGTCGCGCAACTGGCGGAACGTCTGCCGCCGCCTTGGCGTGAACACCTGGCCGCGATGCGCGTGGGCGGCGACCTGTCGTGGCTGCGTCTGGAGCTTTCGCGCGCCGACGCCGACCAGCCGTGGACGAGTCGTTACAGCGGCGTGGTCGATCATCTGCGCTGGGATCCATCCGGCGCGATTCCCGGCGTCAGCGGGATCACGGTCGATTTCCACAAGGACGAGGAGGTCCGCGCGCTCGTCAGTAGCGCCACCGTTACAGTCATCGCACCGCGCATGCGGGAATCGCCGTTGGCCCTGCGATCGCTGGTCGCCGAGCTCAGTTGGCGCGTGACGGCGGACGCCTGGACCCTGAGCGTGGATCGAGTGCGTGCCGAACACGCGGATTTTCAGGCCACCGGTGCCGCGTTGTTGCACCAGGGCCATGCCGCCGCCGTGCCTGAACTGACCCTGGAGTTGCAGGTGCCGAGCCTCGCGTGGACGCAGGTACGTGACCACCTACCCTATCCATTGCTTCCTCCGCGCACTGGCACCTGGTTGCGTGAGGCCTTCCGCGATGGGCGTGTCGACGATGCCCAGTTGCGTTGGGATGGACCGCTATCCGGCGCCGCGCTTAAATCCGGTGAGGCGCGCATGAGCGCTACATTCAACGTCGAGGCCGGAGTGTTGCATTATCGAAACGATTGGCCGGATCTAACGGCACTAGCAGGCACGGTTCGATTCGACAACGCACGGATGCGCGCGGAGGTGCGTCAAGGTCGCGTATTCGCGTCGGAGATTGGTGCCAGCACGATCGAGATTCCCGATTTGTTCCAAGCCGTGATCGGGATCGACACCCGCTCGCGCGGCCCCTTGGCGGACGTGACTCGGTTTCTCAAGGAGAGTCCGCTCGGTGCCCGTCTCGGCGGATTCCTCGACACCGTTGAAGTTGCGGGTGACAGTGCGCTCGCTCTGGTTCTCAGAATACCGAGCCGCTTTGGCGAGACCGAGTATCCCACGGTAAACGGTCGGCTCGAGTTCCTGAGCAATCGTCTGAACCTGGCGAAAGTCGGTGTTGATGCGACGGAGACCAAGGGCGTACTTGAGTTCACTGAACGCAGCTATCGCGCCCAAGGGGTTCGATCGATGCTGCGCGGCAGCCCCGTCACGATCGCGGTCGAAACGAATGCGGACGCAGTCGTGGGGATCGATGTCGATGGCCGCTTCGCGCTGAAGGCGTTGTTGCCGGCGCGGCGCCTTGCGTTGGAAAAGCTGACCTTCGGGGAATCCGACTGGCATGCCCGGGTCGAGATCCCGCGCAAGGGATCCGCGACCCTGAGATTGACCTCCGACCTGCACGGGACGGGACTGCGCCTGCCCGAACCGCTCGGCAAGTCGTCGTTCAATCGACGCGATTTCAGCCTGCGATTTCCGGTGACCGATGGGCCGCTGAATTATCGCCTCGAGTACGCCGATTTGCTCTCGAGCCGCGGTCGGGTCCTGTTGCAGGACACGCTTGAGTTGCAGCGAATCTCGATCGGACTCGGCATGCCGGCGGCGGATCCGCCGCCGAACGGCGTCGCGGTGCAGGGGCGGTGGGCGGGGATCGATCTCGGGGAATGGCTAGGCGGGCTCGTCGCGGCGGGCGAGAACGAGCGTGAAGGGGGCGTCGAAATGGCGTATCCGGTGCGGCTCGATGACGTCCTGTTCGACGTGATCCGCCTGGGTGACCAGCGTTTCAATGCGGTACGGGTCGATGCCCAGGGGACTGCGCAGGGCTGGCAAGTCACGTTGCGGTCGCCCGAGATCGCGGGCGAAATTTCGTTGCCGGCGCGCTGGCGCGATGGCCTGCCGTTGCGCGCGCGAATCGAGCGCCTGCACTGGCGGCGTCCTGCGGCGACCGGACAAGCGACGGTAACGGCGCGCGGGGATGCGCCGGCGCCACACCAGGTACCGGCGCTCGACATCCAAATCGACGAGCTGCTTTGGGGTGAACATAGCTACGAGCGCGGAATCTTGCGCACGGTTCACTCGGACCAGGGGCAGACGATCGAGCGTCTGGAGCTGCATTCGCAGCACCTGTCCGCAGTCGTCTCGGGCGATTGGCAGGCGCGCGGTGGTGACGGGCAACTGACCATACTCGATGTTGCAGTGGACGGGCGCAACGTGGGTGCGATTCTGCATGAGTTGATCGGCACCGAGAGCCTTGGCAGTGGCGTCGGGACGCTCAAGGGTCAGCTACGCTGGCCCGGCGCTCCGCACCAACCGGTGCTGTCCGCGCTAGAGGGGCAGCTGCGGACAAAACTGCGCGACGGTCGGTTACTGGGGGTCGAACCCGGGCTTGGACGCTTGATCGCGCTGCTCAGCGTTGATCATCTGCCGAAGCGGTTGGCCTTCAATTTTCGCGACGTTGCGGCCGACGGTTTCGCCTACGACGTGCTTGAAGGCGCGGCGACCTTTAGCGGTGGGCAAGGGTATATCGAGGATCTCGGTATTTCAGGCTCGGCGGCACAGTTGAACCTGAGCGGTCGAATGCGGCTGGTCGAGCAGGATTTCGACGGTCGGGTAATAGTTCGGCCACGACTCTCGAGCACGCTTCCGGTGGCGGCAAGTTTCCTCGCGGGTCCGGAGGTGGGCGTCGCGGTCTATCTTTTCGACAAGTTGATCCAGCAAAGCGGGTTTGAGTTGGGTTCCGGTGCGGAACTGCACTACGAGATCAGTGGTGGTTGGGAGAATCCCAGGATTCGACCGATAAGCTCGGAACCGGCCGAGGTCGACTAGCAGGTGGCGGCGGCGACGCGGCCCTGGCGGCTTAAAGCGGGGGTATTCCTTGTGTATCCCCGGGAATTCATGCAATTTCTGAACCGCTAGCAAAGAATCAAATGAGAAAGGCTGATAAAAATGCAGCAGGAGCTTGTCGGACTTGAGGGAATCGTAGCGAAAAAGCGGGAGAACGGACCGATCTCCAGCTTTTGCAGACGATTCATCTCAAGTCCGACAGGTTCCCAGGACCGCTTCGAAACGGTCGCGACCGGTCTCGACCCTCGCGAGCCGTGACCCCGCAACGCGTAGGAAAGTGCCCAGGACCAACATGACCTTATTTGCCGCCGTTCAAATGGCTTCCGGGCCACAACTCGCCGCGAACCTGATCACGGCGGAAAAGTTCATTCAAAAGGCGGCCGCCGTCGGCGCGAAATTGGTCGTGTTGCCAGAAAATTTCGCGCTGATGGGGCTCAACGAAGAGGACAAGCTTCGGCACCAGGAGTTGCCGGGGCAGGGGCCGTTACAGGATTTTCTGGCTGAACAGGCGCGTCGACATGGTATCTGGCTCTGTGGCGGCACCATTCCGATGGGCAGCCCCGACGAGTCGCGCGTCCATGCCGCGTGCCTGTTGTATGACGACACCGGCAACGAAGTCGCCCGCTATGACAAGATTCATCTGTTCGACGTGCAACTGATCGGCTCCGACGAGCGCTACAACGAGTCGTCCACGATCTATCCAGGCGATCGGGTCAAGGTGGTGGATTCGCCGTTTGGACGCATCGGCCTCGCGGTTTGCTACGACCTGCGCTTTCCGGAGTTGTTCCGACGCTTGACGGCGCTGGGAGCGGAGATCATTTTGTTGCCGGCCGCGTTCACGGAGCCGACCGGCCGCGCGCACTGGGAAATTCTGTTGCGGGCGCGAGCGATCGAGAATCTGTGCTATATCGTCGCCGCGGCGCAGGGCGGTTACCATGTGAACGGGCGCTCCACTTACGGTCACAGCATGCTGGTTGACCCATGGGGTGGGATCGTCGCGATTTCGAGAACCAATACCCCGGGCATAGTCACTGGCGAAATCAAGACAGATTTCTTACAGTCCACGCGCAGATCGTTTCCGGCCCTGCAACACCGTCGCTTAATGGAAGAATCGCCCTAGTGCAAATGCTCGATACCGTCAAATCCCAACTGCTCGCCCCGGCGGGCCTCGATGAAAACGACCTCGGCGGCGTGCTGGCGCGCGTCCTCGGCCCCGGCATCGATGCCGCGGACGTCTATTTTCAGACCAGCCGCCACGAATCGTGGATGCTGGAGGACGGCATCATCAAGGAAGGCAGCTTCAATCTCGATCAAGGCGTCGGTGTGCGGGCGATGAGCGGTGACAAGACCGGCTTTGCCTACTCCGACCAGCTTCAGAAGTCGGTGTTGCTGGAAGCAGCCGGCAACGCGCGGGCGATCGCGCGCAGCGGCCAGGATGCGACCGTGCCCTTGCTCGGTACCCGCCACGAGTGGCCGGCGTTGTACGGCAGCGATGATCCGCTGGCGAGCCTGAGCGAAACCGACAAGATCGACTTGTTGCGTCGCGTCGATGCCGAGGCGCGGCGATTGGATCCACGCGTTCAGCAAGTCATCGTGAGCCTGTCTGGCGTACATGAGCTGATTCTGGTCGCCGCGAGCGATGGCACCCTGGCAGGCGATATTCGTCCGTTGGTCCGGATGAACGTCAGCGTGATCGTGGAGCACGGCGGTCGCCGCGAGCAGGGCAGCGCGGGTGGTGGCGGCCGGCTCGACTATCGACATTTTCTGGAAGGCAATCGCGCGTTCGAGTATGCCCACGAGGCGGTGCGTTTGGCGCTGGTCAACCTGGAAGCGGTCGACGCGCCCGCCGGCACGATGGACGTCGTGCTCGGCCCGGGTTGGCCCGGTGTGCTGTTGCATGAGGCGATCGGGCATGGGCTGGAGGGCGACTTCAACCGCAAGGGTAGCTCAGCCTTCGCGGGCATGCTTGGCCAGCGGGTGGCCGCGCCCGGGGTTACAGTGGTTGACGATGGCACCTTACCGAATCGTCGCGGCTCGCTCTCGGTGGACGACGAGGGCACGGTCACGCACTGCACCACTTTGATCGAGGACGGGATCCTGGTCGGGTATATGCAGGACAAGCTCAATGCACGTCTGATGGGGATGAAACCGACGGGCAACGGCCGCCGCGAGTCGTATGCGCACCTGCCGCTGCCACGGATGACGAATACCTACATGCGCGCGGGCGCGCACGATCCGCGCGAGATCATCGCATCGGTCAAGAGAGGCCTGTACGCGGTCAACTTCGGCGGCGGGCAGGTCGATATTACCTCGGGCAAGTTCGTGTTTTCGGCGTCCGAGGCTTATCTGATCGAAGATGGCAAGGTGACCCGCCCGGTCAAGGGCGCGACGCTGATTGGCAACGGTCCGGACGTGTTGACGCGGGTGGCGATGATCGGCAATGACATGAAGCTCGATACGGGTGTTGGCGTGTGCGGCAAGGATGGCCAAAGCGTGCCGGTTGGGGTGGGTCAACCGACGCTGCGCATCAATGGCTTGACCGTTGGTGGGACGCAAGCGGGCTGAGCCCGTGCCGATTCACCGGTTGTCCGCCTCGAGTTCCTTGAGATACGCCAGCAATGCCCGTCGTCCCCGCGCGGCGCGTTCCGGCAGCGGATGTTCGGCGTTGCGCAACAATTGTCGCAGCCGGCCGCGGTCCGCGCCGGGATGGGTCGCGAGGAACGCCTCGATTCCGGCCTCATCCTCGGTGTTGAGTTCGGGCGGCGTGGCGGTCGGGGGCGGTGCGGGCGCTGGAGGTGGCGTGTTGTGTTCGATCAGATGGTCGAGCGTCGCCTCGATGCCTTCCGCCAGGCCCGAGCGTCGCAACTGCTTGGCCAGGTACTGAAGCTGGCGACGGCGCGCGCCGTGGGCACGAATGGCGCGGGTTTCAGCCACGATCGCGGCCAGTTCCGGCGTCAACGCCAATCGCGCGAGCCGATGTGGGCTCAATTCGACCAGCCGGTCCGCCAGCTCCCGCTTCGCCTTGGCGGCGCGTTTCAGCGCGGATTTGCTCGGTCGCTCGTCGGATTCCGGAACAAATTCAGATTCGTCATCGTTTATCATGGCGCGCGATTCTAGCAGGGTTGCAAAACGCAGGGCGAACCCGATTCCAATGGGGCGAGCGGCAAACCCCGCCGCTGGCCAATCACAGAGCATACAGGAGCAGACATGACGTTGATGCAGACCCGGCAGGCCGATGAGGCGATCGTCAGCGACGCGGTTCAACACGCGCTCGACGAGGCCAAGCGCCAAGGCGCGACGGCGGCGGATGCCGGCGCGAGCCTCGATAGCGGGCTGTCCGTGAACGTGCGCATGGGCGAGGTCGAAACCCTTGAATATCATCGCGGCCAGGGCATGGCCGTGACCGTGTACTTCGGTCAGCGCAAGGGGTCGGCGAGCACATCCGACCTCGGCGGCAATGCCATCGTCGAGGCCGTCGCCGCCGCTTGTCGCATTGCGCGATTTACCTCGGAGGATGAATTCGCCGGACTGGCGGACGCAGAGTTGATGGCCCGCGAGCAGCCGGATCTGGATCTGTACCATCCGTGGGCGCTCGATGCCGAGCAGGCGATTGAGATCGCGCGGGCGTGCGAAGCCGCTGGGCTCGCGCTCGATCCACGGATCACGAATTCCGACGGTGCCTCGGTCAGTGCGTTCGACGGTGTGTCGGCGTACGCCAATACGCATGGATTTCTCGGTGTGCGTGCCGGTAGCCGGCATGGACTGAGCTGCGCGCTGATCGCGGAAGACGATCAGGGGATGCAACGCGATTATCACTACACCAACTCACGTCTGCCCACCGAACTCGAGGCGCCGGAGCGAATCGGGCGCGAGGCCGCGCGGCGGACGGTAGCGCGATTATCCGGACGCAAGCTCGGCACACGCAAGGCGCCGATTTTGTTTACACCGGAGTTGGCGCGGGGCCTGATCGGACAGTTCATCAGCGCGATCAGTGGCGGCGCGCTCTATCGACGCGCGACCTTCCTCCATGGCGCGATCGGCGAGCAACTGTTTCCCGCGTTCGTTCACCTGCGCGAAGACCCGTTGATCCCACGCGGACTGGGTAGCGCGGCCTACGACAGTGAGGGTGTCGCGACGCGCCCGCGCGATATCGTCAGCGACGGCATATTGCGTGGATATGTGTTGTCCAGTTACTCCGCGCGCAAACTCGGGATGCAGACCACCGCCAACGCGGGCGGCGTTCATAACCTCCGCATCGAGCCTGGCGCTCAGGGTTACGACGAACTGCTGCGCGCGATGGGTACCGGATTGCTCGTGACCGAGCTCATTGGTCATGGTCTGAATCTGGTGACTGGAGACTATTCACGCGGCGCCGCGGGCTTCTGGGTCGAAAACGGTGAGGTTCAGTATCCGGTCGAGGAAATCACGATCGCCGGCAATCTGCGCGACGTGTTCAAGGGTATTGTCGCGGTGGGTAATGACCTCGACACGCGCGGCAACATCATTTCCGGCTCACTATTGATCAATGAAATGATGATCGCGGGCGATTGATGCGATGGATCGCCCTTATTTGGACATGCCGACGCAAGAGACCCCATGAAGAAAAGGACAAAGCGCTCAATTCCGAGCGAATTGGTAGGTTATACCCAGTCTAAACTATCAATTGATTTGGAGGTTATTACGCAATGATTCCTGAACGCGATGGCGACGGTTATCTGGTGGATATGAACGCCTGGACACCGGAAATAGGGCGCGCGATGGCCGAGGCGGATAGTTTTCCGCTCGACGACGAGAAATGGGAGCAAATCCTCAAGGCGCGCGAGTTCTTCGAGGAGTTCAACGTGGTTCCGCCGATTCGGAAGTTCGCCAAGCACGTCGGTGTGGATCAAAAGGATATGTTCAAGCTCTGGATGGCCGGCCCGATGAAACCGATCACCAAGTACGGCGGATTGCCGAAGCCGACGGGATGCGTTTGAAGCAACCCCGCCAGTCAAGTTAAAAAAAGCCGGAGCGATCCGGCTTTTTTTGTGAAGGTAGCTACTAAAGTTGGCTTCGACGCGCCGGGTAGGGTAGGGCCGTGAGCCCTCCGAGGGTACTCGATGGCCGATCATGCGGTCGAAGCGCCTGTCCACCCAGCCAGGAGCGCCTTTCGTCGTCGTGGGTGGCATTCTCCCCGCGATTATTGCTTATGCCGCGTCGCACCTTCGGATCTCCGCGAAAACGCGATCCCAGAACATGATTCGCGCCTCGATCGCCGCATTTGCCGCGGTGACCGCTTCCGCGTGGCGCTTGGAACCTTCCGCGCAAAGCGCTTGCACGAGTTGCCGCGCGATCGGGCCGTGCTCGCCCTCATCCAGTTCGATGTGACGTTCGAGGTAGAACCGGAATCGTTCGGCGCGATGCCCTTGCAACTCGAGTTCAGCGAGCAGGCACCGGAACATTTCCGGCACCAGATGTTCGCGCCCATAGGCAAACGCGGCGGCGATCCGATGCGGTTCGCGCGTCGCGACGACCGAGAAGGTGTGCGCGACGAACGCACGCGCCGCGGTGGGAATCTTGACATGCGTGAGCGCGTGCTCCGGGCCGTGGTCGCGCATGGCGTCGACAAACGCGACGATCGGCGCGGTGTCGGCCCCGACCTCGCGCATCGCCGCGAGGTAGAGGTCATAGTGGCTCGAATAGCCGCCGTGCCCGTCGATGTCGGTTTCTTCGCCGAGCACGATCTCGTTGATGAATCGTGCGGCCGGATGAGGGGTCCATGCGTTCGGTGTCCAGTACCAATCGCTTGGCGCGATGCAATGTTGCAACGATTTCGCGAGCGACATGAAGTCGAAAACCGCAAACACATGGTGCTCCATGAAGAGGCGTAACGCGCGCGCCGACGCGATCGCGCCTGGCCGTAGCAACGGATGGGCGTACATGCGGTTCAGGGTGGGCTGGATCAGATCCTCCAGCGTGGGCTCCGCGCGTCGAGTGGCAAGCATGAATATCCTCTAATCGCTGAAAAAAAAGTTATTGGGCATGTCATCGCAGGCACCCGAGCAGTCTTTCGAACGCTGAATCGGGCATGCGATTCAAGCGCAACGCGTGCGCTTGGTGACTCGCTGACGCTCATGCCAGGTGGCCGGCGGTTCAGGCCGTGTGTAGACGTTTCGCCCGCCGCGAGATCGCCATTGGCCCGCGCCGACCGCATTCTGGCGTCGGTGAACGCGGCGCCACTGTGACCATTCGGTCGGTCGAATACAATAAGACCGAGCGCGCCGCGGCGTATTGCCGGCGATCCGCCTGGGTGCGATCGGCGCGGCGCGCAGATGCTATGATTCCGGAAACAATCGGTTTCAAGTGAGGTGGAATGATGCGGCTGCACCAGACGTTGGGGTTTTTGCTGGGTTGGTTGGGAGGCCTGTCGTTGGCGTGGGCGGACTTGCCCGAAGGCTATACGTTCCTGCGCTACGACGCGGCGCTTGCTCAGGCCGCCGCGAGCGGCAAGCCGGTGTTTCTGTATCTGACCCGAGAGGGCTGCGCGTTCTGCCGCAAGACCAATGCCGAATCATTCGCAAAGTCGGAAATCAAAACGCGTTACGCGGAGAACTACGTCCTGGCCAGCATCGACACTGAGAGCGACCGTCGTCTGACCTTGCCCAGCGGCGAGCGCACGACCGAGATGCAGCTAGCGACGCAAATGCGCGTGTTTGGCACACCAACCTTTATGTTTCTCACGCCGGATCAAAGCCTGATCCATCAGGCGATCGGGTTTCAGACCGCGACGCAACTGACTTTGTATGACGACTATGTGAGCGGCGGACATCACGCGCGGCACGAATCGTTCGCGGCTTACGAGAAGACACGGAGCGGCGATGCGCCTGCTCGCTAGCGCGCTGTTGGCGCTTGTGCTGTTTTCAGCTCACGGTGCCGCGGCGCCGACATTTTCGGAACGCGTCGCGGTGACCGCGGCGGCGGGCGCGGCGGTTTTCCATCATCCCGATTCCGCCGGACGCAAGAACATCGCCGTATCCGACACCGAGGTAGCCGTGGTCTGGGAGGACAACCGCGACGGAACGCCGCAGGTTTACGTGGCGTTGAAGAGCGTGGACGAGATGCGGTTTCGTCCAGAATTCAAGCTCTCCAGCGAAGCCGAGGCCTACGAACCCAGCATCGCGGCGCTCGGCCGGCAACGCTTCGTGGTCGCCTGGGAGCAGGACGAACGAATCGTCGCGCGCGCGCTGAACGGCAAGGGCGAGGCGGGTCCGTTGATGACCCTCGACAACGCACCCGCGCGTCAGGTCGCGCTCGCGCCGCTCGGCGCCGATCACGTCGCGGTCGCGTACATGCGGCAAGAGGGCAAGCATCGGCGTGTCGTCGTGACCACGCTGACGGTGAAATCGGCCGCCGGTGCGATCGCGGCCGAGTCGTCAAGACCGGTCGAGGCCGAGGCGCCGACCGCCGAGCAACTATATCCGTCCATCGCCGTGACACCGGACGGCTGGTGTGTTGCCTGGGAGGATCGGCGCCACGGGCATACCCGGCTGTTATGGAGTCATTCGGTCGACGGCGTCCGGTTTTCGCAGCCCCGTCATCTCAACGAGTTTCAGGCCAACCGGAGTGAATTTGACAAGGGCAGTGGCGTGACCCGAGTCGCGCTGACGCGCTTCGGCGAACGCGGTGTCGCGGCGGTCTGGATGGACAAGCGAGATGGCGGCAAGGCCTACGCGATCGTCGGCGCCGTGAGCCACGACGGCGGCCGCGAGTTCGGCGAGCAGGTTCGGATCCATGACGATTTCGGCGACGAAACGCTCCACTACAACCCCGCGATCGCCGGCAACGCGGCCGGGCGGTTGATCGTAGCCTGGGACGATCTGCGCGATGAGACCGCCGACCTTTGGCTCAGTGAACACCTCTCGGGGCGCTGGAGCGACAACAAACCCGTAACGCCGGCCCGCACCGAGGTCGAAGAGTCCAACGCGTCGCTCGTGCTGGACGACGAAGGTGGGTTGCACGTGGTCTGGATCACGAAACCGGCGGTCGGCAAGGCCACGCGGCTCTGGTACGCGCGGGGGCGTTTACCGTAGCGGCGGCGCCGGAGGCGGCATCAAGCGGATTCAATCGGGCGCCCGGCGTGGCGCCATTCGGGCAACCCGTCTTCCAATCTGCGCGCGTCGAAACCGGCCGCGCGCAGCGCCGCGACCGCCTCGAATGACAGCACGCACCACGGCCCCCGACAGTAGGCGATGACCTCGCGCTCGCGCGGCAGTGTCGCGAGCCGCGTCGCCAGCGTGTCGAGGGGCAGGTTCAACGCGCCGGGTATGTGACCCTGGGCGTACTCCAGCGGTGGCCGCACGTCGATCACCGTGACCAGTCCATCCCGCAACCGTTCCAGCAACTCCGCCGCGGGCAGCGGCTCGAGACTGTCGCGGCTGTGCAGGTAACTCGCGACCAGCTCGTTGACCCGCTCCAGGCGCGCTTCCGCCAGCGAGCGCAGCGCCGCGACCGCGTCGAGCGCGCGGTCATCCGCCAAGCGGTAGTAAATACGTTTGCCCTCGCGCCGACCTTGAACGAAACCCGCCGACTTCAGTTGCTGCAGGTGTTTTGACGTATTCGCGAGCGAAAGTCCGGCCGCTTGCGCCAGTTCCTCCACGCTGCGTTCCGCTTGCGCGAGGTAGTCCAGCAGTTCCAGCCGGGCGGCACTCGCCAGGGCTTGCGCAAGTACCGCGAGCTGTTCGAACAAGGCCTGCTTGGGTCGGGGGTCGCTTGACATCGGGTGGGTCTCGAATCAATATTCAACCAATCAGTTGAATGAAGCTGATTGCCCACCAGTATAAGCGAATACCGCCACGCCACCCACGGGTCGAGGTTCACGAGGATCAGGTTCATGGATCTATTCATCCAGCAACACGAGATGGCCTTGCGACTTGCCTTTTTCACGGGCGTTTTTGCCGTGATGGCACTATGGGAAGTGCGTGCGCCGCACCGGGCGCTGACCGTGTCGAAAGCGGTGCGCTGGAGCAACAATCTGGGACTGGTGGTGTTGAACACGGTGTTGCTGCGCGTGCTGTTCCCAACCGCCGCAGTGGGGATGGCGCTGTTCGCGTCGCACCAGGGTTGGGGGTTGTTCAACTACCACGACGTGCCACCGTGGCTTGCGATTCCGCTGGCCGTGATCGCGCTGGATTTCGTGATCTGGTTGCAACACGTGATGGTTCACGCCGTGCCTTTGCTTTGGCGCCTGCATCGCGTGCATCACGCCGATCTCGACTATGACCTGACCACTGGAGCGCGGTTTCATCCGCTCGAAATCATGCTCTCGATGCTGATCAAGTTCGCGACGATCGCGGTGCTCGGGCCGCCGTTGGTCGCGGTCGTGATATTCGAGATCCTGCTTAACGCGACGGCGATGTTCAATCATGGCAACGTGCGTCTACCCGAGCGACTCGACCGCGTCTTGCGCTGGTTCGTCGTCACACCGGACATGCACCGGGTACACCACTCGGTCGAGGATGACGAGACCAATTCCAACTTCGGCTTCAATCTGCCCTGGTGGGACCGTCTGTTCGGTACCTACCGCGCCCAGCCGCGCGCCGGCCACACGGGCATGACGGTCGGCATCCATGGCTACCGCGACCCGCGCGTGGTCGATCGGTTGCCCGGCATGCTAATGCTCCCGTTCCGCGGTAGCCTGAGTGGTTACGTGATCAACCGCCGGCAGTGGACAGTACCGGAGCCGGGTCGTGATTTGACCTGAGTTATCCGCGACCAATCGCTACTGCTGTTCCATCACCCAAAGCATCGATTCGCGCACGACTTCGAGGTGACTTTCGAGGTTAAGTTTGCGTTTGATATTGGCCTGGTGCGTTTCGATCGTCTTGATGCTCAATTCAAGTTGGCACGCGATCACCGAGGTCGCCAGGCCGCGCCCGATCAGTTCGAAGACCTCCAGCTCACGGTCACTCAGATCAGCGACTGTAGCGAGCCGTGGTGCGCTGCCTTTGCTGGACGCCTGCACCGGTTGTCGCTGTCGCATGGTGTCGCTGATAAAAATCTGGCCTCCCAGCACGCTACGCACCGCGCGTAGAATTTGCTCGAGATCGACGTCCTTGTTGAGGTATCCGTTGGCACCCGCCTTGAGAGCGCGGGTTGCGTAAAGCAACTCGTCGTGCGCCGAAACCACGAGAATCAGCGGCGGGGGGTCACCGCGCGCGGTCGCGTCTTCGTGAATTCGCTTGATGAGTTCGAGCCCGTTGGCGCCCTTCAGCGAGATGTCGACGATGACCAGCGTGGGCCGTGACACGGCGATCTGTCGCAACGCATCGTCGACATTGTCGGTGGTTCCGCAGGCGGTGAGATCCGGTTGCGCATCGAGCAGACGTTCCAGCGCGGAACATACGAGCGGGTGGTCATCGACGATAAAAACGGATTTCTTCGATCCGCGAAGCGCGCCGCTGTGTTTGAGCATGGTCGGTTGTCGGTGATACCAGATCACTTTTTTAGTGGTTTTGTCCCCTAGCATCTACTCGGATCGGGACGCGTTCGGTTGGCGCGAGTCTCGCCGCAACTAAAATTTAATATTGTTCACAAGTCCCGCGACCGCAGCCATGCAGGTATTCACTGGTGTCGCGGAAGCCCATGGGCGCGGCGCACGAGCAACGTCCCGGTCGCACCGACGTCTGCCGTTCATTGAATGTTAAACGAATGTCAACCCGATGTGCACATATCGGCGCGTTCAGTTCACGCTAATTGACATTGCAAGCCGGGGCCTAGCGCGTTTCCAGGGGGAAACCTCACGGCGCGGTGGCTCAACCGCTTCGCAACACCGACTCGGCGTGCTCCAGCGCTTCTGCGCTACCTTCGATGATTACGGCGTCGCCGGCAACAAGGCGGGTCTCAGGCTCCGGCTGTTCGCCGCGTAACCCTGCGCGGCAGATCGCGGTGATCGCGATCGCGGACTTGCCGAAATCGAGTTCGCCGATGCGGCGCCCGACGGCGCTGTCGGACGGTGCGAGGGTCACGGTGTGCAGGCGCGGGCGCTCGGCCTCAGCCAGCGTCTCGGCTTCCTGGCCATGAAAAAAGCCGCGCAGCGTATGATAGTGGTCGTCGCGGGCGGCCTCGACCAAGCGGTTGATCTCGGCGTCATCCACGTTCAATTCTTGCAGCATCAGGCGCGAGAGCATCATGCTGGCTTCGAGCGTTTCCGGAATCACACGCGTCGCACCGGCGTTCTCCAGCCGCTCCATCGATGTGTCGTCCCGCGTGCGGACAAAAATCGGTACCTGCGGCGCGAGCTGGCGCACCTGCCGAATGATCTTCTCGCAGGTGCCGGCATCGTCGAAGGTCACGAGTACCATCCGGGCGCGCTCGACGTCGGCCGCGCGGAGCACGTCGGCATGAGTACTGTCGCCGTAAAACACGCGTTCGCCGGCCTCCCACGCTTCCTTGACCAGGTGCGGATCGAGATCGAGCGCGATGTAGTCGATCCCTTCCGGGCGCAGAAAGGCGGCGAGGTTCTGACCGATGCGACCGAACCCGCAAAAAACCACGTGACGCTGGATTTCGCGCGCCGCTTCTTCGACCTGTTGCGCCTGCAAATGGACGCCGCGCAGATAGCTGCGGGCGAACAGTTTGCGGGCGGCAGCTCCGTTGTACTTCACCAGCAACGGCGCCAGCACCATGCTAAAGACGACCGCGAGCAGTACCGGCTGCGTTTCCGCCGGCGTAAGCAAGCGATTGGCGAGCGCCAGCGTCAGCAGTGCGAACCCGAACTCACCGCCGTTGGCGAGCACCATGCCGGTGCGCAGCGCGACCCCCGATTCGTAGCCCATCGCGCGAGATATCGCGGCGACGATGAAACCCTTGCCGATGATCAGGGCCACGGTCAGCGATAGCACCGTCAGCCATATGTCCGGCAGCGCGGAGACGTCGAGATGAGCGCCGACCGAGATGAAAAAAACACCCATCAGGATGTCGCGGAACGGGCGAATATCAATCTCGATCTGGTGTTTGAACTCGGTTTCGCTCAGCAGCATGCCGGCGAGAAAGGCTCCCAGCGCGAGCGAGAGTCCCAACTCGAATGTCAGCCAGGCGGCGGTGAGCGAGACCAGTAGCGCGGTCAACGTGAACAGTTCAGTCGAATGCGCCGCGGCGACCTGATGAAACAGCGGCCGGATCAGCCAGTGGCCCAGCGCGAGAATGGCGGTGACGGCGACGATCGCCTTGCCCAAGGCAAGGAGCAGCGGTAGCGCAATACCGCCGCCGTCGCCCTGGGCGAGCAGCGGTATGATCACCAGAAACGGTACCACGGCGATGTCCTGAAACAGCAACACGGCCAGCGCGAGGCGGCCGTGGCGGGAGTGCATCTCAAGCTGTTCGATCAACTGCTTGACGACGATCGCGGTGGACGACAACGCGACCGTTCCACCGATGACCAACGCGCCGGCCGGACTCAACCCGCTCCACCAGGCGATCGCGCCGCCGGCGAGCGCGGTCAACACCACCTGGGCACCACCGAGCCCGAGCACGGCGCGGCGCAGGCTCCAGAATTGCGCTAGCGAAAACTCGAGCCCGATCATGAACAGCAGAAACACCACGCCGATCTCGGCCAACAGATGCAGCAGATCGCTCGCGGGTACCCAGCCGAGCGCATGCGGCCCGGCAAGCATGCCGACGAACAGGTAAGCCAGCACCGGCGGCAGATGAATCCGCCGCAGCGCGACCACCGCGACGACCGACAGGCTCAACAGGATCAAGACTTGAGTGAGCGCGGTGTGTTCCATGTCGCCGACCTTTGTTGACCAACCGATTCCGGAATATACCGAAATCGTGCCCGGGGCTGGCAGGCGAACTGCCTCGATTGCGAACCGAGGTGCCATGCGACCGAGCCGGGACCGATCGGGCACGCGGGCGTCAAGTTCCTGACAACGCGGCGCCGGGACATGCTCAATACCGTAAATAATATTAAGCTGCCTGAATGAACCCGCTAAACATGTCTCGCGAACTGCTCGGGCGAATCCTGCTGCTTACAACGCTGTTCTCCTTGTTGTGGTGGATTTTGGTTGAAGGCGATGGTCGAGCCTGGGGCGTCGGGGTAGTGACCGTTGTCGCCGCGGTCGTGGTCAGTCTGAGGGCATGGCCCGCTCCGCGCGGGCGGTTGTCGGTGATGGGGCTGGTGGCATTCTTGGGCTTTTTTCTGCTGCATTCGGTGCGGGGGGGCGTGACGGTGGCGGCACTCGCGTTGCGGCCGCGAATGCGCATCCGGCCCGAGTTTCGCGAGTTTCGGCCAAGGCTGCCGCCGGGCGCCGCGCGGGTGGTCCTGGCGGACACCTTGAGTTTGTTGCCCGGGACCGTGAGTGTGGGATTGAACGGTGACTGCCTACGCTTGCATGTGCTGGATAGAGACCTGGTTGACGAGGTCGCCTTGCGCGCGGTCGAGGTTCGGATTGCGCGCGTGTTCGGACTGGAGTTGGACGATGCCTGATCTTGCGCTGGCGCTCACCGTTTTTCTGCTAGCGAATCTCTTGATCGCCTTGTTCTGGGTCATGCGCGGTCCGACCCAGGCCGACCGCATGCTGGCGGCATTATTGTTCGGTACCACCGGCGTCGCGGTGTTGCTTTTACTGGCTGAGGCAGGGTTCGCGCCCGCTTTGCTGGATGTCGCGTTGGTGTTCGCGTTGCTGGCGGCGATCACCGGCGCCGCGTTCGCCGAACGCGCCTGGCGCGAGGATCAAAGCGAGGACGATGACGGCCGTGAATGAGTTGCTCTCAAACCTGTTCCTGCTGGCGGGCGCCGGGTTTTTTCTGGCCGGCACCGTCGGACTGCTGCGTTTCCCGGATGTTTACACCCGCCTGCATGCGCTGGCCAAGGTCGACAATCTGGGGCTTGGTCTGATTGTCCTGGGTTTGTTGGTGCGGGCCGATAGTGTTGGCGTCGCCCTCAAACTACTGCTGATATGGGTCTTGGCATTGTTCGCCAGCGCGACCGTGAGTTACCTCATCGCCCGGCGTGCCACGGGCCGTGGGATCGGCGCCTGGACGGGGGGGCCGCGCGAATGACGCCGTTCGACGCGCTGTTGGCCCTCGCGCTCATTTATACCGCGGGTCGCGCGCTCGTCGTGGCGGATCTGTTTAAGGCCACAGTGCTGTTCATCGTGTTCGGTCTCTTGATGGCACTTGCCTGGACGCGTCTCGAGGCGCCCGACATTGCGCTGGCCGAGGCTGCGATTGGTGCCGGCCTGACGGGTGCGCTACTGCTCGACGCGGTCGGGCATCTGCGCGCGCGCCGGCGCGCGCGCCCCCCCGATCAAGCAGGAGACGAGACGTGACGCAGGTTCGGCAGTGGCTGGTCGTGACGCTTTGCACACTGCTGGGCGTCGTGTTGCTGGCATCGATGTTGCATTTGCCGGAGGCGCCGATTCAGCTACCGCGACAGGTCGCGCAACACCTCGACGTGAGTGGCGTCGAGCACCCGGTGACGGCGGTGCTGCTGAATTTCCGTGGCTACGACACGATGCTCGAGGTCGCCGTGTTACTCCTGGCATTGCTGGGGATGCTGGCGGCTGGGGTCGCGCCCATGCGCTCCGCGTCGATCAAGCCAGATCCGGTGCTGATTATGCTCGCGCGCGCCCTGGCCCCGATGATGGTGATGGTCGCCGGCTACCTGCTCTGGGCGGGCGCCTTCCGTCCCGGTGGCGCGTTTCAGGCCGGGGCGGTTTTGGCGGCCGCGGGTGTGATGCTGCGCCTCGCGGGCTTGCTGCCGGTGTGGACCATGCCCGGTTTGCGCATGCGTTACGCGCTGGTGGCGGGGTTCATGATCTTCTTGCTGGTCGCGGCCGGCGGCTTGGTCGCGGGCGCGATGTTGCGATACCCGCCCGAGTGGGCCGGCGCGTTGATTTTGGCGGTCGAGGCGGGTTTGACGGTGTCGCTCGGATTGATTCTGGCGGGGCTGTTCCTGGCCGGGCCGGAGGCGCCGATGGAGGCGGGGAGACGGGGAGCGCGGGATTGTTCTACGCGATGGTGGGTGGCGTGCTATTTGTGCTCGGCCTGGGGGGCCTGATCCTGCGTCCGCATGTGTTGAGCAAGATTCTCGCGTTCAACATCCTCGGCAGTGGCGCGTTTTTGATACTGGTTGGGTTGGGGCAGCGCGGTGGCGCGCCCGATCCCGTGCCGCAGGCGGATGGTGTTGACCGGCATCGTCGTCGCGGTGGCGGCGACCGCGTTGGCCTTGGCGCTCGCGCGGCGGCTGCTGGATCTGACGGGCAACATGGTGCTGCCGGGAGAACGGGCACGCGATCATCGCGGATCGACGCAAGACCGGGAGCCACCGAGTGCTTCGTGAGGTGCTGGATCCGGTCCCCTGGCTAATATTGCTACCGCTGGCCTGGGCCAGCGTGGCCTTCGTGCTCGGGCCTCGGCGCGGGGCGTGGCTCGCGTTGATCGGCTTGGTGCTGCAAGCCGGATTCGCGCTGCGGTTGGCGTTCGACGTGCTGTTGTTGCAAGGCGCTCGCGTTTATGGCGTCGGCGGTTGGCCCGCGCCGCTCGGAATCGAACTAATGGTCGATGGGTTGGCGGCGTTAATGCTGTTGATGGCGGCTGCGGTCGCGCTGCCGCTCGGCTTCTACGCCCGCGCCTATTTTCGTGCCAAGCCGAAGGGCGGGGACTGGTTCTGGCCACTGACCGGTTATTTGTTGGCGGCGCTGAATGCGCTGTTTCTCTCGGCGGACCTGTTCAATCTGTACGTGACCCTGGAACTGCTGGGACTCGCCGCAGTGGGTCTAACCGCGGCGGTGGGCGATCGCTCGGCCGTCGCGGCCGGTTTGCGTTATCTGCTCGCAACCCTGCTTGGCTCGGGCGCGTATCTGCTTGGCGTCGCGTTGATCTACGGCGCATACGGCTCGGTGTCCCTGACGACGCTCGCGCCGCTGATTCAACCGATGCCGATCACGCTGCTCGCGTTGGCGCTGATAGCGCTCGGCATGATGCTCAAGACCGCGTTGTTTCCCTTGCATTTCTGGTTGCCGCCGGCGCACGGTGGGGCGGCGAGCCCGGTCTCCGCGCTATTGTCGGCGCTGGTGATCAAGGCCTCGTTCTACCTGTTGCTGCGACTCTGGTTCGGCGTGTTCGAACCGCTGACCACGGTGGCGGCGGCACAGTTGCTGGGCCTGCTCGGCGCCGCGGCGATCGTTTGGGGTTCGGTGCTTGCGTTGCTGCAATCGCGGCTGAAGATGTTGGTCGCCTATTCCACGGTGGCGCAGGTGGGTTATCTATTCCTGGTGTTTCCGTTGGCGACAGGAGTCTCGCCCGAGGCGGCGCACACGGCCTTGCAGGGCGGGGTGATGCAGGCGCTCGCCCATGCGCTGGCCAAGGCCGCGATGTTCGCCGCAGCCGGCGCGATGATTGTCGCCACCGGGCGCGATGAGATCGATCAACTCCACGGCGTCGGCGCGCGCCTGCCACTGACGCTGTTCGCCTTCGCGCTGGCCGCGGTGACCCTGATGGGCTTGCCGCCTTCGGGCGGGTTCTCGGCGAAATGGCTGTTGTTGATGGCCGCGTTGGATTCGGGCCAGTGGTGGTGGGTCGTGGTGATGATCCTCGGCGGACTATTGACGGCCGCCTACGTTTTCAAGGTGTTGCGCCATGCGTTCATGCCGGCGCCAAGCGGTGTTGTCGTGAGCGGGACGCCCTGGGCACTGGAGTCGTCAGCGTTGGTACTCGCCCTGGCGGCGATCCTGCTTGGCCTGTTTGGCGCGCAACCGTTGATGCTCTTGAACCCGGGTGTGCAACCATGATCGCCGATACGTGGCTGCCGTTGCTGGTCGTAGCCAGTTCATTGGTCCCGGGGTTGGTGATTTTCGCGCTGGCCGAATCGCGGCAACGGACGCGCACGGCGTTGAACCTGTTTGGCGCGCTGGCCAAGCTGGCGTTGATCGGCTGGATGCTGTGGGGCGTCGTTGAGGCGCGCGAATACGTCTTCACCCATACGGTATTGCCCGGGATCGATCTGGTACTGAAGGCCGACGCGATGGCGATGTTGTTCGTCACGCTGTCGGCGGTGCTGTGGCTATTCACCACGGTCTATGCGATCGGTTATCTCGAGGGTTCGCCCCATCGGAGCCGGTTTTTCGGCTTTTTCAGTCTGTGCGTGACAGCCACGGTGGGCGTCGCGATGGCCGGCAACCTGTTCACGTTTTTTGTGTTCTACGAGTTGCTGACGCTTTCGACCTATCCGTTGGTCGTCCATCGTGGCACTAAGGACTCACTGCGCGCAGGCCATGTCTATCTGGCCTATACCTTGACCGGTGGTGCCGTGCTGTTGATTGGCACGATCTGGCTTTATGGACTGGCGGGTCAGGTGGATTTCGTGCCCGGCGGTAGTCTCGCGTCGCTTGGCCCCGAGTACGACGGGCAACTGCGGATCGCGTTCCTGCTGCTGATCGTCGGGCTGGGAGTGAAGGCCGCGCTGGTCCCGCTGCACGGCTGGCTGCCACGGGCGATGGTGGCACCGGCGCCGGTATCCTCGCTGTTGCACGCGGTCGCGGTGGTCAAGGCCGGCGCGTTTGGGATCGTTCGCGTGGTATACGAGGTCTACGGCGTCGAGTTCGCGCAATCGCTGGCGCTGCTCGCGCCCTTGGCGCTCGCGGCGTCGATCACCATCGTCTGGGGTAGTTTACGCGCGGTGTTCCAGAACGATCTGAAAAAGCGCCTTGCGTATTCGACTGTGAGCCAGGTGTCGTACATCGTGCTCGGTGCCTCGCTGTTCGGCCCGGTGGGTACCATCGGCGGCATCGTGCATCTGGTCCATCAGGGGATCATGAAGATCACGTTGTTCTTCTGTGCCGGAAATTTCGCCGAGACCCTCGGTATTCACAAGGTCGATGAACTCGACGGTGTCGGCCGGCGCATGCCCTGGACCGCCGTCGCGTTCAGCGTCGGCGCGCTCGGCATGATCGGGGTACCGCCGCTGGCGGGATTCATCAGCAAATGGTATCTCGGCCTGGGCGCGCTCGATGCGGGCATGCCGTGGGTGCTCGCGGTGTTGGCGCTGTCCAGTCTGCTGAACGCTGCCTACTTCCTGCCGGTGTTGTACCGTTTGTGGTTCAAGTCGCAAGCGGGGAACTGGCCCGAGGAGCATATCCGGGCGCGTCGCGGTTGGGAAACTTCGCCGTTGTTGCTCATTCCGCCAGTCGTCACGGCGCTGGCAACGGTCGTCGTGGGCCTGTTCGCTGCCTCGGCGCTGAGCCCGCTCGACTGGGCCAAGCTGATCGCGGCGCGCGAGTATGTGCGGTGGGGGCCGTGATGCTGTTGCTGGTCGTGCTGATTCCATTGTTTTTACTGGCGTTGCTGATTCCGCGCGTCACGCGGCCGCATGCCGTGCGTCTGGCGCCCTGGGCGCCGATACCGGCGTTGCTGCTGGCGCTGTTCGAGCCGGCGGACGCGTACGCCGAACTCCCCGCGCTGCTGTTGGGCATGCATCTTGGGCTCGATGGCATCGGACGTGTGTTTCTGTTGTTCACCGCCGTGGTTTGTCTCGCGGCGGGTTGGTACGCGCGCGCCTGGTTTGCCGACGAGGCGCGCGCTGGCCGATTCGGTGGTTTTTTTCTCGCCGCGCAAGCCGGCAATCTGGGTGTTTGTATCGCCCAGGGCGCGGTCGATTTCTACGTCTTTTTCGCGTTGATGAGTTTTGCCGCCTATGGGTTGGTGATTCACGATGGGTCGACGGCCGCGCGCCGTGCCGGGCGGGTCTATCTCGCGCTGACGGTGGTGGGCGAGATGTTGATCCTGGCTGGCTTGATGCTGTTGGTCGCGGGATTCGACAGTAATCGATTCGCCGATTTCCGCGTCGGCACGGCGGAGCCCGCCTACCTGGTCGCCGCAGCCTGGTGCGTGTTGCTTGGCTTCGGCGTCAAGACCGGGTTGCCGCTGCTGCATTTCACGTTGCCATTGGCCTACGCGGCGATACCGGTGCCGGCGGGCGCCGTGTTGGCGGGCGTGATGATCAAGGCCGGCGTGCTCGGGTGGGTGCGCTTTCTGCCACTGGGCGAGGTCGCCTGGCCAGTGTTTGGCGCGCTGGTGATGGTCATCGGGCTCGCGGCGATATTTCTCGGTGCCGTGATCGGTCTCACGCAACGTGATCCAGCGGCGTTGCTCGGCTATTCGAGTATCAGTCAAATGGGGTATCTGGTGGTCGCGCTGGGCGCCGCGCTCGTCGAACCCGGGCTTTGGCCGGCGCTCGCGCTCGCGGTGACACTCTACGCGACGCACCACGCGCTGGCGAAATCCGCGTTGTTCCTGGGGCTCGGAATCGTGGCGCGGCGCGGTATGACACCCTGGGTAGCGGCGGGGCTCGCGCTGCCGGTGCTGGCGCTCGCCGGCGCGCCGCTGACCAGTGGCCTGTTGGCCAAAACGGCGCTGAAGTCCGGGTTGGCGGGTTTGCCCGAACCTTGGGCCGCGTGGCTACCCGTGTTACTCACGCTCGGCGCGTTTACGACCGCGCTGTTGATGTTGCGCTGGTTATGGCTTGTGCGCGCCACGCGCGTGCGACCCGAGCAAGCCGTCTCCGAACTGCTGCCGGGCTGGGTTTTGCTGTTGTGTGGCGTGATCGCGATGACGCTGTTGCTCGCGCCCACGGACGCATGGCGGACAACGTTGCGCGCGGCGGCGCTGGCCGACGCGATCTGGCCGATTCTTGTCGCGCTCGCGCTGGCGGCGTTCGCGGCCTGGCGCGGCTTACGCGTGCCGAACATTCCACCCGGTGACCTGCTGATTCCCATCGAAACGTCGCTCGCCGCGTTGGCCAGTTGGCGAGATTCGGTACATGCGCCGTTGGTCACGCCCGAAGTACCGCGCGCCGCGGTCCGGTCGCCGTGGGTCGAGGCGCGGCTGCGAACCTGGCCGGTGGCTGGAATGCTGTGGTTGGTTTTGTTCGCCGTGCTGGTGTTGAGTCTCGGAATCTAGTTCTTTGGGTGGTATGTACGCGCTGCTCATACCGCTTTTTTCACCGTTGCTCGTCTTGACCGTCGCGCTACTACCGCGGGTCGGGCGATCGATCGGTCCACGCCTCGCGCCTTGGGCGCCGATGCCGGCGTTGCTGCTTGCGCTTGCCGCGCCGCCCACGGCGAGGCTCGATTTACCGGGCGTATTACTCGGCACGACGTTGTCGCTAGACGACACTGGACGTCTTTTCCTCTTATTCACGGCGTTCGTATGGCTCATGGCGGGCTGGTTTGCGGTGGGGTGGTTACGCGACGACCCCAAGCGTTTCCGCTTTTGGTTATTTTTCCTCGCCGCGCAGACCGGGAGTATTGGACTGTGTTTGGCGATGGATGCGGTAAGTTTTTACCTGCTATTCGTGTTGATGACGTTCGCCGCGTTTGGATTGGTGGTGCACAGCGGTACACCCGCGGCGCGGCGAGCGGGCAAGGTCTACCTGGGCATGGCCGTTCTTGGCGAAGCCACGCTGATTGTGGGCATGCTACTTGCCGTCCGAGGTGCTGACAGCTGGTTGTTTGAGGTGATTAGCGTGTCACCAATACACGACCTCGCGATTTCGTTGTTGGTTTTGGGGTTTGGAATCAAGGTTGGTCTTCCGTTGCTCCACGGGTGGTTGCCACTGGCGCATCCCGTGGCGCCGGTGCCGGCCAGCGCCGTGCTTTCCGGCGTGATGCTGAAGGCCGGTGTGCTCGGTTGGTTACGCTTCTTGCCGCTCGGTGTGCATGCCTCGCCATCGGTAGGCGCGGGGCTGATGGTGGCAGGGGTGACGGCGATGTTTCTTGGAGTCGCGATCGGACTCATGCAGCGCGATTTAAAGGAGCTGTTGGCATACTCCAGCGTCAGTCAGATGGGATTTCTGACCCTCGCGGTCGGCGCCGGGCTGCTGGAACCCGCAGCCTGGCCGTGGCTACTTCCGGCGGTTGGACTCTATGCGGGACACCACGCGCTGGCCAAGAGCGCATTGTTCCTGGGTGCGGGATTGGTGAGGCGGGTCGGCGCCAGTCGCTGGATGCTGGCCGGACTCGCGTTGCCGGCGCTGGCATTGGCGGGTGCGCCGTATACGAGCGGCATGTTCGCGAAACTTGAGTTGAAGGCGGCTTTGGCGCACTTGCCGGGGACCTGGATGCTAGGATTGTCATGGGTGTTGCCGATCGCGGCTGGTGCAACCTGGCTCCTGATGCTCCGCCTGCTGTGGCTCGCGGCGCGCAAGCAGGGCGACGGCGGCGGGGCGGAGCTTGGGGTTTTGCCGTGGATGTTCGCCTTGATCGCGGTCGCGGCGGGCGCCTGGCGGTGGGCACCTTCAATGCCAAGCGGGAAGGAGCTCGGGACCGCGCTCGTGCCATTGGTGACGGCGTCTGGAATATTCCTCGTCGCGGTGCGCGTTCGGCCCAGGTTTCCTTCGGTGCCGCCTGGCGATTTCATCGTTTTGATCGAATATGTGATGGAGTTGATGCGAACCCGCATGAGCCGAAGGCCGTTTTCGACGCTGTCGGTTTTTCCTTCGAGGATCGCGGCGATCCGCCTCCCAGGCGAGTTCGGCGAGGGCGGTTGGCCGGTCGCGGCGGCGCTATGGCTGTTCGTGCTGATTGCTCTCTTAATCGCACTCGGCATGACCGGCGCGACTTTTTTTGAACTTTTAACCGAGATTCACGCATGAGTGAGAAAGCCTTCAAGCTACGTTCCCGACATGTCTACGCGGCGCCGGCCAACGCGGTGGCGTCGAGTGAAATCGAGTGGCTGGGAGGCGACGGCTGGGAGCCATTCGAGTTGAACAGCGAGACGGCAGGCTTTCTGATCTTTGTTTACGCGATATTAGCCTGCCAGCACCTATACCTGCGGACCAACTGCGCCGAGCGGGGATTGGAACTCGCAACGGCGGAGGGCGGGATCGAGGTCGTCACTGACGAGAACTGGAATCTGGTGTCGCTCAGAGTCGATTTTTCGGCGAAACTGTCGCGCGGCGTGGCGACGGCAAACGACATCGACCATATCGTTGGCCGGATGAAACAATGCCCAGTATCGCGCAATGTGCGCGAACCGGCGTCGAGCGTCACGACCCTTCGCCTAACCTGAAACGATGTGGTTCAGTGACCGATCGAACCGCCGCCGGGCGGTGGGTTCGGGCATGTCCTAACGAGCAAGAACACTATGCGTCATTGGCTGCGGCGTTACATGCCGACCGAGGAAACCTTGCGCGCCCACCCCTCGCTGCGCTGGCTGGGGCCCTTGTTGCGTCGGCCTTGGCTGTGGCACCTCAATCGGCGCCGCGTTGCGCTGGGTGCGGGTATTGGCGTGTTCTTCGGCTTCATGATTCCCGTCGCGCAGATATTTGGCGCGGCGCTGCTGGCGTTGATGCTGCGCGCCAACCTTCCGGTGGCGGCCATGTCGACGCTGGTATCCAATCCCTTCACCTACGCGCCGATTTTCGTGTTGGCCTATCGGACCGGCGCGTACTTGCTGGGCGAACGGGTCGACCCCAGGACGGAAGAAGTTCTGGCCGAATCCATCGAGACGCCGGACATACCGGACAGTCGTTGGTACGAGCGGGTCGCGTCGGTTGGCAAGCCGCTGTTCGTGGGGCTGGCGGTATTCGGCGTGATCGGTGGCGTGATCGCCTGGGCGTCGGTCCACGTTTTGTGGACCCTTGGTGTGTGGATCAAGCGCAAGCGCCGCCGCCGTCGAGGGCGCCAGCAAGCATGACCGTCGCCGAACGCGGGATCAGCCGACGTAGCGACCCGCTGCCCCAATGACCGTGGTGATCAACCCCAACACGAGATTGGTCGCGACCAGTTGCCGGATCAACGCAAGGCGCTTGCCGGCGGTGTTCCAGTTCTCCTCACGGACCGTCTTGCGCAACGCGAGATAGGGGAGAAAATAGAGGTAGGCGTAGATCACGGTCATCAACAGCGCGATGCCCATCATCGAATGCACATGCATTCCCGTGACTTTCATGCCGCCCATCAGCCCGATGAGGCCGAAGCCGCTGATCCACAGCGCGATCACCGAAATCCATACCCAAACGAAGAAACTGCCCAGCGTCTTATGCATCAGGCGCAGACGATTGGGTGCATCCAGCACGCTCGCCGCCGCTGGGCGCAACGCCATGTGGGCGAAGAACATGCCGCCGATCCAAACGACCGTGCCTAGAACGTGTGCGACGATCAACCAAGCCATGTTCGAACCTTTGTCTCGAGATTAGGGGACGTCGATTGTAAACCAAATCAGTCCCGCGCCACGGCTGGGTGTTGGCAGCCTCGGCCGCGGAAGTGCAACACCGCGCCGATGACGATGTCCATCTGCCCGCCAACGCTGACACCCCATACGATCCGTACGCGAGTGGCTATGTTGGGCGGAACTGGAGGCGAAGCAAATTCCGTTGCCGTGATTCGAATCCGGCCTCCGGATTGCGTCGTTCACCGTCTGGCGGGTAACCACAGGTAACGGTCGTCGAACCCTTGAGGCGTTCGGCTTCCGTCCTGGCGGTCCCGATCGTGCGTTTTCTAAAGAGCAGGCATGACGAGCCAGCCGGCCGCCAAACCGGCCGCGACGGCGAGAAAACCGGGCAGGGTGCGTCGGAACAGGCCGGCGCCGCCGATGACCAGGGTCAACCCGGCCTTGAACACGATGTTGGCCAGCAGGGCCAGCAGCACGGTGGTGGCGGCGTGGTGCGGAGTGAGGGTGCCGATTCCGAGTAATCGCAGACTGGACAGGGTGATGGCATCCACATCGGTAAGACCGGAGACCACGGCGACGGCATAAACACCGCCGCTGCCGACCAGATCGGACAGCCAGGCCGAGGCCAGCAGCACGCCGGCGTAAAGCAGGCCGAACGAGAGCGCGGCGCGGATTTCGGTCGGGTTCTTGATTTCCAGTTCGGGCGTGTCCGAGCGCGATTCGAGCGGTCGCCAGGCGGTGAAGTAGAACGCGACCAGCCCCGCCAGCGCGCCGCCGCCGAGCACGAACAGCATGGCTGGCAGAAGCGAGGGGGAAACCACGGCGACGACGATGCTCAGGCGAATCAGCACCACCCAGTTGGCCAACAGGATGACCAGGGCGGCCACACCGGTCAGCTCGGCGTCGGCGCGACCGTGGCGGGAAAAGGCCAGGGTGGTCGCCGTACTCGACGCGATGCCGCCGAACAGGCCGGTGAGCAGCGCGCCGTGGCGCTGACCGACGATGCGCAGGGCGGCGTAGCCGGCCAGCGACAGGCCGGAGATCAGCACCACCATCCACCAGATTTGATAGGGGTTGAGCACTTCGTACGGCCCGAAGCCCCGATTTGGCACCACCGGCAGGATGACGAACGACAGCACCGCGAATTGCAGAATCGACACGAGATCGAGCCGGGACAGCTTCTGGCTGACGCCGCGCATTTCGGTTTTGAAGTAGAGCAGCACGGTGGTGAGGATGCCCAGCGTCACCGCCAGTTGTGTGTAGTCGTACCAGACCAGCGCGCCGAGGCCGTAGCAGACCACCACCGCGGCGACCGTGGTGGTGCCCGGGTCCGCCTCGTCTTCGTCTTTCAGGTAGGCCGCCACCATCATGCCGCCCAGTACCAGCAGCCCGGCGCCCAAAATCCAAGGCGCGCCGGTGCGTTCCGACAGCAGCGCGCTCAGGGTGCCTGACATGGCGACCAGGGTGAAGGTGCGCAAGCCGGCCTTGGCGGTGGGGTTGCGTTCGCGCTCCAGACCGATCAGCAAGCCGATGGTCAGGCTGGTGAGAAAGCGGGCGAGCGGCGCGAGTTCTGGCGAAAACAAGTCGTTCATGGCATCCGAGGGCGGCAATTCTGGTTTGATTGTAGCCTTCGAATGCCAGGATCGAGCGTCCCGGTCGGCTTTCGCGCTGGGTGGCTTTCCGAGTGGAAATGATGCGAACGACGTTACCTGCGTTTTTCTCGCGGCGGCAAACGAGAAGCAGCCTTGCACCCTTATTTACGCCAGCCTATCGAGGCCGTTCTTCATCCGAGTGGTCATCATTTAACGACTGGACAGCGAACGCATTCGATACATCGGTTCCTCGGCTTTTGGCCTTTGCTCGCTCCACACCGCTCGCTCGGTGGCGATCCGGTGACGGCGGGATCGCCGTTCGAGGTCACCGGCGATAGCCATCGAGCAGGCGAAGATAGCTGGCGCGGGCGAATGCCGAGGGGTCGGCTTGATTGCGCTGGCTCAGACTACCCCGGAGTTGCCGCACTGAGGCGTAGTCGCGCTCGCGCATCCACTGTTCGATGCCGCGCAGGATCGCGGTGAGCCGCGTCGGCCCGTGACGCAACAGGGCGCTCGCGAGGTGGACGACGTCGGCGCCGGCGAGCAGCATCTTGAGCGCGTCGGCCGTGGTGTGCACGCCGCCGGTCGCGGCCAGCGTCAGCGGCGTGCGTCCATGCAGCAGCGCGATCCAGCGTAGGGTGAGCAGGGCGTCGCAGGAGTCGGAGAGCTGAAGTTCATCGATCAGCGCGAGGGCATCGAGGTCGATGTCCGGCTGGAAGAAGCGGTTGAACAACGCGACCCCATTCGCGCCCGCCTGTTCCAGTTGCCGCACCAAATGCGGCAGGGAAGAAAAATAGGGCGAGAGCTTGATCGCGATCGGCAAATTCACGGTTTGGCGCAATGCGTGCAGCAATTCGAGGTAGCGGCGCTCGACCTCGACGCTGGTTTGCTCGATGTCACCGGCCACGTAGTAAACGTTGAGTTCCAACGCATCGGCGCCCGCTTGCGCGAGTTCGCGGCCCAGCTCGATCCAGCCGCCCGGGGTTACGCCGTTGAGACTGGCGACGATCGGGATTTCCAGCGCCGACTTGAGACCCAGGATCTGTTCAAGGTAGGCGTCGATGCCGCTCTGATAGCGAGGATGCATCGGCATGAAGCCCTGCGCCTCCGCGTGCCCCAACGATTCGTGGATCACGAAGCGGTCGAGCGTCGCCTCCTCGGCGCGAACCTCTTCCTCGAACAGGGAGTACATCACGATCGCGGCGGCGCCCGCGTCTTCGAGCCGGCGCGCGTCGGACACGCTACGCGACAGTGGCGAGGCCGAGGGCACCAGCGGGTTCTTCAATCGAAGGCCAAGGTAGTCTGTGCTGAGGTCAACCATCGGATTTCTCCGTGTCTAGTTCGGTACGGGACGGCATTTTCGAAAGCGCGACGAACGCCTGGTAGCGCTCGCGCGCGAGCATTTCCGCGCGTTGGATGAACGCGGTGGCCTGTTCGGGATGACTGCGTGCGAGCAGGGTGAAGCGCGTTTCGGTGTTGGCGAACTCGCTGAAACGGATCGACGGCGGCGCGGAGTCGAGCCGCAGCGGATTCTTGCCGGCGTCGTGGTCGCGCGGGTCGTAGCGGACCAGCGGCCAATGCCCGCTCTTCACCGCGAGATCCTGCTGACGCAGGTTGTGCGAAAGGTCGACACCGTGCGCGATGCACGGGCTGTAGGCGATGATCAGCGAAGGGCCGGGATAGCTCGCCGCCTCGTGGAACACGCGCAGGGTGTGGGTGTCCTTCGCGCCGTAGGCGATCTGCGCGACGTAGACATGCTCGTAATCCATCGCGAGCCGCGCCAGATTCTTTTTCGCCACCGGCTTGCCGCCCGCGGAGAACTTGGCGACCGCGCCGAGTGGTGTTGCCTTCGAGGTCTGGCCGCCGGTGTTGGAATAGACCTCCGTGTCCAGCACCAGGATGTTGACGTCGTAAGGCAAGGACAGCAGGTGGTCGAGCCCGCCGTAGCCGATGTCGTAGGCCCAGCCGTCGCCACCGATGATCCATACTGAGCGCTGGATGAGGTACTCGGCAAGCGCTTCCAATTGGCGGGCTTGCGGCGTCCTCAGCGGCGCCAGCCGTTCGCGCAGTGCCTCGACGCGCTCGCGCTGCGCCTGAATGCCCGGTTCGGTCGATTGATCCGCTTCGACCAGCGCGTTCGCGAGGTCGGTACCGATTTCTCCAACCAGCTCCCGCGTGAGCACTTTCGCCTGCGCCATGAGCTGGTCAGCGGCGAGCCGCAAGCCGAGGCCAAATTCCGCGTTGTCCTCGAACAGCGAGTTCGACCACGCCGGGCCGCGGCCTTCGGCGTTGGTCGTGTAGGGTGTGGCGGGCAGATTGCCGCCGTAGATCGATGAACAGCCCGTTGCGTTGGCGATCAGCATGCGGTCGCCAAACAATTGCGTCGCGAGCCGGATGTAGGGCGTCTCGCCGCAACCCGAGCAGGCGCCGGAGAACTCGAACAGCGGGTCGAGCAGCATCGCCCCGGGGATCGTCGTGTGTTTGACCAGTGTGCGGTCGGAGGCTGGCAGTCGGTCGAAGAACCTCCAGTTCTCGCGCTCTGCCGCGCGCAGTGGCGGTTGCGGCGCCATGTTCAGCGCCTTGCGCGAGACGTTCGACTTGTCGCGGATCGGGCAGGCCTCGACGCACAGCCCACAGCCGGTGCAGTCCTCGGGCGCGACCTGGTACCTCATGAGCAAACCAGCCGGATAGTCCTTGCTCTTGACCGGCTGGGTCTTGAAGGTCGGCGGCGCGTTAGACGTGGCGGCGGCAGGAAAGATTTTCGAGCGGATCGCGCTGTGCGGGCAGACGAAGACGCACTTGCCGCACTGCGTGCAGAGGTCGGTTTCCCACACCGGGATCTCCAGCGCGATATTGCGCTTCTCCCAGGCCGCAGTGCCGAGCGCGAAGCTGCCGTCATCGGGCAGCAGCGACACCGGCACCTCGTTGCCGCGACCGGCGATCAGCTCGGCGGCGAAGTGCCGGACGAACTCCGGCGCTTCGGGTGCGACCGTCGGCGGACGCTCGAACGCGCTGGTCGGCTCGGCTGGCACCTCGACGCGGTGCAGATTCGCGAGCGCGGCGTCGATGGCGCGGAAATTCAGCTCCGCGAGCCGCCGGCCTTTGCGGCCGTACGTCTTCTCCACCGAATGCTTGATCGCCGCGAGCGCCGCTTCGCGCGGCAAAACGCCGGAGATCGCGAAGAAACAGGTCTGCATCACCGTGTTGATGCGCTGCCCCATCCCCGCGTCCTGCGCAACGCGGTAAGCGTCGATCACGTAGAACGCGAGCCGCTTGTCGATCACCTGCCGCTGCATCGCGCGTGGCAGCGTATTCCAGACGCGCTCGGGCGGAGCGGGGGAGTTCAGCAGGAACACACCGTCGGGCTTCGCGTGTTCGAGCAGGTCGTAGCGTTCGATAAACACCGCTTGGTGGCAGGCCACGAACTCCGCCTCGTCCGCGCCGATCAGATAGGCCGAGCGAATCGGGCGCGGCCCAAAACGCAGGTGCGAGACCGTCACCGCGCCGGACTTCTTCGAGTCGTAGACGAAGTAACCCTGTGCGTAGAGATCCGTCTCCTCGCCGATGATCTTGATCGAATTCTTGTTCGCCGACACCGTGCCGTCCGAGCCTAGGCCGTAGAACGCCGCCTGAGTGGTGCCGCGCGTGGCGTCGGGGCGGAAGTGGGGGTCCCAAGGGAGGCTGAGGTGGGTGAGGTCGTCGTGGATGCCGATGGTGAATTGGCGTTTCGGAGCGTTCGCTTGAAGCTCGTCAAACACCGCCTTGACCATTCCTGGTGTGAACTCCTTCGACGCGAGGCCATAGCGTCCACCGATCACACGCGGCATGGCGCGGTCTTCGAACGCGGCGGCCTGGGCGAGTGCGGTGACGACGTCCTTGAACAGCGGTTCGCCGTCGGCGCCCGGTTCCTTGCAGCGGTCGAGCACTGCGATCGCACGGGCGGACTTGGGCAGGGCGGCGAGCAGGGTGTCGGCGTCGAACGGCCGGTAGAGCCGGACTTTGAGCAGACCGACGGGTTCGCCGTGCGCGACGAGATGCTCCACGGTTTCTTCGGCCGTCTCGCAGCCGGAGCCCATCATCACGACGACGCGTTCGGCGTTCGGTGCGCCGGCGTACTCGTACAACCGATACCTTCGGCCTGTCAGACCAGCGAAGCGGTCCATCGCGGCCTGCACGACGTCGGGGAAGTCCGCGTAGTACGAGTTGCTGCGTTCGCGCGCCTGGAAGAACACGTCCGGGTTCTGCGAGCTGCCGCGCAGCACGGGGTGTTCGGGCGACAAAGCGCGGGCACGGTGCTGGATGATCAGGTCTTCGGGCAGCATCGCGCGGGCTGTGTCCTCGTCGATCGGTGCGATCTTGGCAACTTCGTGCGAGGTGCGGAAGCCATCGAAGAAGTGCAGCACGGGGATGCGTCCGTCGAGCGTGGCAGCCTGGGCGATCAGCGCGAAGTCCTGCGCCTCCTGCGGCGAGTTGGAGCAGAGCAGGGCCCAGCCGGTGGCTCGCGCGGCCATTACGTCGCTATGATCGCCGAAGATCGACAACGCGTGGGT